>DASZFQ010000056.1:0-107361 GCA_035939595.1 Casimicrobiaceae bacterium
TAGATGGCCCAGTACGAGCATGTGCCCTGTCATGTGGTGGATGCGCGGTATCTTGGTGACTACAAGGTTTGGCTGGAATTCAACGATGGAAGAAAAGGCGTGGTCGATCTCGCCGACGAGCTTTATGGCGAGCAGTTCGAGGGCCTGCGCGACCGGGAGCGTTTCGCGCAGTTCTACCTCGACTACGGGCTCGCCACGATCGCCTGGCATGACGGCCAGGATTTCGCTCCCGATTATTTATATGCGAGGTTGAGCGCGGTGCATTAGGCGGTTTTCGTAGGGCCGGATGGGTTGCCCAATGCGCGGCCCCGGCGTCGCAGATGTGACGGCGCGTGCGAATAAATTCGCACCCACGAAACGCACGCCGGATTAGAGTCTTCGTAGGGCCGAATTTAGTCGGCCAGCAACAGTGGCAAAATGGAATTAACACCTTGAAACAACATCAAAAGAAGCTATATTGAAAAGAGAAACCCCGCACCGGAGGGAGGAGACGGGGCGGGGCAAAAGGCACACCAGGACAGGAAACTGGAGAGAAGTATGCTCACCTTTGAAGACGATTTCGTGACGCCGCGAGAGCCGCGGCCGATGCCCGAATCGCCCGATGCAATCGGTGCCCAGACCTCCGTCGAGGTCTACGGCGGCATCCTGTCGCGTGAGCCCGTGCACGATCTCGACGCCGAGGCGCACGCCATGGCCAACGGCTTCCGCCGCGTCCGCGCCGAGGACAAGCGAGTCATCAACGCGCAGTCCGACGTCAACCAGCTCGTCCCCTTCAAGTACAAGTGGGCTTGGGACAAGTATCTCTCCGCGTGCGCCAACCACTGGATGCCGCAGGAGATCAACATGCAGCGCGATATCGAGTTGTGGAAGAACCCCAACGGGCTGACCGACGACGAGCGGCTGATCGTCAAGCGCAACCTGGGCTTCTTCGTCACGGCCGACAGCCTCGCCGCCAACAACATCGTGCTGGGCACGTATCGCCACATCACCGCGCCCGAGTGTCGGCAGTATCTATTGCGGCAGGCGTTCGAGGAGGCGATCCACACTCACGCCTACCAGTACGTCGTCGAGAGCCTGGGCTTGAACGAGGCGGAGATCTTCAACGCCTACCACGAGATCAAGTCGATTCGAGACAAGGACGAGTTCCTGATCCCGTTCATCAACACGCTGACCAACCCGACATTCAGGACCGGCACGATGGAAGCCGATCAGCAGCTATTGAAGAGCCTGATCGTGTTCTCGTGCATCATGGAGGGGCTGTTCTTTTATGTTGGCTTTGTGCAGATCCTGGCGATGGGCCGGCAGAACAAGATGACCGGCGCGTCCGAGCAGTACCAGTACATCCTGCGCGACGAGAGCATGCACTGCAACTTCGGCATCGACCTCGTCAACACGATCAAGATGGAGAACCCGCACCTGTGGACGCCGGAGTTCCGGGAGGAAGTCCGCGCGCTGATGAAGCGCGGCGTCGAGCTGGAATACGCCTACGCCGAGGACACCATGCCGCGCGGCGTGCTGGGCCTCAACGCGACCATGTTCAAGGAATACCTGCGCTTCATCGCCAACCGCCGCTGCCAGCAGATCGGCGTTGACCCGCTGTATGACAAGGCAGACAATCCCTTCCCGTGGATGGCGGAGATGATCGACCTGAAGAAAGAAAAGAATTTCTTCGAAACGCGGGTGATCGAATATCAGACCGGCGGAGCGTTGAGCTGGGATTAAAGAGCCGATTCGACTGGTTTTTACCAAAGAAGGGCGCTCGGCGCCCTTAGTTTTTTGCGCATTGGATAGAAGAAGCGGTTTCTGGTCATGAGCCGGGAACGTTGCGCGCTGGCGATCGATCGCATCCAAAGCATCAATCCGAGCCGGAGACCTCATGCACAGGCTGCCCCTATTTCTCGTCGTTGCCGTGACGCTGCTCACGGCCAGCTCCGCTTCGGCCGCCGACTCGCTCTGCCCTGATACGGTGAGCGTCACGCAAACCGGCACGTCGCCCGCGCCGGAATGGTCGCTGTCGTACAGCAGGGCGCCGAGCGAGCTCGAAATGGTCACGTTCTACAACGGTCCGCCCAAGGAGGAAGCGTCCCTCGTCTACAACGACTTCGTCCGTGGGAAGGATTCGTCGACGGCAACCTGGAAGTTCCCGAAGGACTTGCGTGGGTACTGGGTGAAGTGTTCCTACCGCGGCACAAGCCTCGAGCTGTCGAAGGCGCTCCCGCCGACCGTATCGTCTTGCCGCGTCAGCTACGAACGCCAGGCTGCCTCGCCGTCGGGGTTGCCGGCGATCAAGCGCATCGCCTGCCAATAGCCGGATCGCCGGCGCAGCGACATGATCACCATCTACCACCTTGAAACGTCGCGCTCGGAGCGAATCGTCTGGTTGATGGAAGAACTCGGCCTCGAGTACAAACTGGAGCTGTATCCGCGCGAGATGACGGGCGCCGCGCCGCATGCGCTGAAATCGATCCATCCGCTCGGGAAGGCGCCGGTGATCCGCGACGGGAGCACGTTGCTCGCCGAATCGGGAGCGATTGTCGACTATATCGTCCATCGCCACGGCGGGGGCCGGCTCGCGGTGCGCCCCGACGCCCCAAGCTACGCCCGCTACCTCTACTGGCTGCATTTCGCCGAAGGCAGCTTGATGTCGCTCATGCTCATTGCCCTGGTACTGTCGCGCGTGGCGGAAGCGGGCGCGAGTCCGGTCACGGGAAGGATTCGCGAGCGGATGAAGCAGATGCTTGGGTTCGTCGATGCGGAGCTCGCTGGCTTGCCCTGGTTCGCGGGTGCGCAATTCACCGCAGCGGACGTGATGATGGTCTTTCCCTTCACGACCATGCGGCGCTTCCTCGACTACGACCTCGAACCCTACCCTAATTGCCTCGCCTACCTGCGGCGCATCGAGTCGCGTCCAGCCTATCAGAAGGCCATGGCGGTCGCGGGTCCGACCCACACCTACGTCTAAGCGGTGCGCGCTGCCGGCGCCTACTCGGCAAAGGTGTGAATTGCGGATTGGCTCACCTGGCGACGAAGCGCGGCGGCCAGCGTCGTCATGCCTGAGGGGTTGGGGCGGGCGCGCCGGGTCCACGAAGAGGAGACAAAAATGGCTGAGCGATGCGAATTCTATTCTCGGATTCGACTGGCGCAGCTACCGGCGGGCATCGGCCTAGCCAGAAATTGACACCGCCTTGCCCATAAACCACCTGCATCCCAACTCCCCTCAAGCAAAAGATGCATAGAATTGTGATGCTCAGAAAGCTTGACTCCTTCCTAGCAATGTCTTTCATTAGGGCACATCTGACCGGGACGACAGATCGGCCCCAAGGAACGTGTCGGTGAGCAAGCCAAACATTCTTCTGATCATGACGGACCAGCAGCGCTGGGACGCGCTGGGATCCATCAGCCCGTGGATGAAGACGCCGAACATGGATCGCATCGCGCAGGAGGGTGTGCAGTTCACGAATTGCGTTACCAATTCGCCGGCGTGCATACCGGCGCGGCGAGCCATGGCTTCCGGACTCTACGCGCACAATACAAACGTGTGGGCAAATTGCACCACGTCTTTGGATACCCCGACCTGGATGAACTCCATCAGGAATGCGGGCTACCGCACGAGCCTGTTCGGAAAGACGCACCTGAACGCGCACCGGGGCGACCTGCGCAACGTGGCGCACTTGCTGCAGTCGCAGGGGATAGATGACGTGAATGAAACGGCCGGACCGCGAAATTGCGGGGTGACGCTGTCGCACATGACGGCGGAATGGGAAAAGTTGGGAATCTGGGGGGCCTACCAGAAGGACTTCGAGGAGCGCTACTCGAACAAGCCGTACCTCGTGCGCCCGTCCACGCTCGGGTTTGAGCAATACTATGACACGTACGTGGGGCGCAAGGCGAAGGAGTACCTGGAGGCCTACGACTGGAACAAGCCCTGGTTCTGCTGGGTCAGCTTCCCTGGCCCGCACGAACCGTGGGATGCGCCCGAACCGTATGCGAGCGCGTATGCGCCCGACGCGATGCCCAAGCCGCTGTCGGGTGATATGAGGGGTGGCGCCCAGCGCGCGCGTGGCGCGCTAGACAGGCAAATCGAAAACCTGCCCGGTGTGACGCCCGAGGACGTCGCTGCCATGCGTGCCAATTACGCCGGCAGCGTGACGCTGATTGACGATATGATCGGCGCCATTTTCGAGGTCATCGAAGCGCGCGGCGAGATGGACAACACGGTGGTCGCGTTCGTTAGCGACCACGGCGAGATGAACGGCGACTATGGATTGCTCTACAAGGAAAACTTCCTCGACAGCGCGGCGCGGATCCCGTTTCTCATCCGAACGCCGGTGACTGCTGCAGAGGTTCGTAGTGGCCGAGCGCAAAGGAAAATCTGTGCCAGTCCGATCGAGTGGTTCGATCTGGGACCGACGCTGGTGGAACTGGCGGGCGGCGAGATCAGGCATCGTCAGTTCGCCAAGTCGCTGCTGCGCTGCCTAGAGGACCCTCAGTCGCCCGTCCGGAACGGTTCGCTGTGCGAGCTGGCGGGAGAGATCATGATCCGGAATGCGCAATGGAAGTTGGCAGTGAACACGGCAGGAAAAGCCTACCTGCTGTTCGACCTGGAGAATGACCCGCAGGAGACGCGCAATCTTGCCGGACTGCGGAACTACCAGGACGTGGAGGTAGCCCTGCGGCTGCGAATACTGCAGCGACTGGTGAGGGCGCAGTTGAGGCAGGCGTAGCCGTCGCGCGACGGGCGTAATTCGCTCAGTCTGGACGGTGTGGAGATCGAGGACACCAGCTTCCCGCAGCAATCGGCAATCGTGGCGAGCGCGTAGGCGCAGATGCAAGGACCTGTCTAGCTCGAACCGCTGCCCGGCACGCGCCCGATGCCGGGCAGCTTGAGCGCCGGTCGGCGCAGATCGAGACCGACCACCAATCCGAGTACGTTCAACTCGATGCCTTCGTCGCGACCGATGCTCGCGCCCAGAATGCCAGCCAAGGAAAACTGGTAGCCGGTGCCGCTCGGCGTATGGGCAAAGATTTCGCCGCTCGGCAGATAATCCTTGCCGATCGCCGTCGACGGCAGGTTGAGCCGCAGTTCGGGAATCTCGCGCCCGAGGTAGGCGATGAAGGTATTGCTGTTCGGCCCGGGCCAGAGGTTGTAGACGCGCGCGTAGGGATACGAAGCAACCGTCCGGGGCAGCTTTTCGATGACCGCTTCGGCCTCGGCGCCGCGCAGCTCATCGATCAGCTGCGGTGCGGCGCCAAACCACTCGGCGTCCGCCGCGCGCGTGGTGGAGACAGAAATAAGCGATTGTCCCCTGCCCGCATTCCACCCGATCACCTCGTAGCGAGTGTACGTCTCGGCGCCTTTCGGCTTGGCGGCGAGCCAGGTGTGGACGGCAAAGGCGCCGCGCCAGCTGAACGCACGACTGGCGTAGACCTGCACGATCGCTTCCGGGTGGGTAGCCGGGTCGGGAGCCAGGCCGACTGGGCGTTGACTCGCGGTGCGCCAATTGCCATGGAGCGAGGCGCTGCCGGAGGCGAGCGTCCACAAGGGTCCCGCGGCAAGCAGCAGCACGAACAGCAGCAGCCAGAGAATCATGTGCTGAACTCTCCTAGCGGTTGGCGCCATAATGGGGCGATGTTACTCGCATCGAAAGGATTGCCGTGAAGCTCAATGCCACCCTGTTCCTGCTCGTCCTGTTTGCGGTCGCCGCGCCGGTCGCCCATGCGGACGAAGTGGGTTGCACCTCGACCACCTTCCGCGTCTTCGGCGCGAACGACAAGATCTGCGTTTACGCCTTCGACGACCCTCACATTGCAGGCGTGGCCTGTCACATCAGCCAGGCGCGCACCGGGGGCGTCAAGGGTTCGCTCGGGCTGGCCGAGGACCCGTCGCGTTTTTCGATCGCCTGCCGTCAGGTGGGGCCGATCACGCTGCCCGACAAGGTGCCCAAGGAGGAGAGCGTGTTCAGCGAGAGTACGTCGATTTTCTTCAAGAACACCAAGGTGGTCCGTTTCTATGACAGCAAGCGCAGCACCTTGGTTTATGTCGCGATCAGCCGCAAGGTGATCGAGGGTTCGCCGATGAATGCCATTTCGACCGTGCCGATTCAGCGCTGGGACGCGCGCTGAGCGGGCCCGCGGGTAACCCGCAGGCTGCGCTGCCGGCGCAACCCGGACCTGCTAAGCCGTCGCAGGGGCCGCCGACTAGCCGCGCGGCTCGCCGTTGCCGTTGACCGTGATCGTCTGGCCAGGGGGCGCGCTCAACTGCACCCGATGCTCGACACCCTGGAAGTTGTACGTGACATCCCAGAATGCAGGCGGACCCTGGTTGGGCACAGTCTCGCAGTGCTGAACATCCTGGGTGGATACCGACGGCCCGCTGCGGCCGACGTTGGCACCGACCGCCGCGCCGGCGACCGCGCCGCCGGCGGTGGCCACGTCCCTTCCGACGCCGCCACCGATCTGGTGGCCTAGAACGCCGCCGAGGATCCCGCCGATGATCGCGCCACCCACGTTGGGGCCGCTATTGTTGACGACCTGCTGCTGCTCCACCCAGCAGCGCTGCTCGGGCGGGCCCATCACCGCGTGCACCGAGGTAACCTGCGCCTCGAACAGCGGCTCGCCAGGACGCTCGCGGTAGGCATAGTCCGGCGGCGCCGCGGACGGCGCAGGGGCCTGGTTCTCGTAGCGCGCATCCCAATCGACCGGCCGCACTGAGGAAATGTTCTTGCTCATGCCCATCGGTCTGAGCGACGGATAGCTCCCCGGGCGCAGGACCGCGCAGTGGCCCTCGAAGCGCGCATCGACGCATACCTGCCAGGATCCGCCGTCGACAACCGCCGATTGGGCGCGGTCGTTAAATCCGGTCGGCTGGAAATCCCAGACCGTCTGCGAAGCGGTGTAAGAATGTCCCCGGAAATTCTCGCCTTCGTAGAAGGTGATCTGCGCCGCTGCCTGCGCGGCGAAGACGAACCCGGGGACACCGAGCAGCAATTTCCACATCACATTCATAGCACCTCCGAATTCCCTGCAGAACAAATCTCCGAGCCATAATCATAGCGCGTCCTGCATGGCGCTGCTGTCAGCGCGTTGCGACAACGCGCGTAGGACATTGTCCGAAAGGATATTTGAATCGATGCGCGCATCCAGTAGACTTGCCGCACCATGAATCCAACCACGCTTCTGTCCGCGATTTCCGCCCAGTGGGATAGTGAAATCGTACCGCAACTGACCGACTACGTGCGCGTTCCGGCCAAGTCCCCCCAATTCGATCCGCAATGGGAGAAGAACGGTCATATCGAACGGGTCATCCGCCTGGCCGAAGCTTGGGTGAACAAGCAGCCGGTGCACGGGCTCAAGCTAGAAATCGTGCGCCTGCCCGGCCGTACTCCCCTGCTCTATTTCGACGTTCCGGCGACCCGCGCGCAGAGCGAACGCACGGTGTTGCTCTACGGCCACCTCGACAAGCAACCCGAGATGAGCGGCTGGCGCGAAGGCTACGGCCCGTGGAATCCGTTGTTCGAGAGCGGCAAGCTCTATGGCCGCGGCAGCGCCGACGATGGCTATGCCGTATTCGCGGCACTTTCCGCCATCCGCGCGCTGCAGGCGCAAGACATCGCCCATTCGCGTTGCGTCGGCATGATCGAAACCTGTGAGGAGTCCGGCAGCTACGATCTTCCAGCCTATCTCGAGGCGCTCGCGCCACGAATGGGACGCGTCGATTTCGTGATCGGACTCGATTCCGGCTGCGGCGATTACGACCGGATGTGGGATACGACCTCGCTGCGGGGGCTGGTGGAAGGGTCTCTCACGGTGAGCGTGTTGACCGAGGGTGTGCACTCGGGTGACGCCAGCGGAGTGGTGCCTTCGTCGTTCCGTATCGCGCGCAAGCTCCTCGATCGTCTCGAGGATGCGACCACCGGGCGGGTGCTGCCGCCGGAGTTTCATGCCCCGATTCCGGCGGAGCGCGTCGAGCAGGCCCGGCGTGCGGCGCAAGTTCTGGGCGAGGTGGTAATTGACCGCTTTCCGTTCGCTGGATCGACGCAACCGATGGTCGCCGATCGCACCGAAGCCCTGCTCAACCGCACCTGGCGCCCCGCGTTGTCGATTACCGGCGCGGACGGACTCATGCCGATCGCCAGCGCCGGTAATGTGCTGCGTCCGCACACGGCCCTCAAGCTTTCGTTGCGCTTGCCGCCGACCATCGACGGCGCGGAGGCGACGCAAACGCTTAAACGGCTACTCGAATCCGATCCGCCTTACGGCGCGACGGTACGCTTCGACAATGACCACGGCGCCACCGGCTGGAACGCACCGCCAAGCGTGCCGTGGCTTAAGCAAGCGGTGGACGACGCGTCGCAGCAATTCTACGGCAAGCCCTCGGCTGCAGTGGGCGAAGGCGGCACGATTCCGTTCATGGCCATGCTCGGCAAGCATTTTCCCGACGCCCAGTTCCTCATCACCGGCGTGCTCGGCCCGCATTCGAATGCACACGGGCCGAATGAATTCCTGCATGTGCCGTACGCAAAAAAACTCACCGCGTGCGTGGCCTTCGTCATCGCCGCGCACCGGGAAAAGGCGTAGGCCTCACCACGCACTGCAATTCCTGCGTTCACCGCCGTGCGGGGCGCGGGGCTGACCTTCCCCGGTCACGCGCCTCGGCCTGCTACAGCCGCCCGAACCACAGCAACGACAAGGTGAGCGAGGCGGTCAACAGGATCGCCGCAAGCGCGGCGAAAAGAAAGGTCATCTCGGTATCCTTCTTCTCCAGCACGAGCTGTGTCGTCAGCCGCTTGTAGACTTTCTTAAGATCCTCCGAAGTGCCGGCGTAAAAGTACTCGCCGCCGGTCACGTCGGCCACGGTCTTGAGCGTCGCTTCGTCGAGGCGGACGTACGCCGACCAGCCTTCGAAGCCGATGGTGCCGCCCTGCTCGGTCCCGAAGCCGACGGTGAAAATGCGCACGCCCCGGTCGGCGGCCATCCTCGCCGCGTCGAGTGGATCGGGACCGGTCGTCCGGCGGCCGTCGCTTAGCAGGACGATCACGCCCGAGGTATAGGATCCTGGCGCGACGGGTGTGAACGGCTTCGCTTCGGTGTTGCGCGCCGCGTCCAGCGACTTGCCGCGCACGCCGTTGGGCGAGAGCCCACCGCGGAATATCAGCGATTCCAGATCGATTCCCGCATCGGGAAACAGCGTCTGCAGTGCGACATAGAGCGCGCTGCCCGTCGCCGTGCCGCGCTGCAGCTGGAAGCGATCGATGGCAGCGAGCAGATCCTCGCGGCTCCGCGTCGGCGGCTGTACCAGCGACGCGGTTGCACCGAAGGAAACGATGCCTATGCTGACATCGGGTGGGCGCTCTTCCACGAAGGCTTTCGCCGCCGTCTGCGCGGCGGTGATCCGGTTCGGGTCGACATCGCGCGCGCCCATGCTGAGCGACACGTCCATGGCCAGGATGATGGTCTTGCGTTCGTAGGGAAGGGTGACGACGGCAGTCGGGCCGGCGCAGGCGACGATCAGTGCGACCAGCGACAACAGGAAGAGCAGTGGCGGGACGTGGCGCCGAAGGCGCTGGCCCGGCCCCATCGCTGCCCTGATCACCCCGAAGCTCGCGTAGCGAATGACATGCGGCTTGTTGCGTCGCAGGAGCGCCACGTAGGCCGCGACGAGGGCCGGCGCGACGAGCAGGAAGTACAGGATTTGCGGATGCAGAAACTTCATTTGTCAGCCCGGCTTGAGGGGCGGCAAATTCGCTCGCCGGCCCCGGGCACGCGCGGGGAACGAGCCTAGCCCGGGTGTGTGCTTTCATCGGCCGGCGCGAGCGAACCGAAACATCGCCATTCGACGCCGTGCAAACCGCATTATAGTATTCGGCAAATGCTCGTTGATTGCGCTAAGAACAAGATAATCGCAAGCAGATGAATACCGGCGCACTTCTCCTGGCGGGCCTGGTGTTCGCCTTCGTCCTCGTCATCGCCGTGGCGACGCTTCGCACCAAGTCAAGGCAGCGCAGGATTCGCAAGGCGCTGGGCCTGCCGCTGCACATGGAAACCTCCACCGCCGAAGCTCAGGCAAGGCAGGCGGTGCGGGTGTTCGAGCAGACCGACCTTCGCCTTACGACGACAGCGCCACGGCTGTCGAAAGAAGAACGGCACAAGATGGCCGGTGCAATCGTCAAGGAAAAGGGATTGCTGCCCAAGGCCGCGGCGCGGCACAAGGGCGGTGGATCGGCGCGATAGGCCCTCCCCCCGGCTTGCGGGAAACACGCCTGCCCGCTGCAGGCGCCGTGGCGCTAGACGCCCGCTCCGGTCACAGGCGCTGGATCGCGCCGCGGATGCGGCGTCGGCAGGAGCGAGCGCTGCGCTTGCTCCTCCGCGTCTAGCCGCTTCACGTCGCCGCTGAGCTCGCCGCCCTCGGCAACGATCAACTTGCCATAGCGGATCGTGCCCGAAACCCTGCCCGTGCCGTGCACGACCAGCCGCGTTCGTGCGGTCAGCTCGCCTGCAAACTCGCCGTAGATTTCCGCCACATCGATGAGCGCCGTGCCGTGCAGCGTGCCCGGTGACGCGATCTGCATGAGCTTGCTGTGCACGGTTGCATCCACCTGGCCCTCGATGACCAGAACATCGCAGTCGGAGATTTCCACGCCTTTGAGCTTGATGTTGACGCCGATGAAAAGCTTGCTTCCCGGCGCATCGCCCACGCCGGGATTGGGGGCGTCGCGGGTGGTCGCGGTCGCAGGAGCGGGCGCGGCCGCGACTGCAGGGGGCGCTGGTTCATTGCCCAGCGCGGCGAGGGCGACGCGGGCTTCGCGCACTGGCGCGGCCGGGGCGGGCGCCGGCCGCGGCGCGGCAGCGTGGCCCCCCGCCGTCGCCCTGGCTGGGACCGGCGGATCGTAGAGCGCGGGCTTGAGCGGCGCCTTGATGCCGTCCCTCAAGTCGGTCGAGCGGTGGAAACCGAGCATGGCGCCTCCTTCGGCGGTTAAACGAGCTATGACGTTGTCATTATCATCCCGGCATGGGCCCGATGCAAGTCGTGGTCGCTATGCAGGGTTGGGCGATAATGGCGGGGCTTCGATCGGCGAGCCCCATGGCCTGACGCATGTTCATCATCCTGGTCCATCCGGACCCGCGGCCGCAGCGCTTATGCCGTGCCTTGGCCGCGACCTACGTTCAGGGCGCGACCGAAGAGGGCCACGAGGTGAAAGCCGAGCGCCTGGTCTTCGTCTTTCCGATCTGGCTCGGGATGATGCACGCTCCGCTCAAGGCGCTCTTCGCGCAGGCGCTGCGTCCCGGATTCGCCATCGAGCAGAATAGCCCCGGTCGCCGGCGGAAGCAACTGCGATGCGGCGACGCGCGAGCGCTCGCTCGTCGAGCTCGGACGACGCGGCGATCAAATGCAGCCAGGCCGTCGCCTTTGCGCTGCCTGCGCCTGTCCCTGGGGCTGCCGCTCGCCGTCGCGCTCTACGGCTGCGCGACGGTCGTCGTTCCCACTCAGGTTCGCTTTGCGTCGCTCAGGCCCAGCCCGGAGTCGGTGCAGATGGTCGACGCCCGTCCCGGCTACGCGCGCGAATACCGCGAGCAGGGCGGGAGCCAGACGTTTAGGTTTTTTGCTGACGACGCCATGCAGCCCAACGCAGTCGATCTGGTCTCCTCCCGCATCGCCGCCGCGCTGCCGGCGTCGGAGCGCGGTCGCCCGGTCGAGCTGCGGCGGCTCGACATCGGCTTTCTCGTCTCCCCACGCTCGTTGTTGCCTGGTTCCTCCGACGTCAGCATCGCGCTGCCGTCGGGGACGCCCGCCGGCGCGATCGCCGCGGGCCTCTTGCTCGCTTATGGCATGATCGCGGCTTTTCACGGCCCGCGCACGAACGAAAGCGGTGTTGCCTACATCGAAGTGGCGATCGGTGCGGATGCACTGCGCACCGCGCAGACGGTGAGCGTAGCGCACAGCGTCGGTGCGGCCGAGGCGGTCGAGACCGCGTTTGCTAGCGCGCTCGACGACCTCGCCGAACAGGCGCGCGGATTGACGCCGCGCGCACCGAGCGTGCCGTAGGCGCCGGGCCGTTTATCTGGGGAGGCAGTCTTGTTGGACCGATTCGCAAGAAGCTGGGCACTCGCCGGCGAGTGCCTGCGCCTGCTGCTGCAGGACAAGCAGCTGCTCGTCCTGCCGCTCCTGTCGTCGCTCGCCATCGTGCTGCTGGTCGCCAGTTTTGCCGTGCCGCTGCTGCCAGTGTTGGCAGCGCACCGCGGCGGCGCGCGGGGATGGTCCGCGCTGACCTACTTCGTGCTGTTCCTGTTCTATTGGCTGCAATATGCGATCATCATCTTCTTCAACACGGCGCTGGTCGAAGTGGCGATGAAGCGCTTCGACGGCGAGCAGGCGTCGATTGCCGACGGCTTGCGCCGTGCCGCGTCGCTGCTGCAGGTGATCCTGATCTATGCCGCCATCGCCGCCTCGGTCGGCACGTTGCTGCGCCTCATCGCGGAGCGCGTTGGCATCCTGGGCAGGATTGTCATCGGCCTGATCGGCCTGGCGTGGAGCGTAGCCACCGCGCTTGTGGTCCCGGTGCTCGCTGCCGAGAACGTGGGGCCGATCGAGGCAATCGGTCGCAGCGTCGAACTGATCAAGAAGGCCTGGGGCGAGGACATCATCGGCACTGCCGGCTTTGGAATCGTCTTCGGCCTGATCAGCGTCGTCACAATCGTCTGCGGCGGCCTGTTGGCCCTGGCGGCCTTCGGCGCGCACCGCGTCACCCTGGGCGTCCTGCTCATGGTGCTGGTGATATTGGCCGTGTGCCTGCTTGCACTCGCCCAGGCGACGCTGCACGGCATCTACGCGGCGGCGCTGTATCGCTACGCCAGTGGCGATCCGGCGCAGAGCGGCATCGACAAGGATCTGCTCGAGGGCGCGTTCCGCGCGCGCGCTTGACGCGTCAGCCGGCCGGATTCGGAAAGCGAGCCTGGATCGCGGCGATGTCGGAGAGCGTCTGGGTATCGAGCTCGAATTGCGCCGCGGCGATGTCTTCGGCGAGCTGGGAGGGCGTCGTAGCGCCGATGATCGGCGCGCTGACGAACCAGCGGCTCTTGACGTAACCCAGGGCGAGCGCGACGAGCGAGATCCCGCGCTGCTCGGCCAGCGCGGCGTAGGCCTCGATTGCTTCCCTTACCATCGGTTTGCGGAAGCGCACGCCCAGGTTGTCGAAACGGGTGAAGCGTGACCCGGGCGGCTGCGCGGCGTTGCGGTACTTGCCGGAAAGCATGCCGCCGGCGAGCGGGCTGTAGGCGAGTAGCGACATGCGTTCGCGGAACAGCACCTCGGCCAGATCGTTGTCGACGCTGCGCGAAACCAGGCTGTAGCTGTTCTGGATCGTCACCGGACCGGCAACGCCGAGCTCCTTCGCGACGCGCTGAAATTCGCACACACCCCACGCCGTCTCGTTGGACAGGCCGTAGTGCCGGATCTTGCCCGCGCCGATCATCGCCGCCATGCCTTCGACCTGCGCCCGGATCGACGGGCCGTCCTTCTCTTTCGCCGGATCGAATTCGGTGGCACCGAACATCGGCACGTTGCGCTGCGGCCAATGAATCTGGTAGAGGTCGATGTATTCGGTTCGCAATCGCGCCAGGCTCGTGTCGACCGCCTCGGCGATCACCTCCGGCGTGAGGTCGGTGCGCCCGGCGCGGATCCAGTCGCGGCGGCCTGGACCGGCCACCTTCGAGGCGATGACCATCCCGGCGCGCGGTTGCCGCGCCAGCCAGTTCCCGAGATAGGCCTCGCTTCGCCCCTGCGTGGTCACGTTCGGAGGCACCGGATACATCTCGGCGGTGTCGATGAAATTGATTCCCTGTGCCACGGCGTAGTCGAGCTGCGCGTGCGCTTCGGCCTCGCTGTTCTGCTCGCCCCAGGTCATGGTGCCCAGGCAGACTTCGGAGATGCTGAGCTCGGTACCGGGAAGCGTGCGGTATTTCATCTCCGCGTTTGGCGAAGGATTATCCGGCCGGTAGATTACCTGAACGCCTTGGGCGACGGCTAGAATGCGTCCTGACGCAGAGGATGCTGGGAGGAAAGGCCGATGTCGTCGCACCTGCTTCGCTATGGCCGGGCTGCGCTGTTTATGACGCGGCGGTTTGTGGCCGCCGGCTCGGCGCAACCGGTCGAGGAGCCGTGCGTCACAGCCGGAAAGCTCCGGGAGTAGCGGAAGTGATGCGCGCCCTCGGTGCGTGGCTCGTCGCCGTGATGCTCACCGCCTGCTCGACCCCGCCCGTGGATCCCTCCCCCGCCGCAATCGCCGCCTTGGCCCCGACGGGCAAACTGCGCGCGGCGATCAATTTAGGCAACCCGGTGCTCGCCCGCGCCGATGCGACCACCGGCGAGGCGCGAGGGGTGACCGTTGATCTGTCGCGCGAGCTCGCGCGGCGGCTTGGAGTCCCGCTGCTCATCGTGAGCGTGCCCACGGCGGCGAAGTCGGTCGCAGCGCTCAAGTCCGGCGCCTGCGACGTGGCCTACGTCGCCATCGACCCGGCGCGCGCGGTCGATCTCGACTACACAGCGCCCTACGTGCTCATCGAAGGGGCCTACCTCGTGCCGCAGGCCTCGCCGATCCAGGACAACGCCGAGGTTGATCGGCAAGGGGTGCGGGTAGTCGTCGGCGCGGCGAGCGCCTACGATCTCTATCTTTCGCGCGAGCTAAGGCAGGCCCAGATCGTGCGCGTGCCCACCTCGGCCGAAGTCGTATCGACGATGCTCGCGCAGCACCTGGAGGTCGCGGCGGGCGTAAGGCAGCAGCTGCAGGCCGACGCCAAGCGCGTCGCCGGGGTGCGCTTGCTCGACGGCCGCTTCATGGTCATCAGTCAGGCGCTGGCCACGGCGAAGCAGCGTGCGCCGGGCGCAGCTTATGTCAGCGCTTTCATCGAGGAAATGAAGGCGTCGGGGTTCATCGCCAACGCCTTGGCGCAAAACGGCATCGACGGCGCCATCGTCGCCCCGCTGGCCGGGCAATAGCCTCTACCGTGGCCATGCAGGGGGTATGGGCAAGCCTACCGTTGCTGATGCAGCGCGCGGGCCTGGTCCCGAGCGCGCTCCTGGTGGTTCTCTTCTATGGGTTGCTGCGCGCCGCGCGCGCGTCGATGTGGCGCATCGCGCTGCTCTCGCTGCCGGGAACGGCGGCGCACGAATGCGCGCACTTTCTGATCGGCTTGCTGCTCTGGGCGCGGCCGCACGGGCTTACGCTCTGGCCGAAAGCGGATGGCCGGGGCTGGAGGCTCGGCGCGGTGTCCTTTGGCCGCATCGGTCTTCTCAACGGCGCATGGGTCGCGCTCGCGCCGCTGCTGCTGCTGCCGCTCGCCTGGCTGGGGTTCGTTCACGTCCTGCTGCCGTTGTGGACGCAGCGGCAGTGGGGGTGGTGGTTGCTTGCCGGCTATCTGACCGCCACCGCGCTCTTCGCCGCGCTGCCCTCGTGGCAGGACCTCAAGCTCGGCAGCCGTTCCCTGCTCTTCTATGCGCTGCTCGGGGCGGGGGTCGGTCTGGTTTACATGCAGCGTTAGCGCGACTGCAGGTCAACTTGCCGCGTCGAAAAGCCGCCCTATAATCTCGCCCGTCATGCTTGCACTGCGGATCGGTTGGCTTGCGCTTCTCGCCTGGTTCGCGATCGGCATCGCCTGCGCGCAGAGTTCCATCGTGCGCGAACTCCCACCGGGCCTGCACGTCCCGGTGGCGGCGCAATCGGGCGCGCAGTTCGACGTGGGGCGCGCGACCGAGGCCTGGTTGGCGTTGCTCTCGCCCGCGCAGCGGGCGCAATCCGACGCCTATTTCGAAGGCGGCTACTGGCTTCAGCTGTGGTCGCTGCTCTACGGGCTGGGCGTCATGGCGATACTGCTTGGGTCCGGTTTGAGCCGGCGCCTGCGTGATCTTGCCGAGCACGTCAGTGTCAACCCGTGGGTATGCACCGCGCTCTATGCCGCGGCCTTCCTCGTCGCAAACTTCGTTCTCAGCCTGCCGCTGTCGGTCTACCAGGATTTCCTGCGTGAGCACCAATACGGCCTGTCGAACCTGTCCTTTCCGGGCTGGCTGCGCGAGCAGTTGATCGGCCTTGCGTTAACCGTGGTCCTGGGCTCGGCGGCGATAACGATCGTGTATGCGTTCCTGCGCCGCGCCGGCCGCCGCTGGTGGGTGTGGGCGACGGGCTTGGCCTTCGTCTTTACCCTGTTCCTGCAGTTGATCGAACCGCTGTTGATCGCACCTTTGTACAATGACTATAAGCCACTGCCGCCGGGGCCGGTGCGCGATTCGGTGCTGTCGCTGGCACGGGCGAATGAGATTCCGACCGCTCACGTGGAGTGGTTCGACGCCTCGAAACAGACCACGCGCATCAGCGCCAACGTCTCCGGTCTGGGCGGTGCCGCGCGCATCAGCCTCAACGACAACCTCCTCGACAAGACGTCCCTGCCGGAGATCCGGGCTGTGCTCGGCCACGAGATGGGCCACTACGTGCTCAATCACCCGTTCAAGCTCGCCGTCTATTTCACGTTGCTCTGCGGCATCGCCTTTGCCGTGGTTGCCTGGGCGTTCGACTTTGCGCTCGCAAGGTGGGGTGCTGCACTCGCCCTGCGCGACCGCGCCGACCCGGCGGCGCTGCCGCTGCTCGTCGCGATCTTTTCGCTGGCCTGGTTCCTCCTCAGCCCGTTCACCAATTCGGTCGTGCGCAGCGTCGAAGCCGAGGCGGACGCGTTCGGACTTAACGCCGCGCGCGAGCCGGAGGGCTTCGCCATGGCCGCGATGCGCCTGTCGACCTATCGCAAGCTGCGCCCGAGCGCACTCGAGGAATTCGTCTTCTACGACCACCCGAGCGGCTACGAGCGCGTGCAGCGCGCGATGATCTGGCTCAATGAAAACCAGGGCCTGGCGGCGGGGCCCTCCCCGGCGCACGCTCCCTAGCCGGCAGGGGCTACGCCGACCGCCCGCGCTTGCGCCGGCCCGGTTACGACCGGCGTGGGTGTCCTAGACGGGCACCGTCGCGCGCTCCTTCGGCGGCTTCGCTTCGGCTGCCGGCTGCGCTTGCGGCGCCGGCGCAGGCGGTGCGGCCACCTGCTTGGACTGCGGCGAGAGCTTCTTCGCCGCCTCGGCGCTGCGCAACGTAGTGAACCAATGGCTGAATTCGTAGCACATGATCGGCTCCTCGGTGGTCAAGCCGCGCGAGAGCGGCGCGGTTTGCACGAACCATGCTACCCCGAAGCGCGGGTGCCATGCCAGTGGGCTGCCGCCGCTCTAGCGGCGCGTTGCCACGCCCGCCCGCAGCGCGCGCAGGTCGGCTTCCAGCTCTTCGATGCGCGCCAGAAAGCGCATCACCACCGCCAGCGCGTGGGCGTCCAGATCGAGCTCCCGGCGCAGGCGGCCGGCAGTACGCGCCACCACGGCGCTACGGGCGTGAAAGCTCCAGGCCGGCGCCTGGGGCGCGAGCGGAACGAGCGCACCGTCGTCGACCAGCTCGCGCAATTCCGACTCCGCCAGGCCCGACAGCTCGAGCAACTGCGTCCAGCTGATTTCGCCCCGCTCGTCGATGTGCAGCGCTTCGAAGGTTTCAATGTTCATGCACGGCCTCCCGTTCGAAGTGGGCGCGCGGGTTGAAATTCGATGTTTCCGCGAGCTGCTTGTAGAGCGCCCGCTCGCGTTCACCAACCAGCGAGGGCACGACGATCTGCACGATGGCATGCAGGTTGCCCGCGGCGGCGCCGGAACGCGCCAAGCCCCGGCCGGCGAGCCGCAACTGCTGCCCCGCGCGCGTTCCCGGCGGCACCTTGAGCGAAACGGCGCCTGCCGGCGTCGGCAGGTGTACCGTTGTCCCGAGCACCGCTTCCCATGGCGCCAAGGGCAGCTCGAGGTAGATATCCTGGCCGCTGACCCGATACCACGGGTGCGCCTCGACCATGATGTCGAGGTAGAGGTCGCCGTCGCGTCCGCCCTCGACCCCCTTGCCGCCTTTGCCGGGTATGCGCAACTGCTGGCCGTCGCTGACGCCCTTCGGGATACGCACATGGATGCGCCGGGGTACGCGACGGAGGTTGCCCTCGGCATCGGACTCGAGCACGCTCAAGTCGAGCTCGATCTCGGTGCCGTTGAAGGCCTGGTCGAAACTCAGTCGTACCGCGGCTTCGTAATCGCGGCCCGAGGTGAACGGGCTTGACCTGGGCCCGCCCGCGCGACGGTGTCCGGCGAGGCCGGCGAAAAGGTCGGCCAGATCGATGTCGTCGAACGCGCCCTGCGCACCGGCGAACTGCTGCGCCCAGTCCGGCGGCGGCTGGAATTCCTGCCCTGGATCGTGCCGACCGAGCCGGTCGTAGGCCGCGCGTTTCTCGGGGTCTTTCAGCGTCTCGTAGGCCTCCGCCATCTCCTTGAATTTTTCTTCCGCGTTGGGCTCCTTCGAAACGTCGGGATGATACTTGCGCGCGAGCTTGCGATAGGCCTTCTTGATGTCGTCCGCACTCGCGCCGCGGTCGACCCCCAGGATGGCGTAATAATCCTTGTATTTCATCGCTAGACTCCTGCCTTCGCGGGCCGCAGGACGACGCCGGTCTTACTGCGCCAGCAGATAGCCGCGGCTATCCTCGAGAAAATGTGGACCGCTGTCGGAGCGCACCGCCGTGCCGACGCCCTCCGCCGTCAACACTTCGAGCAGCAGCGCGCTGGGCACGCCGCCATCGATGATGTGCACCGAGCGCACGCCTTCGCGCACCGCCTGCAGCGCGGCGGTAACCCGCGGCCGCATGCCGCCTTCGACCACGCCTTCGGCGAGCAGCTTCTCCGCGTCGCTCGCGGTCAGGATGTAGGCGAGGTTCCCGGAACGATCGCGAACACCGGGCACATTGGTCATCAGAATCAGCTTCTCCGCCTCCAGCGTGCGCGCCAGGCGGCCGGCGAGCAGATCGGAGTTGATGTGGTAGGCCGCCCCGTCCGCGCCCACACCGATCGGCATGATCACCGGAATGAAGTTCTGCGACAGCAGCAGATACATGAGATCGGTATCGATGCTTTCAATGTCGCCGACGAATCCGAGATCCGGCGCCTGCTCCCCGGCCTCGTCGGGCGGCAAGCTCTTCTGCCGCGCATGGATGAAGCGACCGTCCTGGCCGTTGAGCCCGACCGCCCTGCCGCCGCGGGTGTTGATGAGCCCGGTCAGTTCCTGGTTGAGCTCGTCGAGCGCCATCTCGATGACCGTCAGCGTGCGCTCGTCGGTTACGCGCACGCCGCGGTACCTCCGGCTCTGCATGCCCATCTGCAGCATCAGCTCGTCGATGCGCCAGCCGCCGCCGTGAACGACGATCGGTTTCATCCCCACCGAGTGCAGCAAGGCGACGTCGCGTGCAAAGCCGGCCTTGAGCGCCGCATCGGCCATCGCATGGCCGCCGAAGCGGATGACGAGCATCTTGCCGTGATAGGCGCGGATATAAGGCAGCGCTTCAGCCAGTATGCGGGCTTTGGGATTGGCAGCCATGGACAGGCGGGTCTGGCGCAGATGGTAACCCGCCGTGCGCGCAATGCGTAACGACCCGGAACGCGCCGCGCCGGACCGTAGCGACGCGGCTTGGGCTTTCGAACACCGGCGCCTTGCGCGGGGTGGTTTCGATTCGTCCGCGCTTATGCTATCGTCATAGCTCGGCCAAGACCGGAACCCATGAGAGCACGCACCCTCGTTACCCAGCGGCTGTACTTCGGCCTCGATGCGCTCAACCTGCGCGCCGCAACCAGCCGGGTGCTCGCCCGCGTGGTGGGTCTGCCGCCGGAGCGCGCGCGCGTGAGCCTGCGCAACCTCTGTCAGGACTTCGGCGTCGACGCGGCGCGGGGACGGGAGCTCATCGATGAGCTCGTCGCCGAAGGCCTGCTCGAGGCGCCCGACGAGTTGCAGACCGACTACGGCCTGACCACGCGCTTCCTCGAGTTTGCCTCCGCGCGGGTAGTCGAGCCTCTGCCACGGGCGCGCGCCAAGCAGCTCCTCGTCCAGGCGGGTGCGCTCGCGGCCCGGATCAACGAGGAGTGGACGCACAATCCACTCGAAATCGAAGCCATTGCGCCGTTCGGCGGCTACATGACGCGCGACCCAAGGCTCTCCGAGCTCTCCCTTGGCATCGTCGTGCGCCCGCGTGCCGCGGCGCGTCGCGCGCGCTGGGGGCGGATGCAGGAGAAGCGCGAAGGAGCACGCGAGATACGCGCTGCATTGCGTGCGCTCTCCTCGTTCATCCAGGTGCGCATGGTCAACGAGACGCAGCTGCTGCCGCGCCCGTTCGCGATCGCGTTCAACGCCGATTCGCCGGTCGCGCTGGTCAACGCCTAAGGGTCGGTCGGGCGAGGCGGCTGGCGCGGGTCGGGCGCGGCTGCGCTGAGCGCGCGCAGCGTGCCGCGGATGGCGGCGAGCTGCTCGAGTTCGCCTGCCTTTTCGTCGCGCAACGTCTGTCGCATCGCCGCCAGATCGACACTCGTGCCCGCGGCCGAAAGCCGGTGCGGATCGGCGCCCTTCGCCTCCACCGCGGCGATACTCGTGTCCAGTGCCTCGATGCCCTGGTCGATCGCCTTCGTGGCGGCGGCCTGCTGGGCATCGAGCGTGGCTTGCGCCTGCTCCGCCTCCTTCGGCCCGAAGGTCGGCACGCCCACCGTCAACGTACTCTCGTGCCAGCTCCAGTGCGGCAGATCAATGTGCAGGGTCTGCTCTTCCCACCGCCACTCGGGGGCGTCGTAGTCCAGATAGTCACGCTGCATCGTCAGCACCGGCAGGTCGGCGTAGACGTCGTGCCATTCGGTGCGGCACTGTTCGGGCAGTTCCCAGTCGGAGTACTTGCAACTGAATTCAAACACCTGCCCGAGCTTGAAGCGTTGGCTCTTCAGGTCGGGCAGCTCGTAGTCCCAGCGTCGCCCGCGCAGGTGCAGCACCGGAACGTTGGCGACCACGGCGACGCGCTCGGTTGTCAGCTCCGGCACGTAGAGCGTCCAGACGTACTCCTTCGTGCCGGCGTAAACGGTAACCGGGGCTCCGAATGCGGGCGCGCTCTCCGCCGCCGCGTCGGCCGCGGGCGCCGTCTGTGCCGAGGCGAGGCCGCCGCCGATGCCCAAAAGCAAGCCGCAGGCGGCCGGCAACAATGAACTCTTCTTGCGCATAGACTTCTCCTTCGACACACCCGCGACAGCAGCTACTGCAGCTTGATCTCCCCGTCGAAGCGGACGCTGACCTGCAGCTGCGGGATCTCCAGTGTCACATGCACCGGGAAGGATTCGCTACCCTCGATCCGTTTGCCGTCGATCGCCTTGGCGACCGCCTGCTCGATCTCGCGCTGCGAGTTGATGCCCACCATCTTCAGAAATTTGCGAATGCTCAGGTTGAAGGTTTCCAGATCCATCGCCGTCTCCTAATCAGAACCACACCGACGCAATCTCCGCCCGCCTTCGCTCAATGCCACCCCGTGATCGCGCCACGCGCCGCGGCGTTGAGTGGCCGCGCCAGCAAACCGCTGGGCGAGATCGAGACTTCATAGTCGGCGCCATCCGCCATCGGGAGGTAAATCGCGCTGCCGTACAGGGCGTCGAACCCAGGGACGTAATCTTGCCACGCGCGCAGCAGCGTCCATACGTCGATGCGGTCGGGCGCGTGCAGCGGCTCGACCGTGTGCGCTGCCGTGCGCTCGCGCTCGAGGTCGTGGTAGCGGCCGCTGATGCGTTCGAGCCGGTAGGCGCTGTCGAAGCCGAGCAAGTTGGCGAAGGCGCGCCACTTGAGCACGCGGGCATCGATCTGCCACTCGTCGCCGCTTAGCACATAGCCGCGGATTGCGCCCGACGGGTAGGTAAGCGTCAGGTTGTACTGCTCGGGGGCTGCCTGCGCGAGGTGCACCCGCAGGACCGTCTGCTCCCGCGTCAGCCGGTCGTAAGTCAGCAAATTGAGTCCGAGCAGCGCGACGACCGCAGCGGCGAGGAAGAACGCAAGCGACGCCAGGCCGTGCACGGCGCACGCCGCGTAGCCGCGCCGGCGCAACCCGCGCACGCTGGCGAACAGGAACAGCAGCCCGACCAGGCCGCCGGCCGCGACAAGGATCGCGACGGTCGTCGCTGCGGGCGTGAGATCCATGGGCTTTCGCAATTATCCCATGCCGGGTTGCGCGCCCGGGCGATGCGCGCTGTGCGCCCGCGCCCACGGAGCTGGTAGGCGACGCGCGGTGAAAAAACCGTGGCCTGGCGAATGCCGGAAGAGCCCTAGCTCCGCCAGCGCGCCGGCGTGCTGCGCCAGAAGCGCAGCAGGATGAAGCCGCCAACCAGACCGCCGAGATGCGCGAAGTGCGCCACACCTTCTTCCGTGCCGGTGACGCCGAGGAAAAGTTCGAGTGCGGCATAGACGAGGACGAAGACGCGGGCGGGCATCGGAATCGGCGGAAAGATCAGCATGACCTGGCTGCGCGGAAAGTAGATCGCGTAGGCGAGCAGCAGGCCGAACACGCCACCGGAGGCGCCGACCGTTGGATACACCGCACCGGTCATCGCCGAGGTGAGCAATTGCACCAGCGCGGCGGAGAGCACGCACACGAGGTAGTAGGTCAGGTAGCGACGCGGGCCAAAAACCCGCTCCACGGGGCCGCCAAACATGTACAGCGCGAACATGTTGAAGGCGATGTGCAGCAGTCCGCCGTGGAGGAAGGCGTAGGTCAAAAGCTGCCAGGGCTGGAAGCCCGCCCCTATCGGCCACAACGCGAACGCCGGCACGATGCCCGGCACGGCCTGCTCGAGCAGGAATACCGCCGCATTGACGGCGATGAGAACCGTGGTGAGCGAAGCCATGGTCACGAGGTGGGGGCGAGGCCCCGGCTATCCAATAGCCAGGGCACGCGCGCCAGCGCCCCGGGGTTCGCGTCCGGGGCTCACGCGCCGAGGGCGGCCTTGACCCGCTCCGGGGTGAAGGGAAGTTCGCGCAGGCGCACCCCGGTCGCGTCGGCGACCGCGTTGGCAAGTGCCGCCGCCGTAGGCCCCTGCGCCGCCTCGCCGGTGCCGAGAAACGGCTGCCCCGGTCGATCGATCACGTGCACCACGACGCTGTCGGGCATTTCCGGAAAACGCAAGATCGGATAGCTGCTCCAGTCGCTGCTGGTGATCCGCGTCGCATCGAAACGCACCGCTTCGCGCAGCGTCCAGCTCGACGCCTGCACAATGCCCCCCTCGATCTGGTTGCGGATGCCGTCGGGATTGACAGCCTGCCCGCTGTCGACCGCGGCGACGGCACGCACCAGCCGCGTCTGGCCGCTGCCGCGCAGGACCTCGACCTCGACGGCGAGCGCCAGGTACGCGCCCAGATTCTTGTAGCGCGCGAAGGCCAGGCCCTTGCCGCGATCTTGCGCCTGCGCATAACCTGCCCAACCGAACCGTTGCGCCACCATGGTGATGACCTCGCGCGCCCGGGGATCGTCGAGGTGGCGCAGCCTGAACTCGACCGGATCGGCGCCGGCAGCGCGCGCGAGTTCGTCGATGAAGCTTTCGATGGAGAAGACATTCATGTACGCGCCGAGCGCGCGCAGCGCCGAGACGCGCACTGGCATCGCCGGAACGAAATGATGCACCACGCGCGCATTGGGCAGCACATAGAGCGGCAGCGCATTGCGATCGCCACCGCCTTCGGGCAGGGGAATGGGTTGCGGCTCGGGCGGCGCGAAGGGCTGGGCGAGATGCCACGCGGGCATGAGGCTGCCGGCAGTGCCCGGACGGGTGCTGTGCGTATTGCTCCACACGTCGTACTCCCAGGCGACGATGTTGCCTCCGGCATCGAGCGCGGCCTTCGCCTCCGTCAGCATCGCCGGACCGTAGGGCTCCCAGGTATGTTCCTGCTCCCGCATCCATTGCACGCGCACCGGCCGCTCGGGCAGCGCGCGCGCGAGCAGCGCCGCGTCCGCGGCCGCGTCGTCAGCGCCGTTGTGGCCATAGCAGCCCGCGCCTTCGACATGCACGCAGCGCACGCGCTCGACCGGCATGCTCAGCATCTCGGCGATGGCCTTGCGCAATGGATAGACGCCCTGGCTGTGCGTCCAGACGGTGAGGCTGCCGTCCTTGAGCCAGCCGACCGCACAGGAGGGGCCGATCGCGCCGTGCAGCTGATACGGCCGGCGGTAGCTCGCGGCAAGCGTGCGCAGACCCGGATTGGCGCTCGAGTGGCGATCGAGATCGATCAGGGTCCGCGACGGCGCGCGGCGCAGAAACGCATCGATCGGCGACGCCGCGGCCAGGCTCGGCCGCTCGTCCCAGGTCGCGGCCGCGGCGAGCGCGCGCATGGCCACGACCGCTTGATATTCGCGCTCGGCCACGACGGCGAGATAGCTGCCGTCGCGCACCACCTTGATCACGCCCGGAAGCTTCTGCACGCCGTCGATGGCCACCTCGCGCAGCTGCGCCGCGTAGCTCGGCGGGCGCACGATGCGCGCGTGCACCATCCCGGGCAGGCGCAGATCCTGCACATAGGCAGGCCCACCGCTTACCTTGGCCGGGAGGTCGACGCGCGGCAGCGGATGACCCATGACCGTGTAGGTACGCGGATCCTTGAGCTTGGAGTGCGGCTGCGCGTGCACCCGCGTCAGTTCCTCGGTGACCAGCGCGCCGAAGCCCACGCGGCGCCCGTCGTCGGCGACCACCATGCCCCCTTCCGCCCGTAACCGCTCGGGCGCAAGGTCCAGCCGCAGCGCGGCGCGTGCGAGCAGTATTTCGCGCACCTGCGCCGCCGCGTGCATGATCGCTGTGCCGCTGTCCTGCATCGAGTGGCTGCCGGAGGTAAAACCTTCGTCGGGCGTGCGCGCAGTGTCGGCGGTGACAAGTTCGAGGCGCGACGGCTCGATGCCGATCTGCTCGGCCGCAATCTGGATCAGGGCGGTCTTGATGCCCTGCCCCAACTCCACCTTGCCGGTGAAGACGCTGACGCCGCCGTCGGCGTCGACGCGGATCCAGGCGTCGAGCATCGGCGTATGACCCAGGCTACCGACCGGCGGCGGCGAATCCGCGCCTTGCTGCGCGCGCAAAGGCGTCGCCGGAAGCAGCGAGAAGCTCACGATCAGCGCTCCGCCCGTGGCGAGAAAGCCGCGCCGGGAAACCCCAACCCCGAAGGTCGCGCCGCTCATGACTTGCCCGGCTTCGCGCCTGGCGCCGCAGCCGCGCGCATCTGTGCCGCGGCGCGGCCCACTGCGCGCAGGATGCGCAGATGAGTGCCGCAACGGCAGAGGTTGGGCGCCATGTGGCGGCGGATTTCCGCCGCCGAAGGCTCCGTGTTGCGCTCCAGCAACGCCTGCGCCCGCATGATCATTCCGGCGCTGCAGTAGCCGCACTGCGCGGCCTGCTCGTCGAGGAAAGCGCGCTGCACCGGCCCCGGGTCGGCGAGCGTGCCCAGCCCCTCGACGGTCCTGACCTTGCTGCCTTTCAGGGTGGCGATCGGCGTGCGGCAGGAGAATCTGGCCTCGCCATCGACCATCACCGTGCACGCTCCACACTGTCCCAGCCCGCAGCCGAATTTCGCCCCTGACAATGCCAGATCGTCGCGCAGCACATACAACAGGGGCGTGTCCGGGTCGGCGTCGATCGCGTACACGCGGCCGTTGATGTCGAGATCGATCATCGGCAGTCCGTCATGGCGGGACGGCCCCGCGGTGATTCGCCGCGGGTGCGCGTCCGGTCCGGCGCCGGCCGCTCAGGCCGCGGACGGGGTCGATAGTTCTTAGGCTTCATGCATTCGCTGACCGCCATGACTGCACCTCTGTTTGCTTCAGTGCGGGACAGGTGGCGTGGCCGGGTTGTCGCTGCCGTTAGCGCAGGCGAGCGTCTGGCGCCAATAGGCGCTGCCCGGGCCGTAGAACGCGCTCAGGCGCGTCTCGACCGCGAATCCGGCGCGGCCCACGGCGCGCATCGTCTTCAGGCCAACACAGTTGGCGAGGAGCTCATCCTGGGTGGGAACGCTGGCGTGCGCGCACTCGTGAAAGAAGATGAAATCGTGCACCTCGGCCGGCAGGCTGCGCAACATGGCCGCATTCCAGGCGATGCGGTAGGCCGAGCCGTTGCGCTCGACCAGTCCGGCGTGGTTAGCCGCGACCAGAGGATGGGTCGGCGGCGCGTCGTATTCCATCACCGGCTCTCCGGCGGCGAAGCAATGCATGGTCGTGCCGTCGTTGAAGCGGTATGCGCCGGCCGCGAACGACACAGCCATGGCGGCCAAGCCCACCAGTACGCGACGCAGCCCGTTGCGCTTCGCCGCGCGACGCTGCGCCGGCGCCGGGCCGTTCTTGCCGCCGTGGCGCGCTCCCCCAGCGGGCAAACCCTCGCAGCGCACGCCCACGGCGTCCGAGGCCGCCGGCAAGAGGTCCCGGCGAATCTCCTGTTGTACTGCACGAAGCCGCGCTGCCAACATGTGCCGGAATTATAGCCAAGTGCAACCGCCCGTCTGCCGCCCGAAAGCCCCGGCGCGTGCGGTATCATCGGCCTCCGCGCTAACCATCCCTCCCGCCACGATGTCACGACTGTGCCTATGCCTGTGGGCCCTGCTGCCGCTGTTTGCGCGCGCCCAGGATCCGACACCGCTGGTGTTCGGCATCAATGAAGGGGTGACCTATCACATCTCGGCCGCCGAGGTGCGCGAGCGGTACCGAGAAATTGCCGACGATCTGGCCAAGCTGCTGCGACGGCCGGTGCGGATCGAATCCATGGACGACTACGTGCAGATGGGCAAGGATCTGGCCGCGGTGCGCTATGACCTCGCCTATGTGCATCCGGCGCACTACGCGATCCGGGCCATCGACAACGCTCACTACCGCCTGCTCGCCGTGACCAAGGGTTATACTGATTACCGGGCGAGCTTCCTCGTGCGCCGCGACGCGGCATTCAAATCCCTCGCCGATCCGGCCATCCATCAGGTCGGTATGCCCGACGCCGACTCGATTACCGCATGGATCGTGCGCGCGACGCTGCGCGATGCGCTCGGTCTGGGCGCGAAGCAGTTGCGCCTTCGCTACACGCGCTATCAGGATGCGGTGCCGTTCATGGTCGATTACGGCTTTGTCGAAGTCGGCGCGACTGCGGCGGCGTCGGTGATCAAGACCTTCACCGAACAGGGCGGCAGGGTTCTGCTCCAGAGCAGGCCGGTGCCGATCAAGGAGCTGATCGCGAGCCCGAGTCTTCCGCCGCAGGAATTTGCGCGCATTCAACAGTATTTCCTGCACCTCGATTCGACCGAGGACGGCCAGCGCCGGCTCGCCAAGCTCGGCTACAACGGATTTGCGAGCTACGACGAGGCGGCGTTGATCGGCATCGGCCAATGGCTCGAAGCCACGCACTGAGTCCTGCGAGCGACCCGGGCGCCGCGCGCTAGCGCACGGCGCTCAAGGCGGCACGCTGCGCCTGCGGCGGGGCAAACATCGTTTCCATCTCGCGCCGCATCCGCACCGCCGCCAGCGCCTCGTCGACCGCGGCGTCGGCCCAGCGCAGCGTCTGTCCCGCCTGGACCGGGCGCACCAGCTTCGCGCCGGCGGCAAGGCCGAGCGGCAAGCCGCCCTGTTCGACCGACTTCCACGCCGGCAGCAGCTTGCCCCAGACCGTGTAGCCGCCCTCCCCGTCGAGGATTTCGCCGGCCTTAAGATCGCGTTTGGCCGTGGCAACCACATCGGCGTTGAAGCCGATCGCTGTGCCGGTCGCTTCGCCGCGCAGTCCGACCGAGGCCACCGAAATGCCGACCTCCAAGCCGATCAGATGCCACCGCTTGTAAAGGCAGGCGTAACGTCCCGTGGGGTCGGTGCGCACCATGTATTCCTTGAAGCAGTTGCGCACGTATTCCGTTTCGCCCTCGAAGACCACGAACACACCGAAACGAATGTCGTAGCCTATCTCGCGCCCGTCGCGCTCGAGCGACGAGATCACCTCGACCTGGCCTTTCTGGTGCAGCACGCCACCCTCGGCGATCGGACGGCAGACGCGCGGGATATCGTCGATGGCGGCCGGCGGATAGGTCAGGCCGTCCGGCGGAGCAACCAGTCCGGTCGCGTTGCACACGGCGGTGCTCTCGATCGCCGGTTTCGAGCCGTCAAGAAACGAATTGAACATCTTCGCGTTGAGGCCGCCCAGCTGCGCCTGCTCCGGCGTCAGACCGTAGTAGCCCCACACCGTCTCCGGCGTCGACTGGGCAAAATGCGGCAGCCACTTGTGGCCACGACCGGCGGCGACAACGGGGAAGCCCGCCGCGCGCGCCCAGTCGACGAGGTCGCAGATGAGCGCGGGCTGGTCGCCGTAGGCCAGACTGTAGACAACGCCCGCTTCGGCCGCCCTGCGGGCGAGCAATGGCCCGCACAGCGCATCGGCTTCGACGGTGACGTTGACCACGTGCTTGTGCTGGCCGAACGCGGCCGTGCAGTGCGCGACGGCGGCGATCGGATTGCCGGTACATTCGACGACGATGTCGATGCGCGGGTGGCGCAGCAGCGCCTCCCAGTCATCGCTGACATGCGTCGTTCCGTTCGCAACCGCAGCATCGATCGAGCTTGCGCCGCAGCGCTCGGGGTTCCAGCCCACGCGGGCGAGATTGGCCCTCGCCGCCGTGGGGGCCAGATCGGCGATGGCGGCAACGTGCACGCCCGGCGTTTTGGGTACCTGGGCGAGATACATCGCGCCAAACTTGCCGGCGCCGATCAAGCCAACGGTAAGGGGTCTGCTCTGCGCAGCGCGCTGGCAGAGCTTGGTGTACAGGCCCACGTCGGCCGCAGCCTTTAGGCGGCCAGCTCGGATCGCAGCGCCGCCGCCGGGGTGCCGTCGCGCCACGGCAAGGGCACGTCGTAATCGCGCAGCAGGCAATCGTCGGGCAGGCAGACGAGCGGCGTGAAATCGCGGTGCGCGATGTATTCCGGGCGCTTGAAGCGCCGGATGTGGTTCGACACCGCGCACAGGCTTAGGTACACGCTGACGCGGTTCCACGGCGAGAGATTGGACGTCGATGCGTGCACCAGGCAGGAATGGAACAGGATCATCGACCCGGCCGGCCCTTTGGGAGCGACGATGCCTCCCTGCGCCACGAGCTTGGCGATGGTGCCGTTGTCGATCGTCCACAGCGGATAGCTTGTCGTGGCGACGTCGTGCTCGGCGTCGATGACGCCGAGCTTGTGGCTGCCGGGAATGAACATCAGCGGGCCATTGAACTCGTTGACCTCGTCGAGGAAAATCGCCACGTTCATCGCCCGTGGCTCGGGCATCTCGTCGTCGCGCTGCCAGGTGCCATAGTCCTGATGCCACTGCCACACATCGCCGTCGAATGCCATCTTGCCGTTGATCTTGAACTGGTGCATGTACACCGCCTCATCGAAGATCTGCACGATTGGCTCGACCATGCGCGGATGTCGCGCGAGGTGGGCAAACGGCCGGCTGTACAAGTGCGCGGCAAAATTGGTGCGCACGGCCTCGCGATCCTTTTCGCGCACATTCTCGGGGCGCTGCTGCGCGAACAGGCGCGGCACTTCGTCCTGCAGCCCCCGCATCTCCGCGGCGGAGAAAAGGCCGGGAAAAAACAGATAGCCCTCGCGCTCCCAGCGCTCGAGCTGTTGTGGCGGTAATTGCATGCCCCCTCCTGCGCGCATTATAGAACCGCGGGCAGGACGCGTCGTTGTCCCCCCCGGGGCTCCGGGGCTTGGGGCTCCGGGGCTCCGGGGCTCCGCGGTTACCGCGAAACGTAGAGGTCGGGGAACTGCTGCTTGAGCGCCGCCAGCTTCGGCAAGTCGTAGATCACGATGTAGGGCTGGGTGTGATGCATCGCCAGGTAATTCTGGTGATAGCTTTCCGCGGCATAGAACGCCGGCAGCGGCGCCACCTGGGTGACGATGGGATCGGCGAAAGCCTTGGCCTTGTTCAGCTGCTCGATATAGGCCAGCGCGACGCGCTTCTGCGCGTCGTCGGTATAGAAGATCGCCGAGCGATATTGGCTGCCGCGGTCCGGGCCCTGGCGGTTGAGCTGCGTCGGGTCATGGGCAACGGAAAAGAACACGCGCAGCAATTCGCCGTAGGTAACCTGCGTCGGGTCGTAAGTGACCTGGACCGATTCGGCGTGGCCGGTCTCGCCGGTGCTCACCTCCTCGTAGTCGGCGCGCTTCGTGCCGCCGGCGTATCCGGATACCGCACTGTTGACGCCCTTGATGTGACGGAAAACCGCTTCGACGCCCCAAAAGCAGCCGCCGGCGAATACGGCCGCCTGCGGGCCCTTTACCGAGGCCGCCGCGATGTCCGTGGCCGGCGCCGGCAGCGGCGCGGCGGCCCGGACCGCTCCCTGGGCGGCGACGAGCGCCAGCCCGAGTACGGTGATAAAGCCCAGTCGCGAGATAGAAATCATCAGTCAACCTCCACTGTGTCAGCGCTTAGTCGCCGGCGGCCGGCATTCCTTACCGACTGGTGCAACGCCCGCGGTATGCTCCGGCCAGCGAGCGAGAGTCTTGCGCCTGCTCCCTCTTTGCAGCCGGCACCTGGTTGCTAGCGCTGGCGTTGGAGTATATTCGCCGGCGCGAGTTCCGAACGCGCTCACTATGCTGATGCTCGCCATCGGTTTGATACTGTTTCTCGGCCTGCACCTCGTGCCGGCGCTGCCGGACCTGCGCGCCGCCCTGGTCCGACGCCTTGGCGAACTGCGCTACAAGGGTGCGTTTTCTCTGCTGTCGTTGCTCGGGCTGGCGCTCATCATCGGTGGCTACGCGCGCTCCGCACCCGGCGCGCGCCTGTTCGAGCCGTCGTCCGCCGGGATCGCCATCGCCCCCTATGCGATGACGCTTGCCTTCGTCCTGCTCGCGGCGGCGAATCTGCGCGGCCACATCCGGCACAGCCTGAAGCATCCGATGCTGCTCGGCATCGCAATCTGGGCGTCGACACACCTGCTCGCCAATGGCGACACACGCGGCACGGTGCTGTTCGGGAGTTTTCTTGGCTACGCGGTGCTCGACTTTTTCTCGGCGCTAGCGCGCCACACGGGCAAGCACTTCGCGCCGAGCACGCGCTACGACGTGATCGCCGTCGTTGCCGGCACCATCGCCGCCATCGCGGTCATGGCGCTGCACCGCTTCCTGTTCGGCGTGGTGGCCGTCGCCTGGGGCGCCTAAAGGACGCGCTGCCGGCCGGGCCCGTGTCGATCCGGTCGATGCGGCGTTGGCCCGAACTTGCCCCCGGCAGCGCGCGTCGCGCGTATGATGGTTCGAGCCCCGTGGGCAGGCCAGCAGGACTTGCGGCGGCAAATTGGAAAAAAGGAGAGCACACCATGGCCAAGAAAGGTTCGAGCGACGGCGTGTATCGCGTCATCGATGTGATTGGAACGAGCTCGATCTCATGGGAGGATGCGGCGAAAACGGCGGTCTCGACGGCGAGCAAGTCGCTGCGTGACCTGCGTATCGCCGAGGTCTCCAAACTCGACATGAAGGTCGAGGGCGGCAAGGTCGTCGCCTACCGCGCACGGGTGCAGCTGTCGTTCAAGTACGAGGCCTGATCCGCGCCGGGCACCGGGCATTGCGCTAGTGCGAAGAACGGGCGCAGGCGCGTGCGGCCTTGCGCACCGCGGCGCTGCGCTCGACCGGTCCCTTGGTACGTGCGGCGCGGCGTGCCGAGGCAGAGCGTGCGCCTGCCGTTCGCTTCGCTGCCGCGGACTGCGCCTGTCGCTTACGCGACACCGCGGCGGCTGCGGCGGGGCCGTGGCCGCCAGGGTCGGCGAAACCAAGCCACTGTCGGCGCAAAGCGCGCAGGCGGCCAAGGCGGCGCTCCAGAGTTGAAATGAACGCTTCGTTGCGCGCCTGCTGCTGCATTGCCGGAGGGGGTCCCGCCGGCATGATGCTCGGGTTGCTGCTGGCGCGCGCGGGCCTCGAGGTGATCGTGCTCGAGAAGCACCGCGATTTCCTGCGCGATTTTCGCGGCGACACGATCCATCCGTCGACGCTAGAGATCATGCACGAACTCGGTCTGCTGCAGCGGTTCCTGGCGCTGCCGCATGACGAGGTGCGGGAGATAGAGGCCAACGTCGGCGGCGTGCGCGTGCCCGTCGCGGATTTCACCCACCTGCCGACCCGGTGCCAGTTCCTGGCCTTCATGCCGCAGTGGGATTTTCTCGACTTCCTCGCCGCCGAAGCGCGTCGCTACCCGGGCTTCAGCTTGCACCTGCAGGCCGAGGTGATCGACCTGGTGGTGAGTTCCGGTGCGATCGACGGTGTCGTCGCGGCGACCCCCGAAGGGCGGCTCGAAGTGCGCGCCGACTTGGTCGTCGGCGCCGACGGCCGCCACTCGACCGTGCGCGAGCGGGCCGGACTCGCCGTCGATGTCTTTGGCGCGCCGATCGACGTGCTGTGGTTCCGCCTGCCGCGGCGCGGCGATCAGCTCGCCGCCACGGCGGGCTATGTCGGTGGGGGCCACATTCTGGTCATGCTCGACCGCGGCACCTACTGGCAGTGCGGGTTCGTCATCGCCAAGGGATCGTACGATCGCATCCGGGCCGAAGGACTCCCCGCGCTGCGTGACGAAATCGCGGTGCTTGCGCCGATCGCCGCGGGAAGCGTGGGGGAGTTGAAGGACTGGGATGTGGTCAAGTTGCTCTCGGTGCAGGTCGACCGCCTACGCCAATGGTACCGGCCCGGCTTATTGTGCATCGGTGACGCCGCCCACGCGATGTCGCCCATCGGCGGCGTCGGCATCAACCTCGCGATTCAGGATGCGGTGGCGGCCAGCAACCTGTTGGCCGCTGCGCTGCGCGCGGGACGCCCCGCGCTCGCGCTGTTGCGGCGCCTGCAGCGGCGACGCGAACTGCCGACGCGCGTAACCCAGCGCTTCCAGATCGAGATACAGAATCGGGTCATCGCTCCGGTTCTTGCCGGCGATCGCACCCGGCGGCAAACGCTCCCCTTGCCGTTGCGAGCGCTACAGCGCTATCCGGCACTGCGACGCATTCCGGCACGCCTGCTCGGACTCGGGTTCCGGCCGGAACACCTCCGCGCCGCCCGGGTCGGCTCTGCCGCCGGTCTCGACCCCGCGCCCTGACTGGAGGAGCCGGCGGCCTGAGCTGTCGAGCGTTGGGCTCAAGGCGCAGCCGGACCGCTGCCGTTACTGCGCCGGCACCATCACCAGGCGATCGTTGCCCGACTCTGCGCCCCACACTTCGCCGCCACGGCCGAGCATCTGCCGCACGTTGGCCTGGTCGCGATTGGACGGGAATGTGTCGAACTTCTCGGTCACCGGATCGAACCTGACGATGGCATTGAGCGACCAGTCGGTAAGCCAGACCTTGTCCTGCGCGTCGACCCACAGCGCGTAGGGATGCGCATTGCCAGGCAGCTTCCATTCACGCCAGGTCTTGGCAGCCGGATCGTACCTGCCGACCTGTCCGGTGTTCCAGTAGCTCACCCAGATGCGGCTCTGCGAATCCGACCACACGCGGCGCGCGCCCTGTCCCTTGGTGGGCGGGTCGATGACGGTTGCCGTACCGGTTTGGAGGTCGATATGCGCGATGTAGTTGCCAGCCAGGGAGGCGTAATAGACCTCGCCCGATGGCGTGGTGGCGATGCCGTAGGGACCACCGCCGCGCGGAGCCGCCCACACCTTGACCTCCCCGCTCGCCGGATCGAGGCGACCGTAATAGCCGCTCTGGCCGGTAAACCAGACCCTGCCGTTGTGGTCGAAGGTGAGCGTGTTGAGGTTGACGTTGCCCGAATCAGCGGGCAGCGGCCACACCTTGATGGCATGGGTGTTCGCATCGACGCGCACGATGGCGTTCTGGCCGCCGTCGGTAACCCATGCTGCGCCGTCGGGTCCGACGATCACGCCGTGCGGCGCGGAATGCGGCCCGAGCGCGATCTCCTGGTACTTGCCGCTGCGCGGATCGAGAATGCCAAGCTTGCCCGTCATCTGCGCCGTGTAATACACCGGCGCCCCGGTGCCGGGCACCGCGGCGACATCGTGTGGATGCGAGCCGCGCGACACGTCGAAATACGCCGGTGCTGGCGCTGCAGCGACCGGCGCTGCCGCCGCGCAGAGCGCGAGCAGCACGCATTGCAACCGTGCGGGGATTCGCATCGAGAGCCTCCTCATGCCGCCTTCGTCGCGTTCAGTTTACGGTGAAAAAGCATAGCGCGGGTCGGCCCGCGTCGCGATTTGTCGCGCCAGGCCTTGCCGCTCGGGCGAGCGCTTTGACCCCCACTGGCGGCGATACGGTACGATGCGGCCTTTGATCGCCGCGAGACCACGAGGCCGGCGTTGAGTCGATTGCAAGCACTGACGCGCGCGGCTGAATATTTTGACTCAGGGGCCTTCCGTGCCGACCTCGCCCGCCGCGTGGCGTTCCGCACCGAAAGCCAGGCGGCGGAGCAGCACGCCGTGCTCGGGCAGTACCTCGGCGACGAGCTACTCCCCTGCGCGCAGCGTCTTGGCTTCACAGGACGCATCGTCGACAACCCGGTCAGCGGATGCGGACCGTTCCTGATCGCACGTCGCGTTGAAGGCCGAAACCTGCCCACCGTGCTCGTGTACGGGCATGGCGACGTGATTCGTGGCTACGCCGCGCAGTGGCGTTCACCGCTCGACCCCTGGTCACTCGTCGTCGAAGGCGATCGCTGGTACGGGCGCGGCACCGCCGACAACAAGGGCCAGCATTCGATCAATCTCGGCGCACTCGCAAGCGTGCTGGCGGCGCGGCAAGGCCGCCTCGGATTCAACGTCACGCTGCTGGTCGAGACCGGCGAGGAGGTGGGCTCGCCGGGGCTGCATGCGTTGTGCGCCGCGGCGCGTGACGAGCTTGCCGCGGACGTGCTGATCGCCTCGGACGGGCCGCGCATCAGCGCCGCGCGCCCAACGGTATTCCTAGGCTCGCGTGGTTCGGTGAACTTCACGCTCAACCTGCGTCTGCGCGGCGGCGGCCATCACTCGGGCAACTGGGGCGGTGCGCTCGCCAATCCGGCGGTCATCCTCTCGCACGCCATCGCCAGCATGGTCAGTCAGAGCGGTGTGCTGCTCGTCGCAGGCCTGCGGCCGCCACCGATTCCGGATCCGGTCCGGCAGGCGCTCTCCGCTATCGCGCTCGGCGGTGACGCGGGCGACCCGGCGATCGATGCCACCTGGGGTGAGCCGGGTCTCACACCCGCAGAAAGGGTCTTGGGCTGGAATTCGCTCGAGGTGCTGGCGTTCACTGCCGGCAATCCGGAGTATCCCGTCAACGCGATTCCGCCCGCGGCGCGCGCGCATTGTCAGTTGCGTTTTGTCGTCGGCACCGACTGGACGCACCTCGGCGATCATCTGCGCCGCCATCTTGACGACTGCGGCCTGGACCTGGTCGAGGTCGAGGTCGCGCGAGGCAACGCGGCGACGCGCCTTCCTCCCGACGACCCGTGGGTCGCGTTTGTACTCGCCTCACTCGAGCGCACCGGCGGCAAGAAGCCCGCACTGCTGCCCAATCTGGGCGGCACGTTGCCCAACGACGCCTTCGCCGAAGTGCTGGGCGTGCCGACGATCTGGATTCCGCATTCCTATCCGGCGTGCTCGCAGCACGCCCCCGGCGAGCACCTGCTGGGCAGCGTCGCGCGCGAGGGCCTGCAATTGATGGCCGGGCTGTTCTGGGACCTCGGCGAGGGCACGCCCTCGGGCACGCGGAAACAGGCATGAGGCGCAACGTCGCGGCGCTGATCGCGTGTCTCGCTGTCTGCTGCGGCGGCGACTTTCTCTGGCTCGGAATCGCCGCCCGGGATTTCTACCTCTCGCGCCTGGGCGCGCTGCTGCGGCCCGAGCCCTACTGGCTGCCGGCCGCGCTCTTCTACGCGCTCTACGCCAGCGGGTTGCTGGTGTTCTGCGTGACGCCGGCGCTTGCCGCGGCAAGCTGGCGCAAGGCGCTTGGCTTGGGCGCGCTCCTGGGCCTGATCGCGTACGCAACCTACGACCTGAGCAACCTCGCCACGCTCCAGGGCTGGCCGGTGACCGTCGCGCTCGCCGATGTCGCCTGGGGCATGAGCTTGAGCGGCGTGGCAGCGCTCTCGGGCTATGCTGCGGCGGTGGTGTCGATGCGCCGTAGCGAGCGACCTGGGCACGCCGCACGATGAGTCGCTCCTGGCGCAGCCCTTCGGCCCGGAGGCGGCTCGCGTGAAGTTCTTAGTCGCGCTCGCCGCCGTCTATGCCGGCGTGCTCGGTGCGCTGTATCTGATGCAGGAGCGGCTTATCTTTCGCGGTACGCGCCTGCCGGCCGACCACCGCTTTGACTTCCCGCAGCAATTCGAAGAAATCCGCGTCGCCGTGCCCGGCGGTTCACTCAACGCGCTGCACTTCACCCAGCCGCAACCGCGCGGGCTGGTGTTCTTCGTGCACGGCAACGCGGGCAACCTGGCAACCTGGACCGCCGGTGTCGATTTCTACCGCCACGTCAACTACGATCTTTTCATCTTCGACTTTCGCGGCTACGGCAAGAGCACCGGCCAGATCGAAAGCGAGGCACAGTTATATGCCGACGTGCGCGCGGCCTGGGATGCGATCGCCCCGGCCTACCGCGACAAGCCGGTGGTCATCTACGGTCGCTCGCTCGGCACGCCGCTGGCGGCGCGACTGGCAAGGGAGGTCCAGCCGCGCCTGCTGGTGCTCGTGACCCCTTTTACCGGACTCGCCGCGATCAGCAGGCGGGCGTACCCGTTCGTACCCGGATGGCTGCTGAAATACCCGCTGCGCACCGACGCGGTGATCGCCGACATCCGCAGCCCGATCCTGTTCGTGCACGGCACGCACGACGAACTGGTACCGCTTGCCGAGAGCGAGCGGCTGCAAACGTTGTCACGCTCGTCGACGGAATTGCTCAGCGTCGCCGGCGCCGGGCACAACGACATCCAGGACTTCCCCAGCTACCGCGACGCGCTCGCCGCGCGGCTCATCGCCGCCGCGGCCGGCTGACCGCTCTTGGCGCGCGCGGAAGCGGCTTCGTTTCGCAACGCGACCGGGCGCGGCTAAACTGGCGCGATGCGACAGCCCCCCGAGGCCGGCCGCGCCGCGCCTGTCGCGGCGCACGAAATGCGCGCCGCGTTCCGGCGCGTGTTTCCCGGCGTCATGTTCGCAATGTTTCTCGCCGCGGTCGACCAGACGATCCTGGCGAGCGCGCTGCCCGCAATCGTCGCATCGCTCGGTGGATTCGCCGATCTGTCCTGGGTCGTCGTTGCCTATCTCTTGGCGGCGACGGTCGCAGCACCGCTCTACGGCAACATCGGCGACCGCTTCGGACGGCGTTCGACCTTGCTCGCCGCTTTGGTCGTTTTTACCATCGCATCGCTCGCCTGCGCCCTCGCCCCGACGCTGTTGGCGCTGATCATTGCGCGCGCCGTGCAGGGCCTGGGCGGCGGTGGCCTGATGACGTTGTCGCAGGCGCTGATCAGCGAGAACGTGCCGCCGCGGCAACGCGCGCAGTTCCAGGGCTACTTCGCGGGCGTGTTTGCGGCCTCGAGCACACTCGGCCCTCTGCTCGGTGCCTTGTTGACCCAGTATCTGAGCTGGCGCGCTGTATTCTTCATCAACCTGCCGCTGGGTGTGGTCGCGGCGGTGCTCGCGCTGCGCATTCCGGCGCAGCGGCCACCGGCACGCCCGCGCTTTCGCCCCGACATCCCGGGCATCGTCCTGTTCGGTGTCGGCGCTCTGGCGCTGCTGTTTGCGCTCTCCTCGGCCGGCAATCGTTTTGGCTGGCTCGATTGGCACCTCTACCTGGTGCTCGCGCTGGCGATCGCCTGCCTGTCCGCGCTCGTGGCCTGGGAAGTGCGCGCGCCTGACCCGGTGATCCCGCTGCGCCTGCTCGCCTCGCCGGTGATATGGCGCTCCAACCTGGTGGTCGTCTGTTTCGCGGCGGCCCTGTTCGGGTCGGTGCTCTATTTGCCGCTCTATTTGCAGCTCGGCCGCGGTATCAGTATCGGGGCCTCCGGTCTGCTGCTGCTGCCGATCACGCTCTCGCTCGCCGCGTCGTCGACCCTGACCGGTCGGGCCATCGCCCGCACCGGCAGGCTGACGGCGTATCCAAAGATCGGGCTGGCAGTGTCGACGCTGGCGTTCGCCACGCTGGCCGCGACCGTAACCTTTGCCCCGACCTCCGTGGTGCTGGCGCTGACGCTGCTTGCCGGCGCCGGGCTCGGCACAACGATGCCCCCGACACAGATCATCGTGCAGAGTGCGAGCGGCAGTGCGTCACTGGCCTCGGCGGTCGCTTCGGTGTCGGTGTCGCGCTCGATCGGCGGCGCGCTGGGCGTCGCGATCGTCGGCGCGGTGCTGTACTTCCTGGTTGGCCGCCAGGATGCATTGCTCGCGTCGGTCCTGCCGCAGATCGCCGAATCGCGCGGCGCGTTTCTCGCCACGCTCCCTGTCGGCCAGCGCCAGGCGATCACCGCCCACCTGGGCGATGCGTTCCGCGTCGTCTTCCTCGTTCTCGCCGTGTTCACCTGCGTCGGCGCTTATGTGGCGTCGAAGGTGCCGGTGCAAAGGCTCTGACGCAATACCCGACACCCTGCCCGTGAACGGGGCCCGGCGCTTAGTAGACGAAGATCCAGTACACCAGTGCCGCGATCAACGCGTATTTCACCGCCCGGAACAGGGTGCGATTCTTGCGCTTGAGCCGCGTCAGCAAGTTGCTGCCCGAACCGAACAGGGCGTAGATGCGGTTGAGTGCGCCGACCTCTTCGGCTTCGACGTTCTGGGTCGCGGAGGCATGAATGACGTGCCGCGCCACCCAGCGGTTGAAGGCGGTCATCCAGCGCGTGTGCAATGGCCGCTCGACATCGCAGAAAAGGATAATGCGGGTGACATCGGTCTTGTTTTCCGCGGAGTGAATGAAGGTCTCGTCGAAGAGCACGTCCTGGCCGTCGCGCCACGAGTACGGTTCACCATCGACGAAGATGCGGCAGGCGTCCGAATTCGGCGTGCTCAGGCCGAGGTGATAGCGCAGCGAGCCTGCGAACGGGTCGCGGTGCCGGTTGAGCCTGCCGCCGGGAGGCAGCAGCGCGAACATCGCCGCGTTGACCGAAGGCAGCGACTCCACCAGCGCCACCGTTTTCGGGCACAGCGCTTGCGCCGAAGGCAGCGGCGCGCCATACCACTTGAGGTAGAAGCGCTTCCACCCTTGTTTGAAAAAGGAGTTGAAGCCAAGGTCGTTGTGCCCGGTCGCGGCGCGAATCTGCCCCTGGCCGGTGAGCGCGAGCGCCTCGTCGCGCATGACCTGCCAGTGCTCGCGCAGCTGCCCGAGTTCGGGCAGCTGGTGCAGGTCGACGAACGGCCGCGACGGCACCGCCGAGAACAGGTACATGAGCGCGTTGTACGGCGCCATCAGCGTCGAATGGTCCTTGAGCTGGCGGATGAAGGTGTGCCGGACGCGGCCGCGGAAATGCACGTACAGGGCCGCCGCAAGGAACACGTAGACGATGATGAACTTGGGCGCTAGCAGCGCCGACAACCATTGCGTCAAGAAGCTCTCCGGGGCGATTCGCCTGCCGCGCCTGTTGCAGCACGATCGCCCAGCTCCGTGATTATACCGGGCCCTAGGCGGCAGGCCCCGAAGGCGGTGGCGGCGCACTGTCGGTACAATGGCTCTGCGCGACCCGCGACGGCCATGATAATTGCCACGCCAACCCTCGTTGAGCTCAAGCTGCGTGCGCGCGCCGCGGCGGAGCACGCCTATGCGCCCTACAGCGGTTTTCGCGTCGGCGCCGCGGTCCTGGCCTCGAACGGCGAGATTCACGCCGGGGCCAACATCGAGAACGCGTCCTTTGGCTTGGCGATCTGCGCCGAGCGCAGCGCGGTTTTTCAGGCGGTCGCGCACGGGGTACGCAGCATAGAGGCCCTGGTCGTCTACACGCCGACGCGCTCCGCCACCACGCCCTGCGGCGCCTGTCGCCAAGTCCTGCACGAATTCGGACCGGACGCACTGGTTGTCTGCTGCACCGACGACACCGCGGCGGAGCGCCGCTATTCGCTCGCCGAGTTGCTGCCGGGGGCTTTCGGGGCCGCCGACCTCGCCGGTCGGGCGTAGCCGGGCGCGCCAGGATTGAGCTTTCGTCCCTTCAAGGAGTCATGAGGCATGGCCACGCAAGCTAAGATCGCCATGGTTACCGGAGCCGGCACCGGCATCGGCAAGGCCGTTACGCTCGCATTGTTGCGCGAGGGCTATCGCGTCGTGCTCGCTGGACGGCGCAAGGAGCTGCTCGACAAGGTCGTCCGCGACGGCGGGGCGCAACCGGGCATCGCCCTCGCCGTGGCGACCGACGTCAGCGATCCGGCATCAGTGCGCGCGCTCTTTGCCCAAACGAAGGCAAGCTTCGGGCGCCTGGACGTGCTGTTCAACAACGCCGGCGTCGGCGCGCCGGGTATCAACCTCGAAGACCTTTCCTACGAGCAGTGGAAGACCGTCGTCGACATCAACCTGACCGGTGCATTTCTGTGTCTGCAGGAAGCGTTCCGGTTGATGAAATCCCAGGACCCGCGCGGTGGCCGGATCATCAACAACGGCTCGATCTCGGCGCACGCCCCGCGGCCGAACTCCGCACCGTATACGGCGAGCAAGCACGCCATCACCGGGCTTACGAAGTCGGCCTCGCTCGACGGCCGGAAATACGACATTGCCTGCGCGCAGATCGACATCGGTAACGCCGCCACCGATCTGGCAGCGCGGATGGCCAAGGGCGTGCCGCAAGCAAACGGCAGCATTGCGGCGGAGCCGCTGATGGATGTCCAGCACGTCGCCAGTGCGGTCTGCTACATGGCAAGCTTGCCGCTCGATGCCAACGTGCAGTTTATGACCGTGATGGCGACGAAGATGCCCTTCGTGGGTCGCGGCTAGAACGCGGCGGAGCGGTCTTGCCTATTGCCCGTGATCGGTCGCCGGTCCGATGGGGCATTGCCAGACCACGCCCCAATGGTCCGGACAGTATTGCAGCCGCAGCCGCTGTTCGCAGGCTGCCCGGCTGATCCAATCCTCGCGCCCACAGCGCGACAAGCCTTCATTCATCGCCTGCCAAGGGTCCGGCGGCGCCGCGACGACCGGCGGCGGGACGCTGCGCGGGGCTGGCACCGGCTCGGGCAGCGGCGGCGGCGCAGGGATGGGTGCGGCGGCGGGGACCTCGACCCGGCTCGCCACCTTGTGCCGTGGCGCCTTGGGACCTGCTTCTTTCAGCCCCGCGCCTGCCTCGCCCTCCGCTGCGCCCTCCTGGCCGGCTATTCTGCTGGCCGCCGCGGGAATAGGCAGCGTCGGGGCAGCCGCGGGTGCGCCACTTGCGGCGTCAGGCGCGCTTAAGTCGCTTGCCGACTCGACCGGCGCGTTGGCATCAGCGCCTGGCCGGGCATGCGGCGCGATAAAAATCTGCACCAGCAGATAGATGGTCGCGCTGGCGATGGCCAAGGCGAGCAGCAGCCACTGCACGCCGAGCGGTTTCTTCGCTGCCGACTTACCGTCCGCGGCCGAGGCCGCCATGACAGCCTCGGATCGTGCCGCAGCGGCAGCGGGCTTGCTCGCGCTGCGCGACCGCGCCGGACGCGGAGCGAACCGCGGCCGGCCGATGCTCGGGGTGCCAGCGGCGGCGAACAGCGGCTGGGTGACCGTGGCCGCGAACGCGCGCTTCCGCGCGGCGGCACAATCACGGCACAGTTTTGCCCCTGGCGGGCACTCGCTGGCGCAAATGCGGCACTTCATCCAGCCCTTCTCCTCGGGATGGCAAGCGGATCTGGCCTCCCGGCAGGCCTCCTCCCAGCATGATAGCGGCAGAGGGCCAAAGGCGGCCAGTTCCGACCAATAGGCTAGTGGCGTCAGGCCGGTCGGCGCGCACGCGCCCGGCCCGGCCGACCAGACTGCAAGCAAGCGATGTGCCGCCCCGGGGCACGGGTAGGCCTGTAGCCCGCGGCAAGCGCCCTTAATGCGGCCAGTTCGCGATCTTCCTCGCGTCTCCGGTCAATTCGAGGATGTGCAAGCCGGTATTGGCGCGATCGACGATGTAGATGTAGCCGCGATCGTCGACCTCGACGTTGTTGGTCTGGATGGCGACCTTGCAACGGTCCACGCCGTCCACCTTGACACAGCGCGGCTCGGTCTTGGCGGTGATCGGGGGAATGAAATAGGCAACTTCGCGCGGATGGTACGGGTCGCGGATATCGACCGCGCGCACGCCGGCATTGAAGTGCGCGAGAAACAGAAGGCGCTTGTAGTAGATCGGCGTGAAGTTCTCATTTGACGAGTGGGTGCCGAAGCGCCCGCCGCGGGCGCAGAAGTCACCACTGGCCTGCGGCACGGTAAAGGTCGCCACGCCGAACGGTCGCGATTCGGCGGTAATGTCGGCGACCCAGAGCATCTGCCGCGCTTCCTGACACTCGTTGACCAAGGCCTCGTCGACGACGGCAATGAAGTCGCGCGTGCTCCCGTCCTTGTCGCGTGCGAACTCGGCAACGTCCATTTTCAGTAACGGAAAGGCCGTATGCGCGCCGGCGTTGGGCGGCAGGACGAGCCTTCCGACTTCCGGATAGAGCAGATTCGCCGGCGTGGGTTCTTTGGGCCCTTCGAGCAGCTTCAATCGATCGACGATCTGCACCATGCCCGCCTGGTCCGTGCCATAGCCGAAGTAGACGCGATTGCCCGCCGGTCCGGTGGATATGGGCCCGTGCAGCTCGACAGGCACCTCGCCCGTGGCTCCGGGTTGCTGCCCGGGCAGACCGAAGTTGCGGATGAAACGCGGCCGGGTCGGATCGGACAGGTCGTAGACCTGCGTCATGCGCCGGGTGCGCCAATCGGGGACACCGGAAACCAGGTAGGCAATGCCGGTATCGCACTCCCACCAGTTCTTGTGCGTGCCCTGGAGCGGGCCAAGGCGGGTCACCAGGCGCGGCTTGGCCGGATCGGACACATCCCAGATCTCATGCCAGGTATTGCCGAAAGTCCGCAGCAGATAAAAACGCACCGGATCGGCGTGCGGCAGCTCCTTGCCGGCGCACACGCGCACCATCTGTGCTCCGCCCGACTCACCCAGCCCCCCTTCGCCCGGGATGTGGGCCAGGTAGCGGGGTGCGCGGGGATCGGTGACGTCGAGCACCGAGGTGCCGTTGAATTCGGCCTTGTCGGTCAGCGGATTGACCGGTTTGGGCACGCCCTCGGTGCCCCCATGATGGCCAACGTAGAGAATCCAGCGCCCGTTCTGCTCGCGTACCAAGGGCTGATAGGCGCTGCGCGCCTGCAAATCGCTCCAGCCGACGAGCGCCATGTCCTTTGCTTCGGGCGCATCGCCGATCTGTGTCGCGGCGAGCGCGACGCCGCACGCAAGCGCCATGAGCGCGGCGAACGCGGCGGCCTGCGACGAGAGGTGCAACTTACTTGCCGCGATCTTGGGGAAGTCCACCGCCGCTCAGAGGACATTGCGGAACCTGTCCCCAATAGCCGTCGCAGTAGTGCCAGCGTTGTTTCTGCTCGCAGCCAAAGCGAGAGAAGAAATCGAGTTTCTCGCATTCCGCCAAGGCCTCGGCGTACATCTGCCAACGATCCGGTGCTGGCGCAGAGACAGCGGTCGGCGCCTTCGCCACCATCTTGTTCGGCGACGACGCGCTGGCCGGCTGCGCCGGCGCTTTCGCAGCCGCTTCGCCGGCTGCTGTGCCCTTGGCCAGCTTGGGCCGGGTCGCCTTCGCCTGGGCCGCAGCTGATTGGGCGTCCGCCGAGCCCGCCGCTGTCGCGCCTGGCAGCGCCGACTCGGTCGTGGTGGGCGTGCCCGCGCCTTCGCTCGGAGGGGCGGATGTCTGCTCCGGCGCACTCCCGGGGGGCGAGGTCGTGGCCGTGCTGTCCGTCGAGTTGCCCGCTGTGGTCGGCGCCGGCGCGGTGTCATTGCTTGGCGCCGGCGTCGCCGGCGCCTCCTCAGCCGTGGGTGGCTCAGCCGCTGCGACCGTTTCCTTGTTCTCGCCGCCCAGCAAGCGATAGGCGAAATAGCCGCCGCCGGCGAGCACGATCACGATCGCGACGGCGGCGAGGATCGGCCCGAGCCTGCTGGAGGAAGGTGCTGCCACGGCGGCTGGCGCCGTTGCCGCCGGCGCCGCTGCAGCGGGTCGCGGCACGCTCGGCGCCGGCTGCGCCGGCGTGGGTGCGCGCGGCGGGGGTGGCGGGGGTGCCGCTGCGGCCGCGGGCCGGACAGTTGTCGTGGCTGCGGCCGGTGGCGCTGAGATGGCGCTCAGCACGACCCCGCAGTGCACACAAAACTTCGCGCCCGGCTGGTTTTCATTCCCACATGCGATGCACTTCATCGACAGTTACTCCCTCGTGGATCGGGTCAGGGTCCAGATGGGCGCGGTGCTTCAGGAGGGTCTGGGTTCAAGCTGCCGGCGTTCTGGGTCCGCAAAGCGATCCTGTGTGCAAGGTGGTCGGTATTATCTCCTGATCGTCGCGCGACTGTCACTCCGGCGACGCTGCAGTAGCACCTTGTATGCCACCGGTTGAAACGTGCTCCCCTTCACGTCGACCCCATTGGATGCCACCATAGCGTGCGCTCATCTGGCCGGCTGACCCGACCTTCCGGGAGGGCTGGCTTTGCATTTTTTCGAAACGCCATGTCCGATCCGGTTTCGCCGCCGACCTCGCCGCCTGCCACCGACGCTGACGGCAATCTGCTGCTTACGCGCGACGAAGCGCGGGCATTGTTGCGCCAATGCTGCGCGCAGTTCCTGTCGAGCTTGGTCGAGGTGGTGTCGGTGTCTATAGACGGGACCAACGACTTGTTCGAGCAGAACAAGTTCGTCTCCGATGACGAAGTCATGGATTTTCGCAACAAGCGCGCAGAGTGGATCAAGCGCTTCGAGCAAACGCTCAAGGATTTGATTGAAAAACGGCTCAACGGGCAGCGCCGCCAGGGCCGACGCCCGGACGCGGACAGATCCGTTGCGTCGCTGCGGGTGCTCAACGCCTTTGATCACGAAAAACAGGCAGCGCTGACGACCGCAACGCAGTTTCTGCGCCGCTTGACCCGGCACGAACTGGGCGCGCTCGATCTGCGGGTCGCCGTGCTGCTTGGCGAACCGCGCGTACGCGACATCGACAATCCATTCGCTCCGGACTACATCCTTGATGCCGTCGGCGTTACCGCGCGCGCGCTGCTGCCCAATCCGCGCCTCTGGCGGCCCCTGATGGAGCGCGTGCTGGCCGACCTTACGCCCGCGGCTACCAAGACCTACATCCGGCTCAATCGCCTGCTCGCCGACCGCCAGGTCTTGCCCGAGATCAAGGCCGAATTACGCGCGCGCAGCGAGTTGCGGCCGGTCGACGATCGCGAATTGCTGCCGGTGTTCGAACGCTTGATCACGGAGGTTGCGCCGCCCTCGCTGACGATCGACGTTGCGGTTCCGGCCGCGTCGGAGCCTACCGCCGTGGCGCAGCCCTCGTCGGCGACTTTGGCGCCGGTCGCCGCGCCGGAGGCGACAGGAGCGGCCGCTCCCGCAGCGGTCTCCGCTTCGGCGCCCGCGGGGACGGCTGCGACCGCTTCTGCGCCTCTGGCCTCGCAGTCGGACGCCGCCGCGGCTGCGGAGACGGGCGAACCTGCCCGGCCGCCTGCCGCGCCCGTCCCGGCTGCTGGCGTGCTGGCCGCGGTCATGGCGCCTCCTCCGGGATCGATTAATCCCTACATGGACGAGCTGGCACGGGCGGCGCCGCTGCTTGCCGCGGCCGCGGCCGCGGCACCGAGCAACGCCTTCGGTTTACCGCAACTCGATCCAATGCTGGCGCTCGGGTCGCTGTCTGCCATTGTCGCCGCGCTCGACCGCTGGCAGGTTTTGGATCCTGCTGCTGCCGGTGCCGCCGGCGCCGCCGCGACCGAGACGCCCGTGACGCCGGGAGGCACCGAAGGGGTGATCGTGCCGCTGAACCGGATTCCGTGGATACGCGCCGCCGTCGCCGACAAGGTCATCAATCCGACCGACAAGATCACCATCGACGTGATCGCGCTGCTGTTCGACTATATCTTCCGCGACCCTTCGATCCCCGAGTCGCTGCGCAGCCTGTTCGGCCGGCTGCAGGTGCCAATCCTTAAGGCCGCGCTGCTCGATCGGACTTTCTTCTCCGACAAAAAGCATCCTGCCCGCCGCCTGCTCGATCATCTTGCGGCGGCGGCCATCGGCGCCACCAGCGATGAGGGTTATCGCGTCGGGTTCGAGCTCGTCGCCGCCGGCGTCATCGACGAAGTCTGTCGCGACTTCAAGGTCGACGTCGCCGTCTTCGACGCGGCGGAGCGCAAGTTGCAGGAGTTCATCGATGCCGAGCAGCGCAAGGCCGCCGCCCTGCTCGGCGATGACGTCGCCGCTGCGATTGTCGCCGAGGAGAGCGAGGCCGATCGCTCCCAGGTGCGGGCGTTGATCCGTGACAAGCTCACCGGCATCAAGGTGCCGTTCGAAGTGCGCGGCTTTGCCGAGACGATCTGGGTCGACTACCTCACGCTGGTGCGCAAGCGCGATGGCACCGAAAGCGATGCCTGGAACGGCGGGGTCAAGACCGTGGACGACCTGCTGTGGAGCATCGCCGCTAAGGAACGCAACGCGCAGAAGGCGCGCCTGACCAAGATGGTTCCCGGGCTCATTCGCAGCCTGCGCTCCGGAGGCGCCGCAGTCGAGGTGCGCGAGGACCGCATGCAGCCGTTCCTGGAAGCGGTGTATCAACTGCACATCGCAGCGATCAGGCCCAAGGCCGCCGAACGCGTTGCCGCGGAGTTGACCGAAGCCGACGCGGCGAACGTGCCCACGCTGACCAAGATCGTCAACGTCCATGACTTCGTCGCTGAGATGGTCGTCGGCACCTGGCTTGCCTTCGACGCTGAAGGCAGGACCATCAACGCCCGCCTGTCGTGGATTAGCCCGATGCGCACCAAATACATCTTCACAACCCGCTCCCGCGGCCGCGCGCTGGCCGTATCGCCCGAGGAGCTTGCCTGGCAGCTGCGTGACGGCAGCGCGCGCCTGATCGTCGAGCCGGTGCCGCTGTTCGATCGCGCCGTAAGCTCTGCCCTGGACGAGCTGGCCGCCAACAAGCCAGGCCAGGCGGCAGCGGATTAGCGCCGGCACGACGTGCGCGGAGGCGCGGCTTGCCCGAGCGCGTCCTGCTACAGCGAAAGCTCCCAGGTCTCGGCCACCAGTCGCTTGCCAAAGCTCCCGTGCCTGTGCTCGCCGACGCGCTCGAATCCCGCGCGCATGTAGAGATGGCGTGCGGCATCGAGCTCGCTTTGCGTCCATAGCGTTAGCTTGCGGTAACCGGCCGCGCGCGCGAAGCGGATGGTCTGGGCAACCAGTTGCGCGCCGATGCCCAGCCCGCGGGCGTGGGGCTCCACCAGCAGCAAGCGCAGCTTGGCGACCATCTTGGTCTTGCGCACCAGGAATACCGAGCCGACGATCTCCCCCCGCCGCTCCGCAATCCAGCAACGTTCGCGCGTCGGGTCGAAACGACGTACGAATTGGGCGATGATCTCCGCCACCAGTGCCTCGAAGCGTTGGTCGTAGCCGTATTCGCGCGCGTAGAGCGCGCCGTGGCGGTGGATGACCCATCCCATGTCGCCGCTTCGCGGCTCGCGCAGGACATAGGGTGGCCCCGGCGCATCCTCCCCCCCGGGCGCCGCGCCAAGCAGCCGGCTGACCGTCTGCATGGCGTCGACCAGCGTCACCTGCTCGGCCGCGGAAAGTCTCGCCAGCAGGGCGCCGACCTCCTGCTGCGAACGCGCGTCGAGCCGGGCAAATTCCCGTTTTCCGCGCTGGGCGAGCGCGAGCGATTTTTGGCGGCCGTCCGCGGCCGAGCGCCGCTTGCGCACCAAGCTGCGCAGCTCGAAGCCACGCAGGATGCGACTTAAGTAGCCCTCGTCAAGCGCGAGGCGCGCGGCGAGTGCCGCGGCCGTCGGCGGCTCGCCGCGCTCCGGCCAATGCGCGAGCTCGTAGAGCACGCGCACGCTAGCGAGCGAGTGCGCGCTGTCGAGCAGGTGCTCACGCAGTACCCCGATGCGCTGGGTGTAGAAGCGGTTGAAGCGGCGTACCGCGGCGATGCGCTGCGCGCTCGCCGCGTCGGCTCGTTTCGCCAGGTTCTTCGTCGCTCCAGCCATCCTTGCTAAGGTCAACCTTTTAGTTGCTTCTGTCAACCAATTGGTCGAGGGCCCCTCCTCCAGGGTCACTCGACTCAGCCGACGTAGCGACGTAGCCAGGCGAGGGTGCGTTCGCGCGCCAGCCGCGCCGAGGCGGGATCGTGGCTGCGGCGCTGATCACAGTTGAAGCCGTGTTCCGCCGGATAGAGATAGATCTGCACCTCGGGATGGGCAGCGGCCAGCTGTTTCACGCCGGCGAGCGGAATGGCCGCATCGCGCTCCCCGAAGTGGGCGCAAACGGGACAGCGCGGTTGCTCGGCGAGCGCTTCGGTCATGCCGCCGCCGTAGTAGGTGACGGCGCAGGCGAACCCCGGTACCTGGGCGGCGCTCATCCAACTGACGTAGCCGCCCCAGCAGTAGCCGACGATGCCGACCCTTCCGGCGTCCGCAACGGCCGCGCAAGCCGCTGCGATATCGCGCAGGGCGGCATCGCTGCCGGCGCGCGCTTTGAGCGCCCGGCCGCGGGCGATGTCTTCGGGCGTATACCCGACGTCAAAGTCGCGCTCGTAGCGGTCGAACAACGCCGGCGCGACCGTGGTATAGCCGTCAGCCGCAAACGCGTCGCAGACGGCGCGGATGTGGCTGTTGACGCCAAAAACCTCCTGCGCCACCACCAGTCCACCGCGCGACGGCGACACAGGATCGGCGCGATAGGCGGAGAAGCGGAAGCCATCGCCAGCCGTGAGATTTTGCCATTGCCCCATGCCCTTCCCTCCCCGTGCGCCACCGCGCGCTGCACGATGGTAACGCACGTCGCCATCGACTGCGACGGGCATGGGATAATTTGGTCGGACTTGGGCGCAGCCGCGGCACCGGGCACCGGGAGAAGGCATGAACCAGCACAAAGTCGAGACTCTGGTCCACCAGTTGCTGCTCGAGATCGGCGAGGACCCGCAACGGGAAGGCCTGGTCAAGACGCCGCAGCGGGTCGCGGCCGCTCTTCTATTCCTCACCTCGGGCTACCGCACCGATGCCGCCAAGCTGGTCAACGGCGCGATCTTCACCCAACGTACCAATAGCATGGTGATCGTGAAGAACATCGAGGTCTACAGCCTTTGCGAGCATCACATGCTGCCGTTCTTTGGCCGCTGCCACATCGGCTACATACCCAGCGGTCGCGTCTTCGGCGTGTCCAAGTTGGCGCGGCTTGTCGACATGTACGCGCGGCGGCTGCAACTGCAGGAGCGACTGACCGAACAGATCTCACAGGAAGTCATGGAGGCAGTCGACGCGGCGGGCGTCGGCGTCATGATCGAGGCGCGGCATCTGTGCATGATGATGCGCGGTGTGGAGAAGCAGAACTCGGTGATGGTCACCTCGTCCGTGCTGGGAACCTTTCGTGAATCGGTGGCAACGCGGGAGGAATTCCTGACGCTCATCGGCAACCAGCACCTCTAGGTCGTCTCGCGCTCGCAGCACGGACGACAGCGCTGATCGTGGCCCTGATCGCCTGGCGCTTGGGCGGATCGGCCAGCTCGTGGCTGCGCGTGAAGCGCAGGTGCGTGATGTCGGTGACCAAGAAGATGCTCCAGGTCCGCTCGACGAACAGGCGCAGCTTGCGCCCGAGCGTCGGCATCTGCGTCAGGTCGTACGCGCGCCATCGTGGGCACCCTAGGTTACAAACACCAGCATCTGCTCTACGATGTCGAGGGCGTGGATGCAGCCGGTCGACCCTATGGAGGGAATGATCGTGCACGAGCAGGGCGCGCCGGAAGTTGCGCCGCTGATCACGCGACCCGGCGTGAACCGACGTCCGCGGTCGCGGTCATACCTGCTCGCGGCACGATCGTTGCATGCGTGGGCAGCGGGGAGGTGCACGCGACGGGACGCGTGATCGAATGGCGCGTCCGCCAGGGCATGGCGCTGCGCGCAGCTTGTTTTTTGTAAAACTTACCGGTGGTTGGGATTCGACCGGCCTGCAGCCCGGGAGGGGAACCGGAGTACTGATGAGCGCTCAGGACCGCATCCGTTCCATCCGTCTGTCGCTGCGCTTCATCGCCCCGCTGGTGGTGACCCTTGCGCTGCTCGCGTATGCGCTGGTGCCAATCGTCGACCGGCTGACCCTGCGCTGGTGGGTGAGCGACCTCGACATCCGCTCACAGTTGATCGCCAATACCATGGAGGAGCAGCTCGCCGACCTGGTTGAGCAGGGCGCCGCTTACAAGGTCAACGTGCTCTTCACACGGGCATTGCAGGACGAGCGCCTGTACGCGCTCGCCTTCTGCGACGAATCGGGCAAGCTGCGTTATCAGACGGCCACCTATCCGCTGTCGCTCGGTTGCAAACCGCCGGTGGGGCCCGACGAAGAGCGCTCGGTGGTGCGGCTTCGCCAGGGGCCGCTGCACGTCGTCCAGCGCCCGGTGTACAAGGGAAGCGATCGCATCGGCTCGCTGATCCTCGTGCACGACATGAGCTTCGTCGAGCGCCGCAGCGCCGATACGCGCCGCTACCTGATCGGCCTGTTCGTCGTCCTCGGGGTCGTCATTTCCCTGGTGACCGTGTTCATCGCCCACCTGTCGTGGCGCGGCTGGGTCGCGGGCGTGCGCGCGCTGCTGCGCGGCGAGGGCATCGTCCAGCCCTTCGGGCAACGAGCCTTGGACGAGCCGCATCCGCTGGCCAGTGATCTGCGGGCGCTGCTGCGCGACCTCGATCTGTCGCGGCGCAGCCCCGACCGGAACGCGATCTGGAGCCCGGAAATGCTGCGCGGGGTGCTGCGCGAAAAGCTGCTTGGCGATGAAATCCTCGTCGTCTCCAACCGCGAGCCGTTCCTGCACGTGTTTACCGACCAGGGCATCCGTTTGCAGCGGCCGGCGAGCGGCCTCGTCACGGCGCTCGAGCCGGTGATGCGCGCCTGCTCGGGAACCTGGATTGCGCACGGCAGCGGCAGCGCCGACCGGGAGACGACCGACCGCAACGATCGGCTGCGCGTGCCGCCGGAAAAACCCAGCTACACGCTGCGCCGGGTCTGGCTCACCCGGGAGGAAGAGCAGGGCTACTACTACGGATTTGCCAACGAGGGGCTGTGGCCGCTGTGTCATATCGCGCACGTGCGTCCGGTCTTTCGCACGCCCGATTGGTCCCAGTACGTGCGGGTGAACCGGCGCTTCGCCGAGGCGGTGCAGAGCGAGGCCCGCACCGACGATCCGGTTGTGCTGATCCAGGATTATCATTTCGCCCTGCTGCCGCGGCTCATCCGCGAGCGGCTGCCGAAGGCAACGATCATCACTTTCTGGCACATCCCCTGGCCGAACCCCGAATCCTTCGGCATCTGCCCCTGGCGCGAAGAATTGCTCGACGGCATGCTCGGCAGCACGATTCTCGGTTTTCACACCCGCTTTCACTGCCAGAACTTCGTCGAAACGGTCGACCGCAATCTCGAAGCACGCATCGAGCGCGAGTCATCGACGATCACGCACGGCGGCCATCTGACCCAGGTCGAACACTACCCGATCTCGATTCAGTGGCCGCCGGAGTGGGTCGACTCACAGCTCTCGGTACCGTTGTGCCGCGCCAAGGTGCAGCGGGTCGAGCAGCTGCGCGACGACGTGATCATCGGGGTCGGCGTCGACCGCATGGACTACACCAAGGGCATTCTCGAGCGCTTTGTCGCGGTCGAGCGCATGCTCGAATTGCATCCCGAGTTCGTCGACCGGCTGGTGTTCATCCAGATCGCAGCGCCCTCGCGCTCGTCGCTCGACGAATATCAGAACTTCGAGTCCCGCGTGCGCGCGCTCGCCGGGCGCATCAATGCCCGCTTCGGCCACGACGGCTGGGAGCCTATCCGGCTCAAGGTCGAGCATCACGAACCACCGATTGTCAACGAGTACTACCGCGCCGCAGACGTATGCGTGGTAACGAGCCTGCACGACGGCATGAACCTCGTCGCCAAGGAGTTCATCGCCTCCCGCGACGACGAACAGGGCGTGCTCGTGCTGTCGCAGTTCACCGGTGCCGCGCGCGAACTGCACGATGCGTTGCAGGTCAATCCCTACCATAGCGAACAGTGCGCCCATGCCCTGTATCGGGCGCTGACGATGCCCTCCGACGAGCAACGCGTGCGCATGCGCAGCATGCGGCGGCTGGTGCAGGAATTCAATGTCTATCGCTGGGCCGGGGCGATGTTGCTCGATGCCGCGCGGCTGCGCCAGCGGCAGCGTGTTTCCGAGCGCATCTATGCCCACCAGCGAACCGATGGCGCGGAACTGAAGTGAAATATGCGCTGGCAGCCGAGGGCATAGCGCGCATCGCGGCGTTTCTGACACCCAGGACGCTGCTCGCCTTCGATATAGACGGCACGCTCGCACCCATCGTCGAACGCCCGTGGGATGCCCGCGTGCCGGACGCGGTGCAGCGGGGCCTCGGCGCGCTGGCGCAGCGCGCCGCGGTGGCGATCATTACCGGGCGCGCGATCGAGGACGCGCGCCCGATGCTCGCCTTCACGCCCCGCTACCTGGTCGGCAATCACGGTGCCGAGGGGGTACCGGGCTTCGAGCGGGCGTCGGCGCACTGCGCGCGTGTCTGCCGGGCGTGGCTCGACGCCCTCACCGAGGCACCCGAGCCGTGGCGCGATATCCCGGGCGTCGTGCTCGAGGACAAGACCTTCTCGCTGACGTTCCACTTCCGGCACGCCCCCAACCACGACGCGGCCCGGGATCTGCTCGCCGCCCGGGTCGGCCGACTCCTGCCCGCGCCGACGCTGCTCGACGGCAAATACGTGCTCAACGTGCTGCCCCCGGGCGCACCGCACAAGGGCGAGGCGCTTGCCGCCCTGCAGGCGCGTTCGCGTTGCGCCCGCGCGCTCTATGTCGGCGACGATGCCTCCGACGAGGCGGTGTTCCGGATGCAGTCACCGGCCGTGCTCTCGGTGCGCGTGGAGCGTGACCCGAAGAGCGCCGCCAATCTCTACCTGCGCGGACAAAAGGACATCACCCGCTTCGTGCGCGAGCTGCAGCGTTTGCTCGGCGCTGCCAGCGCGCCGTCGCCGCCGCAACCCAGGCCTGGCGCCGAGGCATGAGCCCCGGCGCAGCACGCAATCTTGCGCTCGGTGTCATCGGCAACTGCGCGTTCAACGCGCTGATCGACGCGCACGGGCGCATTGTCTGGTGCTGCCTCCCGCGCCCGGACGGCGACCCGGTGTTCAATGCCCTGCTCGGCGGCGATGTTGCCGCGCCAAGCGGCGCATTCGCCATTGAGCTCGAAGGCCTTGCCTCATCACGGCAAGCCTACGTTGCCAATACGGCCCTGCTCCAGACCGAGTTGGCCGATGCCCAGGGCAACGCCGTGCGCATCACCGACTTCGCACCGCGCTTCCAGGATCGGGGGCGGACGTTCCGGCCGCTTCTGCTCGTACGCCGGATCGTGCCCATCGCCGGGCGCCCGCATATTCGCATTGTCCTCTCGCCAACCTTCAGCTATGGCGGGACGCAGCCGGTGATCACCCGCGGCAGCAACCATGTTCGCTACGTGCATGTGACGCAGACGCTGCGACTGACCAGCGACACGCCGCTGACCTACGTGCTCGACGCGACCTCGTACCTGCTCGACCGCCCCGCGAACTTGCTCCTCGGCGTCGACGAGACGCTGGGCAGCGGCATCGCCGAGACCGCCCGCGACTTCGAGGAGCGCACGGCACACTACTGGCAACATTGGGTGCGCGCTCTGGCGGTGCCCCTGGAATGGCAGGACGCGGTGATCCGCGCCGCCATCACGCTCAAACTGTGCACCTACGAAGAGACCGGTGCCATCATGGCGGCGATGACCTCGAGCATCCCCGAGGCGCCGGGGACCGAGCGCACCTGGGATTATCGCTACTGCTGGCTGCGCGATGCGTTTTTCGTCATCCGCGCCCTGAACGGCATTTCCGAAGTCGCGACCATGGAAAGCTATCTGCGCTATCTTTTCAACGTCGTCCATACGGCGACCGCGCGCGGACATCTGCAGCCGGTGTATGGCATCGGACTGGAGTCCGACCTCGGGGAACGCGGCATCGATACCCTGCCCGGCTTTCGCGGCATCGGTCCGGTGCGCATCGGCAATCAGGCATACCAGCACGGCCAGCACGACGTCTACGGCCACGCCGTGCTCGCGTCTACGCAGGCATTCTTCGATCACCGGCTGCTGCGCCCCGCGGCCGGCGACGACTTCACCCGCCTGGAGTGGCTGGGCGAGCGCGCCTTTGCGCTGTTCGACCGACCCGACGCGGGTATCTGGGAGCTGCGCTCGCGGCTCGAGGTGCACACTTCGTCGGCGATCATGTGCTGGGCCGCCTGCGACCGGCTGGCGAAGATCGCCGCCCATCTCGGCCTCGCCTCACGTGCGCAAACCTGGTCGGCTCGGGGCGACAGCCTGCGCGCAGCGATTCTCGACCGCGGCTGGAGCGACAAGCGCCAGGCGTTCGTGGCCACGTTCGGTGGCGATTCGCTCGACGCCAGCGTGCTCCTGATGAGCGAAGTCAACCTGCTGGCGCCTGACGACCCGCGCTGGCGCCGCACCCTGGAAGCGATCCGGCGTGAACTCAAGCGTGGCAACCATATCTACCGCTACACCAGCGCCGACGATTTCGGCGTGCCCAAGATGGCCTTCACCGCCTGCACGTTCTGGTACATCGACGCGCTCGTACGCAACGGGGCGATCGAGGAGGCGCGCGAAATTTTCGATGGGCTCATCGAGTCACGCAATCCGCTCGGTCTGCTGTCTGAAGACATTGACCCGGCGACCGGACAACTGTGGGGAAATTTCCCTCAGACCTATTCGATGGTCGGCATTATCAACGGCGCGACACGCCTGTCGCGACGCTGGGACACCGTGCTGTAATCAGTGCGCCAGGCGAGGCGGCCCAGAACGCGTCGGCCTTCGCGTCATACCCGGGAGGAACCATGTCCGAACGCTTCGACGCCATTGTCATCGGCGCGGGCCAGGCCGGCCCGTCGCTTGCGGTGCGCCTCGCCCATGGCGGTCGCAAGACCGCGCTTATCGAGCGCAAGGCGGTCGGCGGCACCTGCGTGAACAACGGCTGCATTCCGACCAAAACGCTGATCGCCAGTGCGCGCGCAGCCCATGTCGCGCGCCGCGGCGGCGACTACGGGGTCGCAATCGAGGCCCCGATCCGCGTCGACATGGCACAAGTGAAGCAGCGCAAGGATGCGGTCGTGCGCGCTTCGATCGACAGTCTGACGCATTGGCTGGGAGACACGGCGGGGCTCACCCTGATCGACGGCCACGCCCGCTTCGAGAGTCCGCGCACGGTCCGCGTTGGCGAGAGGATGCTTGCAGCCGAGCAGTTCTTCATCAACGTCGGCGGCCGAGCATCGGTGCCGGCCATGCCCGGGCTCGCCGATGTGCCGTACTTCACCAACGCGACGATCATGCACGTCGACTTTTTGCCTGAGCACCTGCTCATCGTCGGAGGCAGCTACGTCGGTCTTGAGTTCGCCCAGATGTATCGACGTTTCGGCAGCCGCGTCAGCGTAATCGAAATGGGGCCGCGGCTGGTCGGGCGCGAGGATGAGGATGTCGCGGTGGCGATCCAAGCCATTCTCGAAGCCGAGGGCATCGCCTTCCGCCTGAACGCGGAGTGCGTCGCGGTCGCGCGCCGGGAGGACGGCATCGCCATGCGCCTGCGTTGCGCCGAGGAGCCGCGCGAAATCGCCGGATCGCACCTGCTGCTCGCTGTTGGGCGCGAGCCGAATACCAGCGATCTCGGCCTGGAGAAGGCGGGGGTCGCCACCGACACGCGCGGCTACATCGTCGTCGACGACCAGTTGCGCACGAACGTGCCGGGGATTTGGGCGCTGGGCGACGCCAACGGGCGCGGCGCCTTCACCCACACCTCGTACAACGATTACGAGATCGTCGCCGCCAACCTGCTCGACGGCGCATCGCGACGGGTGACCGACCGGATACCGACCTATGCGCTGTTCGTCGACCCACCACTGGGTCGCGCCGGCATGACGCTGCGCGAGGTTCGCGCCTCGGGGCGCAAGGCGCTGGAGGCGACCATGCCCATGACGCGCGTGGGTCGCGCGCGCGAGCGTGGCGAGACGCTGGGCTTCATGCGCGTGCTCGTCGACGCGGAGACCCAGCGCATCCTGGGCGCAGCGCTGCTCGGCATCGAAGGCGACGAGGTCGTGCACACGCTGCTCGACGCGATGTATGCGGGCGTACCGTACACGCTGATCCAGCGCGCGATGCACATCCATCCGACCGTTGCCGAGCTCATCCCCACGCTGCTCGGCAGCTTCCATCCACTGCCCTAGTCGAATCAGGCCGCCATGCGGTCGACACAGGACTGCAGGAATATCCGCCGATGGTTCTCCGGCGTCTCCGGGCGGGCAAACACCTCGCGTGCGGCGGCAAGCAGGAATGCCTCGTCGTCGGTGTCGTGCACGAACCAGCGCAAGTCGTTGGGCACACTCTGGATCATCTCAAAGTCGTCCTCCATCCGGCCGAGGAAGGCTGCCTCCGACATGCCGGCATCGCGCGAGCGCGCGGCGTTGGCGATGAAATCGGAGGCCTCGAAGCATTCGGCCAGGGAAGGTCGGCCGGCGGCGGCAAGCCCGGCGGCGAGCAAGGCACCCACAGCGACACCAAGCGCGAGAAAACGCGACGCGCTGCGCACCCAGTCCTCCTTTTGTCGCCGGCCCCGAGCCGCGGGCCCCACGATTCATGCTAGCGCCTACGCCTCGCGGCTTCAAGCCTCCCCGCCCCATCGCGCTACAATGCCGCAGCGCGCTACCTCGGGGGACTCGATGGCCATCAAGCGCTTCGCCGGCAAGGCCGGGACGCTCGTTGTTCTGCAGCACGAATCGAAAGTACTCAAGGACAACCTTCTCGGCGACCCCCACGTCCGCAAGCTCGGCGTCTGGCTGCCGCCACAGTACGACGGGCGTGCCGCGGGCGGGAGCGGGCCAGGCCGGCGCTTCCCGGTGCTGTTCGACCTGGTTGGCTTCAGCGGTTCGGGCCTCGCACACACCGGCTGGCGCCCCTTCGCCGACAACGTGCCCGAGCGCGCTGCGCGCCTGATCCACGAGCGGCGAATGGGACCGGCGATATTCGTCTTTCCCGATTGCTTCACCGCGCTCGGCGGCAATCAATACATCAACTCCTCGGCGGTCGGTAATTACGCTGATTATCTGACGCGCGAGCTCATTCCCTTCGTCGATCGCGAGTTTCGCACCCACGCTTCGCGCGATCACCGCGGCTGCTTCGGCAAGTCCTCGGGTGGCTACGGAGCAATCATTCACGGCATGAAATACGCCCAGTACTGGGGCGCGATTGCCGACCACTCCGGCGATTCGTATTTCGACTTCGTGTACTGGCACGATTGGCCCAATACGCTCAATGAGCTAACCCGCTTCCGGCTGCCCAAGCGACGCCCCGGCCGTTACGACGCGCTCGCCGCCAGTGCCCGCAAGGGCCTCGGCGAAGGCCTCGACGACGGTCGTGTCAGGCGTTTCCTCGACCACGTGTGGGGCAAGGAGAAGCTTTCGTCCGCAGAGGGCCATTGCATCATGAACGTATGCATGGCGGCGACCTACGATCCCGACCCGAAAGCGCCATTAGGCTTCCGCCTGCCGTTCAACCTGGAAACCGGCGAGTTGATCGAAAAACGCTGGAAACGCTGGCTAGAGAACGACCCGATTCTGCTCGTCGACAGATATCGCAAAAACCTCAAATCGCTCAAGGGCATCTACATCGACTGCGGCTGGCGCGATCAGTACCATATCCATTTCGGCACGCGCCTTCTGTCCAAGCACCTGGCGCAGGCCGGCATCGCGCATACCTACGAAGAGTTCGACGACAATCATTCCGACGTCGACTATCGCATGAACGTGAGCCTGCCGTTTCTGTACCGGGCGCTCAAGCCGTGAGCTCCATGGCCGATGACAGCAACGTCCTCGGCGGTCGACTCGAGCCCTGCTCGGTAGAACCGCGCACCGGTTTCTTTCGCGACGGCTGCTGCAACACCGGCGCGGAGGATCTCGGACTGCACGTCATCTGTGCCCGTATGACCGCGGCGTTCCTGGCATTTTCCGCCGAGCGCGGCAACGACCTGTCCACGCCGCAGCCGGAGGCCGGGTTCGCGGGCTTGAAGCCGGGCGATCGCTGGTGCCTTTGTGCGGGCCGCTGGCGCGAGGCGCTCGATGCGGGCGTCGCCCCGCCGGTGGTGCTCTCCGCCACGCACGAGGAAGCCCTCGCGGTGGTCACGCTCGATGACTTGAAGCGCCACGCGGTCGATTTGAACTAGCAGCGCCCTGTGCTGGAGTCGTTGCCAGCCTGCCCTACCTGGACGGTCGCAGATATGCTTTGGCCCAGGGCCGACCAGGTCAGCGTCGCGGCGGCAACGGGGATCGCCGGAGGTTCGGCCGCTGGCCGAATTGCGGCTGGCCGGAACCGGTGCGTTCGATCAGGCCGAGCGCGGTCGCAAGCGCGGTCTCGAGCTGACGATCACGCCCTTCCCTGGTGTCCTGCGGTGCGTTGTCGACCTCGATCTGGGGCTCCGTCCCGTAGTTCTCAACGCCCCAGCCGACGTCGTTGAACCAGAATGAATACTCCGGTTGGGTTGTCTGGGTACCGTCGACCAGAGTGTGCCGCGGCCAGATGCCGATGACCCCACCCCATGTGCGCATACCGACGAGCGGACCGATGCCCATGAGCTTGAAGGCGTGAGAAAAGATATCCCCGTCGGAGCCCGCATGCTCGTTGGTCAGGGCGACGACCGGTCCGGCCACGGCCTCTTCCGGGTACGGTGCAGTGCGCCCCCAGCGTTGGGTTGCATAGCCGACGCGCCTGCGCGCGACTTTTTCGAGAAGAAGTTGCGACACGTGTCCGCCGCGGTTGTAGCGGATGTCGACAATCAGGCCGTCGCGATCGCACTCGGCGATGAAGTAGCGGTGAAATTCGGCAAAGCCGGAAGACATCATGTCCGGTAGATGAAAGTAGCCGACGCGGCCCCGCGACTGCTCGTGCACCCAGCTCCGATTGCCTTCGACCCATTCGCGGTAGCGCGCCGGAACCTCGTCGTTAAGTGTCGTTACCAGCACGTTGCGGGTCGACGGCGCGCCGCCGATCGTGGCCAGCGTCAGCTCGACCTTGGTCGCCGCCTGATGCACCAATAGTGCCTGCGGTGACCGTTCGCGCGAGGTGCGCTGGCCATTGACCGCAACGATGCGCTCTCCCAGCTTGGCTTCGACGCCCAGCGCATTCAACGGCGAGTCGGCGCCGGCGTCCCAGGCGTCGCCGGTGACGATACGGGTGATCTCGTAGCTCCCGTCCGCCTCGATAAAGCGCAGGTCGGCGGCAAGGTATCCCAGTGCCATTTGCGGTGGCCGCCGGTGATCGCCGCCGATTTCGTACGCGTGCGACGTTCCCAGTTCCCCCTGCATCTCCCAGATCAGGTCCGAAAGCTCGGCCCGGGTCGCGACGCGGTCGAGTAACGGTTCGTAATGGCGGTAGACCGCCTCCCAATCGACGCCGGACATGTTCGGGACCCAGAATTGATCGCGCTGCAGGCGCCACACTTCACGCAACATCTGTCGCCACTCCCGACGCGGCTCGACCGACAAGCGGACGCGCTCGAGATCGATCCAGCCGCTCTTGCGCGACGGCTCGTCCGAATACTTGGCCGCCTCGCGGTCGGTTTCGAGCTTGCGATACGCGGCGATCGCGCGCAGGCGCTTGCCTTCGCGCACGACGAGCGTGGTGTGATCGCCGGAGAGCGCAAACCGGTCGGCTTTTTCCAGCAGCGTCTCGGTTCGCAGCGTGGCGAAATCGAAGACCTCGAGCCGACCCGGGGCATCCTTGTGTCCCCCCCGCCCATGCGCGCCGGCGATGGGGAGGACCGTCCAGACGACCTTGTTGGCGAGCACACCGGCAATCTGGCCAAAGCGGTTCTCCGGCACGGGAAACGGCGCGATCCGACGCTCGATGCCCGAGAGTTCGACCGGTGGCAGTGGCATGTCCGTTGCGGCCTTGGCTTGCGCCACCGCCGGGTCGTCCGCCGACAATCCCTTGGGCGGCGGATCGAAAGGCGGCGAACCGCCGGTTTGCAGCGCGACCAGGTAAGGGCGTGCCGCACGAGGAAAGCTCAACTCGAACTGCACGCTGTCGTACACGGGATCGAAAGTCCGGATCGACAGAAAATAAAGGAAGCGTCCTTCCGGATCGAACGCCGGACTGTAATCGCGAAACTCCGGTTGCGTGACGAGCGCACCGGTCTTGTTGGCCACGTCGTAGAGCTTGATTGCGCAATGCCGCAGCGAAGTCCAGAACGGGTAGGCGAGCCAGGCGCCGTCGGCCGACCAGGCGAGATCGTCCGTGCGGCCTGCGTCGCTGCGGTCGATAACCATCAGCGCGCCACTGTCGAGATCGCCGATCATTATTTCGTTGCGGTGATTGGCGAGCGCGATGCGACGGCCACGAGGTGCCGAACGCATGGCGACGACGTGCCCGACATCCCATGCCAGGGAGCGCGCCTGCCCCTCCTCAAACACCTGCAAGCGCTCTTCGCCAGAACCGTCGCCGACCGCAATGAGCGTTGCACCATCGGCGAGCCATTGCCCGTGTCGCAGCCGACCGGCCTGTTCGTCGCCGTGCTGGCGAATGGCACCCTCCCACAGCGCGAAGCTGAACAGCTTGCCACGTGCGTCGAGCGCCACGCTGTGACCCGCTGGATGCACGTGGACCGATCCGAGGTGCTCGGCAGCGGGTACGAACCGGCGCGCGGCCTGCGTGCGATGCGACGCCAGCTGAATATCGACTCGCAAGGTACGATCATCGGCCGGGTCGAACACCCACAGCTCGGCGCCGCACTGATAGACGATGCGCCGCCCGTCGGTCTGCGCATGGCGGGCGTAGAAATCGTCGTGATCGCTGTGGCGTCGCAGATCGGAACCGTTGGGAAGGCACGAATAGAGGTTGCCAACTCCTTCCGCGTCGGACAGGTAGTAGACCCTGCCGCCGAGCCACATCGGGCTGGTGATATTGCCTCCCAGATCGGTCATCCGACGATAGGTTCCCGTGCCTTCGGCGTCGATCCACAAATGGCCCGCGGTTCCGCCGCGGTAGCGCTTCCACCGTGCCGGGTCCGCGGTGTTGCGACCGATGACGCGGATCTTTCCTGGCCCGAACGCCAGGTGATTGACCTGGCCCAGTGGCAGAAGCTGTGGCACGCCCCCATCTGGTGCCAGCGTGTAGGCTCGATAGTTGCGGAAGAACGCCTGGGCGTAGGTCGTGACGAACAGGATCTGTCCTTCGGGCGTCCATCCGCGAACGATCACGTCCGGCCCGAGCCACGTCATGCGTCGCGCGGGGCCGCCTTCGGCGGACATCAAGTACACCTCCGGATGCTGCTCGTCGCGACCGACGAACGCGACCCATTGCCCATCGGGGGACAAGCAGGGCGTGGAGGGTTCGGATAGCCCAGCCGTCAGCCGGCGTGCGATGCCTCCGGACGCCGGTACTCGCCACAAGTCGTCGTCGCTCACGAAGACGATGGTGTCCTGGTGCAGGCTCGGGTAGCGCAGATAGCCGGGGCTGGCCATGAGTTTCTCGATGACGGACGGCGCGAAGCCGCAATTGTAATGAATCCATGCCGTCGCGCTTGCCTTCGTGTCGCTTAATGCAACCACATCTGTGCAACGTCCCTTCAGTCAAGAGCGGTTACGGCACTAGCTGAATGAATTCGCTTTGGCTGGCTTGAGCTTGAAATCACGCGATCAAACGCCCCCATTTCGACTGCGGGTCGCTCGCCCCTGACAGGTTGCATATGCGACTAAAATAGGCCCCATATTCGACGCAGCGCAATCACGCGGCACCGCTCGCTGGGTGAAAGTAATTCATGAAGTCATGCGGCAAGAGACCCGACGGCTTGCGCCTCGAGCGCATGAAATCCTCGCTGCTTTGGGACGGGGAGGTATTTCGGAATGTCCATCCCATACTGCCTGGATTACGCAATACCGCCGTCTCGGCGCCGACCTTGAAGGAATTTCTCTGTGGCGGTGACCGACGCGTACCGAGCGCGCCGCTGCCGGCGGCGGATCCGACTTCAGCTTGGACCAGGGCACCGGACACGAGACTGCGTGCAACCTGGCTTGGCCACTCGACGGTGCTCATCGAGATCGACGGCCTGCGCGTGCTGACCGACCCCATCTGGGGACTGCGCGCATCGCCTTCCCGCCTCGCCGGCCCGAAGCGCTTTCAACCCGTGCCGGTGCCATTGCGTTCGCTCCCGCCAGTGGACGTTGTGCTCGTTTCCCACGACCACTATGACCACCTCGACTACCCGACGATCCGCGAGCTGGCGCGATGGGAGGTGCCCTTTGTCACCTCGCTTGGCGTCGGTTCGCACCTCGAAGCCTGGGGCGTGCCGCCGCAGCGGATCACCGAGCTCGACTGGTGGGAGTCGCACACCCTGCCCCATGCCGACCTCACGGTGACGGCCGCTCCATCACAGCACTTTTCGGGCCGCGGCCTGAAGGATCGCAACGCAACCTTGTGGTCTTCGCTGGTCATCTGCTCGCCACGGCATGCCGTATTCTTCAGCGGCGACACAGGTTTGACCACCGAATACGGCGTCATCCGGGAGCGGCTCGGCCCGTTCGACTTGGTGATGCTGGAGGTGGGCGCATTTCATCCGGCGTGGGGCGATATCCATCTCGGGCCCGAGAACGCGCTCGAAGCTCTCAGGCTGCTCGGTGGCGGGCCGTTCTTGCCGGTGCACTGGGGTACCTTCAGCCTGGCGATGCATGCCTGGGATCAGCCCGCCGAAACCCTGTACGCGCTTGGACCGGCGCGGGGTGTGCAACTCCTGATGCCCCGCCTGGGCGAGCCGGTCGAGCCTGCGCGTGGGGATCGGGTAACGCCTTGGTGGCGCGCCGTGGATGCGCCGCAGCGCAGCGAAGGTCCGATTGAGATTCCCGCGATGACGCTGCCCAAGTCAATGCCGTGGCCGCTTGACTGAGCACGGCGCCGTGGCGCGACTCGGGCAGCGGCGCCCGTGGCGCGAAGCGGCAACGGTGGCAGTCGGCGGCAAATGTTACAAACCGGGGTCATTATCCTCCGTTGACACACTCCGGTCGCGGGGAAGAGAATTTTGCTGCGCGCACCGATCGCCCAGAGAACCTCCGCAGACGGGGGATGTTTTGTCTTTTCCGAGATCGGTGTGGTGCCCTCAGCGATTTCCTTCGATGAAAGCTTTAGTCTGAACATTTGTCCTTTCGATTATTGGTCAATGGGCCCGGATTTGTCAGTAGCAACACACGCGCTCGGTATTTGCTCTGGTTCGGTACTACTTTCTTGTCACGAGGTGAGCAATCCATGGTCACGCTGCAGGCGCTGTGGCTGCCGATTCTGCTCTCGGCAGTAATTGTCTTCGTTGTCAGCTCCATCATCCACATGCTGCTGCCATGGCATAAGAGCGACTACCCCAAAGTTCCTGAAGAAGACAAGCTGATGGACGCGCTGCGGCCTCTCGCCGTGCCGCCAGGCGACTACATGATTCCCCGGGCGTCGAGCATGCAGGACATGCGCTCGCCGGAGTTTGCGGCAAAATTGCGGAAGGGCCCGGTTCTAATGCTCACGATGATGCCAAACGGCCCCTTCGCGATGGGGAAGAGCTTGGTGTCCTGGTTCCTCTATTCGCTTGTCATCGGGATTTTCGCGGCCTACGTCGCGAGTCGCGCGCTGCCCGCGGGCGCAGAGTACTTGCGTGTTTTCCAACTGACTGGCGTTACGGCCTTCATTGCCTATTCGGTGGCGCTCTGGCAGATGTCGATCTGGTATCGCCGCGCCTGGCGTATCACGCTCAAGGCGACGGTGGATGGTCTGATCTACGCTTTGCTGACTGCCGGTTCGTTCGGCTGGCTTTGGCCACGTTAGCTCGAGCCTGTCTGACCATCGCGTCGACGCGGCGAGGTGCTATTCGCAAACTGGCGCATCAGGGGGCCTTCTGCCCTCCGGGCGGCACTGAGCAGGAACATGGATCTCGTCCCGGTCGATGAGCGTTATTTCGAGGATTACCGCGCTGGCTCGGTGTTCGAATGCGGGTCGATCACTGTCGAACAATCCGAGATGATCGCCTTTGCCAAGCGTTACGATCCACAAGCATTTCACACCGACCCCGCCGCCGCCGCGCGCAGCATCTACGGTGGCTTGATCGCGAGCGGCTGGCACACCGCGGCGATGACCATGCGCCTGCTGGTCGCGAAGTACCTGTCGGGAATCGCCAGCCTCGGCTCGCCGGGCATCGACGAGCTACGCTGGATCGGGCCGGTTCGTCCCGCCGATGCGCTGAGCGTCCGCGTGACGATCCTCGACGCGAGACGTTCGCGCAGCAAGCCAGATCGCGGCGTGGTCCGTTCGCTCATCGAGGTAAGTAATCAACGTGGCGAGCTGGTCATGAGCCTGAAAGCGATTAACCTACTGCTCTGTCGCGAGCCCGCGCGTGGCGCCGAAGGATAGGCGAACCTCCAGCCCTGCGAGAACAATGACTCGCATCCCATTGCCATGCCCCGTTTTCTGATCACGCTTGGCATCATCATTGTGCTGGCCGGCCTCGCGTGGCCGTTGCTTGCAAAGCTGGGGTTCGGCCACTTCCCGGGCGATATCCGCATTGAGCGCGACGGGTTCACCCTCTACATTCCCCTGACGTCCGGTCTGATCGTGTCCGTGGTTGTCAGCCTGGTCCTGTGGCTGCTGCAAAAGTAAGGGACTAATCCCCGGGCTACCCGCCGCCGGCCCCATCGCCTATGATAGCGGTGATGGACGGCACCAGCGCCGCATCGCCCGCAACGGTCAGCACGCTGCAGTTGTTCGTTGGGTTCCTCAAGATTGGGTTGTCCGGGTTCGGCGGAGTAATGCCCTTCGCCCGGCGCATGATCGTCGACCGGCAAGGCTGGCTGTCCGATCCGGAATTCCTCAACGTCCTGTCGCTGTCGCAGTTTCTGCCCGGCCCCAACATCGTCAACGTTTCGATCATCGTCGGTCGCCGCTTCCAGGGTGTCGCCGGTGCCGTTGCCGCGTGCACCGGCTTGTTGCTGATGCCCCTCGTGATCGTTCTCTCGCTGGCAACTCTATATACGCGGTTCTCGCAGATTGAAGCGGTGCGCGGCGCTTGCCGTGGAGTTTCCGCGTCGGCATCCGGCCTGATCGTCGCCACCGCGCTCAAGCTCGCCCGGCCGCTCCGAACCTCGGCCTGGCAGCTCGTTATCTGCGGCGTGGCGTTCGTCGGTATCGCGCTGTTGCGCATACCGCTGCTGTGGATGCTCGCTGCGCTGTGTCCGGTGTCGATCGGGCTCGGATGGTGGAAGCGGGCATGATCCCAGCGCTGCTACTCGAGATCGCGTTGCAGTTCTTTGTCTTGTCGCTGCTCTCGATCGGCGGCGCGAATGCCGTGATTCCGGAGATCCAGCGGCGCGTCGTCGAGATGCACCACTGGATGACCAACGACGATTTCGCGCAGCTGTTCGCGCTGTCGCAGGCCGCGCCAGGGCCCAACGTGTTGATCGTGAGCCTGGTCGGCTGGAAGGTCGCCGGCGTGCTCGGCGGCGTGGTGGCGATGCTCGCCATGTCTGCTCCATCGTCGCTGCTGACCTACGCCGTTGCGCATGCCTGGGAGCGCTGGCGTGATGCGCCGTGGCGGATCGCAGTCCAGCGCGGGCTCGCGCCGGTTACCGTCGGCCTGGTCCTTTCGTCGGGTTACATACTGGCCCGCGCGGCCGACCACTCGTGGGTCGCATACGCGATGACGGTCGCAACGCTGGCGCCAGCGATGTTCACGCGCCTGCACCCGTTGTGGCTGCTCGGGATCGCGGCGCTACTGGGTGCGCTGGGGTGGTTATAGCCTCATCCGCCGCACAGACGCATGCCAGAACTCCCCGACGTCGCGGTCTATATCGATAGTCTCGAGCGACGCATCGTCGCACGGCAGCTCGAGCGCGTGCGCCTGATCAGTCCGTTCGTGCTGCGCACCGCGGTACCGCCGCTCGCCAGCACCGAGGGACGGCGGGTGGTCGCCGTGCGCCGCCTCGGCAAACGCATTGTGCTCGCACTCGAGGGCGACTTCTTTCTTGTGATACACCTCATGATCGCCGGGCGGCTGCGCTGGCTCGCACGCGGCGATCGTCCACCGGCGCGCATCACCCTCGCACTGTTCGATTTTGCGGCCGGTACGCTCGCGTTTACGGAAGCAGGCACGAAGAAACGCGCCTCACTGCACGTCGTGCACGGCGAAAGCGCCCTGGCCGCATTCGACTTGGGAGGACTCGAAGTGTCCACCGCCGATCTGGTGGCGTTTCGAGAGCGCCTGCAGCGCGAAAACCATACGCTCAAGCGCGCGCTGACCGACCCGCATCTGTTTAGCGGCATTGGCAACGCCTACTCGGACGAGATCCTGCACCGCGCCAGATTGTCGCCGATCGCCCTGACCCACAAGCTCGGCGCGGAGGAGATTGTGCGCCTCCACCGGGCAGCGCGCGAGGTGCTGGAGGAATGGACGTCAAGGCTTCGCGCCGAAGCGGGTGGTGAATTTCCAACCCATGTCACCGCGTTCCGGCCAGGCATGGCGGTGCATGGCCGCTTCGGCCAGCCGTGCCCCCTCTGCGGCGCTCCGGTGCAACGCATCGTTTACGCCGAGAACGAAACGAACTACTGTGCACGCTGCCAGACACGAGGGGTCATCCTTGCCGACCGCGCCTTGTCCCGCCTTTTGAAGGCGAGCTGGCCGAGGTCGATCGACGAACTCGGGTAGCGCATGGGCCCTCCCGGGTTCAGAGCGGTCGCAAGGGGCATTGTGGTGCGTCAGAGCGCCCGGCGCGCGGGACCCGATAGCGCGCAAACACCGCGGCCCTTCATATCCCGATAATGTTTTGCGCAAAGAGAGACGGTATGCAAACGATACTAGGAGCAGGTGGCGCGATCGGTGTGGGGTTGGTCCGAGAGCTTGCGCATGCACGCCAACCGGTGCGCTTAGTTGGCCGCAATCCCAAGCTTGTCGAAGGCGCGACCGAAGCTGTTTCTGCGGACATCTCGAACCTGGATCAAACCATCCGCGCCGTTTCCGGTTCAGCAATCGTGCATTTGCTGGTAGGCCTCAAATACGATCTTGGCGTTTGGCGCGAGCTGTGGCCTCGAATCATGGGCAACGCGATCGAGGCGTGTAAACGGGCGCGGGCGAAATTGATTTTCTTTGACAACGTCTACATGTACGGCAAGGTCAGCGGACCTATGACCGAGGAAACCCCGTTCAATCCCTGTAGCAAGAAAGGGGAAATCCGTGCGCAGATAGCAACTACCCTGCTCAATGAAGTTAAAGCAGGCAAACTTAACGCGATGATTGCGCGGTCAGCGGATTTCTACGGCCCCCATGCAAGGACGAGTGTTGCCAACGTTCTGGTCTTCGACAAGTTTGCGAAGCGGGCGACAGCTTCGTGGCTGGTCAACGATTCGGTGCCGCACTCGTATACCTATACGCCGGATGCCGCGAAGAGCCTGGCACTTCTCGCGAATTCCGAGTCGGCCTGGAATCAAACCTGGCATGTTCCAACGGCACCGCAACCACCAACTGGAAAGGAATTCATCAAGATGGTGGCGAAGGAATTTGGAGTCGAGCCGAAGTACCGAGTTCTCAGCCGCCCGCTCATCAAGGTTGCCGGCTTGTTCGATTCGGATATCCGGGAGTCCTATGAGATGCTTTATCAGAGCGAATCCGAGTATCTCTTTGATTCCACCAAGTTCTCGAAGGCTTTCAGCTTCGAACCCATCTCCTACACCGAGGGAGTACGGCGCACCGCTTCGTCGTACAAATCGCCGATCGGTTAGCAAACCAAGCACGTGCTCGAAACCATTAAGTTCGCCGCGGCGGGGGGGGTGGCCGTTGGCAGAGGCGGAAGGGGCGACAGGTATCAAGAGCAGACTGTCGCGAGCCGACAGTCGCGCGGCCCTCGTTTTATGGAACCGCTAGAGCTCGAGCAAATCGCGCCCGACAATCAGATTTCCCGAGAAGTATGGACGCACGGCGTCGAACCACACCTCGTCTTTGAGGAACGGGTAGCCGCCAGGAACGAAGTGCGACAGCACCAGCGTCTTCACACCGGCTTCGGTGGCAATACGACCGACTTGCTCAGTTGTTGTGTGGCTAGCTAGCAAATGCTCGCGTAACGTCTTCGCATTGGTTTCGGTTGCGATCAGTTGCTCAAGTGCCGGCAGGTACATTACCTCGTGAACCAACACGTCGGCGCCCTGCGCCAGCTTGACGAGGTTTTGCGATGGACGCGTATCGCCCGAAATCACGATCGAGCGGTCGGGGCAATCGAAGCGGTACGCAAAAGCAGGTTCGACCGGCGGATGGTCGACCAGCGCCGCAGTGACCTTGACGTTATCGTCCTGCATCACCGGACCGCCCGCCGTGATCTCATGCGCTGCGATCAAGCCCTTTAGAGGTGGGCGCCCCTCATCGGCAATGCGCGTGCGGATGTCGTAGTCGTTCAACGCTAGAAACAGGCGCGTCATTTCCAACAGCGGTGGCGGGCCATAGGCGTCGACTCGTGTCGCCAGGTCGGTCTCCCAACTGAGCAACAGCAGGTTGCCATAGTCGGCGTTGTGGTCGGAATGGTGGTGCGTCAGGAACACATTGCGGATAGACGCCAGTTTGAGTTTGGCCAGCACCATCTGGCGGGCCACGCCGTTGCCGCAGTCGATGACATACGAAACGCCGTTCACGACAATAACCTGCGCCGGCGCGGCGCGATTCGGCTTCGGCGTAGGGCCGCCGGCGGTGCCGAGCAGGATCAGGCGCGACTTAGGTTTTCCGCTGTCGACGACCGTTGGCGGCACGTCGATTCCCCACGCCCGCTGCAGCGGCAACGCCGCGATCAGCGCCGCACTCGTGCCCAGAAATTTCCGGCGCGCCGGCTGCTGCACGATTCGGTCGGCTATTGTCATGATCACCTCGGGTGGGCGGCGCAGCGATTCTGACATTCATATCATTATATTAAGAATGTGCGCCACTCTTCGACGCGTCAGGCGTGTCGCCTGATGGCCCGGCACAAGGGTGGAGGCGTCACTCGGCCACGAGCGAGCGCATCGCCGTGGTGGCAGGGATTGTTACGACAAGCTGCCGCGCCCGGCAGCATGCCCACGGCATGAAAAACCGGGTCTGGCTTGACGCCCAACCCGGTCCGCCCCGCATACGACTCGGGTCAGTGTTCTTCCTTCGGCTTTTCTTCCTTGGCTGGCGCCTTCGGCGCAGCTTCGGGCTTGGGCGCCTGCTGCGCCCTTTGCGGCTGCTGCGCCTGACGCTCGCCCTGGGCCATGCGCGTCGATGCTTGCCGCTCGGTCGGCGGCGCCTTGGCTTGCTGCTGCACTTGCTCGGGCTTCGGCGATTGTGCGACCTGCGTCCGCCGGGTCTGCTGCTGCTGCGCCTGCTGCTGAGCCTGCTTCGACGTGGGCGCCGCTTGCGCCTGCCGGGTCTGCTGCTGCTGCTGCGCCTGCTGCTGAGCCTGCTTGGACGCGGGCGCCGCTTGCGCCTGCCGAGTCTCGGAAGGCTGCGCATTCCGCTCGGTCTGTCTTGCCGCCTGCGCCGGCGCAGCCCGCGTCGGCTTCGGCTGCTGGGCCGCCGGGGCTACCGATGCCGCGCGCTCATGACCGGCCGGCGGCGGACCGCCCCGGTTCGCATCGATATGAACACGGCTTACCCACTGCTGGCGTTCGCCGTACCAGGGCCGGCTGCGGTAGTGTTCATCCCAATAGGCCGTCAGCGAGAACGTCACCAGCGGTACATGAATGCGCGGTCCATACTCGATGATCGCGACTCGCTGGTTGTCGTACGGAACCACGATGTCGCCGGCATAAATCCACCCGCGGTTCGGGCCGAAGCCGACGTCGCACCAGCTCCAGTCGGACAGGCAGCCGAAGAGCTCGACCGCGGCGTTGACCGGCAGCTGTCCGATCGGCGGATATTCGCTGCTTGGTCCCGCAAACACGTCGGTGTCGCGCACGGTGAATGCTTCTTCCGCGGCGGCGGCGAGTGGCAGCCAGACAGCGAGCGCCACGCACCCGGCGATCCAATATCTTGCTTTCATCTGAAACCTCCAATGGGTGAGATGACGGTCATCTCTTATCAACGTCCGCCTCAGATCGGATTTCCCTGCTTCCGCGCCCCTCACGCGCCGCCGCAATAGGACCGTTCGCGATCGATGCGCCAAATTGCACCCGCAACGCCGGCAGCGAACTCCAGCCACGGTGTAGCGGACCAATCGTGAATGAGTTGCCGCAGGTTGACTATCGGTAAGGTTCTGATATTGATTTCAGGCAAAGCAGCGAAGCGCGTAGGTATTCCTCCTACGCAAGTTGGATTCGCCGTCTTGTACGGAAGGCAGTCGGGCAGTCTCGCTCCGGCCGAGCCGTCGAGGTGTTCGCAATGCGGGTGTCAAGGCCCCGCACGCAATTTGCACGTGCTTGAAAACAACCTTGCTTTGTCTCGGGCGATGCTCTCGGTGAAGAGCTTGCTCTGGAGCTTGACGGTCTTCTCGCCGTAGGCTACCTCGGTGGGACGCGACATGAGAGAACTCCTCATCGTTTGGTCAGCGGCCAATGGCTCCGGCCACAGGACCTGATCGATGCGTCAGATTCTCGGTACGCGACCTAACAAGTAGAATTCGTCATTGGGCCGCATAGCGATTAGATTTGCCATACGATTAGAGAGTGCGAAAAACGCCGCAATTGCCCCAATGTCCCAAATGTCCTCGTCGCTAAATCCATGCCCATGCAGTTTTCGGTAGTCGGTCTCGTCGATTTCCACAGATCGCAGTGAAACCTTCAGCGCAAACTCCAGCATGGCCTTCTGCCGCTCGCTTATGTCTGCCTTGCGGTAATTGACGGCGACCTGATCAGCGACGAGCGGATTTTTTTCGTAAACGCGCAGGATCGCTCCGTGAGCGACGATGCAATAAAGGCAGTCATTGGCTCCCGACGTCGCCACGACAATCATCTCCTTCTCGGCCTTGGTCAACCCCGACTCGCGCAACATGATCGCATCGTGGTAAGCAAAAAAAGCCCGAAATTCCTCCGGGCGATGGGCCAGCGTCAGGAAGACATTGGGGATAAACCCGGCCTTTTCCTGCACTTCCAGGATTCGCGCCCGAATGTCCTTCGGCAGGTCTTCGAGTTTCGGGACTGGGTAGCGGCTGATCGGAGAATCGTTCATCGTCACGGTCGCGGCGCCCAATCGGCCATCAAGCTGTCCGTCATATCATCCTATTAAGAATGCACGGCACTCATCGGGGCGGTGCGCGAGCGTCAGAAAGACGTTGGGAATGAAGTCCGCCTTCGCCTGCACTTCAAGCATTCTCGCCCGGAAGTCCTCGGGCAAATCCTCGAAGTTTCGGTGCCGGATAGCGGCTGATTGAATGTTCGGTCATGTCAAAGCTACGCGGATTTCATGGATGTCGATATAACATGGGCATGTCGATCTCCGAAAAGCGTGACCTTTCTACGGCCTACCCGCCAGATGCATTTTCAGTCTCCCGATACATGACGGGACACTGTCATCGCCGGCTGTTGGCGCAGGGTCTGGTAGACGACGCAATAACGCTCAGTCAAGCGAATAAGCGTACTCAACTCATCTTCAGACGCGTCGGTCTTTAAGTCAAAGTAAAGGCGGATGCGCTGGAATCCAACTGGCGCGTCCTTGGCGACACCCAAAGTGCCACGAAAATCGAGGTCGCCTTCGGCTCTGACCTCGCCGCTTCGAACAACGACGCCTATCGCCGTCGCCACGGCGCTAAGCGTCACACCGGCGCAGGCAACAAGCGCCTCAAGTAGCATGTCGCCTGAGCATGCGCTCAGTCCGTTCCCTCCCGTTGCCGGATGCAACCCTGCCGCGACGAGTGCCTTGCCGGTTTGAACATTGCAAGTCACCCCCTCGCCGAGACGGCCATGGGCCCTTAGCGTGATCAGCGCGGCATCCGGGTGTTCTTTGTAGCGCTCTTTTATTGGCGCCTGGATGGCTCGAAGCTCTTCTGTCTTCATTAGAACCTGCTTTCTCGTTGCGCGCCGAGCCCTTTGATCAACGCGTTGTATTATAAAATGGGCCGGCTTGGCCTCCGAGGTTGGGACCGCAATATACCAGTGACGTGGCTAAATCGTCACGCCCGGGAACGGCACCTGGGCCTAACTTGCTGCCAGATTTCGGTTGACTGGAAACTCATTGAATTGGGGGCTGCCAACGTGAACGCGCCGGCGAACAGAAAGGCTGCGCGGCGGCTCGAAAGTTTCAAGCGGCTGCTCGCCAACATCCGCAAGCTCGCTTCGTTGGACTTCGGTTTCGTGCTGTGGGACGGCTCCACCGTCCCTGCCGACCTCCCTTCGAACGCACTCGCCATTGTCTTTGCCGACGAGGGCGTCGTCGCGGCGATGCTGCGCCGGCCAAACGCCGACACGTTCCTCAATCTCTGGGTCACCGCGCGGATCGACATCCGCAACGGCGTGATTTTCGATTTCCTGGCGCGGCAGCCTAAATTGCGGACCAAAGAGCTCCGCAGACGTCTCGACAAGCGTCTGGCGCTGACGACTGCACTGAAATTCCTGTTCGTGCCGCGGGGTGGGCCGCGGCCGCTCGAGACGATTCGCGGACATGAAGCGCGCATGGATGGGCGTGAAGAAACCAATAAGGAAAACGTCCACTACCACTATGATCTTTCGAACGCCTTCTATGCGCTCTTTCTCGATCCCGAGATGGTCTACAGCTGCGCCTATTTTCGCGACTGGAACAATGATCTGGCGACTGCGCAGCACGACAAGCTCGACATGATCTGCCGCAAGCTGCGCCTGAAGCCGGGAGATCGTCTGCTCGACATCGGCTGTGGCTGGGGTGCGCTCGTCTGTCACGCTGCCAAACATTTTGGCGTTAGCGCGGTCGGCGTGACACTCGCCAGGGAGCAATTCGCCTATGCGAAGGAGAAGATCTCGCGCCTCGGGCTGGAGGACAAGGTAACGATTCAACTGCGCGACTATTCGCTGATCGAGGGCGATTTCGACAAGATTGCCTCGATCGCCATGTTCGAGCAGGTGGGGGTCGCCAATTACCCTGTGTATTTCCAGACCATCCAGCGCCTGCTGAAGCCGGGCGGGTTCTACCTTCATCACTCGATCGCGCTGCGCTCGCCGGCGTGGGAACGCCTTCAAAAGAAAGCGAAAAAGCCTCAAACAATCACCGCGGTATCGCGGTATATCTTTCCAGGAGGCCAGCTCGATCATCTCGGCATGTCGATTGCCAATTTGGAGCGCTATGGTTTCGAGGTACACGATGTCGAGGCATGGCGCGAGCATTATGCGCGGACTACCCGCCTCTGGCATGATCGCCTTTTCGCCAATCGTGTCGCCGCTGAGCGCGAGGTTGGCGCCGTGAAGACCCGGCTATGGATAGCTTATCTCGCCGGCGTCTCGATTGGTTTCGCTAAAAACAGCGTTGGTATTTTTCAGACGCTTACGTCGAAGCGCACGCTCGGGCCTTCCGGGCTGCCGCCGTCGCGCGAGGATCTCTATCGCTGAGCGCGCACCCGGGCGAGCGGTGCGCTCTCGGCAGCCAGTCATGAGCGATAAATCGCGTAATTGAAGTACGGAATGGGCGTCCGCTTGTGCGCGCACGAACGTCGGATTTGCGCAGAATCGACGCACTGCAGTTGGTCGGAAGCGCTCAACCAGCCAGTGTGCAGGCCCATCCGCATTTGCAGTGTAATCGGTGGGCGGGTACTAACCGCTTCCGGCTCTGCATGCGCAATGCCGGCCTCTGGAGCGCGCAAGCAGCGCAGAGGGCCACGGCCTGCAGCGAGGGCATCTGCAGCAGCGCCGAAGACCGCCACCACACCATCGCCCGTGGCCTTAACGATGGTGACTCGATGGCGTGACGCGGCCGTGGGTCATGGCGCGCGAGTGCACCCTGCATCGCGACCGGATCTTGCTCCGCGGACGGAGCAAAGATCGGCCGTATCCAGACAATTCCTCAGTGAGCCTCGAGACGATCAAGTCGGCTACCGACGCCGACTCCGGCATTCCACGCTCCGGTGAAGGCGCTTAGCGAGCGGGCGATATTGGGCGCACAGCCGACGATCGGCAGGTCGCTGCGGATGTCGCCGGCGGCCGGTACGTGCGACGCATAGCCGCCGGCTTCCTCGACAAGCAACAGTGCGCCCATCAGATTAAGTGCATCGAATCCCAAACCGACGAAGCCGTCGAGGCGGCCCGCTGCGACGTGCGCGAGTTCGAGGGTCGGTGCGCCGAGCACGCGCGTCGCGGCGCCGGCATCGATCAACTCGCGGCGCAGCGGAAGTACCGCAGGGTCTGGTGTTCGTTCATCCAACTCGACGGAGATCAATGCTTGCCCGAGTGCTGTGCAACGGGCGACCTCAAGCTTGCTCTCACGGCCTCCATGCTCGCACCACGCACCCTGATCGCGGAGGGCGTGAAACATCTCGTCGCGCTCCGGATCGTACACGATGGCCGCTTCGCAATGGCCGCGCTCCGCGTAGGCAATGGCGATCGCGTAGAATGGGATGTCGCGCTTGAAATTGCGCTCGCCGCCTATCGCCTCGATCATCCATAGCCGGTGAGCATTGGTGATGGCGCCGCGATGCTCGTCGATGAAGGTATCTGTAGGAAACGCGGCGGCGAGTTTGGACACGATTTGCGCCGAAATGGCGCGGCCGCCATGAGCGACGTATTGATCAGGTGTGCGGTCGCCAAAAGCGAGCGCTTTGTGATTCACGAATAGTTCGTGCGCAAGCTGACCGGCGCGGCGCGCGATGTGCTGTGCGGCCATGTAACGTGCTGTGATAGGCATAGCAAAGCTCCTTAACGTACGCCGCGGTCGGCGTGCCGATATGAATTTCAAGGCTGTGTCCGTCGGGCGACCTGTCCTTTGCGAGGAGCACGCCGCTGGTCGCCATCCGTCCCGTCGACGGGGCATACGTCGACATGCGGGAGAGGACGAAAGGAGCGAGGTCGGGTCATGGAGCGAGTGTAGACGACAGGTGTCGCCGCGGGAATCAGCGCCTCTCCGATTTGACCGTAGGACCGCGTCCGACGCCAAACGAATTTGGCAGTTAAATCCGGTCAGAGTTATGGTCAGAATCGCGTGGCTGGAGCGCGGCACCAACGTTTGCTAAGGCGATTTCTGCCGCCGCGGGCCAGACTGCTTTCGGGCCAAGGCGAGACGCTCGTTGCTGACGCTCAATTCCCGCGAATGCGACCCGATCAACTCGTGGCGCGCTTAGAAATCGATTTGCTCGAGTCGCGCCTCGATGTAGGCCCGCTGCTCGGGATCGAACAGGCGCTCAAACCTGTCCTCAATGCCAGAACGGATCGGCGTGAGAACCTCAGCCTTCCACGGCTCGCGCGCCGTGATCACAGCACGGGCGGATTCCACACGACGATCGAACATCTGGCGGGTGAAGGGCAAGCCTGCAAAGCAGCACACCTCCTGCATCACCGCCTCCGTGTCCGAGAGCAGCCGCTCGTGGCGAATCAACAGCACCCCGGGCATGCCAAGCAGGAGCCGTGCGTGACGCGCGCTCCTGTTCCACATGTCGATGGCCAGATCCAGGTCACGAAACCTAACCCACCACCGATCGGGGTATTTGCGCGCCATGTCGTAGAGGGCCGCAACATTCTGGCGGCCGTCGCGTAGTGTGTTGACAAATTTCGCGCCCGGCACGAGCTCGAGTATTTCGGGTACGAAGCGGACATTTTCGGGAGTTTTCTCAACCCACCACGACTTGCCTTTATCCAGGGTCAGATGGTCAAGCACAGCAATGAACCCGTCGACGAACTGACCGATCGATTTACTGCGGATTGGCAGAAGGTACTCAAGGTCGCGACGTCCCATGGCATCCAGCATTGCCATGGCGTGGCGGTAACCGAGCTGGGTGCGTCGGTGGATCGTGCCCAGACGGACCTCGCCCGGCATGGCACTTGCACTCAGCAGACGCCCAAAGACCGCGGTCTCGGGAAACGAGAGGGCCGCGGGATGCGCGGCGAACAGGGACTGGAGCAGTGTGGTGCCGGAGCGGGGGCAGCCAACCACGAATAAACGGCCGGCGATCGCGCGCGTGGCCATTGCAGGAGCAAGTCGAGCCATGTCGGGCATGAAACCGGCCGGCGCCGGGAAGCTGCACTTCTGGCGAAAAGCTGACTACAGACTTACAATAACATGACGAAACCTTGACGGCAAACCGGATGTTGTCGCGCCAAACTCGCCCCGAGCCTGTTTCGAGAAGGCCATGGCCCCCTGCAAACAAAAACGGCCTGCCTTCCTGCAAGCCGTTTATTTGTTGGCTAGCGGGGACCTGCAACCTGACCCAGAAGCACATCCGAATCAACCAGCTATCGCTCGTTCCCCGGAACGTGGTTACTTTATTGAGCGCCCTGACGGCTACGTCGCCCTCGCGCATGCCGGCAAGCAATCACGTCCGATCTCGATGCGCGCCACTTCACCGCGGCGAGGGCGACGCAGTAAGCAGCGGACACGATGCCACTGGCCATATATCGTAGGGGCGGTCCGCAGGCCCATCCCTACGCTGCGGCGGATGGGCACGCAAGCCGACGCCACGGGCTCGCGCCCCTCTGGCCAAGTGGTCTAGTTGGCCCCTGCGGCCGGTGTGAGCGGATCGACTTCTTTTCCCCGAATTCCCGTTCCTCCTACAAAAAGATTAGCCGTTCTCTGATTGTCTTGGCGGCCGTATAACGGATACTTAGCGGCAAACCTTTGGGAGGAGGAAATGATTGGCGTAGTGGTCCCGGTTCACAACGAGGAAGCTCTCCTCGGTGACTGCTTGCAATCGGTCCGCCAAGCCGCGGCGGATACTCTTCTCGATGCGGAGCCGGTGGAGATCGTTGTCGTCCTCGACGCCTGCACTGACCGGTCGGCGGCGATCGCGGTTCGGCACCAGGCACAGATCGTGTCTCTCGACGCGCACTGCGTCGGGGCAGCACGAGCGCTCGGCGCCTCTTTGGCGCTGGATTACGGCGCGCGCTGGATCGCCTTCACCGACGCCGACACCATCGTCCCGTCAAATTGGCTGAGCGCACAACTCGACCTATATGCTGACGCGACGTGCGGCCAGGTCTGCATCGACGATTGGTCCGGTTACCCGGTCAGGGTCCGTGAGCGCTTTCTCGAGCATTACAGTGCAAAACCCCGTCACATTCATGGCGCCAATCTTGGCATATCGGCCGCTGCGTATGAATCGGCCGGCGGCGTTCCGGCGCTGAAATGTGGGGAAGACGCCGCGTTGATCTCCTCCTTGGTGGAGCGTCGGGGCGACGTGCGCTGGGTGGGGCCGACGCGCGTTGTGACCAGCGCACGCAGCCAGACCACGATCGAAAACGGCTTTGCCTCCTTTCTGGGAAGCCTTCGCGAACAATGCGCCGCGGAAGCGGCGCTAAAACAACTTAGCGTGCTGGCCGATACCCAGTCTTGGGCCCGGGCGGCAGCGTGATACGCTGATACGGCGCAAGACGTCGGCGCCCGGATCGGCGTGCCATGGGTGTGCTTGTACGCCCGGCACAGGTTGAATCAGAAAGATCCTGTCCGCGATGGCCGCGGAGCGGGCGATTCAGAGTTCCAACGGCACCACTATGCGGCACTCCCTTTGCCAGGCCGTCACTGCGCTTGGGGACGTACTTCGAACGTCCTCGGATGCGCCGATTGCCGTGAACGCCGTGGCAGGGATCCGCGCGCCGGCCGAAGCCTCCAAGCTGGGGCGTGGCCCTTGTCGAGTCCGTTCTTTACGCACCTTCGCACGACCCGCAGCGAGGGGAACGGGCAGGCCGCGGTGCGGCGCGACTGGCGCGCAGCCTTGCCCCGGTCGTAGCCCCGGCAGATGGGGTGCGTCGGCAGCGGACCGAATAGAAGCAGTCCGGCATGGTGCAAGGCGCGGCAATGCTCACTGACCACGACGTCTACCTGTTCCGCGAGGGCACGCACGGTCGGCTGTATCGACATCTCGGCTGCCAGCTTGGCGGCGCCGCCGGCGCCTCGTTTGCCGTATGGGCACCGAACGCCCAGCGCGTGTCGGTGATCGGCGATTTCAACGGCTGGGATCCGTCAGCGCACCGCCTTCATGCACGTGCGGACGGTTCTGGCATCTGGGAGGGTAACGTGTCCGCCGCACAGCGCGGCCAGACCTACAAGTACAACATCGTCTCGGCACTCAACGGTTACACGGTCGACAAGGCGGACCCGTTCGCGTTCTTCGCCGAAGTCCCGCCCGCGACCGGGTCACGCCTCTGGACGCTCGAGTACGATTGGAGCGATGGTGCGTGGATGCAAAACCGGCGTGCGCACGATGCGCTGGACGCACCAATCTCAATCTACGAGCTACACTTGGGTTCGTGGAGGCGCGGGGACGACCGGCGCCTGCCGACGTACCGCGACATTGCCGCGCCACTTGCCGACTACGTTGCCGGCCTTGGTTTCACCCACGTTGAGCTGATGCCGATTACCGAGCATCCCTTCTATGGCTCGTGGGGGTACCAGACCACGGGCTATTTTGCACCGACGGCGCGTTACGGTACGCCGCAGGAATTCATGTACCTCGTCGACGAGTTACACCAGCGCGGCGTTGGCGTAATCCTCGACTGGGTGCCATCGCACTTTCCGACAGATGCGCATGGCCTTGGCTTCTTCGATGGCACGTATCTATACGAGCATGCTGACCCGAAGCAGGGTTTCCATCCGGAATGGAACAGCTCGATTTTCAACTACGGCCGCAGCGAAGTCCGCGCCTTCCTGCTATCGAGCGCGCTTTTCTGGCTCGAGCAGTATCACATCGACGCGCTGCGTGTCGACGGGGTTGCCTCGATGCTGTATCTCGACTACGGCCGAAAGGCCGGTGAATGGATTCCCAACCAGCACGGCGGCAACGAAAATCTCGACGCCATCGGCTTCCTGCGCCAGCTGAACGAGGCGGTCTACCGCGATCATCCCGACACGCAGATGATCGCCGAGGAGTCGACGGCATGGCCAATGGTGTCACGCCCGCCCTACACGGGGGGACTTGGCTTCGGCCTTAAGTGGAACATGGGCTGGATGCACGATACGCTGGACTATCTGCGCGAGCAGCCGATTCATCGCAGGTACCACCATGACCGACTGACGTTCTCGATCTGGTACGCGTTCTTCGAAAACTTCGTGTTAGCCCTTTCGCATGACGAAGTCGTATACGGCAAGGGCTCGCTCGTCGGCAAGATGCCGGGCGACACTTGGCAACAGTTCGCGAACCTGCGGCTGCTTTTTGGCTACATGTGGGCGCATCCCGGTAAGAAACTGCTGTTCATGGGTGGCGAATTCGGGCAGCGGCGCGAATGGTCGCATGAGGAAGCACTGGAGTGGTGGGTGCTACGCTATCCCGAGCACGAAGGCATACAACGCTGGGTTGCGGATCTCAATGCCTTCTATCGCGCGCAGCCGGCAATGTATGAAGTCGATTTCGAACCGGCGGGGTTCGAATGGGTCGATTGCCATGATGCCGACGCGAGCGTCTTGAGCTTTCTGCGCAAGCCACGTGCAGGTGCGCCAGTGCTCGCGGTTTGCAATTTCACGCCGGTGGCGCGCCACAACTACACGCTCGGAGTGCCGCAGGATGGCTGGTGGCGGGAGCTGCTTAACAGCGATGCGCAGATCTACGGCGGCAGCGGCATGGGCAACCTCGGCGGCGTCGAGGCCGCGCCCGTGCCGGCGCACGGTCGGCGGCACTCGCTCTCGCTCACGCTGCCGCCACTGGCGATGCTGCTGCTCAAGCCGGGGGCCGGCGGAGGTGCGGTGTGAGCGCGGCACGCGAAATTGAAGGTGACGGCCGGGCACGTGCCGTCATCGAAGCCGTGACGCCCAGCGTCGATGGCGGCCGCTTCGCGGTCAAACGCGTCATCGGTGACAGTGTTGTTGTGGAAGCCGACTGCTTCGCCGACGGCCATGACGAGCTGGCCGCTCGCGTGCTGTATCGCCGAGCGGAGGACGCGGACTGGCGTGAGGCGCCGATGCAATCTGCGGGCAACGATCGGTGGCGCGGAGCGTTCACCGTCGACACTCTCGGAAGCTACCGCTTCACCGTGATCGCATGGGTCGATTCGTTCCTGTCATGGCGCCACGATTTCGCACTGCGCCTCGAGGCAGAGGATCTGCGTGTCGCGGCGCAAGTCGGTGCCGAATTGATCGAAGAGACGGCGCAGCGCGCCGAAGGCGAGGACGCGCGACGGCTTGGCGTCTGGGGGCAATGCCTGCGCGCGGAGAAAGACCCTTCCAAGCTCCCAGCCATCGCGCTCGACCCCGCGCTGGCGAGCCTGGTCACGCGCTACGCCGACCGCAGTCTGGCGACTGTTCATGCGCCCGAGCTCGCGGTAAGCGTCGACCGCCACCGCGCCGGCTGCGGCGCGTGGTACGAAATGTTCCCGCGTTCATGCAGCAGCACGCCGGGTGTGCATGGCCGTTTCGTCGACTGCATTGCACGCCTGCCTTACGTGGCCGAGATGGGTTTCGACGTACTTTACCTGCCGCCGATCCATCCCATTGGTCGCGCTCGCCGCAAGGGTCGCAACAATGTTCTCGAAACCGCGCCGGACGACCCGGGCAGCCCTTGGGCAATTGGCGCCGTCGAAGGCGGCCACTGCGAGATCCACCCCGCGCTTGGCACGATCGACGATTTCCATCGCCTCGTCGCGTGCGCCCAGAAATCCGGGTTGGAGATTGCGCTCGACATCGCTTTCCAGTGCGCGCCCGATCATCCGTGGGTGAAGAGCCATCCCGAGTGGTTCCGCTGGCGGCCAGACGGCTCCGTGCAGTACGCCGAAAATCCACCAAAAAAATACGAGGACATCTATCCCTTCAATTTCGAATGCGAGCAGTGGCAGGAACTCTGGAACGCGCTCGCAGACGTGTTCCGCTTCTGGAGCGGACACGGCGTGCGCATTTTTCGCGTCGATAACCCGCACACTAAGCCATTCACTTTCTGGGAGTGGGTGATCGGAGAACTCAAGCGCGACCACCCCGACGTGATTTTTCTGGCCGAGGCATTCACCCGGCCCAAGGTCATGCATCGGCTGGCAAAGCTCGGCTTCACACAGTCGTACACGTATTTCCCATGGCGCAACACCAAGCAGGAGCTTACCGAGTACTTCACGGCGCTGACCCAGGGCCCGGAACGCGAATACTTCCGCGGAAATTGCTGGCCGAATACGCCCGACATCTTGACCGAATACCTGCAGTTCGGCGGACGTCCGGCGTTCATGGTACGGCTAGTGCTCGCCGCAACGCTGTCAGCAAATTATGGTATCTACGGTCCAGCGTTCGAGTTGATGGAGCACACACCGCGCGAATCGGGCAGCGAGGAGTATGTCAATTCGGAGAAATATGAAATCCGCTGCTGGAACCTCCAGCGTGACGATAGCCTTGCCGCGTTCATTGGCCGCATCAACCGGGCGCGTCACGAAAATCCGGCGCTGCAACAGGACGGGGGCCTGCGCTTCTTTCCGGTCGACAACGAGTTGCTGATCTGCTACGGCAAGGCGACGGCAAACCTCGACAACATCGTTGTCGTCGTGGCCAATCTCGACCCGGTCCACGTCCAGTCGGGCTGGGTCGAGCTCGACCTTCGCTCTCTGCAGATCGCCGCAGACGCATCCTATCAGATGCATGATCTCGTGACCGGCGCCCGGTACCTGTGGAGCGGTGCGCGAAACTTCGTACAGCTCGACCCGACGCGCGTGCCGACGCATGTTTTCCGCCTGCGGCGGCGCATGCACAGCGAGCGGGACTTCGACTACTTCATGTGAGTGCGATGACCCGCCGGACAGCCAACGAAGCACAGGTGCACGAGGCAACGGTCAGCGCCAAGGACCCCCTTTGGTACAAGGATGCGATCGTCTACGAACTGCACGTCAAGGCGTACTTCGACGCCAACAACGACGGCGTGGGCGATTTTCAGGGCCTTGCCGAGAAGCTCGACTACATCCGCGACCTCGGGGTCAATACGGTGTGGCTATTGCCCTTCTACCCTTCGCCGATGAAGGACGATGGCTATGACGTTTCCGACTACCACAACATCGCGCCGGCGTACGGCACACGGCAGGACTTCCGGCATTTCGTACGCGAGGCCCAACGCAGGGGACTGCGCATCATCACCGAGCTAGTGGTCAACCACACTTCCGACCAGCATCCCTGGTTCCAGGCGGCGAGGCGTGCACCCAGAGGCTCCAGCAAGCGCAATTGGTACGTGTGGAGCGACGATCCGAAGAAGTATGCAGGCACACGAATCATTTTCACTGACACCGAGAAGTCCAACTGGACGTGGGACGAGGTCGCGAAATCGTATTACTGGCACCGCTTCTTTAGCCATCAACCCGATCTCAACTTCGACAATCCGAGCGTCCTGAAGGCAATCCTCAAGACGATGCGCTTTTGGCTCGACATGGGTGTCGACGGCTTCCGCTTGGACGCGATTCCCTACCTGTGCGAGCGCGAAGGCACGAGCAATGAGAATCTGCCGGAAACGCACGCAGTCGTCAGGGAGATCCGCGCCCTCATCGACCAGCACTACGGTGACCGGCTGCTGCTGGCCGAAGCCAACCAGTGGCCAGAGGACGTGCGTGAATACTTCGGCGACGGCGACGAGTGCCATATGGCGTATCACTTCCCGCTCATGCCGCGCATGTACATGGCTATCGCACAGGAGGATCGCCATCCGATCAGCGAGATCATGGGGCAGACGCCAGATATCCCGGAGAACTGCCAGTGGGCCATCTTTCTGCGTAACCACGACGAACTCACGCTGGAGATGGTCACCAACAAGGAGCGCGATTACCTCTACCAGATGTATGCAGCGGACCCGCGCGCCCGTCTGAACCTCGGCATCCGGCGCCGGCTCGCGCCGCTGCTCGACAATGACCTCGACAAGATCAAGTTGATGAACAGCTTGCTGCTGTCGATGCCTGGTTCGCCGATCATCTATTACGGCGACGAGATCGGGATGGGCGACAATGTCTATCTGGGGGACCGCGACGGCGTGCGCACGCCGATGCAATGGCGCCCCGACCGCAACGCGGGCTTCTCCATCGCCGACCCGCAGCGCCTCTATTTACCGCCGATCATGGACCCGGTGTACGGCTACCAGTCAGTCAACGTCGAGGCGCAGGCACGGGAGACGTCTTCGCTGCTCAACTGGATGCGGCGCTTGCTTGCGACCCGCCAGACGCAGCGGGCGTTCGGTCGTGGCACGCTGATCTTCCTACGCCCGCACAATCGCAAGATCCTCGCCTACCTTCGGGAATATGGCACCGAGATCGTGCTCTGCGTGGCCAACCTCGCGCGCTCGGCGCAGCCGGTGGCACTCGATCTATCGCGCTACCAGGGTCGGGTGCCGGTCGAGCTCATGGGACGCACGGCGTTTCCGCCAATCGGAGACCAACCGTACCCGTTGACGCTACCCGGTCACGGCTTCATGTGGTTCAACCTGACCCAGGGCGAGGATGCCCCGGAATGGCCCGAGGAGCGCCCGCCGCGCGAGGAGCTACCGCTGCTGGTCTTCTTCGACGGCTGGCAAAGCCTGTTCCGGGACCGCGTCGTCCCGTGGCGGATCGCTCTAGCCGAGAAGGTGCGCGCCCAGCTTGAGCGTGAGGTGCTGCCCGCATTTGTCGCGACCCAGCGCTGGTACGCAGCCAAGGGCGAGCCGCTCGAGCGTGTCGCCGTCGTGGATCACGTTGTCTGGGGTGAGCAGGAGGCAGGCTGGCTGTTCATGCTCGCCCGCGCGGAGCGGGCGGCAGGCAAGCCGCAGACCTACCTGCTGCCGCTTGCGTTGGTGTGGGAGGACGATGACGAACGCGCGCGCGCGTTGCAGGGCGCGCTGCTTGCACGGGTACGGCAGCAGGCTCGAATCGGCACTCTGGCCGATGCCTTCGCCGACGACGCATTTTGCCATGCGCTGGTCGGGGCGATCGGCGACGGCAGCGAGCTGCGCTCCGAGCACGGCGCTTTGCATTTCCGCCGCACCAGCGCATTCGCGGAGCTGGCAGGCCAGGATTACGCGCAGTTACCGGCAAGCTCCCTGGGAGCGCAGAGCAGCAATACCCTCGTCGCGCTGGGCGACCGCCTGCTGCTCAAGGCATATCGGCGGCTGCATCCGGGCGTCAATCCCGAGTTCGAGGTTGGGAACTTCCTCACCGAAGTGGCGCACTTCGAGCACAGTGTGCCGATCGCCGGTACGATCGAGTACGTCGCTGACGACGGTACGAAAATGACCCTCGCGCTGCTGCAGGGCTTCGTCAGCAATCAGGGCGACGCGTGGGCCTACACGATCAATTACGTCGAGCAATTTCTTGACCAGTACCGCAGCGGCACTGCCGCTACCGGTGCGCCCGGCGACGTACACGGTGGCTACCTGGCGCTCATCCGCACGCTGGGCAGGCGCACGGCAGAGCTGCATGTTGCGTTCGCAACCCCCAACGGCGATCCAGCCTTCGCCCCTGAGCCGATCGACGAGCGCGACCTCGCCGAATGGGCGCGCGATGCGCGCGGGATCGCGGAGGGCGCGCTCGATCGGCTCGAGCGTCGACGCGACGCGCTGGACGCTTCGGCGCAGACCGAGGCCAAGCAGATCCTCGCGCGACGCGCCGCAATCGTCAAGCGCTTTGATTCGTTTGCCAAGATCCGTCCTCTCGCAGCCAAGACACGACTGCATGGCGACTATCACCTCGGGCAGGTGCTGCTGGTTAAGGACGACTTCGTGATTACCGATTTCGAGGGCGAACCGATGCACTCGCTTGCCGAGAGGCGTCGGAAGCGCTCCGTCATGCGCGATGTGGCCGGAATGCTGCGGTCATTCAACTACGCGCGGCACCAGGCGCTCGCCCACGCGGTTGTGGAGAGGCCCGATGCGCTCGCCTCGCTCGCCGCACCCGCGCAGGCGTGGGAGGAGGTGACACGTTCCGCTTTCCTGGATGCCTACCGTGAGACGGCGGAGAAGCGTGGACTGTTTGAGGCATGGCAACCGATGCGCGGGCTGATCGATCTGTTCACGCTTGAGAAGGCGTTTTACGAGCTTGCCTATGAGGCGGACCACCGCCCGGACTGGCTACGCATCGCGCTCGCGGGCATTCGCGACCTGCTGGCCGGCACCGATTACGACTGACAGGAGGTGAGGATGGAACAGTTCAACATGTTGTGGGACCCGGTGCGGACGTTTCTGACGCAAATCGCTGAGATGTTCCCAAGAGTACTGTTCGCGATCCTTATTCTCGTCCTCGGCTGGCTCGTCGCCAAGGCGGTGCGCTTCGCCGTAACCAAGGCGTTGCGGGCAATCAACTTCAACGTCCTGACTGAAAAGGCCGGGCTTGATGCCTTCCTGAGACAGGGGGGCGGGCAGACGGATACGACGGGCATCCTCGGCCTACTTGTGTACTGGCTGACCATCCTGACGGCGCTCCTGATCGCATCAAACAGCGTCGGCCTGGCGGCGGTGACCGATCTGATCGGACGGGTAGTGCTGTTCGTGCCCAGGGTAATCGTCGCGATCATCATCCTGGCCTTCGGCGCGTACTTCGCGCGCTTCATCGGCATGACGGTGACGGCGTACTGCAAGAACCTGGAGATGCCGGACGCCACGCTGCTTGGCCGGCTCGCGATGTACGCCATTGTTATCTTTGTCACGATGATCGCCATCGATCATCTGGGTCTTGGCGACATCATCCGCCAGACCTTCCTCATCATCCTCATCGGCATCGCACTGGCGCTCGCACTCGCGTTTGGACTCGGGGGGCAGAAGCATGCGGCGGATTTCCTGGAGCGCTGGTCACGCCGAGGTAAGCCCAGCAGCAACGAAGACCGGGAGCACCGACTGCGCGGTGAGCAACGCAACGTATAGCGTCGACTCGAGTCCATGACGCCGATCACTGCTGTCTGGCCAGGTCGCCCGGATCCAGGCGGCGCTACGTGGGACGGCGAAGGCGTCAACTTCACGCTTTACTCCGAGCACGCGGAAGCGGTCGAACTGTGCGTCTTCGACGATACCGGCCGGCGTGAGGTGCAACGCATCACGCTCAAGGAGCGCACTGATCAGGTCTGGCACTGCTACCTTCCCGAAGCGCGCCCCGGGATGCTCTACGGCTACCGGGTCCATGGAGCGTATCGACCGGACGAGGGCCATCGCTTCAACGCGCACAAATTGCTGCTCGATCCGTACGCAACGCAGATCGTTGGCAGCCTCCGCTGGAGCGACGTACAGTTCGGCTACGTCGTCGGTCACAAGCGCGGGGACCTCTCCTTCGACCGCCGAGACAACGCCAGCGGCATGCCCAAGTGCAAGGTGATCGATCCGGCATTCACGTGGGGCGACGACCGTCGACCGGACGTGCCATGGCACGAGATGGCGATCTACGAGCTGCACGTGCGTGGCTATACGATGCAGCATCCTGCGGTTCCCGCCGCAATGCGGGGAACTTATGCCGGGCTGGCGACGGCGCCGGTGATCGATCATTTCAAGCGGCTCGGCGTGACTACGATCGAGTTGATGCCAGTGCACGCGTTCATTGACGACCGGCGCCTGGTCGAAAAGGGCCTGCGCAACTACTGGGGCTACAACACGATTGGATTCTTCGCCCCTGATGCCCGCTATTCCGCATCGGGCAAAGTCAACGAGTTCAAGACCATGGTAAAGGCGCTGCACTCCGCCGGGCTCGAGGTAATCCTAGACGTTGTCTACAACCACACCGCAGAGGGCAACGAACTGGGGCCGACGCTTTGCTTTCGCGGCATCGACAATCGCTCATATTACCGATTGAAACCGGACGATCTGCGTTACTACCTCGACTTCACGGGCACAGGCAACACGCTCGACGCGCGGCACCCCCGTGTTCTGCAGCTGCTGATGGACTCGCTGCGTTATTGGGTCACCGGAATGCACGTGGACGGGTTCCGATTCGACCTCGCCTCGGCACTAGCGCGTGAACTGTACGAGGTCGACCGGCTCGGAGCATTTTTCGACATCCTGCGCCAGGACCCGGTGCTTTCACGCGTGAAGCTTATAGCCGAGCCGTGGGACCTCGGCGAGGGCGGGTACCAGGTGGGTAACTTCCCCCCGGGCTGGGCGGAGTGGAACGATAAGTATCGCGACACGATGCGAGCCTATTGGAAGGGGGATGGCGGCCTCATCGGCGAGTTCGCGCGCCGCCTCACCGGCTCGAGCGACCTTTATGGCCGACACGGGCGGCTGCCGCACTCCAGCATTAATTTCATCACCGCGCACGATGGCTTCACGCTGCAGGATCTCGTCTCCTACAACGACAAGCATAACGAGGCGAACCTCGAGGATAACCGCGACGGCCACAACAACAACTTGTCCTGGAACTGCGGTGTCGAGGGCTCGACGGACGACCCGGCGATCAACTCGTTGCGTGCACGGCAGAAGCGCAATCTGCTGGCTACATTGCTGCTTTCGCAAGGTGTTCCAATGCTGATCGCCGGCGACGAGATCGGTCGCACCCAGGGAGGCAATAACAACGCCTATTGCCAGGACAATGTGACAAGCTGGATCGACTGGAATCTCGATTCCGGTCGCTCGCGCCTGCTGGATTTTGTTTGCAAGTTGCTACAGCTGCGCCGCGCACATCCGGCATTCCATCGTCGCCATTTCTTTCAGGGCCGACCGCTTTTCGGCAGCGAATCGAAGGACATCGTCTGGCTGAAACCGGACGGCTCCGAGATGACAACGGAAGAATGGAATCAGGATTTCGCGCGCAGCCTCGGCGTGTATCTCGCAGGAAATGCCCTCAACGAGACCGATTCACGTGGCAATCCGGTGAGAGATGAAGACTTCGTGGTCCTGTTCAATGCGCACCACGACTCGGTGCCGTTCCGGCTCCCCACACTCGATGCTACGTCTTGGGTGGCAATTGTGGATACGGCGCATGAAGATGGCCTGGTCGCCGATGGCAGCTTCGCTGCGGCGAGCGTCTATCCATTGCAAGGCCGCTCGCTAGTACTCCTGGTCGAGGCCGAGGCTTCGAAGTGAAGCGTCGGCACGCGATGCCGTTTGGTGCGGAGCTGTCCGCCGACGGCTCGACGCGCTTCCGGCTCTGGGCATCCGGTGCACGCCGAGTCGATCTCGACCTCTCGCTCGGCAATGTGCGCGGCGAGTTGCCAATGACCGCCCTGGACGGCGGCTGGTTCGAAACGCGTGTGCCCAACGTTCCGGCAGGCGCCCGGTATGGCTTCCGGATCGATGGTGGTATCACCGTCGCCGACCCCGCCTCGCGTTGCAATCCCGACGACGTGCATGCGGCGAGTATGGTTATCGACCCCTGCGCATTCGACTGGAGTGACGCGAAATGGGCCGGCCGGCCTTGGGAGGAAGCGATCATCTACGAGGTTCATCTTGGTACGTTCACGCCTGCGGGCACGTTCACGGCCGCAGTCGAGCGCCTCGATTATCTGGCCGACCTCGGCGTGACCGCGATCGAACTGATGCCGCTCGCGGATTTTCCGGGCCGGTGCAACTGGGGTTATGACGGGGTTTTGCCGTTCGCGCCTGACGCTGCCTACGGCACGCCCGCGGACCTTAAGCGACTTGTCGACGCCGCCCATGCCCGCCGTATCAGCGTGTTCCTCGACGTCGTCTACAATCACTTCGGCCCTGAGGGCAACTACCTGCACACGTACGCTCCGTTTTTCTTCAATCACAAACGCCGGACCCCCTGGGGCGATGCGATCAATTTCGACGGCGAGGGTAGCCGGACGGTGCGCGATTTCTTCATCCACAACGCGCTCTACTGGCTCGAGGAATATTCCTTTGACGGATTGCGGCTCGACGCCGTCGACCACATCATCGATGATTCCGCGCCGAACCTCGTCGCCGAGCTGGCGGCTGCCGTACGTGAGGGTCCCGGCGCGGCGCGACACGTCCATCTGGTGCTCGAGAACGATCGCAACGAGGCACGCTACCTCGGTCGCGATGCGCAATTCCGGCCTTTGCACGCCACTGCGCAGTGGAACGATGATCTGCACCACGCGTTGCATGTCTTCCTCACCGGCGAGGCCGATGGCTACTACGCCGATTATGCCGACGAGCCGCTGCGGCATTTTGGCCGCTGCCTTGCCGAGGGCTTCGCCTACCAGGGTGAATGGTCACGCTATCGCGGCGTCACACGTGGCGAACCGTCGTTGCACCTCCCACCAGCCGCCTTCGTTTCATTCCTGCAGACTCACGACCAGGTCGGCAACCGTGCGTTCGGCGAGCGCATCGGTCAATTGGTCGAGCCGCGCGCGCTGCGCACTGCGATCGCATGCATGCTGCTCGCGCCGTCCCCGCCCTTGTTATTCATGGGCGAGGAATTCGGGGCATCGACGCCGTTTCTCTTCTTCTGTGATTTCACCGCGGAACTCGCTGCCGCGGTGAGGTGCGGTCGACGGCGGGAGTTTCAGCGTTTTGCTCGCTTCGCCGATCCGGCGACGCTAGCGGCGATCCCCGATCCGAACCTTCCGGCCACATTCGAGAAGTGCAAGCTGGATTGGAGCGAAATCCGGCAGGTGCCACACGGTGAGTGTCATGCTTTTTGGCGCAACTGCCTGCGCCTGCGCTCCACATACATCGTCCCGCGGCTGGCTGGGATGGCGCCGTCAGGCGCCTTCGCGATCGAGCACGGCCGCGTGCTGTACATCCACTGGACACTCGGCGACGGCTCCCACCTGCATCTGTGTGCGAATTTCGACGCGAACGCGCCGCATCGCATCGAGCGACCGCCAGGGCAAGTGGTTTACGCAAGCGAAGCGGAGGGTACCGGCGCCGGCGATAAGCTGCTGCTGCCCCAGTCAGTCCTCTGCACCCTCGCGAAGCATCCATGAGTGACGCGTTAGCACAGTTAGCCGTACTGCATGGCATCGCGCTGGAATACCGCGATACGCAGGGGCACGTGCACGTGACGCCGCAAGCCACGCTGCGAGCGCTGCTTGACACAATGGGGGTTGCCTGCGCGACCGACACCGAAGTAGAGCGAACATTGGCGTCTCACGTCGATGGGCGCTGGCGGCAACTGGTCGCGCCGGTGGTCGTGGCCCGGAAAGGCGTGCGCCCAGCGATGCGCATCAACCTCAGCGCCACGCCGGATATTGCAACGCTTTCCTGGCGGCTTATCGAGGAGGGAGGCACGGCACATAGCGGATTGCTCGCGCCGGCTCTGCTGGATGACGAGGTGCGCATGGACCTTGCCGGCGAGGCAATGGTCGCGCGCGAGTTTGTTCTTCCGCTCGAACCACCGCCGGGTTATCACCAACTGCTGTTTCTGACGGAAGAGGCGGTGCGCGGCGAAACGCAACTCATCGTGACCCCGGCGCGATGCTACCGTCCACCCATACTCGACAACGACGGCAGGCTTTGGGGCTTTGCAATCCAGCTCTATGCGCTGCGATCGGAGCGCAACTGGGGTATCGGCGATTTCACCGACCTCGCGACGATCGGCGAGTACTCGGCGGCATCCGGCGCGTCCTTCCTCGGGGTGAATCCGCTGCATGCGCTTTTTCCGCACAACCCCGCACATGCGAGTCCGTACAGCCCGTCCAGTCGGTTGCTGCTCAATGTGCTCTACCTCGACGTCGAGGCAATCGCCGAGTTCCGCGAATGCGAAGAGGTGCAGGCGCTGGTGAGTTCGGGCGATTTCCAGTCGGCATTGCGGCGCTTGCGCTCCTGCGAGCTCGTCGATTACGTCGGCGTCGCCGAAGTCAAGGCTCGTGCGCTGGCGCTCGTCTACGCCCACTTCCGCACCCGGCACCTTGGGCCCGGTAGCAGCCGCGCCAAAGCCTTCGCCACCTTCTGCCGCGGCGGGGGAGAAGCGCTCCGGCGCCACGCGCTGTTCGAGGCGCTGCAGGAACATTTCGTCAGCGTCGATGCGTCGGTCGCGGGTTGGCGCGCCTGGCCGGAGGGATTCCGGGATCCGTGTTCACCGGGGGTCGAGCGCTTCGGGTCCGAGAACGCTGAACGCGTCGAGTATTATCTCTACTTGCAATGGCAAGCCGAGTTACAACTCGGCGCCGTCGCGCAACGATCGCACGAGACAGGGTTCGCTGTTGGCCTGTACGCGGACCTCGCGGTGTCGATCGACCCGGAGGGTGCGGAAGCTTGGGCGAATCAGCACCTCTACGCGATCACGGCGAACGTCGGTGCGCCGCCAGACGACTTCAACTTGCGCGGCCAGGACTGGGGTTTACCGCCGCCGTACCCAGACCGTCTGCGCGAGACGGCCTACGCCCAGTTCATCGCCACGCTGCGCGCCAACATGCGTCATGCCGGGGCGTTGCGCATCGACCACGTCATGGGCCTGATGCGCCTGTTCTGGGTTCCTGTCGGCGCCAGCCCCAGCGAGGGCGCCTATGTACATTATCCGTTTGCAGATCTACTCGGCATTCTCGCGTTGGAGAGCCAACGTCAGCACTGCCTCGTCATCGGCGAGGACCTCGGAACGGTCCCCGAGGAGCTGGGGGGTGCGCTCGCCGATGCGGGCGTGCTCTCGTATCGGGTCTTCCTCTTCGAGCGTCAAGCTACGGGCGAGTTCAAACCGCCCGCGATGTATCCAGTACAAGCGATCGTCGCAGCGTCCACCCACGACCTGCCCACGCTCGCCGGGTGGTGGGAAAGTCGTGACCTGACGCTGCGTGCCGAGCTCGGGCTATTCCCGGTGGAAGAATCGCGCAAGCAGCAGATCGTTGGCCGGGTGTTGGACCGCGCCCGGCTCCTGCTTGCGCTGGACCACGAGCAGCTGCTTCCACAGGGCGTCAGCTCCGATCCGTCGTTGCTGCCGAGGATGACAGCTGAAGTTGCGCGCGCGCTACAGGCTTTCCTCGCTCGAACACCGGCGCAGCTACTGATCGTGCAGCTCGAAGACGTCCTGCTCGTACGCGAACAGGCCAACCTCCCAGCCACGGTGGACACGCATCCCAACTGGCGACGCAAGTTGCCCGTCGCTCTTGAGAGCTTTCCCGACGATGAACGTTTCATCGAGCTGGTCCGTACACTGCGGCGCCTGCGTCCACTCGGGTCCGCGCCGCGGCGGCGCGACGAGGCTGCCACCGGGGCCCGTATTCCGCGAGCCTCCTATCGGTTGCAGTTGCATCGGGACTTCACCTTTGCCGACGCGACCGCGCTGATGCCATACCTCGCCGCGCTGGGTGTGAGCCACGTGTACTGCTCGCCCTATCTGCGCGCACGCGCCGGCAGCCGCCACGGTTATGACATCGTTGACCATGCGGCGCTCAACCCGGAACTCGGTGAGCGTGCGGACTTCGTGCGTTTTGTCGAGGCGCTGGCGGAGCAGAACATGGGGCAGATCGTGGACGTCGTGCCCAATCACATGGGCGTGATGGGCTCCGACAACGCTTGGTGGCTCGACGTGTTGGAAAACGGGCCGAGCTCGCCGTACGCGGACTATTTTGATATCGACTGGCGCCCGATCGACGCGGATCTTGCTGGCAAGGTTCTCGTGCCCATCCTTGACGATCATTACGGCCGGGTGCTCGAGCGCGGCGAGCTGAAGCTAGCGTTCGAGCCGACGTGCGGTGCGTTCGCGGTGCATTATCATGAGCACTACCTGCCCATCGATCCACGTGAGTATCCGACGCTGCTCGAGCGGGCGAGGAACGCGTCGGGCGATGGATTGGCGCCCGCCACAGGCGCCGAATACGATAGCCTCGTGGCAGCATTTCGTCATCTGCCGGCGCACCACGTGGTCGCTGCGGAACAGGTCGCCGAGCGTCATCGCGACAAGGAGCTGCTCAAGGCGCGACTTCGCGCGCTGGTTAGCGGCACCCCATGGCTGGGCGAGGCTATCAACGACGCAGTTCGGCAGGTCAACGGAACGCCAGGCGAACCGGACAGTTTTGCCGCGCTGCATGAGCTGCTTGAGGCCCAGGCCTATCGCATCGCGTACTGGCGGGTGGCTTCGCATGACATCAACTACCGACGCTTCCTCGATATCAACGATTTGGCCGCTTTGCGAATCGAGAACGAGGAGGTATTTGATGCGACCCATCGTCGCGTGCTCGAGCTTGCCGCCGAGGGAAAGGTGCAGGGCTTGCGTATCGATCACCCAGACGGGCTCTACGACCCCGACTCCTACTTTCGGCGCCTGCAGCAGGCCTACGCCCGACTGACGGGACGCAGCGACAGCGCCGACGGACGGCCGCTGTACGTTGTTATCGAAAAAATTGATACGCCGCACGAGCAGCTGCCAGCTGACTGGCAAGTTCACGGCACGACAGGTTACCGCTTCGCCAACCTGATCAACGGCGTCTTCGTCGAGACCGCGGCCAAAGCGCGCATGGACCGCACGTGGCGGGTATTCGTCGGCGGGGAAGCCATGGCGTTCGATGACGTCGCCTATCTCGCAAGGCGTCTGATCATGCGCGGCACGCTCGCCGCCGAGCTCTCGGTGCTGACCAACCGGCTGCTCCGGATTGCCAGGTCCGACCGTCACACCCGCGATTTGACGTTGGCATCGTTGTGGCAAGCGCTCTCGGAGATCGCCGCGTGCTTTCCCGTATATCGGACCTACGTTGCGCAGGGCGTCTCGGCGCAGGACCGACGTTTCATCGACTGGGCCGTGGCACGGGCACGCAGGCGCAGCCGCTCGGCGGATGCGAGTGTCTTCGATTTCGTCCGTGACGTGCTCCTGCTTCAACCGCCCGCGGGCGCCGCGCCAGCGCTACAGGATGCCTATCGCACCTTTGCCATGCGTTTCCAGCAGTTCACCGCACCGATCATGGTGAAGGGGGTGGAGGATACCGCCTTCTACATCTTTAATCGCCTGCTGTCGTTGAACGAGGTGGGCGGCGACCCGGAAACTTTCGGGACGACAAGCCGGGCGTTCCATCGGGCGAACGCCGAGCGCAGCAGCCGGTGGCCGCACACATTGCTCGCACTCTCGACCCACGACAACAAGCGCTCGGCGGATGTCCGCGCACGCATCGACGTCATCTCCGAGAATCCGGCCGCTTGGCGCCTGCTCGTCAAGCGCTGGAGCCGGATGAACCGGCGGCACCGGCGGACCGTCGACGGCCGGGAAGCGCCTTCGCGCAACGACGAGTATCTCCTGTACCAGACGCTGGTCGGTACGTTTCCCGTCGCCGCGACAGACACGCCCCTCGACACCTACCGAGAGCGAATCGAGCATTACATGGTCAAGGCCGCGCGCGAGGCCAAGTTGTACACGAGCTGGATGAGCGTCGACGAGGATTACGAGGCGGCGCTGAAGGCATTCGTCGCGGCGCTGCTCGAGGAGACCGCAACCAACGCCTTTCTCGGTGACCTGCGTGTGAACGCTCCTGCGTTTGCGTGGTTCGGCGCGCTGAACAGCGTCGCGATGTCGCTACTCCACTGCACGTCACCGGGTGTGCCCGACATCTACCAGGGCTGCGAGCTCATTGAGCTGAGCCTCGTCGATCCCGACAACCGACGCCCGGTGGATTACGCGCTCCGGCGCGAGGCGTTGCGTGCACTGGAGATGCTCGCCGCCACGTCCGGCGATGCGCGCGCGGCGGCCCTCGACGGGTTACTCGCCGCACCGCACGATGGCCGCCTCAAGCTGTGGGTAATATGGCGCGCACTCGGTTTGCGCCGCGCCCAAACCGAGCTATTCGCGCGCGGCGACTATCACCCCGTCGCCGCTGCGGGCGACCGTGCGCGCCATGTGGTGGCATACGCGCGACGGCTCGGTCATGACGGCGTCGTAGCCGTAAGCGGCCGGCTTTTTTCTTCACTCGGTATCGCGGCCGGTATGCCCCCTGTGGGTGCGCATGTTTGGGGGGACACCATGCTGCAAATACCATTCGTTGCCCCCGGTACGCGGTTACTTGACGAACTGACCGGCGAAGTGACGGACAGCGCAGCCCGGGGCCTCGCGCTGGCCACCGCGTTGGCGCGTTTTCCGTTCGCCCTGCTTTCCTATCATCTATGAACGTGGCCGTACCGCGATCAAGCCGGGTCGGGATGACAGGTTGATCGATGCGGAAACGGAACCGACGCGACGCGTCGCTTTGAACCCCCCTGTCGCACCAGGCCCTCCGCGATTCGCGCTCTGCCGTGGCGCCGGCTAGCCTGAAGAAGATTCGGTACGCCAGATTTCGCGCGCATAGTCGAGGATGGCCCGATCCGCCGAGGCAAAACCCATGTGGGCCGTGTTAAGGACCGCGCGACGCCACCACTCGGCCTTGTCCTGCCACAGCAGGCCCGCTCGGAGCTGTGCCGCACGATACGCATCGAAATCGGCAGTGACCATGAAATAATCACGGTGCCGAAGATCGTCGACGAGACCGCGAAAGCGTGACCGGTCGTTAGGCGAGAAGACGCCCGACGCAATGGCATGAAGCGCATCGGCGAGCGGTTGCGACCTGGCAATCGTCTCCGTCGATTCGATGCCCGCACGACGGCGCGCCTCAACTTCGTCGGCATCGAGACCGAAGATGAAAATGTTGTCGGCGCCCACGCACGCGCTTATCTCGATGTTGGCACCGTCGGCCGTGCCAATCGTCAGCGCGCCGTTGAGCGCAAGTTTCATATTCCCCGTCCCGGAGGCTTCCATACCGGCGGTTGAGATTTGCTCGGAGAGGTCTGCCGCCGGAATGATCGCCTCGGCAAGGCTCACGTTGTAGTTGGGCAGAAAAACGACCTTGAGCTGCTCTCGCACCGCCGGATCGGCGTTCACGATGCGCGCGACGTCGTTCGCGAGTTTGATGATGAGCTTGGCTTGCTGGTATCCCGCCGCTGCCTTACCGGAGAAGATTTTTACCCGTGGCGACCAGTTCTGCGCTGGCTGTGCACGGATCGCGTTGTAGAGCGCAACGGTTTCGAGAATGTTGAGGAGCTGGCGCTTGTATTCATGGATGCGTTTGATCTGAACGTCGAAGATTGCATCAGGATCGATGCATATGCCGAGGCGTTCAGCGACTAGCTGTGCGAGCGCAACCTTGTTTGCGCGCCGCACCGAAGCGCAACGCTCGCGAAATACTGAATCGTCGGCCAGCGGGGCGAGCTTCTCGAGCCGAGCCGGATCGTCGAGGAAGGTCGCCCCGATTGCCTCGACGACGAGCGCTGTCAAACCAGGGTTGGCTTGGAAGAGCCACCGGCGAAAGGAAATTCCATTGGTGATGCCGACGATGCGCCCCGGATGAAGTGCGTCAAGATCGTGGAAGACGGTCCGCCGCATGATGGCCGTGTGCAGCGCAGACACTCCGTTGACGCGACGCGACCCAAGGAACGCGAGGTGGCCCATCCGTACCCGCCTGGCGCCGTTTTCCTCGATCACTGAAATCGACGATAGGAAACGGGCGTCATTGCATTCGCGCGCGCGTTGCGCGTCGAGATGCAACGCATTGAGTCGGTAAATTATCTGCATGTGTCGCGGCAGTAGGCTTTCCATCAGCGGAACAGGCCAGGCTTCCAGCGCCTCCGGCAGCAGCGTGTGGTTGGTGTAGTTGAACACTGACGTCGTGATTTCCCAGGCAAGTTCCCACGACATCCCGTGTTCGTCGATCAGCAATCGCATCAATTCCGGCACCGCGATCGCCGGATGCGTATCATTTAATTGAATCGACACATGATGTGCAAGCGAGGTCGGGTGGCCGTGCTGCGCCTTGTGCCGGTGCAGCAGGTCCTGGAGTGATGCCGATGCGAAGAAGAACTCCTGCCGCAGTCGCAGTTCGTGTCCGGCGGCGGTTTCATCGCTCGGGTAGAGCACCCGCGAGATCGCTTCGAGGCGCACCCTGTCGGCCAGAGCACCGACGTGATCACCGCGGTTGAAATCCTCGAGCGACAGCGGATCCGTCGCCCGGGCCGACCACAGTCGCAAGGAATTCACGTGGCGTCCGCGCCAGCCTGCAATAGGTGTGTCGTAGGCTACTGCGTTGACAGTCTCGGCGGGATTCCACGCATAGCCTGCGGTGCCATCCGCGCCTTGTTTGACGTCGACGGTGCCGCCAAAGCCAACTGTGTACGAGACCTCCGGTCGCTCGAACTCCCACGGGTTTCCCGACGAAAGCCAGTCCTCGGGCAGTTCGATCTGCCGACCGTCCTTCAGCACCTGCCGGAAGGTGCCGTATTCATAGCGTATGCCGTAGCCGTGAGCGGGGATTGCCAGCGTGGCCATGCTTTCCATAAAACAGGCGGCTAGCCTGCCGAGTCCCCCGTTTCCCAGCGCGGCATCTTGTTCGATTTTGCGCAACAAGTCGAAATCGACGCCGAGGTCGTTTAGAGCCGCGCGCGCCGTCGCGACGAGACCGAGGTTCGAGATCGCGTCGAAAAGCAGCCTCCCGATCAGGAATTCGAGTGAAAAATAGTAGACGCGCTTGCGCCCGTCGCGGTAGGTCCTGCGCGTCGCCTCTATCCAGCGGTCTACGATCTGGTCGCGAACTGCAAGGGCCGTTGCGACGAACCAGTCATGGTCGCGTGCATGATTGGGGTCCTTGCCCACCATATACGTAAGCTTGTGGACGATTGAAGCGCCAAAGGCCGCGACGGCAGCGTCGCTCGGAGCGGCAGTGGGCTCGAGGCCGTCAGCGTGCTTCGCGCTTCTCTTGTCCTGGACCGTTGATGTCATCGCTTTTTAGAGTGAACCGGAAAATAGCCCCTGCGCCGAAATGCAGACTGCGGTATTTCACGGAATTTTGAGCTCGCTAAATGAGACTCGAACCAAGGCGGCTGCTGCCGATCAATAACATTCCGGGGCAGTTGGCCTGGTGGCGACGCTGCCGCGAACCCTGACGCTGTCCCTCCGTGTCGACCGCGACCATCAGTCCCACCGCAATCCGGCGCAGTGGACCCAGGACGGCGCAAGCGGCGAGGCGTCTACTCGCCCAGAGCAAGGCCCACGGACTGATAACATTTTATCTTAGAATTTCTGCCAGGTTGAGCACCACTTCCGTTGCCGGCTGGGCAACACCCCGGTGGCGCAAAAACCTCAGCGCATCGAATCCGTTTTCCCGATTTAGGCTGACGTCAATCAGAATCAGATCCGGCTGAAGCACGAAAGTGTCGTTGATCACCTGCTGCTTGCTATCGCCGGTGCAATTCCGGTGCCACCGAGGCGCAAGCACTAGGCACCGCGAAGCCGGCAGAGACAGCCACTTGTTTGACTGACCGGCGAGGCCGGGTTCTTGCGGGAAGGCGACCGCGCACGCATCGTTTGAGGAGGCCGACGTCCGCGGCATTTCAATGTAATTCTTACATCCGGAATCGAGTACGCAATACCGCCGCAGGCCAGCTTCGGTGCACGCGAGGCACGCCAAGGTCGAATTCAGAAGGTGCAGGCCCTCAGTTGCCACGTCGGCACATTGTTTGCTTCGGAATATGTGTTTCTCCCTTACGAGAAGGACGCCATGCCCGAGAAGACATTGGAGCGCGCCGAGGTGGGCACAAGGCGATCCTGGCGCGGCCGCTCTCCAATCTTTGGTCATGCGGTTTCAACGCTGGATTTTTGAATAACTTACTTCGAGGAGATACGATCCATGGATGGAATCCACAGGCGTTCGCGACGCTCGATCCTTGTTCAAGGTGCGCTGCTGGCCGGTGCCGCATTGACCGCAAGTGTCGGGCCGAGCAAACAAGCTTCTGCGCAGCAAAAAGTATCCAAGGAAGCGATGAAGTACCAGGACAAGCCAAACGGTGACATGCGCTGTAGCACCTGTATGCAATTCGTTCCGCCGGCAAGCTGCAAAGTCGTAGACGGCGCCATCAACCCGAACGGCTATTGCATTGCGTGGGTGAAGAAAGTTTAACCTAGAGCCTGCTGAAAAATAGTCATCCTGTTTGCGGAGGGGGCGCTACCGCTAGCACACCGCCAGCCCGCATCAAATCAAAAGGGTTTGCATTCTTGCAAGCCCTTGATTTGTTGGTTGCGCGGACCTGGTTATCGAGTTTGAATTAGCGCGTCGCTTGAGCGGTTCTGCCCTCCGTAGCACGGTCTCCCTTGTTTCCTTGCGGCGCCGTCGGCGCGATGAGATTGCGCGCATCGAGGTAGGACGCGACTGCCGTGGCGCCGCCCTTGGTATCCGCCAGGGCCACGTAACCGTCGGGCCGCACGAGATAGACGGCATTGCGCCGTACGCCGGTCCGACGCATCTCCGGAAGCCATGGAAATACGTGCAGCGGCAAATTTCGGCCGTCACACTCGGTCTGGATTTCGGGCGCGGCGTCGCCGTACACGTGGACCTGCCAGTCCAGCGACGTCAGCGGCGCGAAGTTGTCCCCGACTCCGTTCCAGCTCGCCTTCACCCAGGGCAAACGGTCGCCGCCACGAACCGCTCCCGCGCGGCCCTCGCTCAAGCTGCTCCCCCGGTAGTTCACCGACGTCTGTGAAACCGTGCGAAACATGAAGCGTCGCACCGTTTTGAACGCGAAAAGGAGCGGGATCAAGAGCGGCACGATGTTCAGCCGCACGCGCCGGGCGATCGGCCGGCTGCTCGTCACGCCGGTGAAGGCGCGATCGGTCGTCGCGACGAGGCGCCGGGCGAAGTCGATTCGTTCCGGCTCGTAGCTGTCGAGGAGCGAGGGGTTCGCACGTCCGCGCAGGACAGCGGCGAGTTTCCAGGCCAGGTTCACCGCGTCGCCGATGCCGGTGTTCATTCCCTGCCCGCCCACGGGACTATGGATGTGCGCGGCGTCGCCGAGCAGGAATGCACGGCCCTTGCGGAAGTGATCCGCGACCCGATGGTGCACATGGTAGGTCGAGAACCAGTTCACGTTCGTGACGTCGATCCGCATCCACTCAACGACACGCTGAGTCACGTCGGTCCACGACAGATTATCGAGCTGGTGTTGGCTTTCCTGCACAGTGCCGACGAGCCGCGCCCGCCCTTCGTCCTTCAAAGGGAAGACGGCGAGAAAATCGTTCGTGTCCAGGCCGACGTGAATTTCCCCGTTCATCGTCGCTCCGCTCGCTTCCACGTCGGCGACATAAAAAAGATGCGCGTACGCCTCGCCCGGGAAGCCAATCCGTAGCGCCTCGCGCACCGTGGAATGCGCGCCGTCGCACCCAGCAATGTAGGCTGCCTCGCACGCCGTCTGGGTTTCATCCGGCCGTCTCAGGCGCGCGAGCACATGACCGGTCGCGCCTTCGATGCCTAGGAGCTCCGTCCTGCGCTCGACCTCGACGCCGGCCTCGGCCAGGCGATCGATTAACAAACGCTCGTGCTCGTCTTGCGGATAGATCAACGGGTAAGGGAACGGGCTGAGGCCCGCGCCCATGTCGCCAAACACGGCACGAGCCACCTTCTTGCCGGACACCCAGAGATTCGCTGCGCTCACGTTCCGTCCGCGGTCGACAACGGCATCTGCGAGGCCGATCTGGCTGTACAGCTCGAGCGTGCGGGCCTGCACGGCAAGCGCGCGCGATGTCGTTCCCGGCTCGCCTGTCTTGTCGACGACCCTCACGCGCACGCCCAGCCGCGTCAGCCACAAGGCCAACACTAGGCCTGTCGGTCCTGCACCGATGATGAGAACGTCAGTCTTGCGAATCGTCGATGCGTTCATTGTCTAAAGTCGTTTCCAAACCTGGCGCAGGCGGCCAAAAAACGGGGGCTCAGCACCCTTGCGTCGCGGATTTCTCTGGAGAGTGGGTGGTTATTCGAGCGCGCGACACAGTTTTCGCGAAGTTCCAAGCGCCACGTACAGCGTCGCAAACGTTTCACAAGCATAGCCGAATCTCGCTGCCTTGCCAGCGAGACCCCATTCAACCCTTCAGTAAGAGTTAAGTTGCGCGATGCGCGACGCCCCTTTTGCAAGATTTACATTCTCCCCGGACGCTGCGATGACTTCCCGAAGGGGAAGTGTGTCTTTGCGCAGGCATCGATCTTGCATGTGTGAAGCTCCCTTGAGGAGCGCAATGAGCGAATTTTCAAAGCAGCTGCAGGTCTACGTTGTCGAAGACTCCCCGATCATGTTGCAACTGCTCACGGTGGCCATCAAAGCGGCCGGTGCAGAGTTGGTGGGTCACGGCGCAAGCGCGCAACGGGCGATCCGCGAGATTTCGGTGCTCCAGCCGGACCTGATCCTGGTCGACCTCAGCTTGGACCTCGGAGACGGATTCGACGTGCTCAGGGTGCTGCAAGATCGAGGCCTCGCCCGGTCGGCAAGAAAAGTGGTACTCACGAATCATGCAAATGCCGAGTACAGGGCACGCTGCTTTCGTCTGGGCGCGGATCAGTTCTGTGACAAGTCATCAGAGACGTGGCAAGTCCTAGCCTTGATCAATGCGATGGCCGTGCGTCATGGCGCGAATCCGCATCCAGCGACAGGCCCTGACCCCGAAAACCACCGCCGTAAATGATTGGACGTCGAGGTCAGCTGCACCATGCAACCGAAGCCGTCGCCAAGCGGTACCGCTCGAAGGCCCTGCGGAGGAATGTCCTTGCACGAATGGACATCCCAACGGCGAGTAGACCTTCCGCGCGAATTGCCGTCCATTCGCGATAGTCTCGTGCGTCGAATTGCGTCGTGGAATTGCGCCACTACTCCGCGATCTTCCGCTGCGGAAAGCTGATGATGTTTTCAGCCCGCGCGCGAGACGAACGGAGCGAAACAAGCAAGCCGGTTAAGGTGCTCAGTTCAATTGGCTTAATGATATGGTGATCGAAGCCGGCCTGCCTGGATCGCAGCCGATGCTCCTCCTGCCCGTAGCCGGAAACCCCGACGATCAGGATGTCCCGATACTCGGGCTCTGAGCGGATACGTTCGGCCACCTCGAAACCGTTCATTCGTGGCAGGCCTATGTCGAGCAGGACCGCCGTAGGATGCAGCCGGCGCACCATGCGCAGCGCCTCTTCGCCATCGTACGCGACGTGAGCCTCGAAGCCCTCCAGCCGCAGGAGCACTGCCGTGCTTTCCGCGACATCGCGGTTATCATCGACGATGAGAATGCACAGGTCTGGCGGCAGCTCGGTCGACGGAATCGATTCCTTGATCGTACCCTTCGTTTGGAGCGTGAGGTCGGCGGCCGGCAGAGTGACGGTAAATTCGCTCCCCCGGTCAAGGCCCTCGCTGGACGCGAACACACGCCCGTGCTGCATTTCCACCAGCCTCCGAACCAGCGTGAGGCCGATGCCAAGTCCGCCCCGCGAGCGATCCAGCGTGCGATCGATCTGCACGAAAGGCTCGAAAATATGCGACAGTAGCTCCGGCGGAATCCCCATGCCGGTGTCGCGGACACGAAAGACGACGTCCACGCCCTCGCGCGCCACGGTGAGCGAAATGCGCCCGCCTTTATCGGTATACTTGGCCGCATTGTTGATGAGGTTGGCGAGAATCTGTGCCACCCGCGTAAAGTCTCCAGTCAAATGCAGCGGCTCCGGCGGCAGCAGAACGCTAAGCGTGTGTTCGAACGCATCGACGAGAGGACGACTGGTCTCCACTGCCGCCGCGACCACCTTGTGCGCGTCGATCGCCTCGACTTTGAGCTCGATCTTGCCGCGCGTGATGCGCGAGACATCGAGCAGATCGTCCACCAATCGGACGAGTTGGTTGAGCTGACGGCCGATCACTTCCGTCGCCCACTCCCGCTTAGCCGAATCCTTGTCGCTTACCTGCAAGATATGAACGGCATTCCTGATGGGTGCCAGAGGATTGCGCAACTCGTGCGCCAGCATCGCCAGAAATTCGTCCTTGCGGCGATCTTCCTCTCGAATCTTGGCATAAAGCCGAGCGTTGTCGAGCGCGACGGCGGCACGGCCGGCCAGGTCGGTGGCCATGGACATCGCATCCGCGTCGAACTCCCGTCCGGACGGCCCCATCCCAAGCAACAACGCACCCAGTGTCCGGTTCCGAGCCGCCAGCGGCAGAACGGCCAAACCGTTAACGCGGAAGTCGGCCTCGGCGCCGACATGACTCGCCCGTAACGCATCTTCCGGACAGATCGCCGCCGCGTCGATCGAGCCGGCGCTGAAAATCGCGGGTTTGCCGCTCTTCAAGACGCGCACCATCGCCTCATCGAGCCAAGGGATGGTCGCAGCGGCGACCGAACGTCGGAGGAGCCCTTGTCGCGCATCGTCGCTCATCCATGCTACTTCCATGCTCACGCTCTCGCCGTGCTCTGCGGCAAGCGCGAGCACGCATACGTCCGCGAGAAACGGGACACAAAGGCCTGCAAGCTCGCGCGTAATTGCGACCGGATCCAGCGAGCCCGCGAGCGCGACACTTGCCTGCGCGAGAAACGACAGCCGGCGGGTGGCCTGCTCCGCGGCCGCGCGCGCTATCTTCTCCTCCGCAAGCGCGATGTGCTCCTGCGCCTGCTCCTTCGCCTGTTGTGCAAGCAGATACAGATCAACGAAAACCTTGACCTTCGCCTGCAGTATCTCCGGCACGATGGGAGAACCGATGTAATCGACGGCGCCCAGCGCGTAGCCGCGCGCCATGCGACTGTCATCGCTATAGTCGGCGGTGATAAAAATGATAGGAACGTGCGCGGAGCGGTTTCGCTGACGGATCAAGGCGGCGGTTTCGAGCCCGCTCATCCCAGGCATGTTGACGTCGAGCAGAATCACCGCAAAATCCCGCTCGAGCACCCGCTTGAGTGCCTGCTCACCTGATGTTGCAGTGAATAGATTCTGTCCGAGTTCCTCGAGGATGGTTTGATAGGCGAGTAGCTTGTCTTGCCGATCGTCGACGATCAGGATATCCGCCTTGGGGCGCTGCACAGGCCGATCAGATGGCCGATCCATGCCGAAGGCGCAAATCAAGTCCGGGTCGGTGTTAACCGAGCCAGGCGCACAAAACCCCAACCATTAGGTCGGAATCGACGGGCTTGGAAAGATAGTCCCACGCCCCAGCCTCCATGCATTTCTCGCGGTCGCCCTTCATTGCCTTGGCGGTCACGGCGATGATAGGCACGTGCTTGTACCCTGGAAGGCGGCGAATTTCCCGGATCGTGTCGATACCGTCCATCTCCGGCATCATAATGTCCATCAGAATCACGTCGACGTTGCCACCTCCTTGGAGCGCATTGACCGCGTCTCGCCCGTTGTCGTGCGAAACGACAACCATCCCCTTGTCTTCGAGCAACGAGGAAAGCGCGAAGATGTTCCTCATGTCATCATCCACAATCATTGCTTTCTTGTTTCTCAGGACTTTGTTCGCGTTATGCAGCTCACGCAGGATCGCCCGATGCGATTCCGGCATCTTGGCCGGCGAACGATGCAGCAGAAGGCTCGTCTGGTCCAGCAGATCCTCGACCGAACGCGCCTTGCGAACGATGGTGGTCTTGGCGAGGCGCTCCCAGCGGTCAAGCCGCGCGGTGTCCCCTGCATCTCCGTAGATGACCATCGACAACGAGTCGACGGCGGATTCAATACCTTCATCGGTCGAGGGCGGCTCGCTTTGCAACATGCTCGAGTCCACGACCAGGCAGTCGACTTGCCCGCCCGCGATCATTGCCGCCGCGTCGCCGTAATCCGGCGCGCCGACGGCGTGCACGTCGTCGCCCGCGAGATACTCGATTAGTTGCTTGCGGCGGCCCTCGTCGGCCGTTACGACCAGCAGGCTCCTCTCGGGCTGATGCACAAATTGCGTCAGACGATCGAGCAGCGCCTCGATCATCTCCTTGCTCTGAATCGGCTTGGCCAGGAATGCGAACGCGCCCGCGCTCAACGCCCGCTGTCGCGATTCATCGGTAGAGACGATCGATACAGGAATGTGTCGTGTCTGGGTATCGTGCTTTAGCCGATCGAGCACCCGCCAGCCGTCGATGTCGGGTAAAAAGATATCCAGGGTCACGGCCGAAGGTTTGTACTCGGAAGCCAGCGCGAGCGCGGACACGCCCAACGAAGTGACGATGCCCTTGAAGCCTTTCTCCCGCGCGGTATCGAGAAGGAAACGGGCAAACGCGAGATCGTTTTCGACGATGAGCAGTACTGGTGCATCAAGAGTTAGGCTGTCGCGGTCATCGCCAACCTCATTGATAAGTATCGACGCAGTCGACCGTAACAGCGAGGATTCGCGCGCGTCGCCCGCTTCGCCGCGGTCGCGCGCACGGGCCACGTCGTGCTCGACCCGGGCGTCGGCCTCCCCCGCCACCGTATCGCCGGCCCCTCCGAACGATCCCTTAGCTGTCGGCGCCTCGACGGGAGAGGCGATGGCGGTGCTCTTCCGCGCGAAGCGCGGGGGCATGTAGACCAGCGGCAGATAGAGAGTAAATGTGCTGCCGGCGCGCGGCGCGCTGACCAACCGCAGTTCACCACCCAGCAGCCGCGACAATTCGCGGCTAATAGCCAAGCCAAGACCGGTGCCGCCGTATTTCCGGCTGGTGCTGCCATCAGCCTGCTGAAACGCCTCAAAAATGATTTGCTGCTTTTCCGGTGAAATGCCGATTCCGGTGTCCATCACCGACAAGGCGATGACTTCCCCTGCGCGATTAAGGCTTTCGTTCTGCGGATTCCAGCCTGTCTTCACCGGCTCGATCGTCAACGTGACGTGACCCTGGTGCGTGAACTTGAAGGCGTTCGAAAGCAAATTCTTCAACACTTGCTGCAAGCGCTTGACGTCGGCAAACATAGATTTCGAAAGATGCGTGTCGAGCCGAATGAAGAAATCGACGTTCTTCGCTTCAGCGACGTGCCGGAACGTCCGCTCGACGTACCGCTGCAGATCCTCGAGCAGCAGATCAGTCGGATCGACGACGACGGTTCCCGACTCGATCTTGGATAGGTCGAGAATGTCGTTGATCAGGGTAAGCAGGTCGTTGCCTGATGCGTGAATCGTCTTCGCGAATTCGACCTGCTTGGAAGTGAGATTGCCACCCTGGTTCTTGCACAGCTGGTCGGACAGGATCAGGAGGCTATTCAAGGGCGTGCGTAACTCGTGCGACATGTTGGCGAGGAATTCGGATTTGTACTTCGAGGTAAGCGCCAGCTGCTCGGCCTTTTCCTCCAACGCCTTGCGCGCTTGCTCGACCTCCTGGTTCTTGCGCTCGACTTCCTGGTTCTGGTGCGCGAGCAGCCCGGCCTTTTCCTCCAACTCCTGATTGGTCTGCTGCAGCTCCTGTTGCCGGCTCTGCAGCTCCTGCGCCAGCGACTGTGACTGCGTCAGCAGATCCTCGGTACGGGTGTTAGCCTCAATCGTATTGATGACGATGCCGATACTCTCAGTCAGTTGATCGAGGAATGCCTCGTGCGTCGCGCTGAAGCGCTCGAACGAGGCGAGCTCGATAACGCCCTTCACCTGGCCTTCGAAGATTACCGGCAGGATGAGAATGTTCTGCGGCGGCGCGGCACCCAAGCCAGAGAAAATCTGGATATAGTCGAGCGGCACGCTTGACAGTAGGATCTTCTCCTTGTCAACGGCGCACTGACCCACGAGCCCCTCCCCAAGTTCGAGGCGATTGCCCAGCGCGCTCTCCCCACGGGAGCCGTAGCTCGCCAGCAGCGTCAGCCGCGGTGGATCGCCGCTGGAGTCGAGCACGTAGAACAGCCCATGCTGGGCCGATACCACTGGCGCTAACTCGGTCAGGATCAGGCGGCACACCGTGTTCAAGTCCTTCTGTCCCTGCAGCATCCGGCTGAACTTGGCGAGATTGGTCTTCAGCCAGTCCTGTTCGGTGTTTTTTCGTGTCGTGTCGCGCAGATTGCGGATCATCTCGTTGGTCGTATCCTTCAGCGCCGCGACTTCGCCGCGCGCTTCGACCGTGATCGACCGCGTGAGGTCGCCCTGCGTCACCGCCGTTGCGACCTCGGCAATGGCTCGCACCTGGGTTGTCAGGTTGGCCGCGAGCTGATTGACGTTTTCGGTCAATCCCTTCCACGTTCCCGCTGCGCCAGGTACCTTGGCCTGCCCGCCGAGCTGGCCTTCAACGCCCACTTCGCGCGCAACCGTCGTCACTTGGTCCGCGAACGTCGCAAGCGTGTCGATCATGCTGTTGATTGTGTCGGTCAGTGCCGCGATCTCGCCCTTGGCCTCCACAGTGAGCTTTTGCTGCAGATCCCCGTTGGCCACCGCAGTGACCACCTTTGCGATGCCGCGCACTTGGCTCGTCAGATTGCCCGCCATAAAATTCACGCTGTCGGTCAAGTCCTTCCACGTGCCGGCCACCCCCTTCACGTCCGCCTGTCCGCCGAGCATGCCTTCGGTGCCAACTTCGCGCGCCACACGCGTGACCTCGGAGGCGAACGACGAGAGCTGATCGACCATCGTGTTGATCGTGTTCTTGAGCTCAAGAATCTCACCCTTGACGTCGACCGTGATCTTCTTCGACAGGTCGCCGCTCGCCACCGCC
>DASZFQ010000057.1:0-150555 GCA_035939595.1 Casimicrobiaceae bacterium
GCCCCGTGCAGTAGATTGATCGATACCTCCTGCGCGTCTATGCCCTTGAGCGCCAACGCGACGCGGACTCGATACGTTGCCAGAGAGCGCCAGAATCCGTAGAGCTTCATGGTCGAGACTTTACTCCTTGTGTGTGCAGATTAGGCCTTCGCCGGCACGATGGGCAGCAGGATGTGCGATGGCTGCGTGGGTCCGGCGTGCAAGGTAATCGCCCCGCCAAAAACATGGACCGGGCGATCGCGCGGGTCGTCGTGCAGGAAAGGACCGCAGCCGGTGAGTTCGTTCTTGAAGTTCGACAACCGTGCTCCAGTCGACTTCCCCCATTCGTAGTCGCGCCCGCGCACGGTCAGCGCCAATCGATAACCTGCCGGGACAACGATGCACGTTGGCCAGAGCTCTATGTCGAGCGGCACGACGACCCCGGGCACCAATGGCTGCAGCTCATTGTGCGCGTGATACGGCCTGTACGGCGTCGACAGCTGCGATTCCAGCTTGCGGTGCGAAGCGCGCAGCCAGCCTTGCGCGACGGGGGTGTGCGGATCGATCGCGCCCATGAACACGACCTCGCGCATATCCGGCGTGAACACGCGAAATACCAGAAACAAGTCCGCATCGATTGTCGACGAGGACACGAACAGCCTTGCCGCGAGAGGTCCGGTTATCTCCGTCTCGCGATCGAGTGGCGGGGTGACAAAGGTGATTCCGTCACCCCGCGCGTCATAGGTCACGTTTTCCGTCGCTGCCAGGGGCTCGCGAGAGAGGCTGCAGTCGGCGGGACTGAGATAGAACCTCGTCCACCGCGTTCGGGCGATTGGCCATTCGTCTTCGTGCCGCTCTACAAACCGACCGACATGACGCACCTGCAATTGGACACGCGGTTGCTTTGCCCAGCCGTTGTGCGCGTCTTTCAGGAAACAGTCAAAAAACCGCCGTTGTAGATTGACGCCGTAATCGGTGTAGAAGTGGGTCCAGTGTTCGAGTCCGTGCACCTCCAGCCACTTGTGCTGCGACGCGGCACGAACGAAACCTTCGAAATTGCCGCGTGGGTGCAAACCCTGGCCACCCCAGTTGGCTGCGGACAGAAGCGGCGTCGTCACCTTGCTCCAGACCGGTGAACGCGCCTTGTGGTAATCATCGTCCAGCGGGTGGGCGCGAATCTCGTCACCGAGGTCGCAGCGGTTGCCGTAGAGCTCCCGATCGGAAAGGGTCTCGTCGCCGCAGACGGGCTTGCCCGTATTGTGACTTCGCGGGCCGCGCGCGCCGAGCCCGTACTGCACCGTCTTCACCTGCATGTCGTACCAATTGGCCCAGAAGGTGGAGAGGATACCGCCGTGATGGGTCATGTCGCGGTACCAGTCGGCGGCACCCTCCCAGACGCACATTGCGGCCAGATGCGGCGGTTGCAACGACGCCACGTGCCACTGGTTGATGCCATAGTAGGAAACGCCGGAAAGGCCTACTTTGCCGCTAGACCAGGTTCGTGTGCCCGCCCATTCGATGCAGTGGTAAAGGTCCTTCGCCTCGCGCGGCGAAAAAGGGTCGATGAAGCCCGGCGAACGACCCGCACCACGGGAATCGACGCGCACGCAGACGTAGCCGTGTGGCACCCACTTTTCGGGATCGACGACTTCCCAACTCTGGTAGCGGTTGCTCGAACCGTAGGCGATGTCGGGGTGCTCGGCGACCATGCGCTGCCAGGCGCTCGGGTAGCCGTCCTGGAATGCCAGACCCTTGGCGTAGGGTCCGTAACTCAGGATGACGGGGTGCGGTCCGGCGTCAGGAGGGCAGAACACGTCCGCGCTCAGCGGGAGTCCGTCATCCATCGGAATCGGGGTATCCCACTCGATGCGCATCCCGTCGCGGAGCTCGCTTTGGCGCGAACTCATCACTCTCTCCTCCGCACGGGCCCCACGCGGCCGCAAGCGATGGTTTTTGTTGGGGGGCAATTTGACGCCTTGGGGTAGCGCGTGTCAACGTAGACGCACGCCATATCGACGACGAAGGAGCTGCCATTGAAAATCGGTATCGCAGGCACTGGGCGCATGGGTGCGGCGCTCGCGCTGCGGTTGTTAGGAGTTGGCCGTACGCTGACAGTCTGGAATCGCACCCCCGCGAAAACCGCCGCGTTGGCGGCGGCCGGCGCGACGGTGGCCGCAAGCGCACGCGAGCTGGCGAGCTTCTCCGATCTGGTCATCACCATGCTTACCGATGCGCCTGCAATCGACGCCGCGTATCACGGCGCCGGCGGTTTGCTCGCCGGCGAGGTTCGCGGCAAGCTTTTTGTCGATATGAGTACGGTGCGTCCCGAAGTCGAGAGGGCGCTCGCGGCAAGAGTCCGCGCCCGGGGCGCGGCGCTCATCGACTGCCCGGTCGGCGGAACGGTCGGACCGGCCAGGGATGGGAAGCTCTTTGGTTTTGTCGGTGGTGATGCCGACGACGTGGCCCGTGCCAAGCCGGTGCTCGACCAGTTGTGTCGCCGGGTCGAGCACGTCGGCGCTGTCGGTGCCGGAGCGAGCATGAAACTCGCCATCAACCTGCCGTTGCTGGTGTACTACCAGGCGCTCGGCGAAGCGCTGTCGCTGTGCGACAGTCTCAAACTCGACCCCGCGCGGCTGGTCGACATCTTCGCCGATACCTCGGGTGGGCCGAACATGCTCAAAGTGCGGGGGGCGGCGATCGCTGCTGCGTTGCGCGGCCAAGTGACTTCCCCGGTGACCTTTGATGTGGACCTCATGCGCAAGGATTTGCGCACCATACTCGAGGAGGGCTCGGGGCTGGGCATCGATCTTCCCCTGACCGTGCGCGCGCTCGAATGCTATGACGCTGCTGCGCGCGACGGTCTGGGTACGAGCGACGCCACGATGCTGCCGGCGCACTGGCTGAGCGCGGGCGGGCGCTAGCCTGGTTGCCAGGCCGCTTTGGCACAGACTTCCGTTACGCCGGCGCAATCGTGGCCTCGAGCGACAACAGGGGGGCAAATGGCGATTCCTGGTAGGGTCGGCATCATCGGCCTCGGCATCATGGGATCGGCGATGTCTGCCAATCTGGTCGGTGCCGGATTCTCCACACTCGGCTACGACGTATTGGCGCGGCGCCGCAGCGAGCTCGTGAGGATCGGCGGCCATGCGGCGCGGAGCGTGCGCGACCTCGCCAGGCGGACGGCGATCGTCATTACGTCGCTCCCCTCGTCGGCAGCGCTGCTCGAGGTTGCCGCCGAACTCGGGACGGCAATGCAGCCGGAGCAGATCGTCGTCGAAACGAGCACGCTACCGATTGCGACGAAAGAGCAGGCGCGCAAGCATCTGGCGATGCGGGGAATCACGCTGCTCGATTGCCCGCTCTCCGGTACCGGAGCACAGGCCAGGACCAAGGACCTGGTCGTCTACGCGAGCGGCCAGCGCCGCGCGTATCGCCGTTGTATTCCGGTCTTCGAGGGATTCGCGCGCGCGAATTTCTTCCTCGGCCCGTTCGGGGCTGGCTCCAAGATGAAGTTCCTTGCCAACCTGCTCGTGGCGATACACAACGTGTCCACCGCCGAGGCAATCGTGCTGGGCCTCAAGGCCGGCCTCGATCCGGCCACGATGGTCAAAGTTCTCGGCGACGGCGCCGGGTCGTCGCGCATGCTGCAGATACGCGGACCGATGATGGTTCGCAACGACTATCGGGACGCCACGATGAAAGTCGGCGTGTGGCAAAAAGACATGCGGATCATTGCGGAGTTTGCGCGCGAACTCGACTGCCCGACACCGTTGTTTGCCGCGACCACCTCGATTTATAACGCGGCGATGGCGCAGGGCTTTGCCGAGGCCGACACCGCGTCAGTATGTGCGGTACTCGAGAGCTGGGCGAAGACCCGTCGCGCTTAGAGCCCAGCCCGGCTTTTCCCTCGCACCGCCGGGTTCACCACATGTATCGGCCACTCGCCGGTCAGGACGCGCCGGACTTCGGCCGGCGCTCCTGCCTGGAGGCTGACGAGCGCCTGCTCGCTGTACCAGGCGACGTGGGGCGTGAGGATCACATTCTCTCGGCCGCGTAACGGGTGGGGGTCGGGCAGCGGCTCGGGGTCGGTTGTATCGAGCGCACAGGCGGCGACCCTTTTCGCGTCCAGCGCGCGCACCAGGGCGGCGGTGTCGACGATCGGCCCACGCGAGCAATTGATAAGGCAGGCGCTGGGCTTCAGGCGCGCCAAGGCGTCGTCGCCGATCATTTTTCGCGTCTGCGGCGTGAGGGGCGGATGGAGCGAGACGAAGTCGGCCCCGTCGAGCACATCCGGGAACGCCATTTTCTCAGCCGGAATGTCAAATTGCCCCGCCTCGACGAAGGGATCGGCAAAGCGGATACGCATGCCAAAGGCCGCTGCGCGCAGCGCCACCTGACGGGCGATGTTGCCGAATCCGACCAGCCCCAGTGTTCGGCCCGAGAGGCGGAACATGGGCTTCCCCGGAGGCACCTCCCACCGGCCTACGCGCACCAACCGGTCATAGACCGTTACCTTGCGCGCACAGGCGAGCAGCAACGCCATGGTGTGCTCGGCGACCTCCTCGATGCAGTAGGTCGGATTGTTGGTGACGATGATGCCGGCGCGCGTGGCCGCATCGAGATCGATGGTATCGACCCCGATGCCGTAGCGGGCGATGATGCGGCACCTGGGCATCCGCGCCATCGCTTCTGCCGTTATCGGCCCGGCGTAGGTGTTGAGCAGGGCGTCGCAATCCTCCGCTTGGGCCAGAAACTCTTCCGGTCTTTTGGTTTGGAGGGCTACCAGATCGGCAAGGCCCGCGAGCGACTTCTTCTCGACCTCCAGAGAATCCCAGACATAATCGGTGAGGACCACTTTCGCCTTGGTGCTCATGCGGGTTCCTTAGCACCGCAGAGGCGGCGGGAAACACCGGGCCAGGGCTGCAGGTGGTCGCGGACGCACGATACGCATGGCTTTCCCTCCCCGGTACAAGAACACGCTTAACCTGACGCGGCGTAGATTTCCGGATTCCAACAGTTCGGCGGCCGGCGGCCCTGCAGGATGGCAACGATATTGTCCACCACGACATGCGCCATCGCTTCCCTCAGTTCGGCGACCGCGCTCCCGAGGTGAGGCGTGAGGACGACGTTGTCCATGGCGAGCAACGCTGGATTGACCCGGGGTTCGTCCTCGAAGACATCGAGCGCCGCGCCGGCGATGCGCCGCCCGGCGAGTGCTTGCACCAGTGCCTGCTCGTCGACTATGGGTCCACGCGCCGTGTTGACGAGAAATGCGCTCGGTCGCATCAACGCAAGCTCGCGCGCACCGATCAGATGCGTTGTCTCCAGTTTGAGCGGTGCATGGATGGATACGAAGTCGGATTCGGCCAGCAGCCGATCCAGAGGGACATGGACCAGGTCGAGCTCGCGCTCTTCGCTCTCCGCCATGCGTCGCGGTCCCCAATAGAGCAGGCGCATCGAGAAGCCGCGGGCGCGTCTGGCGACCGCGCGGCCGATGCGTCCGCCACCGCCGATCAGTCCGATGGTCTTGCCCCAGACGAAGGCGCCTTCGAGTCGCATGGACTGCGCGCCCGGGAATACGCCGCTGCGCAGCAGGCGCTCGCCTTCCACCACTCGGCGCGCCACGGCAAGCAGCAGACCAACGTGCAAGTCGGCGGTAGCCTCGGTCACGACCGGCGGAATGACGGTCACGGGGATGCGCCGCGCAGTCGCTGCGGCGACGTCGATGTCCGATGGCGTTATTTTCATCGAGGCGACAGCGCGCAAGCTGGCGTTTGCGGCAATGACGTCGCCATCGACGCGGTCCTGCAGCAGGCAGAACAGGATGTCATGCTTACGCACGGCAGCACGGAGCTCTTCCTTGGTCAGGGTATGCGTTGGATCGGGATTCCAGTCCACATCCGCGAAGCTGCGCAGCCTCTCGGTGGCGCTTCGTGCCACCGGCTGGGTAATGAACACGCTGGGGCGCATCAACATATCCAGCGCACGACTCCGGCGACGCCGTCGACGGCCACTTGAACGCCGTCGGGGATGCGTTGGGTGGCATCGAGTACACCCAGCACCATGGGAATGCCACGCTCCCGGGCAAGGGACGCGAGGTGCGACGTACTTCCGCCGAGCTCCGCCACCAGACCGGCCACGCGCGGCAGTACGACACCGAGCGCGGGCCCGGCAAGCCTCGTCACCAGGACGTCGCCCGGCGCAACGCGGGAGAGCTCGCATTCGCAGTTCACGACGCAGGCGCGTCCCGCACCCCAGCCTACGCCGGCCGGATGACCGTTGAGCCCGGGGTGGCGCAGCCATATTTCGTCCGGGACGGGTGCCGGCTCCAGATACAGCGGCCGTGCCTGGAGCAGTTTGAATCCGGCATCGTCCTGCGCCCACTCGATCTCGACGGGCAAGCCCAGAATATCCTCGACCTGCCGCAACAAGCGACCGAGCGCCTCGGCCTGCACGGCATTCAGGCACGGTTCGGCCGTGCGCCGGCGCGGGACTCGACGCGTGCCATGGGCGCAGCCAATGCGGTGCAATGTCCTGGCGGCCATCGTCTCGCGCAGCACGCCATCGCGGCTGAGAACGAAACGATCCGGCACGACCTCGCCCTGAGCGAGCGCCGACCCAAGGCCCCATGCGGCATTGAGCACCATGTTTCCATCGGCGGTGCGACTGAGGCCTCCGCCGGAGACCCGGGCCGACACAAGCGGCTGCACCAGGACTGCCATCGCCGTGTCGGCGGGACTTGCATCGCGCGTTGCCATGTAGCGCAGCACGCGTGTCGACCACAGCGCCGCCCAGCAGGAACGCACCGCGGTCACCAACTCGTCCTCGCACTGCAAGCCGAGATAGCTCTCGAACTGCCCGGCGAAACTCGATCCGAGACGATCCTCGCTCAGTGCCGATGAGCGCACTACCGTGGAAGCGCCGGTCGCCACGACCAGGCCCTGCCACGCTGCGCGTAGCGGCTCGAGCACCTCCGGCACAATCGGCCGATCAAGCAATCCAAGCTTCATCGCAAGGGCCGCGCGGCGCGCCGTCCATGATTCGGGTGAGTCCACGCGGCGCGCGGTGGCGCCAAGACCCAGTGCGTTCACCTGGATGCGATACGCCTCGGCATCGATGCAAAATCCGTCGGCAATAGGCAGGCCGGCGCGCCCCAGGCGGGCAAGATTCGCCGCCTTGGGACCGAACCGGTCGGGGTCGGTTGCCTCGGCAGCGGCGAGAGGGACGATCAGTTTCGGCATGGGTATCCCGTCATGACTTGCCGTAGCTCGAATAGCCGGGCATCGGATCGACAACGGTGATCTGCTCGACGGGAAAGTTGGAGATGATCTCGATGCGATCCTTGTGCACGATCAGCATTTCCTCGATACGAACGCCCCACTCGTGCACCTTGCCATGCTGTGTTTCGAGCGCAAACACCATCCCTTCCTGGATCTCGACCGGGTGGTCGAGCGACCAGATGCGCGAGATCACCGGCGGGTCGTACTGCGCCAGTCCGAGGCCGTGACCCCATAGGTTCGCCGCCGCCTGGTCCTCTTCCTCGTACCCCCAGGCCTCCTTGGCCGACGGCCATTTCAAGGCAATCTCGCGCGTAGTCGTGCCGACTTTTACAGCCTTGATCGAATCGTAGAGCCACTTGAGCGCCGTGGCGTAGTAATCCTTCTGCTCCTGGGTCGGTTCCTTGCCCACGCAGTAGGTGCGGTAGTAGCACGACTTGTAGCCGTTCCACGTCAGCGCGGCGAGATCCATGAAGACGATGTCGCCCGGCTTGATGATGCGATCTGAGAAATTACGCCAGTTGGGCCAGGTATTGAGACCGGAGGAGACGATGACGTCCTCCACGTCCTCCATGCCCGGGATCGAGTACAGGAACTCCATGATGTGCGCCGTCACTTTGTTCTCGGTCAGGCCAGGCTTGAGGAATTTCATGCATTCCCAGTGTGCGGCGTCGCCGATTGCTCCGACCATGCGCATGCACTCCTGCTCGTCGACATTCTTCACCGCACGCGCCTCCATCATCGGCGTCATGCCATCGGCCCATTCGATTTTTGCGTCCTTGAACACCTGGATGATGTTGATATCGACGAAGTCAACCCCAAGTTTCATACCGTCGACGCCGCTTTTCTTCATTTCCTTCAAGATGGCGTTGGTGAATTTGGTAACTTGCTGCAGGGAAGCCGCACCGGCCGCTCCCTTGATCCAGGCGTACGACCAGCGAATGTTCTCTTTCGGGATCCAAGGCGAATGGCGCGCGATGTGGGCGCCGAGATCGCCCTGCTCGAACAGCACCGGCGGGTCGTCGCCGCAGAGCAGCGCGTAGCGCAGTCCAGGCTTCAGTCGGTTCCAGCCCGGCGTCAGCGTGCTCGTCACGTAACGGACATTCTCATCGTACATGAGGAGCATCGCCCCGAGACCATGGGCCTTCATCCGCTCCCGCGCCCGTTCCAGGCGGTAAGTGCGCAGCCGATCCCAGTCGACGCGCTGTTGCCAATCCAAGCCGACCATGCCGAAGTTTGCCATCGTGCTACCTCCCGTTTGGATCCAAGCTGTCCGCGCCTCCCCTGCCATGCCAAACTTGGGCAGAGGCCAGCAGGCCCATTGGGCCCGCGCGCTTCCCGCGGACGGGCGCGGCGTCGAAGATTCCTGCTGCTAGTCTATCGTCGCCCCGGATTCCTTCGCGATCTTGCCCCACCGGGCGATTTCGGAGTCGACAAAGTTCATGAAATCTTCCGGGGTTCTACTGGTGATCACGTTGACCCCACCAGCGGCGAGGCGTTGCCTTATCTCTGGCGAGCCCAGCGTCGCGAGCAACGCCGAATGAAGTTTGTCGACGATTGGCCGCGGCGTTCCGGCGGGAACGAAGACTCCCTGCCACGAGCTACTGACCATTTCCGGATATCCTGCTTCCACCAGTGTCGGCACGAGCGGCAGGCCCTCGATGCGTTTGGTCGTCGTAATGCCGAGCGGCCTGAGCTTGCCGGCCTGGATGAAACTGATCGCCGAGGACAGCGTGACGAACATGACCTGCGTTTCTCCACCGAGCAGGCCGGTGACCGCGGGACCGGCGCCCCCCTTGTATGGGATGTGCACGAGTTTCAGGTTGGTGAGCTTCATGAAGTGCTCCATCTCCAACCGGTTTAACGTGCTCGATCCCGGCGACGCGAAGTTGAGTTCTCCCGGCTTCGCCTTCGCCAGCGCCACCAAGTCGGCCACACTGTTGACTGGAACGCCCGGATTGGCGACAAGGATGCTCGGCACATCGGCCACCAGCGTGACCGCGATGAAATCCAGCGCCGGATTGACGGCCAGGTTCGGAAAGATCGCCGGATTGATGGCGATAGTGCCGATATTGCCGAGGTAGATCGTGTAGCCGTCGGCGCGCGCCTTGGCTGCGGCGTCCATCCCGATGTTGCCCGACGCGCCCGGCCGGTTGTCAACGACGATCTGCTCCCCGAGCAATTCGGAGAGCTTCGGAGCCATGATGCGCGCGACAAAGTCTGATGCGCCGCCCGGGGCGAAGGGAACGATCATGCGCACCGCACGATTGGGATAAGTCGTCTGTCCGCTGGCGTGCGCGGGACATAATAGGAGCAGCAGTGCCAGCAACGCAGCCCGCGGCAACCCGCACATAGCGCCTCTCCGTATCCTATCTTGCAGCGAAACGTTCTTCGCGCGGCTTTTCTTCCACCACGCCAATGGGGAGCGGCAGCGCACGCTTGAGGCGAGCCGACAGATCGAATGCCTTGCTCAGCATCAATCGCTGGTGCGCCTCCGCCGCACTGGCGTGCTGTGTCGGCAGACCCATCGACAGCCGATTGAGCCATTGGTCGGTTTCCTCGCGCATGGGACCGCGCAGCTCGCCCAGGACGACGTCGCCAGGAGGATAGCTGCCGAGAAAATCGACGTGGCGGCCTGCGTCCGGCGCGTACCCTTCGCCCTGCGCCGTGCTGGTCGCGAGCACGATGTCGCGGTGAGTGTCGTCGATGGTTAGCACGCCTTCGGTGCCGACGATGCCCACCTCGAGGCTGTATACGGCCCCGGGCCAGACGATGGGCAGGGCCCAGGATATGGACGCGTGGTAGAGGCTCCCATCGTCGAATGTGATCGTCCCGGCGGTGGCGTCGATGCCGTTGCAAAGCGGGCCAAGCGCCTTGTCCACCGAGCGGGCGTAGATCTCCACCGGCCGCTTGGTCTCCAGCAGCCACATGACGATATCGAGCGCGTGCGTGCCTGAGATAACCATTGGCGAGATTTGCGTCGGGGCGTCAGTGCGCCGGTAGTTGTCGAGCGCGACCAGTCGGTTCAGGAAGGCCCGCGATGTCACCAAAGTTACCTCGCCCAGCTGGCCGGTCCGGACCTTCTCCTTGGCCACCAGCCAGCGGCGACGGAACCGCTGCGTATACCCGACCACGGCATCAACGCCGGACTCCTCAATCGCCTTGAGGACATGCTCCGACTCGGCGAGCTCGGTCGCGAGCGGTTTCTCGATGAGCAGGGACAGCCGCCGCTCGACTGCAGCGAGAATGGGCCCGACATGCAAGTGCTCGTCGGTCGCGATAATGGCTGCGGTGAGCTCCGGTCGGGCGAACAATTCCCGATAGTCGGAGGTGACGAAGTCCGCGCCAACCTTCTCGGCGACGTGCAATGCCCGGTCCGGCTTGGTCTCCGCCAGTCCGATAAAGTCGACCTGCGGATGCCGTGCGGCGACTTCCGCCCGGAACAAACCGACACGGCCGGCGCCAACGATGCCCAGGCCGATGCGTCGGGCGTTATTCTTCGCCATCGTGCCGGCTCAGGCGACTGCGCGAACCTTCTTGGGCTCCGCCAGCGGCAAAGCGACCGGTTGATTGCTCTCGGCAGACAAGTCCGCCGCGATGTAGACCTCCATGACCATCCGCGCATGCTCTGGCGTCACCAGCACTGGACGGTCACAGGCCACCGCTTCCAGGAAATGCACCGTCTCGGCAGCCATGGGGCCGGCGTAGGTGTGGTCGACTGCTTCTCCAGGCATAGTCGAGATGGGCAGAACCATGCCCTTGCTCATCGTGTTGAGCACCACATCGCGATGGCTGTCGTCGACCATAATCGCGCCTTCGGTGCCGACAAATTCGATCCACGTGGTGGAGAAATTCGGATAACCGGGCGGCAGCGTCCATCCTGCGCCGATGACGAACGCCACGCCACTTTCGAGCGTGACCGTGATCCATTGCGTGTCCGGAATCGGTGCGCCGCTGGTCTCCTGCATCGTCCCGAAATTGTTCTGCGAATAGACGCGCACGGGCTTGGCCGGCGCGAGGCACCACAGAACGAAATCCAGGTCGTGCGTGGCTTCCATCGCGGCCGGGGACAACTTGACGCGGCCGCTGATCTTTTTGCCCAGGCTGCGGGTGATATGGCGGCTAACCAGCGCACTCACCGGGCGGCCGATCGAGCCATCGCGGATTGCCTTTCGGACGTAGGCGAACTTGGGATTGAATCGCTGCGAGTAACCGATGGTGAACTTGAGCCCGCGCTCGCGCGCCACCGCGATGAGTTCGTCTGCCTCAGCCAGCGACAGCGCGAGCGGCTTTTCGAGGAAAACATGCTTGCCGGCGGCGAGGCAGTCACGCGCCATCGGGTAATGCGTTGTCTCCGGCGTGGCGGAGATAACCAGCGCCTCGATTTCGGGGTTGCCGACCAACTCCCGGTAGTCCGTGACCGTCGTGCGCGCGCCCGTCGCTGCCCCGACCTCGGCCAGACGTTCGGGACGGATCTCCGCCAGGTGCAGGCTCTTCACCCAGGGGCTTGCGGCGCAGGTCTGGGCGCGGATGCCGCCACACCAGCCCGTGCCAATGATGCCGACGCCTATTTGCCTCATCGCCCATGCCTCCCTTTGACAACGAACGCTGCCGTGGCAGCGCTCCTAGAGCCCGCCGTGCACCGGATGTCCAGGCATTAGAACACCGCCAAGGAGAGGACACCAATCGCGATTTGCTATGCTAGGCATACAATCTCGGCATGCATTGCCCCTAACCTGCGACGCGAATTCGGTTGCGCTGGGCGAAGCGAAGCGCGGTGCGTTGGCAGGGCATGCCAATTTGTTATCGTTGAACCGCACGGGCCTGGAGGCCATAGCGCCTATGGAACTGCGCAGCATCCGCTATTTCGTCCAAGTCGCCGATGAAGGAAGCATCACGCGTGCCGCGGAGAAAATCGGGACCGCGCAGCCCGCTCTCACCCGGCACATCAAGCAGCTTGAGGCGGAACTCGGCACCCAACTGCTCATGCGTCTGCCGAGGGGAGTGCGGCTGACAACTTCGGGACGAGACTTTCTCGACCATGCCCGCGCCATCCTGCTCGAGGTGTCGCGGGCGAGCGAACAGGTTCGCGGCAGCGCCGCGGCGCCCCGGGGTACCGTCGTCATGGGCACTTCGCCAACCCTTGCGCCGCTGCTGCTGCCGGGCTGCGTGGCACGAGCTCGGCAACAATGCTCTACGGTGACACTAAAAGTCGTGGAGGGATTCAGCCCCCAGCTCCTCGACGCTTTGCTGATGGGCCGACTCGATCTTGCGGTCATGACCAATCCGCCGCGCACCACGGCGCTCGTCCTGACCCCGCTATGCTCCGAACCGCTGGTCGTGCTCTCGCCTCCCGGGACGCGAGGCACGCGGCGCGCCTTCTCGCTCGCGGAACTCTGCGCGACGCCTTTGATCATCACGGTCGGTCTGCGGACACTCATCGAGCAGCAGCTTGCCGCCTTCGGTGTTGCGCTGCGGGTCGAAGCGGAGGTTGATTCCATCGAGGCGATCCGGCGCCTGCTGATTTCCGGAATCGGCGTGACCATCATGCCCGTATCCGCCTTCCACGCCGAGATCCGCGCCAGGCTATTGGCCGCCTATCCCATCGAAGACGTCAATCTACACCGCATACTGATCCTTGCGCGCCCGACAGCCGAAGCGCGGTCGGCCGCGATCGACGAAGTGGAGCATATCGTGCGCGCCGAAATGCAGGCACTGCTCCAGGCAGGCATCTTCAGGCTGCCTGCTTCCGATGCGGACGGGTTCAACCGGCCTCGCCCTGCAAAAAAGCCGGTCCCGAAGCGCCGTGCGCGACGCGGTGTATCAACCCTTAGCAGAAGATAGGAGACAATTCCAATCACGTAGCCAAGCGGCCAACTCTTACGCCGACAGCCAAGTGATGAACGAGTTCATGGGCGAGCCATTCGTCTTTCGGGTCAACGCAAGAGAACACTCGCTGGCGGTCGACGGCGAAACGCCACTGCTCGACGTGCTGCGCAATACGCTAGGGCTAAAAGGCACGCGTTTTGGCTGCGGCTCCGAACAATGCGGCGCCTGTTTCGTGCTCGTCGAGGGGCATGCCGTCGCCGCGTGTACGACGCCGCTGTGGGCGGTGAAAAACAAATCGGTCACGACCGTCGAGGGCCTGGGTCGGCCCGAGGCGCCGCACCCATTGCAGGAGGCGTTCATCGCCGAGCAGGCGGCGCAATGCGGCTATTGCACTTCGGGGATGCTGATCAGCGCCGCGGCGCTGCTTGCCCGCACGCCACAACCCAGCGAAACCGAGGTCAGGCAGGCATTGGAGCGCAATCTATGCCGCTGCGGTACCTATAACCGGGTCGTGCGCGCAGTGTTGCGAGCGGCAGGAAGGGCCACCCCATGAGCGCCGCCGACACGTCGCTACCCGGGAGTCTCCGCGCCAATCGGCGTCTGTCGCAATGGCTGAGGTTTCGCGCCGACGGCTGGGTCGAGGTTTTCTCCGGCAAAGTCGAGATCGGGCAGGGCATCCTAACCGCGCTGGCGCAGATCGTCGCGGAGGAGCTGGGGGTTGCGCTTGGGCAGGTCCGGATGATGCCAGCGTCGACGGCGCTCAGTCCCAACGAAGCGATCACCTCGGGCAGCCTGTCGGTGCAGGACTCCGGTGCCGCGCTGCGTCAGGTGTGTGCGGAGGCCCGGGCAATCTATCTCGACGCCGCCGCGGCGCGCTTGGGCGTGCCGGCCGAATCCCTGGTTGCCACCGACGGCAACATCGAGGGTGTCGGCGGGGTGCAGACGAGCTACTGGGAGCTTGCCGCGGACGGATTGCTCCTGCGCGAGGCGACCGGGCAGGTCGTGCCGCGGCCGATTGGCACACACCGCATTGTCGGCCAAACGATTGCGCGCCGCGATCTGCCTGACAAGATCTTTGGCCAGGCTTGCTTCATTCACGATCTGGAGCTGCCACGCATGCTCCATGGTCGCGTCCTCCGGCCGCCCGCACCGGATGCGACGCTGGTCGACTTCGCGGCGGCGACGGTGCGCGCCCTTCCGGGTGTGGTTGCGGTCATCTGTGACGGTTCGTTTGTCGGTGTGCTGACAGAAAGCGAAGCCGGCGCCGATGCGGCCCAGCGCAAGCTTGGCGCGGCGGCGGCCTGGCGCACGGGCGCGGGGCTACCCGACCAGGCGGCGCTGGCGGCGTGGCTGAAAACGCAGGACGCGGAGATCAGCATCGTCGACAACAAATCGGCGCCTGCCCCGCGACAAGTCGCGCGGACCATAAAGGGAAGCTACACGCGACCGTACCTCGCACATGCCTCGATCGGTCCCTCTTGCGCACTGGCGCAGTGGCAGGACTCTGGATTAACGGTTTGGACGCACAGCCAGGGTATTTTCAATCTGCGCCGGGATCTTGCACTGGCGCTCGGCTTGGCCGAGGAAAAGATTGTCGTGCAACATCTGCAAGGCGCCGGCTGCTATGGGCACAATGGAGCCGACGACGCTGCGTTTGACGCGGCGTGGCTCGCCCGTACCGCGGGGGGGCGCCCGGTGCGCGTGCAGTGGTCGCGCGCGGACGAACTTAGCTGGGCGCCGTTTGGCCCGGCGATGGCAATCGAGCTGGAGGCCGATCTCGACGCCGCGGGCGCCGTCGTTGCGTGGAGACACGCGGTCTGGAGCAATGGCCATACCTCGCGCCCCGGAGGAGCAAAGACACCGGCGCTGCTCGGTGCCTGGCATGTCGCTAAGCCATTCGCCCGCCTGTCGGCGGTCAACCCGCCGGTCGCTCGTGGCGGCGGGGGCGAGCGCAATGCAATTCCGCTCTACGAGTTTCCTGCGTGGCAGATCGTCAATCATCACGTCATGGCGATGCCGCTGCGGACGTCGGCACTACGCTCATTGGGTGCGTACGCGAACGTTTTCGCAATCGAATCGTTCATCGATGAGCTGGCGGCGGCGGTCGACGCAGACCCGATCGCGTTCCGCTTGCGCTATCTTAACGATTCGCGGGCGCGAGCCGTTCTGGAACGTGCCGCAGACAAAGCCGGTTGGGACCAGTGGCAGCAGCGCGAAGGATGTGGCCACGGAATCGGCGTGGCGCGCTACAAGAACACGGGCGCGTACTGTGCAGTGGTCGCGGAAATCGAGGCGGTGGCAGAGATTCACGTGCGGCGACTGGTCGTCGCAGTCGATGTCGGATTGGTGATCAATCCCGACGGCGTGGCGAATCAAATCGAAGGCGGCGCAATCCAAGCGACGAGCTGGACGCTCAAGGAAGCAGTGCGTTTCGATCGTTCGCGGGTGACCAGCGAAAGCTGGGAGACTTATCCGATTCTTCGTTGCTCTGAAACACCAGCGGTCGAAGTCGAGATCGTGTCACGCCCCGATCATCCGGCGGTGGGTGTGGGCGAGGCGGCCTTGGGTCCAACTGCCGCCGCGATCGCGAACGCCGTCTTCGCCGCGCTAGGTGTCCGGGTGCGCGACCTTCCGCTCACCGCCGAGCGCATCCAAGCGGTCGCAGCGGCGATGTAACGAGCCACTTGAACCACCATCGTCGTGCCCGCGCTGCCCGGCATCGCGTGGTGGATCGCCCGCAACGGGCTTGGTGCTATCCTATACCCCAGTATTCGCTGCCACGGCAACGCCGAGCCTACATGCCCCACACGATCCGCAACAAGAAGCCTCTCATAGCCCGAGCCCGCCGCATACAGGGGCAGGCGGCGGCGTTGGAGAAGGCGCTGGGAGAAGAAGCCGAGTGTGCTGGCGTATTGCAGCAGATTGCGGCGATTCGCGGCGCGGTCAATGGCTTGATGACCGAAGTCCTGGAAGGCCATCTGCGCGAGCACGTTACGGCAAAAGGTCCGCCTGAGCGACGGCACGAGGACCTCGAGGCAGTCATCCAGGTCCTGCGATCCTACTTGAAGTAGAGCCTGTCGATATCTGCGACGCGGCGCGAGTGCAAGGATTTCATAAAAGTATTGCGGCTAACTATTGACGCTGCAAAGGGGCCTCTGGTACTGTACCCCAGTCCTGTAATGCGGAGCTTGGTTTTGGATAGTTGTCCTAGAGGCCCCTCGCGGGAGGGGAAAACGCAGCGAGGCTGATCGCAGGCCAGGTTTAGACCCTTGCCACTGTCTCGCTGTTAAGCGAGGCAGTGCGCTTCGAAGTAGCTCCCGCCGCAGCTTATCGCGGCGAGGCAATCTGACGCACCCTCAAAACGCAATGGCATCTGCAGCAACATGGGCCGAACCTTGTGTTCGACCAGGGTTGCGCGGCGGCCGCGGCTCGCAGCGAGCGGCGCAATAAAAGCCGCTTCGCGCGGCGCCGGTTTGATCGAAGCCTGATTTTGTCGGGCAGGTTTTTACACGGTCGGATTGGAGGTGCACCATGCAATTCCTGTTGCTTTTGCCCGAGTTGCCCCATGCTCGCGCCCGGCGCTCGTTGGACGCGGACAGCGGCGACCGGCGTCTCGTCGCCAGTCAGGGTTTTCAGTCACGGCTGCTGAGCGCCAGGGAGGTGGTCGTGCGTCTTTTTGAACTAGGGTACCGTGGGGCGAGTAAGCGTCTGCGGATCCACGCGGACGTGTCGTGATTGCGCTGCGCTTGCAGGACTTCATAATGCGTTTGCCCTAAGACATCGAACCGGCCCTATCCCGGACTCGATGAGCTCGCTCCGGCATGGCTATCAAATCGTTGCTCGCTGCGATGGATCGCATCGTGGCCTCGTCGAAGGCGCCATGCGGTGGGAATTCGCGGCTTCGCCGCTGCAAGTCGAGCGCATCGACGCGGAGGTGCGCGTTTATGGGCCCTTTGCACGCATTCGCATGCACGTTCGCGCTTCGAATGCTAAGCGTAGCGGCCGTCAACGGGGGGGTTGGCCGAGTTCTACCAGAGGCCGCGGATCGCAGGCTTGTCGACGCAACGGATGTTCGTCATCGTCACCCCGGGGAAACTGGTCACCTGATTGTCATATAGGCGTCCTAACTTGCTTTCCGAACGCTAACCCGGATGCCGATCCATGCGATTGCTCACACGCGTCTACGGCGCGCTCCGGCTCAAGGTAGGAAGCAGCGGGTGGGCCCATCGAGTGCGGCGGAAGATTGCGACGGTGCGCGGCGCCCCGATGAAAAATCGGCTCCTTGTGGTGTTGGCAGCCGGGTTATGGCATCTGGCGGGTGGAGCTCTGGGTGACGAACTCGCAACTCCGGCTGAGCAGGCTCCTTCTGGCTCATCCGCTTCCTCCAACACCGCACCAGCGGTGCCCGAGGCAACGACTCCGGAGGCATGGAATCTGTACGGCCAAGCAACCTTCGTCAAGCAATACCATCCTGGATTCACGTCACCGTATCAGGGCACTAACAGCCTCTCGCCGGTGAGCAATGGCGAGGAAACCACGGATGTGACGCTATTTCTGGGTATTCGGCTTTGGGACGGAGGGGCCCTATATGTCAACCCGGAGATCGACCAGGGGTTCGGTTTTGACGATACGCTGGGCCTTGCCGGCTTCTCCAGCGGCGAAGCGTACAAGGTTGGCAGAGCAGAGCCGTACTTCCGCCTGCCTCGCGCCTTCATACGCCAGCGCTTCGACCTTGGTGGAGAGGCCAGCTCGCTGAACCCTGGCCCCAACGAGCTCGGGGGAACACAGACTGCCGACAACGTGGTCTTGACGATCGGCAAGTTCTCTGTCGTTGATATCTTCGATAACAACAGTTATGCGCACGACCCGCGCGGCGATTTCCTGAACTGGTCCGTCATCGACGCTGCCGCTTTCGACTACGCGGCCGACTCGTGGGGGTACACCGTGGGGGTCGCCGCAGAGTGGACCCACTCGTGGTGGACCCTTCGAGGCGGATTCTTTGACCTGTCGAATGTTCCCAACAGCGAGACGCTTGAACCCGGTTTCAAGGAATTCGCGCTCATCGGAGAATTCGAAGGGCGCTACGAGCTAAAGGGCCATCCGGGAAAGCTCAGACTGCTTGGCTTTGTCAATTACGCGCGCATGGGCAATTACAGCGACGCAGTGCAACTCGGCCAGGCCACGGACTCGACACCCAGTACCGCCCTGGTCCGCCATTATGCCTGGCGCCCAGGCATTGCGCTCAATCTCGAGCAGGAAGTTACCCCCGAACTCGGTGCCTTCGCGCGGATCAGTTTCAACGATGGTAGCAAGGAGGCGTACGACTTCACCGATGTCAACGGCTCCGTATCGGTTGGCCTTGCCCTTAAGGGCTCGGGATGGAATCGCGCGGACGACGTCGTCGGACTTGCCGTGGTCGCCAACGGCTTATCATCGGCGGCTCGAGCCTATTTTGCCGCCGGCGGTTTGGGCATCCTTATCGGCGATGGGCAACTCCCACATTACCGATCCGAAGACATCGTGGAGACGTACTACTCGATGCGCGTAGACGAGCACTTTACCGTGGGAGCCGACTACCAGTTTGTCACCAACCCTGCCTATAACCGGGACCGCGGCCCGGTATCCATCTTCAGCCTGCGACTGCACGCGGAGTTCTAAGTCCAAGGATTCTCTTATAATTGCTGACAGAGGCCGCTGACACAACGGCAGTACTGGGGGCGGAAATCCCATGCAATTTTCAACTCACCGGTTTGCTGACGTTGTCGTGGCCTCGCCCGTGGGTCGAATCGATCATTCCAGCGCCGGGCCGTTCGAGGAGGCGCTGCTGCCCCTGTTGCCGCAATCGAGTATCGACAAAGAGGCACTGGTACTGGATTTCTCTGGCGTCGAATACATCAGCAGCGTCGGCCTACGCGTCTTGATGGCTGCGGCGAAGCAGGCCCGCGTGCATGAATCGAAGATCGCCATCGCCTGCTTGCAGCCCATTGTCGCTGAAATCTTCGGTATCAGTCGTTTTGACCGTATTCTCGACGTATATCCGTCGGTGGCCGGCGCGTTGGCACAACTTTCCGCACCGGCACTCGAAGCATTCAACGCGGTGAAGAACCAATCGGCAACATGAAGCGAATTCGCTTCTGGGGTACCCGTGGATCGCTCCCGGTTGCTCTAACCGCAGCGAAGATGCGCGAGAAACTGATCGTGGCACTGCGTGGCGCATCGGGCCGCGTGTTCACGTCGGACGCAGAAGTTGACGCATACCTTGACGGCCTAAGGTTCCCGGTTTCCGGCACGTACGGCGGGCATACGTCTTGCGTCGAGATCGAGACCGGAGGCCAGGAATACGTACTCTGCGATCTGGGGAGCGGCGTGCGCCCCTTCGGCCAGGCCGCGATTGCGCGCCACGGTGCGGGGTCGCCGCAGACCTATCACATCTTCATGTCGCACGTGCACTGGGACCACATCATGGGCCTGCCATTCTTCACGCCAGCCTATATACCCGGCAACCGGATTCGCATCTACGGAAGCCACGCGGGGCTCGAGGCAGCGTTGCGACGGCAACAGGACCAGCCGTCGTTCCCCGTGGATTTCTCGATCTTTCGTGCCGGCATCGAGTTCGTGCACCTGGATCCAGGGAGGAACTATCACATAGCCGGCATGACCGTGGCCTCCAAACGACAAAGGCATGGCGGTGATTCCTACGGCTATCGCTTCGAATCGAACGGCCGGGCAGTGATCTATTCGACGGATTCGGAACACAAGCTTACCGATCCCGAAGAGACCAAAGGTTTTGTGGAGTTCTTCCGCGAGGCCGACGTTGTGATATTCGACGCGATGTATTCGCTCGCCGATGCGGTCTCGATCAAGGCTGACTGGGGGCATTCGAGCAACGTCGTCGGGGTGGAACTGTGCCAGATGGCCGGTGTGCGACACCTTTGCCTGTTCCACCACGAACCGGCGTCAGACGACGAAGCGATCGAAGGGGCGTTGGTGGAAGCGCGGCGTCTCGAGGAGATCACGCGCAGCGGCACGGCGCTGCGCATCACGGCTGCCTACGACGGAATGGAAATCGAGATTTGAATCGTTCCGAAGCGGCCACCCCTGGGACGCAACGGCCGGGCCACGTCCGCGCCGTGGGAGCGGCCGTCCTCATCGCTCTGGCCGCGTTAAATTGGCTGGCGGCACCTTGGACCGCTCGGCTGCAGGCCGCCGGGTTCGATGCTTACCAGGTGCTCGCGCCGCGACAGGTGAAGTCGATGCCGGCGACTGTCGTCGAAATCGACGAGAAGAGCCTGGCAAAGTTCGGCCAATGGCCCTGGCCGCGCACGCGATTGGCGCAACTGGTGAGCGCAATCGCGCGACAGCAGCCCGCGGCGATCGCGCTCGACATACTCATGCCGGAACCCGACTCCCTATCGCCCGAACAGGTACTTGCCCACGCGCCACATCAAGACCCCACCTTAGCAAGTGTCTTTCGCGGCCTGCCCTCCAACGACTCGGAGCTTGCGCGCGCGCTGGCCGACGCGCACGCCATCCTGGTCGTAGCGGGGGCGCCGGAGCCAACAGGGATGCTGCTGCGGGCCCCGGCATTCAGCGTGCGCGATTTGGCGGCGCCTTCGGCAACGACCCGGCCGCCGACGCGAAGACTGGCGCAATATGCAGGCGTACACACCAGCATCGACGAACTCGATCGCGCGGCGGTCGGAAGGGGGCTGATTTCCGTCGAGCCCGCGGGCGGCGTGATTCGACGAATTCCGCTCGTCGCCAATGTCGACGGTACGCTTGTGCCGGCCCTGGCGGTCGAGATGCTGCAAGTTGCCCTTCGCGCGCAATCGCTCCGGCTCCTGGTTTCCGGCGATTCGGTGCAGAGCATTGCAATCGGCGACTTGGTTGTCCCTACCGAAGATGATGGCGCGGTTCGCGTCTACTATTCGCCACCCAAACCCGGTCGCACTGTCTCGGCCGTCGACGTCCTCGAAGGCAGGGTCGACTCGTCTCAGCTGCAAGGGAAGTTGGTGCTGATCGGCGTTACCGGGCTGGGCCTAGCCGAATATCAGAACACGCCGATCGGCGAACCCATGCCGGACAGCGAAATTCACGCCCAATTGCTGGAGAATCTGTACGACCAGACCCTGCTTCGCCGACCAACTTGGGGCCCGGCGGTCGATGCGATGCTGTTGCTGGTGCTCGGCGCGGTGCTCGTCTGGGCGACACCGCGATGGAAGCCGCAACACGCGGCCCTGCTCGCGCTGTTTTGCATCGCGTTGCTGGTCGCGTTTGCGTTTCTTGCCTATCGAACGCAGCGACTCTTGTTCGACGCCGCGACGACAGGCGTAAGCCTTATACTGCTCTTCAGCGTGATGCTCGGGCTGACTCTCGCGGAGGCCACGCGGCAGAAAAAGGCGCTCGAGCAGTTGGTGCAGACGCAGCGCGAGCAGAGCGCGCGCATGGCCGGTGAACTCGAGGCCGCAAGACGAATTCAAGCCGCGAGCCTGCCACGGGACGATCTGCTGCGCGCCGAGCGCCGGATTGACCTTGCAGCGACGATGATTCCGGCGCGCGAGGTCGGCGGCGATCTGTACGATTTCTTCTCCCTCGATGGGCGGCGCCTGTTTTTTCTTGTTGGCGATGTCGCCGGGAAAGGCCTGTCAGCGAGCATATTCATGGCGGTAAGCAAGGCGTTGTACAAGAGCACAATGCTCAGGATACCGGGTGCCGACATCGGCGAGGTCATGTCCGTGGCAAACGCCGAAGTCTCGCGCGACAATCCGGAACAGCTGTTCGTGACCGTTTTTGCCGCCGTCCTCGATCTCGAAACGGGCGAATTGAACTACTGCAACGCCGGGAACGAGAACCCCTACTTGCTTCATCCGTCCGACGTCGCGCCTCGGCGCATCGAAGATGGAGACGGGCCGCCGCTGTGTGCGGCGTCCGAATTCCCCTATCGTGGGGGGCACTGCCGCATGCGACCCGGCGAACTGCTTTGCGTGATTTCCGATGGGGTGGCCGAGGCGCAGAACCTCGATGGAGGTTTTTACGGCCGAGCGCGCCTGCAGGACGTAATCGGCCTCCACGGCCGCACCGCAACCGCGCGTGCCCTCATCGACGCGTTGCGCATCGATGTGGAAGCATTTGTCGCCGCGGCCGAACCAGCGGACGACTTCACGATCCTGGTCCTGCGTTGGATAGGCCCCCACCGGAGCAACTGAGTAACCGAAGCGCGATCGCCGGGGGGCCTGCAGTTTGGCTGCCTTAGCGTACGATGATTTCAACCCGGCGATTGCGCGGTTCCGAAACTCCCTCCGCGGTGCGGACGACCGGGTCGCGCTTGCCACGCCCGATGACGGTGATGGATTCGGCGGCAATTCCGTGGCCGATGAGCGCAACCCGGACCGCCTCGGCACGCTGACGCGAAAGCTCATCGTTGAACTGGTCCGTACCGACCGCGTCGGTATGGCCAATGACCAGGACGTCGGGGACGGGGCGCCTGGAAATTTCGGAGAACACACCTTCGACGATTTGCTTGGATTCGTCGGTTAATTCGTTCTTGCCCTCGATAAAGTAGAGCGTAAATTGCATGGAATGCATCGGTTGCGCCGCGAGCGCTGCGCCAAAGGTGCCCCTGACCTCTTCCGGCGTGGCGTGGTACGCCTGCGGCCCGAACGGTGTTTGCCGAGCCGCGGCATAGGGCTGGTCAAGCAAGACTTCCTTGTCGCCCTGTTTGACGAGAAGCGCTGTGTCGTGGCCGTCCTTCTCGGGGAGCAGCACGACCGTCCCGGTGCTGCAAGCGCCGAAAAAGATCGCCAGCACGGCGATCAGCTGCCAGCAGTCCAACGCGTGACTTACCCTAGTCATTGGCACTGACCACAAATTCGGTTCCGCGCACGCCGAGAATGGTCGACGGCGTGCGGACCGTCATGGCGTCAGGCGCCTGCTTGGCGATGTGGCCCGAAATCACTGCCAGCGAGCCTTTTTTGAGCTGCGCGTCAAATCGCCCGTTGTTAGTGACCGGATCGAAGTCGTAGCGATCCAGCGACAGAATACTGTTCGGGCCGGCGGAGAGCAGCGAGTCGTCGCTCATCGTGACACCGACTGAGCCGTCCGGGCCGGTTTTTAGAATATCGGCCGTTTCCAGCCGCATTCCCACGCTGCCCGGAAACACCCGACCGTTTCGCTCGATCGATACCTGGCCTTTCAAAACCTTGATCTGGCCGATCTCGTTGGCGACCGCAGATGCGGCGAGGCCCAGCGCAACGGCCGCCACGAGAAAGGGCAAGGACGAAGATAGTCTGGACATGAAGCGGGTCCCCCGATAGATCGTAAATGGTGCGGACGAGCGTAAATGCAGCCGCGTTCAAACCACAGCTGTCTTTCGGTTGTTGACCTTGCAGGGGCCAAGTTTACACCCGCCGCGGAGCATAGCTTCATTATCGCTAGCAAAAGCGTGGCATCTTCAGAGCCACGCTGAGCGTGCTTCCGGAAACGGCGAACTTCATTGGACGTTTCTGCAACCTGTATGGCATTCGAAGCGTGGGTGCACTGTAGCTCACGCTGATCGTCGAGGAATTGTCCACCCACGCGGTAGCACACGGCACGGTAGGGATGCGATGCGCCGATTCACATCGCCTTATCCGCTTTCGCTACTCGGACATGCGAACCTCGCCGGCGCGGTCGAGTCGCGACCGATCGGCAGGCTTGGCATTCACCTGATGCGTGAACTGACCGATGGCGCACGCTTCACGAGGACCGGCGTAACCGCCTCTGACTAAGCCTGCGCCGCGGGTATCAAGAGCCAGGCTCGGTGGCCGGGAGCTCCCTGCGCCATCGCAAGGAACGCCCGGCGCTCAAGCTCCCCGTGTGACTTGCACGAGGCGTGCCGAAGCCGCACCGCTCCGGGCGGCCGCTGGATCCGTCGTTGCTGTCACGTCTTCGAGGGTTCACTGCAAGTCCCGCAGCTTTGCGCATTTCAGCATCGGGCTGTAAAGAAACTGAAGCATGCGCTTCGCAGCGGTATGAAAACAGTTGCAGCAGGGATAAGATTCGGTGTATCCAAATGCGCGGGGCGGTGACGCGAAACGCATTCTCTTGTCCAATGGCCGCCACCACGCTCAGTTCGCCTGCGTTGCCAGACCGCGAGGTTTCCGGACCCCTGGGGCCGCTGATGCTCGGCGCTCTTGGTGTTGTCTACGGCGACATCGGGACCAGCCCGCTCTATACGCTGAAGACGGCGCTCGAATGGGCCGGTGGCGCTACCCCCGATGTGGCCTACGGCATGCTTTCGCTGATCATCTGGACACTTATCCTCACCACCTCGGTAAAGTACGTTGGGCTCGTGATGCGGGCCGACAACGACGGGGAAGGAGGGATCCTCGCACTCACGGCGCGCCTGGCCCTGAAGGGCCACGAGCGGCGTGGCCTGGTCATGGTGGGAATCCTGGGGGCCGCATTGCTCTATGGCGATGGCGCGATCACACCGGCGATTTCGGTGCTGAGTGCGCTCGAGGGCCTCAAACTGCCACTGCCGGCGGTGACGCCGTACATACTGCCGCTCGCGGTGCTGGTGTTGCTGGGGCTGTTCCTGTTGCAGCGCCAGGGGACCGCGACGATCGGCCACCTGTTCGGACCGGTGATGGTGGTGTGGTTCCTGACCATCGGCATTCTGGGCTTGATCGGCGTACTGGCGCATCCGCAGATCCTGCTCGCGGTCGATCCCCGCTACGGCCTGCGCTACCTCGCAACCCATGGCTTCACGGGCTTCACGGTCCTCGGCGCGGTCTTCTTGAGCGCAACGGGCGCCGAGGCCCTCTATGCGGACATGGGCCACTTCGGTGCAAGGCCGATCCGTTACAGCTGGTACAGCATCGTGCTACCCATGCTGGTGCTCAATTATGCGGGACAGGCCGCGTTGGTCGTCGCTGGGGCGGTTGCCCCGGATGCTAATCCCTTCTTCCTGCTCGGCCCCCTTTGGCTGCAGCTGCCTTTGGTCGCGCTTGCGACCGTGGCCACGATCATCGCCAGCCAGTCGATCATCAGCGGCGTGTTCTCGATGACGCGGCAGGCGATACAACTCGGCTTCTGCCCACGATTGAACGTAACCCAGACCTCGGCGGTCGGCTACGGGCAAATCTACGTGGGCTCGGTCAACTGGCTGCTGATGATTCTCACGCTCGCCTTGACGGTTGGATTCGGCTCGTCGGACAAGCTGGCGGCCGCATTCGGAATCGCGGTCTCCTTGACCATGCTGCTCACTACGCTGCTGATGTACAAGATCATGCGCGAGCAGTGGCGTTGGCCGTTCGCGCTGGTGCTCGCCGTTGCGGGATCGCTGGCCGTGGTCGACGCCTCGTTCGCGGCGGCAAACCTAACCAAGGTGACGCAGGGTGGCTGGGTGCCGCTGGTCACGGCATCCCTGCTGTTCCTTCTGATGGAAGCCTGGCACAGCGGCCGCAACGCGATGCTAGGCCAACTCGAGCGCGAAACGATGCCGCTCGATCTGTTTATCAAATCGATGGCCGGCGAGGCCAGGATTCCAGGCACTGCGGTGTACCTATCGCGGCGCGCCGACGTGGTCCCGGTTGCGATGCTGCACAGCGTGAAGCATTACCACGTCCTGCACCAACGCAACGTGATTCTCAGCGTCGAGACGGAACACGTCCCTCGCGTGGCCGTGGCGGACCAAGCCACCATTACGGCGCTTGGCGGCGGCTTCTACCGCATCGTGCTGCGCTATGGCTTCATGCAGCAGCCTGACATCCCGGCTGCGCTCGCCCACTGTTCGCTTGACGGTGAAGGATTCGATGAGATGGAGACCACTTTTTTCCTCTCGCGCGTGTCAGTGGCGAACACGGTGGTCGACAGAGAACGCATCAATCCCCTGTTTTGTCGAATTTTCGCCTGGCTGCACCGCAACGAGGCTGATGCCACCGAGTTTTTCCGCATCCCGCGCAATCGGATCGTAGAGCTTGGGGCGCAAATCGCGCTGTGAAGACCTTCATCTGGCCTTGCCAGCCTACATTCTCATGGCAGCCGCACGCCGGGATTCAACTACGATACCGGTGAGCGGTGCCTGTCAGGGGGGATTCCTGCTCGTCGAATAGCTTGGGGCGCGTGCGCTGTGTTTTCAACGCTTCGAGGGGCCCTGCTGCGCCTACGGAATCTCGTACACTGCCAGCTCGTTGGCGACGCCACGAACCGGCAGCCAGCGCGCCATGGGCTTGATCCCGTCCGCTTCAAGCAGCTCGGAAGCCTCCGGATGGTCGACGACTGAGCCGGTCGCGAGGATCGAGCGCGACACCGCAAGGCCCTGCACCCGTGATGCAATGTTTACGGTCTGTCCGAAATAGTCCTGCCGATCGTTGAGTGTGACCGCGAGGCACGGGCCTTCGTGTATGCCGATCTTCAGAAGCAGGTCTTCGTTCTTGCGCTTCTCATTGAGCACACGCATGGCTTCGCGAATGCGCAGTGCGGCCGCGAGCGCCCGGTCGGGCGTAGAAAAGGTTGCCATGACGGCATCGCCGATCGTCTTCACCACGGCGCCTGATTCGGCAGCGATGATTTCGTGCAGGATTCGGAAGTGCTCCTTGACGATATCGAACGCGACCAGGTCGCCGACGCGCTCATACAGGTCGGTCGACCCCTTGAGGTCGGTGAACAGGAACGTAAGGCTCGTGATCTTGAGCCGCTGGTCGACATCGAGCGTGCTGGTGCGATAGATCTCGCGAAAAGTTTGATTGGTCAGCAGGCGCTTGGCGGTGAGGAACGGGCGGCGTTTGCCGAGCATGTCATGCATTGCCTGGCCGGCGACATAGACGCCCGGCACGACCCGCGTGTCGGTCCGATTGTCCAACGCCAGGCGCAAAGGGCCTGGTTGCATGACGACGGTGGCGGTGTGCTCGTGCGCCCTGTTGAACACGACCGACAGCGACTGGACTTCGTGGGTCGGCTCGCCTTTGACGTCGATGAACTGCGCCGTATGCGTCACCGGATCGAAAACGATCACGAATTGCGCAGGCAACGTCAGCGACAGCAGGGTGTTCTCGCCTGGCGGCAGTGCGATCAAAGCAAGCGTTATGTCGCCGAGCGTTTTCTCGAAGGCGTCGTCGGGGAGATCGATGCCCGAGCTCCAGAAAATCTGACGGTAATACTCGAACACGGGCAGGTCTTGGGGCGAATGCGCCGCGATCCGGCGGGAACGAGGCGTTACCGTGAACGTGACCTCGACCATCTCGTCGAGGGTCGGCTCATAACCGGCGGCGCATAGCGCACACGCGTATTCTGAGTCGCGTACGTTCTTGAGCGAGGCACCGGCGTCGAGGACGCCGCCACAACCTGGGCAGAGCACATTCCACGACAACTCGAACAGCCCCAGCCGCGCCGCGTGCAAGAAGGCCGCGATGACCCGCTCCTCGTCAAGGCCCATCTCCTTCGCGAAGGCAAGTGCGTTGATACGATTCAACCGGCGATCCGGCGCGTCGCGCAACAGTGTCTCGATGCTGCTCACGACGTCGGCATCGGCGGACTGCCGCAACGCGGTGAAAAGGTTCTGAGCTTCGGTCATGAAAAAAGCTTACGCCTAAACCTGTTGCAGCGGTAAATCCGGGCCGGCGCGTGGATCCGATGATGCTCGCGCTCCGGCGGCAAGGATTGGGCGCGCCCGCTGGTCTGCAGATCGGCCGCATCGTGCACCGACTCCGGTGCTGGCCCGCAGCGCTTGCCAACTTGCCCGCCAAGCATCAAAACCTTCAGGCAAATGAATGACTTAACGAATCGACCGCCGCCACCGCGCTTTCGCCGTTACGCGCGTCGTTGAAGACATTGTTAAGACAGCGCGTGCATGGCATTCCGCGTGCCCGGGCGTCATACCATTGAAACGCTCAACGGGTGAGATGGATCGGACGGTGTGGGAGAATTGAACTACCCGAAACCTGACAGTGCAACTAGGCTTCACCAAGGGGGCTGGATCAGCAAGGCCACTGCCCATGAATATGACCAGGATATCTCGGATTACGGTGCTCATTCTTCCCGTCATCCTGACCGACGTCGTTGCGGCGACCGCGGCTGCTTCCCCCTCGCCGGATTCGAATACCGTTGTGGTCGAGGTGTCGGGAAATGTTCCCGGCTTCACATCGGCGGAATTGACTACCTACCTGACTCGAAGAATGCATGAGGAAACCCCTCCCCCTTGGCAATTCTCCGCCCGGAAACCCGGGGCCGCGTCCGCACCCAACCGGGTGGTATGGTCATTCAAATCCTTGCACGTAGAGTGGAAGCCCGGGGCCCATAAGGGTTTTCCGACGCCGACCAACTCGGTAACCTACCTTAGCGCCGAAGTAAAATTGTATTTGAAGGATATGTACCAGATGACCATGATTACCCAGCCCTCGGTCAGTGGTGGATCTGATGATGCCGTGGTGGCGGACATGGTGCACGACGTCGCGCACAGCCTGTTTGTGCAAAATGAAGCCGGGCGGTGACTGAACGTCCTTACGCCCAGGAACAAGAAAGGAAATGCCATGCCAAAAGCCTATTGGGTCAGCGCGTACCGCGCGGTGAAGGACCCTGACAAACTGGCTGCATACGCGAAGCTTGCCGGTCCCGCAATTACTGCCGGCGGAGGGCGCTTTCTGGCGCGTGGCGAACCGGTGAAGGTTTACGAACACGGCCTAAAGCAGCGCACCGTGGTCATCGAGTTCGACAGTGTGGAGCAGGCTGTAGCCACGCATGACAGCGCTGCCTACCAAGCCGCGCTGGCCGCCCTGGGCGACGGTGTCGAGCGGGAGATCCGCATCGTCGAGGGGGTCTAAGCCTCATCGGGTCGCGAGCGGAAACAGCGGTTCCTTGCTTTGTGCGAAACCGTGATCTGCGCTACAAGCCATCGCCACGATCTCATAGCAGCAAATTATGACGGCCGATCTCATGAACCCCGACGTGTGGCGAAGATCAGGAGTTGGAGTTCGCTTTTAGTTCACACTAGGGGGCACCATTTGAAACCCATTTCTACGGTTGCAGTCGTCGTCTTCTTCCTGGTCGCGTTGGCGCATCTGGTTCGCGTCGTGTTGGAATGGGAGGTCAGCGTAAATGGTGTCTCCATTCCCATATGGGTAAGTGTCATCGCTACTGCAGTCACGGCTTTGCTTGCATTCATGCTTTGGCGTGAATCGCGAAGCTAACGCCCCTCGCTTACACGCCGGCGAGGACGCCGAACCGCAAGGGGTCTGAACGCCACTGAATGATGGCCACATTTTCTGCCGCGATCTGTCGCGGCAGAACCGATGTCGATTCGGCACCGCGCCGATCGACTAGCAAGCAGGAACCCGGGTCGGGCAGCGATCGTAGTTTCATGTTTCCGTGAAGCCAACCTGAAGCCCTGTTCCTCCACACTGTCAACAGGAGCGCGCTATGCAGAAAATCACCCCCTTTCTCTGGTACTCGAAGGATGCGGAGGAGGCCGCGAGGTTCTACGTCTCTGTCTTTCCCGACTCCCGCGTCAGCCGCGTCACGGCGCTACCGAGTGAGTCGCCCAGCGGCCCACCGGGGTCGGTGAAGGTCGTCGAGTTCGCTCTATTCGGCCAGCCCTTCATTGCCATGAGTGCCGGACCGTTCGATCCGTTCAACCACGCGGTGTCCTTCGTGGTGAACTGTGACGATCAGGCCGAACTCGATCGCTACTGGAACGCCCTTCTCAAAGGCGGCTCGACCGAGCAGTGCGGCTGGTTGAAGGATCGCTTCGGGCTCTCGTGGCAAATCGTCCCGACCGTTCTCGGCGAGATGATGGCCGACCCCGACCGGGCGAAGGCCAAGCGGGCGTCGGACGCGATGATGAAGATGGTGAAGATCGACATCGCTGCTTTGCAGGCAGCATTTGCGGGAACGACAGCGGCGCGGGAAACGGCGCGCTAAGGGCCAGAGATCAAACGACGGCTTGGGCTTCATCTCTTGTGGGGCCCGCCGTCCTTTGATGAACCGGGTGCCCGGGCGGGCTAGGACAAAAAGGGTTTTGCCATGCGCGCAGCTTCACTCGTAATCGTCATCATGACTGTGGTGTTCACGGTCACGGCAAGGGCTGCCGCAACTGCCGACGCAACAACGCCGGCGGAAGACCTGTTTGCGTGGCTTGAGCAAGTCGACGACGCAAGAGCAATGGACTGGGTCAGGGCGGAAAACGCCAAGACAGCTGCCGTGTTGGAGAATGACCCTCGATACCCGGATTTGTTCAAGGAAGCGCTGGCAATCGCGGAGGCCAAGGACAGAATTCCCGAGCCGTCGATCGTCGCTGGGCAGATTCTCAACTTCTGGCAGGACGCCGAGCATGTCCGCGGCCTCTGGCGACGGACAAGCCTGGAGAATTATCGGCAATCGACGCCCGCGTGGACAACCGTGTTGGACTTGGATGCTTTGGCAAAGGCGGAGAAGGCCAATTGGTTCTGGAGCGGCACGGATTGCGAGGAGCCGACCGAACGCCATTGCATGCTGGGCCTGTCGGATGGGGGCGAGGACGCGGTGACCCTGCGCGAATTCGACCTCCGTTGGGCGCGATTCGTCGAAGGAGGTTTGCATCTGCCTCGTGGCAAGCAGGGCGCGGCCTGGCAGGACGCCGAGACGCTTCTGGTGGCGCGCGAATGGACGCCCGGTGAGCTGACTCGCTCGGGCTATCCGTTCGTGGTGAAGCGCATCAAACGCGGCCAGCCTCTTGCGGCGGCCGTCGAGGTGTTTCGCGGATCAACCGCTGACGTCGGGGTCTCCCCGTTAGCGTTAAATGATGGCGCCGGACACCGGGTCGACATGATCGAACACAACATTTCGTTTTTCGAAACGGACTACCACTTCGTTGGCCCGCGCAGCACATCCAAGTTGGCACTGCCATTGAAGGTGAGGCTCCGGGCCCTGGTCGCGGGTCGGTTGATCATCAGCCTCGAGGAAGATTGGACGCCCCCCGATGGGGAGACGTTTGCGCAGGGGTCGCTGGTGTCCGTCGATCTCGCTGCCGCCAAGAGGGCACCGCAGCATCTGCAGCCTACGTTGATCTACGCGCCGGGGCGGCGCGAAGCCCTGGCGCAGGCCACTGCCACCCGGAGGCAGTTGCTGGTCACCGTGCTCGACAACGTCAAGGGTCGTGCCTACGCGTATACGCCCGAGGCGGGAGGCAAGTGGTCGCGCCGTCAGCTTTCCCTCCCGGACAATGCCTCCATCCGAATTGTTGATGCGGACCTGCACAGTGAGCGGGCATTCTTGACCGTCGACGGGTTCCTTACGCCCACCACCCTGTGGCTCGCCGATCTGGGGAGCGGCGCCCTGGCAACGATCAAGACGCTGCCGGCAAGATTCGACGCATCCCAAGACGTGGTCGAGCAATTCGAGGCCACGTCTAAGGATGGAACCAGGGTTCCTTATTTCGTCGTCCACCCCATCGACATGAAGCTCGACGGCAACACGCCAACGATCCTCACTGCCTACGGCGGATTCCTCGTGTCCGAAACACCCTACTACTCGGCCACGGTCGGCAAGCTCTGGCTAGAGCGCCGTGGAGCGTACGTCCTCGCCAACATCCGCGGCGGGGGCGAGTTTGGCCCCGCCTGGCACGAGGCCGGACTCAAGACGCACCGGCAGCGCATCTATGACGACTTTGACGCAGTGGCGCAGGACCTTATCGCGAGGGGCATCACGAGTCCCCGCCATCTCGGCATCATGGGAGGCTCCAATGGCGGGCTGCTCATGGGTGTGGAGTTCATCCAGCACCCCGAACTCTGGGGTGCCGTCGACATGCAGGTGCCGCTCCTCGACATGCTGGGGTATGAGCAAATTGCAGCGGGGAGCTCGTGGGTCGGCGAGTATGGAAGCGTTTCGAATCCCGACGAGCGAGCGTTCCTCGCGTCCATATCGCCTTATGACAATCTAAAGCCAGGCGTTCACTATCCCGAGGCGTTGATCTGGACGACAACGAAGGATGATCGGGTCGGGCCCCAGCACGCGCGCAAGTTCGCAGCCAAGCTGGCGGCGATGGGCGTGCCTTACCTATTCTACGAGGTGATCGAGGGAGGGCACGGCTCGGGGGCCACCCTTGCGGAGAGGGCCGCGATGACGGCGCGCGAGTTTACCTATTTCTGGCGCAAGCTGTCGCCACAATGAGTCGTTCCTCGCGGAACAAAGGCGTGAGCGACTCGGATCCGACAGCGCGTGTCGATGCGCTCAAATATGTGCCCGAATTCCTGGGCAGATATCTTCAGAACTAAAGGTAGGCTGACCTCGACCGGTGTGAAGGAGAGCGCGAGCGCATCACCGTGTGCGATGCGCGCACGCTCGCGGTCTCTTGCCGTCAGCCTTTGAGAAAGACGCGACTCACGAATACCAGGACCGCCAGCAGAACCACCCCTAGGCCAAAGCTCCACGCGATCAGCTTCTTTTCGATCGGTAGGAGCGGCTCGTACGCCATCTTCTGAATTTCTTCGCCGATTTTTGGTTGTTCCATTATTGACCTCCCTCGATCAGCCAGCCAGCGGCGGCTTCACGCCAGCGTAGAACAGCCACGAAATCACCAGGCCTACCCAGATGATGAACCCGAACAGGCACAGCAAGTAGACCGCGGCCAGCTTGCCAATGCCTTCCTCCCAGAGCCTCCTGAAGTCGGTCATCACGCCAATGGTGAAAAACGTGAAGACGAAGAAGATCCCGCGAAACGTGTTGGCCTCGCCCATCGCCCCCTTGAGTTTGCCCATGAGTTCGGGTGTCCCCGTCAGGGCCAGAATCAGAATCAGCACGAAGGTCACGACATAGCCGATGACGAACTTGGGAAATCGTTCCCAGATCTCCCCGACTCGAGCCTGGTCGCCCGCGCGTTTTTCGATGTGCGTGGTCCAGATGTAGGCAAGTACGAAGGCCCAGACGCCAATGAAGATGTCGATGAATACCTTCACTGTCGCGGCCGTTCCCAGGATCCAGCCCTTTGCGTAGTTAATGCCTTCGGCCGCGTTGTTGGCCAGGATCAACGATTCGGTGATCGCGCCGCTTGCCACCGCCGCGCCGTCGGTCTTCACAGAAAGCGCCATCCAGGCGCCTGCGACCAGTGGCTCGTGGGAGAGAAACGCCTGCGCGAGGAACGGCAGGAACAGCAGCTCCACGACGGCGAAGACGACAACGAGCGAGGACACCATGATCGCGACCACCGGCCGGGCTCGGATGGCGGCTCCGGTGGCGATGGCGGCTGACACCCCGCAGATCGAGATGCCGGAGGCGAGTGGGGCCGCCCATTCGCGGCTGAACTTGAACCAGGTCCTTGCGACGTAGTACACCACGGACCAGAAGATCAGATATGCGACAATGATCGCCGCCAGGCTGAGAAACATCAGCGAGGTCGCCAGATTGAGCTTTTCCGCGGCCGTCACGCCGAGAAAGCCGCCGAGCAGCACGACCGCTGTCTTAACGTACAGCTCGGGTCGCACCGCCTCCTTCATCCAGTTGGCGAACCCGGGCATGAAGTTCCCGATGAACAGGCCCGCCAGCAGCGCCACGACAAAGCCTCCTTCGGAAGTGAGCCGCAGCGACCAGCTGATCCCGAACTGTTTCATGCCGCCAGGCGTATTGACGGCAAAATTGGCCCAGCTGCCGATGATCCAGCAGACATAAGCCAGCCAGAAGACTGCGGTAAATCCCAGCGCGAAGCGCGCAATATTGGCCTTGAGCGCCGCAGCACCGACGGTCATCACGACGAGCAGCGCGGCATACGTGGCGAGCAGAGCGCCCACGCCGCCAAGACCGGAATAGGCCTTTGATGCGGTGTCGAGGGCTTTGGAGAGATCGATCCACACCTGGGTCGTAACGACCCACCCGAGAACATCGATGCCGGCGAGCACGCCAAGCGATAGCACGAAGATCAGCAATCCGATCCAGACCGATAGCCAGTCTTCGCTGATCCCTTGTGCTTTGTCGTTCATGGGCCCCCCTTCCGATAGTGACAGGTTGCTCTTTTCAGTTCTCGGATTTCCACCGCATCTTGTGGTCGCCCTGCCTAGGCCGAAGCTGTGATGGCTTCTTGAAGGGAAATATGCGTGGGATTGCGAGCTTTCACGCCCTTGCCTAAAGTCAGCAGGCGGGTCGCCCTTAGCTCATCCAGAAGGCAACCGCCGACTGAAGTTCCTGGTTCCGGCTACGCGAAGAAATGAGGCGCACTATACCGCCGCGGGCAACCGAGTCAAGTCAGCCTCCGCTCATTTGAGCACAAGGAGCACATTCGCACCGAGCGTGAGCTGCGCGCAAATTAGGAACAGCGGAAGGCGGTCTTGTTCGCATGGCGATAAAATCACCAGTCGCTCCCATAATCTGTTTGACCGACTTAGCACCAAATACTTACAACGAATGAATGACTTATCGCACCGATTGCGATTCAAGCTCAGCCAGCAAGTGTTTCAGCGCGTGCTGTTCGTCGTATTCGTTGCGTCGGGTAGCGTCAATCTCTGGCGAAGTTTGTAAGACAGAGCCCGCGCGACGCACCTTTGGACGGGACATTTCGCATGATTACGGTAATCACACGGTCCCGCGACTGCGGGCATGCCGATTTGGACGGCCTTATCTCTATTGTGCAGAGGGCCGTGCTTCGAGTATCTCGGCCACTACCCACCTTGAAGCGCACCAAACTGTAAGGTCGAATTGCGAGTTTGCGAATGATCGCTTCGCTTGATTTCGACGTCCGCTTCCGGCGAACCCGAGTGATTCAAACGGGTCGTGAATGAACGGCCATCGAACGACTGGCTGCTGACGGCCCAAGTGCGGTCACCCGACTTCACCGCGAAACTATCCGGAAAGCGGTCGTTGAATCGCCGCAAGATTGTTGGATCGGAGAATTAGCGGCAAAATCGACAAGGCCATTCAACTCTAACTGAAAGGTGCTTGTGCCCGGAGCAGTGGCATCTCGGACAGACGAGTACGATCCATTCGTCCGGGGTCCTTTTCCGGTTGGTGCGCGAACGATCCAAGCAGTTGATGTGGTGCGGAAACGCCTGTTCCCTTGCGAGATCTGGTACCCGGCGGTCGGCGAGCACGCGGGCCAGGATATTGCTTCAGGCACTCGGGACACCTTCACGGTGCCCTCACACGACGTGCCGCGGGGCCAGATGGCTGTACGCAATGCCGCTACCCACCCTGGTCGCTACCCATTGATCATTTTCTCGCATCCGAGCGGGAGCCACCGACGAGCAGCCACGTTTCTTTGCACTCACTTGGCCAGCCATGGCTACGTTGTCGCAGCATTAGATCACTCTGAGGTGGTGGCAGGGGAACTGGCGAGTCGGAATGGTGAGACTGACGCGCAAAAGTCGGCGCGAGTAGAAGCTGTAATCGCGAACCGTGTGCCTGATATACGGTTTATCCTCGATCACCTGCTTAGCCGCGAAGCATTGGGCGCGGAAGCAGGCCTTGATCCCGCCGAGATTGGAATCGTGGGACACAGCTTCGGCGGTTGGACAGCACTTGCTGCAACGGACATTGAACGGCGCATCCGAGCCGTCGTCGCGCTAGCGCCAGGAGGAAGTTCCCAGCCGAAACCGGGGATTCTTCCGCTGAAGCTGACTTTCGAGTGGGGGCGAGACGTTCCGACACTGTATCTGGTCGCCGAGAACGATATTTCAACTCCGTTAGCCGGAATGTACGAAATATTCGAAAGGACTCCGGCAACGAAGCGCATGGTGATCTTGCGCCGGGCGGATCACTGCCACTTCATGGACAATGTCGAGGAAGCACATGAGTCCGTGCGGACCATGCCTTGGACGGGGGAGCTGGCGTGGCTTACGGAAATGCGGCCCATCACGGAACTCTGTTCCGGAGAACAGGCGCACCTATTTGTGCGTGGCCTCACGCTTTGCCACATGGATGCGACATTGAGGCGACAGGAGGGAGCGCGGCGGTTTTTACTCGGTGATTTGGAAGTCGAATTCGCAGTACGGGGCATCGACGCGATTGTGCATAACCTTTGATGCTATCGATGCCGACTACAGCCCGGATCGCCGAAGTCGACTCGACGGCGCTGCATTGGAGCGAAGGCGGTGGTATTGCATGGCGGTAAAATGATAAATCGATCCAATAGTTTATTGGACCGACAGCCCGTCCAAAACTTCAAGAGAATGAACGACTTGTCTTATCGATTGTGCGTGGCGCCCATGATGGACTGGACCGACCGACACTGCCGATACTTCCTTCGCCTCGTGAGCCCGCACGCCCGGCTGTATACCGAGATGGTCACGACTGGCTCGCTGATGTTCGGTAACGTGCCGCGACAGCTCGACTTCGATCCGGCCGAACACCCAGTCGCCCTGCAGCTCGGCGGCAGCGACCCACAGGCGCTGGCCCATTGCGCGCGCCTGGGCGAAGCGTGGGGCTACGCTGAGATCAATCTCAATGTCGGCTGTCCGTCCGAGCGGGTACAAACGGGTAGCTTCGGTGCCTGTCTGATGGCAGACCCGGTGCTTGTCGCCGATTGTGTCGCCGCAATCAACGACGCGGTCGCGCTTCCGGTGACGGTCAAGCACCGCATTGGCATCGACGCAATAGAGGAATACGAGTTTGTGCAGCGTTTTATCGCCACGGTTGCGCAAGCTGGCGCGACCGCATTTCTCGTGCACGCGCGCAACGCGATTCTCAAGGGCTTGTCGCCGAAACAGAATCGTGAATTGCCGCCACTCAAATACGATTACGTGCATCGCCTAAAGCACGATTTTCCGCAACTCACGATCGTCATCAACGGCGGCATCGAAACTCACGCCGCGATCACACGCGAACTCGAGCAGGTGGACGGCGTCATGATCGGGCGCGCTGCCTATCACCATCCGTGGCTGCTTAGCGAGATCGATCGCTATTGTTTCGGGGAGGACGGCGGCGCAACGCCGATTCGCTCGCGTGCCGACATCGTCGCGGCGCTGGTGCCCTACGTCGAGGCGCAGCTGGCCCAGGGCGTGAGCCTGCGCGCCATTGCCCGGCATGTCCTCGGGCTCTACCACGGCCAGCCGGGTGCCCGTGCCTGGCGGCGCATGCTGTCCGACGAAGCGCGACTCAGGGGCGCCGGACCCGAATTGTTCCTGCGCGCGCTGCGCGAGGTGGAGCCCGAAGAGCTTCTGCCGGCCTCGGCGTGAGATTACTTGAGCTCATCCGCGATGTACGCGCGGACGATGCTGTCGAAGTCCGGGTCCGCTCGCATGCCGAGCGCGGAGCCAAGCTGCACTGCGAAGCGCGACGGCCAAGTCGAGACAATGCGGTCGATCACCGGATTGAGCTGCCACTTGACGCGATCACCAACCGCGTCGCCGGCGATCCGACGCAGCGCGGCAACCGCTTCGCCCGTGCCGACCTGCAGGCCGGGCACGTTGATCGAGCGCGTGTGCGCGAACCGGGACGCCGGTACCTCGTGGCCGATGATCAGGTTAGCGATCGCCGCGCGTGGCGACGACACCCATACCCGGGTGGCCGGCGCGACTGGGCAGAGCACGTCGATGCCAGACAGCGGCTCGCGGATGATACTGCTTGCGAACGACGAGGCGGCCTTGTTCGGCTTGCCCGGGCGCACGACAACGGTCGGCAACCGCAATGATCGGCCGTCGATGTAGCCCTTGCGCGTCATATCATAGACGAGCAATTCACCGATAGCTTTCTGTGCGCCGTACGAAGACTGCGGCGTCGCCGGTGCATCGTCCGGCACCGGATCGGGTAACGGGCCGCCGAAAACCGCAATCGAGCTAGTAAACACGACCTTCGGCGGGCGCGCGAGCCTGCGGCACCGTTCGAGCAACGCGCGCGTCATATCAACGTTGACGCGCATGCCGGCATCAAACTCCGCTTCGGCCTCCCCGCTGACCACGGCCGCGAAATGAAATACGGAGTCGGTGTCGGGGGTCACAGCCCGCTCCATTACCGCCGGGTCCGCAAGGTCGCCAGTGACGAAGGTCACGCGCGGATCAGGAACTTTCGCGGGGACAATATCGATCAGAACGAGTTCTTTCAGTTGGCGCGCCTCTCCGCGCGCGTTGGTGAGCACGTCGCGTGCGAGCAATGCGCGGGTGAGGCGGCACCCCAGAAAACCGGCTCCGCCAGTAACCACGATGCGCATGGATAGCTCCCTAGCAAGTAAAGTGACCGTGGCGAACGCCACTCGCTCGATCGGCTCGCGCATTATATGATGGCGATCCAAGACTTGCCCTCGACGGAGCCCATGCCACGCCCCATTCATTTCGAAATCCATGCCGAGAACCCGCAGCGGGCGATCCAGTTCTATACCGATCTCCTCGGCTGGACGTTCAGCAAATGGAACGGCCCGCAGGACTATTGGTTGATCAAGACCGGTGAGTCCGGTACGCCCGGCATAGACGGTGGCCTGCTGCCGCGCCGCGGCGCCGGGCCGGCGGCGATGCAGGCGACCAACGCGTTTGTCTGTACGGTGGATGTGGTCGACCTCGACGCGGCGATGCGCAAGGTTGGCGATTTGGGTTCGAAGATCGTCGTGCCGAAGATGGTTATCCTTGGAGTCGGATGGCTTGCCTATGCAAATGACACCGAGGGAAACATTTTCGGCATGATGCAGATGGATACGCAGGCCAAATGACGCTCGCGGCAATTGCCGACGCACCGCCCGCACGGGTGTGCGCAGCGATTGTCGCCGAATCGATCGCGGTCGTCCCCGAATTCCTCCCGGCGACTGTCGTCCTCGCCCTCGCGGCGATCGCTCGCCGTCGCGACGCGGCCGGCGAATTTTGCGCTGCCGGGGTCGGGCGTGGTGCGGGCCGTATCGAGCGCAGCGACATTCGCGGCGACCGGACGCTGTGGCTCAACGCGGAGGCACCTGCTCCGGCCGAACGGGCGCTGTGGCAGGCACTGGAGCGCCTGCGGATCGGACTCAACGAGGCGGCTTTTCTCGGGCTCTTTTCGTTCGAGGGCCATTACGCGCTCTACCCTCGCGGAGCGTTCTACCGGCGCCATAGGGACTGCTTCCGCGACGACGATGCGCGCGTTCTTTCCTGCGTGCTCTATCTCAATGACGCGTGGACGGCGACTGACGGCGGCGCGTTGCGAATTTACTTGCCCGGGAGCGATACGCGCGACATCGTTCCGATCGGCGGCACGCTGGTGTGCTTCCTGGCCGATCGACTCGAGCACGAAGTTCTGCCCGCGACGCGCGAGCGGCTTGCAGTGAGCGGGTGGTTCCGGCGCCGCAGAGCGATACTCGGGTGCTAGAATCGATGCGCGGTGGCGGGTGCGACCGACACCCGCCACGACGTCATGTCGACTGCGCCAAACCCCCCGGCATCACTGGTCATCGCGACGCGCCAATCCGCGCTCGCGCTTTGGCAGGCACAACACGTCCGCGAGCGTTTGCGCGTTCTCTATCCATCGTGTCGCGTCGATCTCCTGGGCCTTACTACCCAGGGTGATCGCAGGCTTGATCAGCCGCTCGCAGACATCGGCGGTAAGGGGCTATTCGTCAAGGAACTCGAACAGGCGCTAGCCGACGGGCGCGCCGATCTCGCCGTGCATTCGCTGAAGGACGTCCCAATGGCCCTGCCGACGGGCTTTACGCTAGCGGCGATCCTGGCACGCGAGGACCCACGGGATGCTTTCGTCTCCAACAGCCACCCAACGCTTGCCTCTTTGCCGCCGGGCAGCGTGGTTGGCACCTCAAGCCTGCGACGCGAGGCGCAGCTGCGCGAACGCCATCCGCAGCTGGTCGTCGAGCCGCTACGCGGCAATGTCAACACGCGACTGCATCGACTTGATCAAGGCAATCAGGCCGCGGTTATTCTCGCCAGCGCGGGATTGAAGCGTCTGGGCTTCGCCGATCGGATCACGGCGCTGCTCGAGCCCGAAGAAAGCCTGCCTGCGGTCGGCCAGGGAGCGCTGGCGGTCGAATGCCGCACCGATCGAACGGCGGTCGTGACGGCGCTCCAGCCTCTGGCCGATGTCGAGACGACATTCGCGACCGCGGCCGAGCGCGCGTTCGGCCGCAAGCTCGCAGCGAGTTGTCGCACCCCACTCGCCGCGTATGCCGTTAGGCGTGGTGAGAAGCTGTGGCTACGCGGCTTCATCGCGTGTCGCGACGGGCGCCGCGTCCTGCGCGGCGAGCGCTCGGTTGTGGTCGGCAATGTCGGCGAAGCCGCGGCGGTTGGCGCAGTGCTCGGCGATGAATTCCTCGAACGCGGCGCCGCGGCGATCCTGGCGGAAGCACTATGACCGGACCGCTCAGCGGCGCGGGCGTGGTCATCACGCGACCCGCCCGTCAGGCCGCCGGGCTCGCCCGCGCGATCGCGGCCCTTGGGGGCAAGCCGCTCCTGTTTCCAGCCATCGTGATCCTGCGGCCCACGGATGAAGCGCCGCTGCGCGAGGTGCAGCGCAATCTCGCCCATTACGACATGGCCATATTTGTCAGCGCCAACGCCGTCGAGTATGGGGTCGGCGATCCTGCGGCGTGGCCGGCGCAGCTTCTGCCGCTTGCGCCGGGACCGGGGACCGCCGCCGCGCTGGCGGCAGTCGGCATTACCAACGTCCGCATACCGGCAGCGTCAATGGACAGCGAAGGCCTGCTGGCTCTGCCCGAGCTCGCCAACGTCGCGGGACGCCGCATCGTCATCTTCCGCGGCACCGGAGGCCGCGAGCTCCTACATACGACGCTGGAAGCGCGTGGCGCGCACGTCGAGCAGATCGAATGCTACCGGCGCGCCCGACCCGCAACCGGTGCTGCCGGTTTGATCGAGGCCTGGCGTAACGGGCACATCAACGCGGTGACCCTCACCTCCAGCGAAGGCCTCGACAATCTGTGGGCAATATTCGACGTGGAGGCACGTTCCTACCTTGCCGGGACGCCGGCATTCGTGCCGCATGCGGCCATCGCCGAGCGCGCAAGCGCCCTCGGCTTGCGTTCAATCATCGTCACACCCCCGGCTGATGCCGGCCTGATCGCATCGTTGCTAGAATACTTCTCCGCTCACCCACGGCCAAGCTGAGTCCACCCCATGTCAACGGATATTCTCGTCACCGCGCCGCTACCGCCGTTCCTCTATGATCCGTTGAAGGCGGACTATCGCTGTCACGATTACGTCCAGGCGAATGACAAGGCCGGGCTCCTCGGGGCGGAGGGCACGCGCATCCGCGGCCTGGTGCAGGCTGGCGGCACCATGACGCCGCCGACTTTGCTCGACCAGTTGCCAAAGCTCGAGATCATTTCCGTGTTCGGTGTCGGTTACGATGGTGTGCCGGTCGCCTATTGCAAGCAGCGTGGTCTCAAAGTCACCAACACACCTGATGTGCTGACAGATGACGTTGCCGACGTGGCGCTGGGCCTGATTCTCATGACTGGCCGTGGCTTCGTGCGCATGAACCGATTCGTGCACGCCGGCGAGTGGGAGAAGCGCGGACCGGAGCTTATGACCAAGCTGGCCGGGCGAAAGGTGGGGATCCTTGGGCTAGGGCGCATCGGCAAGGCAATCGCGGCGCGCGTTGCGGCGATGGGAATGAAGGTCGCGTACACCGGACGCAAGCCGCAGGAGGTGTCGCACGAATACATGCGCGACTTGAAATCACTGGCTGCGGCCGTCGACTTCCTCGTTGTTGCCTGTCCCGGTGGCGACGCGACGCGGAACCTCGTCAATGCCGAGGTACTCGCGGCACTGGGGAAAAAGGGGACGGTGATCAACATCGCCCGCGGCTCGATCGTCGATGAACCGGCACTTGTCGCGGCGCTCAAGGCGGGCACGATCAAGGGTGCGGGCCTCGACGTCTTTGCCCACGAACCTCAAATTCCGGCGGAATTGATGGCGATGGACAACGTTGTGCTGCTCCCGCATGTCGGGAGCGCGACGCGCGAGACGCGGCAGGCAATGGGCGACCTGTGCAAGGCCAACCTCGATGCATATTTTTCCGGCAGGGGCGTGCTGACGCTCATTCCCGAGCTCGCGTAGGCGCGTATCGAGTCGCTTGCCAGCGGGCACTGTTTCCCTTGCCGGCGGCGCGCAGTACGTTCTACCTGCGTTCGGGAAACAACACCGCTACAAGCGAAGCAAGCACGAGTGTCAAGGCAATCACCTCGCCTGCACCCGGGCGCTCGCCGAGAACCAGCATACCTGAGACCACGCCGACAACCGGCACCGGCAATGAGGAAAGCGAGCTGACAGCAACCGGCAGCGTCCTCGCCATGCGAAACCAGGCCCAATACGCGAGCGTGCCAGCAAAAAAAATGTTGTATATCACCGCGAACCACGTGACGCCGGACATCGACGCCAGCGATGCGAACGGATGCGGGTCGAACCATGGCGCCGCCGCTGCGAGTGGCACCCATCCAAGCAGCATCATCCACCCGGTCAGCGTGTTCTGCGGCGACGGGGGCGCCCAGCGGCGCAGCAGCACGGTTCCCAAGGCCCATGACACGGCCGCGCCGATGATCAGGAACGCGCCCACGGGAGCGCGACGCACATTCACGATTTCCTCGCCCAGCAGGACGGCCATGCCACACATGCCGACCAGCAACCCTGCGAGCTTGCGCGCCGAAAGCGGCTCGTGCAGGAGCCAAAGTGAGAACAGCACGCTCCAGATCGGCAGGGTATAGGCCAGGATTGCCGCGCGGCCGGATGGCATTTGCTGGATACCGAACAGGATCAGCCAGTTCCAGCCGGTAATGTTGAACAGCGCGAGGACGGCGACTCGCGGCCACCATGCGCGCGGAATGCGCGTCGATTCGCCGGAGAGCCTCGCCACGAGCAGCAAGCCCAGAGCGGCAAAGGGCAACGTCACCGCCCGGAACGTCAGCGGCGCCAGCCCGGTAACGCCGAGTTTGAGCACCGGCCAGTTGCATCCCCAGACGAGGGAGAGAATGACAACCAACAACAGGCTCGACGCAGGCACCGCGTGCTGCGCCGCGGGCGCGTCCGCCCGCCTGTTCACGCCACGTCGCCGTACTTGGAGTGATGCAGCGCGCGCGCCTGGGTGACCCACTGATCGCGCACGATGCGGCCGGGAAACTCCGGCAGCTTGGCGTCGAACTCGGCGATGTCGCGCTCCGTCCAACGGGCGATCTGCCGGAACCTCGCCACGCCAAGGCTATGCAGCATGCGTTCGAGCACAGGACCAACGCCGACGATCAGCTTCAAATCGTCGGGTTCGCCGGAGCCGGCTAGGATCCGCGGCGGCGCATTGGTCTCAATGTCGATGACGAGCTGCCGATAGCGCGCCGCGGTGCCGCGTGCGTCGGCAAGATCTTGCAGCAACTGTCGCCGTTCATGGGCAAATTCCTCCAGCCGCCCGGCTGCCGCGTCGCGATCGACAAGGCTGCGGCGCAGCGTTTCGGCTTCAGCATCGCGGCTGCGGATGATGCGCGCTTTTTCACTGCCGATGCCCGCGGGGTCGCCACGCTCGTCAGTCGCCGGAGCCACCGCTGAATCGGCGGCAGGTGCAGACGGGGACGGGGCAATCGGCAGCGAGGCGCTTGGCACGTCTGTCCGCCGGCGGGCGCCGAGCACGTAGCCGGCGATCCCCGCAATCGCGACCAGGACGAGGAGCGATAAGATGATCACGATCAGCAAGCAGCTCGGTGCGCGGACTCACGCGACCGATGAGACCCGCATTCTAGTCGAGCCCGGGCCGCGCGGCCAGTTGCAGCGCAAGGTTGGCGCACAACCCTGCTACAATCGACGACTGCCCTGCGTACCCGCCCGCACCATCCACCATGTCCGCTCCCGAGGACGACGCCCGCACGACCGCGCCCACGGCGGCGCAGTCGCGATCATCCATGGCCGAGGCCAAAGCGCACGATCCGGCGCGGCGCCGGCGCTGGGTGGCTGGTGCGCTGATCGTCGCGCTGGCGTTAGCGATCGCCGCGATCGGAATCGACGCCTATGACCGCGATCGGCAGCTGCGCACTGAGGTCGCGCGGCGTCTTGCGGAAGAGGACGCGGAGGTCAAGGCGACTCGTGCGACGGTGGAGTCCGCGCAGGACGATCTCCGCGACGCGCAGGCGAAGATCGCTTTGCTCGAAAGTCGCCTTGCCGAATCGCAAACGCAGCAGGCCGCACTGGAAGCACTGTACCGGGAGCTGGCGCCGTCGCGCGATGAGTGGGCGTTGACCGAAGTCGAGCAGGTTTTGCTGCTCGCCAGCCAGCAGCTGCAGCTTGCCGGCAACGTCTCGGCGGCGCTCGCTGCGTTGCAGCTTGCCGACTCCAAGCTGCAGCGCCTGGACCGCCCACAGTTCGTGCCGTTGCGCCGCGCACTTGCGCGCGACATGGACCGGTTGAAGGCTGTTCCCTTCGTCGATGTCCAGGGCTTGTCGCTGCGCCTCGACCAGGCGATCTCTACGGTCGACACGTTGCCGCTCGCGCTGGAGGAACGCCTGCCCGCGCCAGCCCAGGATGTCGTCAAGGACGGACCGGGATGGCGCCGTTTCCTCCGCGATGCCTGGCAAGACTTGCGGCAACTGGTGCGGGTCGAGAATCTCGACCGACCGGAGGCTCCGCTGCTCGCGCCACAGGAACAATTTTTCCTGCGTGAGAACCTCAAGCTCCGGCTGCTTTCCGCGCGTTTCGATCTGCTTTTCCGTGATCAGGCGAACTTTCGCGCCGACCTCGCGGCTGCGGATATGTGGCTGAAGAAATACTTCGACACCCGATCGAAGCCGGTGCAGTCGCTGCAGGTCCTGCTCAAGGAAGTGCGCGCGACCGACATGACCACCGAGCTGCCGGGCCTTGCCGGCAGCCTCGATGCGGTGCGCGTGCTGCAACTCGCGCGCGAGAAGCACATGCGCTGACGGTGTGCGCCGGCAATGCGCTTTTTGTTCTGGTTTCTTCTGCTAGCCGTCGCCGCGGTGGTCGCGGCGCTTGCGGCAAAGCTCAACAGCGGCTACGTGATGTTCGTCGCGCCGCCGTATCGGGTTGAGCTTTCGCTCAATCTGCTTCTAATCCTCATCGTCGGTGGCTTTCTATCGCTCTACTTCGGACTGCGTATGCTTGCTCGCACGGTGCAGCTCCCGGCACAGGTTCGCTTATGGCGTCGGCGGCAGAAGGAGCAGCGCGCGCGGGCGAAGCTCGATGCGGCCATCGTCGCCCTGCTCGAGGGTCGCTACGGCAAAGCCCAGCAGGAAGCGAAGGAGTCGCTGTCGCTACCGCGCTCATCGGGCCTGGCTGCGCTCGTCGCCGCGCGGGCGGCGATCGACATGCGCCAGTTTGACGCTGCAGAAGGATTTCTCTTCCGACCCGAAACTCAGGCGACAAACCTCGCGGTACCGCGCCTGACGCTCTCCGCCGAGATTGCGTTGGCGCAGGGGCAACCGCAGGAGGCGTTGCGGATCCTCGAGTCGCTGCGGCGCGAGGCGGGGCTGCATACGGCGGCGCTTAGGCTCGAGCTTCGCGCAACGCAGGCTGCAGGCCGCTTCGCGGACATCCCTCCGCTGGTCGAGCAACTGGTCAAGCGCGGCGTATTCGACTTGGCGCAAGGCGAACAAGTCAGGAATGCGGCGCAGCGCGAGCAGCTGCGCGCACTCGCTCACGATGCGTCCGGTTTGCGCGATGCGTGGAATCGCCTGCCGGAGGCGACACGCACGCAGTCTCAGATCGCGCGCGCCGCAGCGCAGAGCTTTCTGCAGCTTGGAGGCGACCGCGAGGCGGCAGATATCATTGCCCGCAGCCTCGAGCGTGCATGGGACTCGGATCTGGTCGAGCTCTATGGCGAATGCCGATTGGGCGACCCAACATTTCAGCTCGAACAGGCCGAGCGCTGGCTCGGCGCGCACAGTCAGGATGCGTCGTTGCTGCGCGTGCTGGGCATTTTTTGCCAGCGCCAGCAGCTCTGGGGCAAGGCACAGACGTACCTCGAAGCAAGCCTCGCCCTCGAGGATAACTGGCGTGCCCACCTGGCCTTAGGAGAGATGCTGGGACGCCTTGGCAGGGACGACGAGGCCAATGCGCATTTCGTCGCCGCGCTCAAGCTAGCGACTGACGAACTCAAGCGCCGCTAGCCCTCGGAAGAGCGGTCGCGGACGCCGGCGCTTCCTACTGCGCGGCATAGGTGAACGAGTCGGCGAAGAATTCTGCTGCCGGCAAACCGCGTTCAGTGGTCAATTCGCGCCGCGCGGCGTCGATCATCGCCGGCCCGCCACAGGCGTAGATCTGGTGGCACGACAGGTCCGAAAAATCGGCCATGACGGCCTTGTGCACGAGGCCCGTGCGACCCTGCCACCGATCCTCGGGCGACGGGTCGGACAGGACAGGAATGAATCGGAACCCGGGATGCTTCGCCTGCCAGCGCAACGGCAGGTCGGGCAGATAGAGGTCGCGCAAGCCACGCACGCCCCAGTAGAGCACCATCGGCCGCCGCACCTCGTGATGCAGGGCGTGTTCGATGATCGCTTTGATCGGCGCGAAGCCGGTACCTCCGGCGACAAAAATCACTGGCTTGGCAGATTCCTCGCGCAGGAAGAACGTCCCCAGCGGGCCTTCGAAACGCAGAATCTCGCGGCCCTTGTACTCGTTGAATAGCGCGTCGCTGAAATAGCCTCCGGGCACGTGACGCACATGCAGTTCGAGCAACGCGTCGTCCTCGGGTGCCGTGGCGATGGAGAAGCTGCGGCGGCGGCCGTCCTTCAGCAACAGATCGATGTACTGTCCGGCCAGATACTGCAAGCGATCGTTCGCGGGCAGCTTGAGCGATACGACTGCAACATCCGGTGCAACCCTGTCGATCTTTTCGAGCCTGCACGGTAGCTTGCGAATCGCAATATCGCCGGCGCGCCTGACCTCGCGCACTTCGATCATGAGCGATGTCCTGGGCTTGGCCACACAGAACAACGCGAACCCCTGCGCCTTCTCGGCATCGGTCAGCGTTGTCGGCTGGTACGCCCCGTAATCGACCTCGCCACTGAGAATGCGTCCTTTGCACGTGCCACAGGCACCATTCCTGCAGCCGTATGGGATCATCAGATCGGCACGCATCGTGGCGGCGAGCACCGTCTCGCCCTCATCGCAGGCGAAGCTGTGCTCGCTGGGTTTTATGGTAATCTGCAATGGCATCGCTGAATCGATCACTAAGGTTTGTTTCGCGCAGGTCACGAACGTGATACGGGTACTGTTGATCGGCTGCGGCGACATCGCCTTGCGTACCGCCGAATTGCTGGGCGGCAGGGTTCGCCTCTACGGCCTTACACGGCGGCACGAAGACGTGGCCAGACTGCGTCACCGCGGCATCGTCCCGATCGTCGGTGATCTCGACCGTTATCACAGTCTGGAGCGCATGCGCGCGGCGCCCTTTGCGGTGGTGCATTTTGTGCCGCCGCCTAGCGACGGTCGCGATGACCCGCGCACCAAGCGCCTCATCGCCGCGCTGACAAAGGCGCGGATTATACCTCAGCATTTTGTCTATATCAGTACCAGTGGCGTCTACGGTGATTGTTCCGGAGCGCGAGTTACCGAGGCGCGACCCCGTCGTGGCCAGACACCACGCGCGCGACGGCGCGTCGCCGCGGAGGACCGTTTGCGGCGGTGGGCAAAACGCTACGGTGTCAGGCTCGCGATTCTGCGCGTTCCTGGCATTTACGCCGAGACGCGTCTGCCGCTCGATCGATTGCGCCAGGGAACTCCCGTGCTCCGGCCCGAAGACGACGTGTTTACCAATCACGTTCACGCCGATGATCTGGCCCGGGCGACGGTCGCAGCCGTCTTTCGCGGCAAATCGAATCGCGCATACAACATCAGCGACGACGCCGAGCTGCAAATGGGGAGCTGGTTCGATGCCGTGGCGGACGCGTTTCGGCTGTCGCGCCCGCCCCGCATTTCGTGGGACGAGGCCGAAACGCGCATCGCGCCGCCGCTCCTGTCATTCATGAGCGAATCGCGGCGGCTGTCCAATGCGCGCATGAAACGAGAGCTGCGGGTTCGGTTGCGCTACCCAACGCCGCAGACGTTGCTCGCCGCCGTGGCACCGCGCGAGCTCAAGAAGCAGCTTTCGTTACCGCTGTGAACCCGGAGGCGGTACCGGAAGTTGCTGCGCCAACGCGTTGGCAGAAGGTTGCGGCGCGGCTCGACGCCTACGAACGGCTCGTTCGCCTCGACAAGCCTATCGGCACGCTGCTGCTGCTCTGGCCGACGTTGACGGCTCTTTGGATCGCCGCGTTCGGTTCGCCCACGTGGCTCATCGTCGGCATCTTCGTCATGGGCACGCTGCTGATGCGCTCGGCAGGCTGCGCGATCAATGACTACGCTGACCGGAATTTCGACGCGCACGTGGAGCGCACCGCTAAACGCCCGCTCGCGCAACGCGAGATTGCACCCTGGGAAGCGCTCGTCTTGGGTGCGGCGCTGGCGCTGTGCGCATTCCTCCTGACGCTGCGCTTCAACCGATTCACGGTCATGCTGGCGGTCCCCGCGCTGGCGATAACGATCGCCTATCCTTTCCTGAAGCGCTTTTTCGCCTTACCGCAGGCCTTCCTCGGCGTTGCCTTTTCATTCGGCATTCCGATGGCGTTCGCCGCGGTTCAAGGGCGCGTGCCAGCACTGGGCTGGTGGCTGTTCGGTGCTAACTTTTTCTGGGTGATGGCGTACGACACCGAATATGCGATGGTTGATCGCCAAGACGATCGGAAACTCGGCTTGCGGACCTCGGCGATCTTGTTCGACCGATTCGACGTGGCAGCCGTTATGCTCTGTTACACGGTCTACCTTGCGTTGCTGACCTGGATCGGGCATGCCGCCGACTTTGGGCCGCTTTTCTTCGTCGGAGTGCTGATCGCATCACTGCTTGCGCTGTGGCACTTCGCAATGATCCGCAAACGGGATCGCGACAGCTGCTTCCGCGCATTCCTCGGCAATCACTGGCTCGGCCTGGCGATCTTTGCCGGTACTGCCGCAGATTTTGCGCTGCGCGTTCACGCCTGGCCGGGGTGGCCCAGGTGAGAAAAGGCTCCGATGCGCTGGAATTAGCGGCGTGCGCGACGCGGGCGCACCTGGCGGCGAAGCGTCGCGATGCCAAGCAAGACGAGCAACGAAGCCGTCAGCGCGAGCGCGAGCGTCGATAACGTAGGCGCAGCTATCGCCCCTGTGGCCGGTGGGTCGACCTGCAGGACCGCGCCGGTGGTGCAATTGAATTCGAGCGAACTAACGTAACTGATCGAGCCACTCAGGGCGGGACCCGAATAGGTGGTGACCAAGATCGTGATCGATGTGTTCGGTGCCAACCCGCCGCCGAAGGCGGGGATCTGGAACGCCGGATAGGCGGCGTTGTACGGGCCGATGTTGTTGCCTGTCTCGTCGGTGAATTCCTCGATCGTGCCGACGCCGGACGCGCTGACCTTCACGTCCGCCGAAGCCTGCCCGGTGACATTGATGAACGAGTTGACGGTGAAGGCACTGCCGCCGCAGGTGCCGGCGAGGGTGGGTTGCGACGGGAGCAGACGGATCGACTCCACCGCGGGGTTCGGGCGCCCCACCGGATGCGGCAAGGTGGACGACGCGGTGCCAGCGTTCTGGGCAAAAGCCGCCGCGGCCCAGCAAAGGGCGAGGATTCCCGTGCAGGCCTTAAGCGCGGCCACGACGATTCGCAAGTGGTGATCTCCGGACAATGCGGCCCCCAAGGGGGCCTACTGACGAGGATAACGTTTGGGAGCGGCAGCGGTCCAGCCGCAGCGGCCGATAATAGCCCTTCCGCGACCCGGTGTGGCATCGATGCGACGCCAACTGTCGCCGTCGCCCGACAGATTTGCTCCATTTCGCGCCGATTTTGTGCGGTGCTGCAGCAGCTGGCGCTTTCCCTTGGCACGGCTGGCGGTCGGCGCGGTGGCTGGTAAGATGCCCTCGCGGCCGACAACGCGTGTACCGCGCCGGATATGAAATACGCCGACCTCCGCGACTTTCTGTCTCAACTCGAACGCCGCGGCGAACTCAAGCGTGTGACGGTTGAGATCGATCCGCACCTCGAAATAACGGAGATCTGCGATCGGGTCCTCAAAGCCAACGGGCCGGCGCTGCTGTTTGAGAAGCCGAAAGGCTTCGATGGTAATAATGGGCGTGCGCGCATTCCCGTTCTCGGCAATCTGTTTGGCACGCCGCTGCGCGTTGCCCTGGCCATGGGCGAAGAAACGGTCGACGGCTTGCGCGAAATTGGCAAGCTGCTCGCCTTCCTCAAGGAGCCCGAGCCGCCCAAGGGGCTGAAGGACCTTTGGCAGAACACGCGACCGGCATTCCTGCAGGTCATGCATATGGCGCCCAAGGAGCGCGCTTCGGCACCATGTCAGGAGATCGTATGGGAAGGAGGCGACGTAGACCTCGCGCGGCTGCCGGTGCAGACGTGCTGGCCCGAAGACGTGGGGCCGTTGATCACCTGGGGCCTGACGGTGACGCGGGGCCCGCACAAGACCCGGCAGAATCTCGGCATATACCGGCAGCAGGTGCTCGCCAGGAACAAGGTAATCATGCGCTGGCTTCACCATCGCGGCGGCGCGCACGACTTTCGCGACCATGCGCTCAAATCGCCAGGAAAACCATTTCCCCTCGCGGTCGCCCTGGGGGCCGATCCGGCGACAATCCTCGGCGCGGTGACCCCGGTGCCCGATGCGCTGTCCGAGTACCAGTTCGCCGGCCTGCTCCGTGGCGCGCGTACGGAGATCGTCAAGTGCATCACGCACGACCTGCAGGTGCCCGCCTCGGCCGAGATCGTCCTCGAAGGGTTCATTCATCCCGATGCCGGTGATCGATCCGGCTTTGAAACCGCGGCCGAAGGACCGTTCGGCGATCACACCGGGTACTACAACGAGGTCGAGCGCTTCCCGGTGCTCACACTTGAGCGCATCACGCTGCGCCGTGATCCTATCTATCACTCGACCTACACCGGCAAACCTCCCGACGAGCCTGCGGTGCTCGGCGCGGCGCTCAACGAAGTCTTCGTTCCGTTGCTGCAGAAACAGTTCCCGGAAATTGTCGATTTTTATCTTCCACCGGAGGGCTGTTCGTATCGCCTCGCACTCGTCAGCATGAAGAAGCAGTATCCCGGCCACGCCAAGCGCATCATGTTCGGGGTGTGGAGCTTCCTGCGCCAGTTCATGTACACCAAGTTCATCATCGTCACGGACGACGACGTCGATGTCCGCAACTGGAAAGAGGTCGTCTGGGCGCTCTCCACTCGGGTCGATGCCGCGCGCGATGCGCTGATCGTCGAGAACACCCCCATCGACTATCTCGACTTCGCTTCGCCAACCGCTGGGCTCGGCAGCAAGATGGGCATCGACGCGACCGGCAAATGGCCGGGTGAGACGCAACGCATCTGGGGTCGCCCGATTGCGATGGATGCTGCGGTCAGGCGCCGCGTCGACGCGCTCTGGCGCGACCTCGGGCTATGAAAGTCTTGCTCGCCGGAGTCGCAGCGGCATTGCGTCGCTGGGTTAATCCCGGCCGTCCAATCACTGCGCCGCCGGCATTTGTTGCCTGCGGCGCTTGGGATCTCCCGGTACGACCTAGCGCGTCAAGCCGCGCCAGGCGCGGGCTATGCGATACGCAGCGACGACGATCGCGCCGAGGCGCACCGCGCTGGATAGACGGCGCCAGCCCAGCATGCGGGCGACGGTATCAGCCAGCGCGACGAACGCCGCAGGCCGCGCCACGGCGCTGCCAATAACGCCAGCGGGACGCAACGCATCGCGCGCATCATCGACGTACAGGGAAAGCTGCATGCGCTGCAGCTGCGCTTGCGCCAGCAGGAGCTGCTTGCGTGCGGCAAAGTGTTGCGGTGATTCGCTCATCGCGCCCGGTTCACGGTTTCCGGCGCAATCCATCCGCGTCGCGCTCCAACTCGGAGAGCGTCGCCGCGAAAGGGCGGCCATGCGCGTGAAGCTGGTGTTTGAGCGCCAGCACGGCGCCAACGGCGATCAGGCCGTAGACAAGGGCTACGCCTGAAAGCGCCGCGAGCGGGTAGCTGTCCCAGAGCCAGACCACGACCAGGACCGACAGAGCAACGAGCGTAAAGCACGCGAAAAGCGTCGCCACCACCATCAACGCGAGCATGGTTTTAACACGCTCGCGCTCCTCCTCGAACTCGACCATGGCCAGCTCGAGATGCGTGCGCAGCAGGGCCACGATGGTCGCGGCGATGCCGGACAGCGAGGCGGCGAGCCCCGCGGCGGGCCGCTCTGTGCCGGGTTCGGGCACCAAGAATTACCGGCGGCTGATCACGAGGCCGACGAGAAACCCGATCGCGGCCGCGAGCCCTATCGCCTGCCAGGGATTGTCGCGCACGTAATCGTCCGTGACGCGGGCGGCCGCCTTGGCGGTGCCGATCGCGTCATCCTGCAAATCCATGAGGCGCAGCTTGGCCGAGCGCAGCTTCGCTTCGACCTGCGTGCGCAGATCGCTGGCCTTTTCGCCGGATTCCTTGGCAGCCTGCTTGAGCAGGGTTTCCGCTTCCGCGAGCACGTCGGAAAAATCCTTGACCAGTGCATCGCGGCTGCGTTCGAATCTTGCGGCAGTCATATCGATCTCCCGTGAAGTGAGGGGCGAATCACGTATTATAGCGAGGACCGCCGTCTGCGGGCGGACTCCCACGGTGGCAAAACATGCCCGTCGCAGTTACCCCCATGTCGCCGCGTCGGAAGTTCGAGGCGCGAGGGGTGGAACCCGATCCTTCTCGCAAAGGGATGCCGGGCAGTGTGCCGCCCGAGCAGCGCCTGCAGTCCAGTCGCGGCGGCGCCCGTCCCTTAACGCGGTCTGAGGATACCGATTCACGCCCAAAGGACCACCTCCGAAGCGGAGCCGGTCTGCCGCGAAAGTCGGCGCGCATGGGTGAAGGTTAAGGCGGCGAGGGCGCCGGTCGCGGTGCGGGGCAGTCTGCGGCATACTGATCGTCATTAAAATAAGGGAGATTGAGACATGAGCGACGCAGCCGTTCCGCCCGTTGCCAATGGTGCGCCTTCGCCGGCACTGATCTCGATGACACTGGTAATCTATGCCCTCTTTGGTGTCGCGGCAGTCGTCGGCCTTGCCTCGTCGGGCTTTCCGTTGATCGCTCCACTGATGGGGATCGTCGGCTTCATCGCCATCATCCTCGCCTACGTGAAGCGGGCCGACGCTGCGGGCACATGGCTTGCCTCCCACTATCGCTGGCTGATTCGAACCTTCTGGTTCTCGCTGCTGTGGGGGATCGTTGGGGCGGTCATCTTCGTGGTTTTCGCGATCATTCTCATCGGCTTGGTTGTCGGTTACGCAATCTGGGTGGCGACCACCATCTGGGTGCTCTACCGGCTGATTCGCGGCTACGTGCTCTTTAACGCCAGCCAGCCAGTGCCGGGCATGTAGGGTCGGGCGTTACGGCTCGAGCGCACCGTTGTCGAGCCGGCCCGGGTGCCTGCCGGAGGCCGTACCGGGGCGATTCCGGCGCCACCCGCTCGCTTCGAGACGCGCCTTGAGCAACGCGACCTTGGCCAGCGTACGACGCCGGGCGGCGGCGTCATCGAGAGTCGCGAACGACGCGACGAGAGCGGCAACCTCGCGTCGCGCTTCGACCTCAGGGGGCACGCAGCCCGCATTCATCAGGATGCGATAGGCGGCGCGCAACCCTTCGGGTACGAGCCGGTCATCGGCCAGGACGAGCGGCTGTCCGGCGCCGGGGAGATTGTCGAGCATGCCTTGCGCGATCGCCTCCTCGATGCGCGCCTCCGCCAGGATGTCGAACAGCATCAGACCGCTCATGGCGATGCTCTCCCGAGCGTTCCGGCGTAAATGCGCTCGACGAGCATGTCGAGTGCCGGTTGCGCGTGCTCCGCATTTGGATGATTGACGAGGCAGACGACGACGTAGCGCCGTCCATCCGCCCCGTAGACGTAACCGGCCAGCGCGCGCACGCCTTCGAGCGAGCCGGTCTTGAGCAGTGCCCAGTCGGCGACATCCTCGTCGGCGAAACGCTTGCGCACCGTCCCATCGGTAGCCGCGACCGCGAGGGAGGAGACAAAATCGGTGCGTAGCTTGCTCGCGTCCGCCGCGAGGAGCAGTTGCGCCAGGCTCAGGGCCGCAATGCGCTCCCGACGCGACAATCCCGAGCCGTTGTCCAGGACGAGCTCGGGAAAGCGCAGCTTCCGTTGCGCCAGCCAGCGCCGTACCGTCTCGGCTGCCCGTTCCGTGGTCGCCGGCGGCGGATACGCGCTCGTCGCCAGGGTAAGGAACAACTGCCGGGCCATGACGTTGTTGGAAAGCTTGTTGATGTCGCGCACCGCGTCGTAGAGAGGTGGCGACTGCAGCGTGGCGATCGGTTTTACGGCCGGCGGCGCTCGGCCATCGCGCACCCCGCCGGCGAAGCTCCCGCCGGCGTCCTTCCAGTAGCGGGTGAAGATGGCAAGCACGTAGTGCGGATGGTCGAGGAGGGCGACATACCATTCGCGCTCGCCGCATGTCGCAGGATAGCTGCCATTGAAATCCGCCACGGCGGTGTCGGCGCGATTGACGAACGTCGCGCCAAGCCCCGAGCGCCAGTCGGCACATTCGCCGCTGGTGAGCTTTGGCGCGCCGTGCAGCGTAATACTCGCGAGCGGAGGCTCGATTCTCATCGCGACGGCGTTGGCCGCCGCATTGGGTGTGAAAACGAAGCGCACACTCTTGAAATTGACGAGCAATGCGTCGGGGCCGACGTTGTAAGGTTTGAGCGGCTCGGCGTCGAACGCCGCCGGATCGTGCGGGGCCGGGGCAAAGTAACTGCGGTCGAGCACCAGGTCGCCGCGGATTGTCGTGAGCCCGGTCGCCCGCAGCGCGGCGATCAGGGCCTGGAATTGCTCGATCGTGATTTTCGGGTCGCCGTACCCTTTGAGCACGAGGTTGCCGTCGAGCGTCGTCCCGGTAAGCGGACCGTCGGCGTAGGCTTCCGTCTTCCACCGATAGTCCGCCCCCAGCAACTCCAGCGCCGCGAAAGTCGTCACCAGCTTCATGGTCGACGCTGGGTTCATCGGCCTCGTGGCTTGGTGCGATAGCAGCGGGCGCGCAGCCCCGATCTCGCGCACGTAAAGGCCGACCGCGTTGAGGGGAATCCCTTCTTCGAGAAAGGCGTGCGCGAGCGCGGGCGGCAGCGCCGCGCCAGCCGATGCCGCCACCAATGCAGCAAGCGTAGCGGCGGCAAGGGCCGCCAGGGAGCGTCGACGCATCAGGCGCACGCTACGAGCTCCAGCGTTCGCTCCGCGAGCAGGCTGGCATCGGCAGCCTCCAGAATGTAGGGTGGCATCCAGTACACGGTGTTGCCGATCGGCCGCAGCAACAGCTCCCGTTCGAGCGCTGCCGCGAAGCACCAGCGCGAGAAATCCGGCCGCACCGAGTCGACCTCGAACGCCCAGATCATGCCGAGGTGGCGAAAATTTCGTACCTTCGGATGGTCAGCCAGGGGCCGTGCCAGGGCGGTCAATTCGACCGCGCGGGCGCGATTGCGCGCAATGACGTCCTCGTCGCGGAACAAGTCAAGCACCGCGAGCGCCGCGCGGCATGCGAGCGCATTGCCCGAATAGGAATGGGAATGCAGGAAACCGCGGGCGGGATCGTCGTCGTAGAACGCGGCGTACACCGCGTCAGTTGTCAGCACCACCGACAGCGGTAGATAGCCGCCCGTGATGGCCTTCGATAGGCAGAGAAAATCGGGCGCGACCGCAGCCTGCTCGCAGGCGAACATAGTACCGGTGCGGCCAAAACCGGTCATGATCTCGTCGGCGATAAGGTGTACCCCGTATTGCCTGGTGAGCTCGTGTGCGCGCTTGAGGTAGGCCGGGTCATACATGGCCATCCCCGCCGCGCCCTGCACCAGGGGCTCGAGAATCAGCGCCGCAATGCGCGCATGGTGCTCGGCCAGAACTGCCTCCAACGCGGTGGCTGCCGCGAGCGCATGCTCGCGCGGCGCGGTGCCGGGAGCCGCGCGGCGCGCATCGGGGGAGCGAACGGTCGTGTTACGGTGCAGGAGCGGCGCGTAGGCGTCGCGAAACAGTGCGACATCGGTCACGGCAAGCGCACCCAGCGTCTCACCGTGGTAACCGTGCTCGAGGCTGACGAAACCGGTCTTTTCCGGCCGTCCGGCGTTACACCAGGAGTGAAAGCTCATCTTCAGCGCGATCTCGACTGCCGAGGCACCATCGGAGGCGAAAAAGCAGTGCCCCAGCCGACCGGGCGCGATGGCGGAAAGGCGCTCGGAGAGCTCGATTGCCGGGCGATGGGTGAACCCGGCAAGCATGGCGTGCTCGAGCTCCGCCAGCTGCGCGCCGATCGCCGCGTTGATTGCCGGCTGGCCATGGCCGAACAGATTGACCCACCAGGAACTCACCGCATCGAGATAACGCCGACCGTCGAAGTCGTAAAGCCAGGGACCGCTGGCGCGCGCCAGCGGAACCAAAGGCAGCGTTTCATGCTCCTTCATCTGCGTGCATGGGTGCCAGACCGCGGCGCGGCTGCGTGCGAGCCACAGGTCGTTGGCGGACGTCATGAAACGGGTGGGTACACTGGGGGTTTTGCGGCGCAACTGCACACGATCACCATGGCATTATACGGGCGCGAACGGGGAGCACGGACGATGACGACCGCCAGCGCGAACGTCGCAACGAGATACACGACGACGACGATTGCGCTGCATTGGCTGATCGCGGCGCTGATCGTGGGCGGGTTTACGCTCGGACTGTCGATGGTGGGGCTGCCGTTGTCGCGGCAGAAGCTGCAGTGGTACGCCTGGCACAAGTGGATCGGCATCACCGTGTTTCTGCTCTCCTGCGCCCGGCTGGCCTGGCGCTGGAGGCACCCCCCGCCGCCACCCCCACCGGCCATGCCGCGGTGGCAGGTACGCGCGGCCCGCTGGGCGCACGGACTCTTGTACGCACTTCTGCTCGTTATCCCGCTGACTGGATGGCTGTACAGCTCGGCCTCCGGGGTGCAGGTCGTCTATCTGGGACTCGTCCCGCTGCCCGACCTGCTGCCCAAGGACAAGGTGCTGGCCGCGGTCCTCAGAGCCTGTCACGTGGGGTTGAACTTCACGCTTCTGGCACTTGTCTGTATGCACGTTGCGGCGGCGCTCAAGCACCATTTTGTCGACGGCGATACCGTGCTGACGAATATGTTGCCGGCCGCAATATCGAAACCACCGCGCTGAGGCTGCCGATCATGGTTCTGTTGCGCTCGTTTATTCCCACTCTCGGCATGTTGCTGCTCGCCGCCGGCCAGGCCGGGGCGCAGGGCGTGCTCATTGACCGGAGCGAGATTCGCTTCATGTCCAGGCAGATGGGCGTGAATGTCGAGGGGCGATTTCGCAGGTGGAAGGCGAATATCGTGTTCCTGCCCAAGAATCTCGCTGCATCGAAGGCGGACTTGGAGATCGATCTTGCCAGCATTGATCTCGCCAGCGACGAGGCGGAGACCGAGATCAAGCGGCCGTTGTGGTTCGATACCGCAAAATTCCCTGGGGCGAAATTCGCGTCGAGCACTATCCGCGACGCGGGCGGGGGCAAATACGAAGTTTCGGGCGCGCTGACGATCAAGGGCATAACCCGCGATACGGTGGTTCCGATTACGATGAAAATGGATGCTGCGGGAAACAACGTCGCCGAAGGCAGCTTCGTGCTCAAGCGCCTCGATTTCAAGATCGGCGAAGGCGAGTGGGCCGACCTGGATACGGTTGCGAACGAGGTCGTCGTCCGTATCCGCATGGTCCTGCCGCCGGTGAAGTAGAGGAAATAGCGGGCCGGCGCCGCCTGTTTGGCGTTGTTTCAGGGCGGCGAAGGCCGTAACGGGTTCTTACCAGCAGAGAAGGTTGCCGACAATGGTTCGATTCCTCGCGGGCGCTGCATGGATGCTCGCCGCCGCTGCACCCGCCGCCGTCGCGGAAGACACCTACGACATCGATCCGGTGCATTCGCAGCCAATGTTCGAAGTCAAGCACATGGGCTTCTCGATCCAGCGCGGATCGTTTGCCAGGGCGACAGGCAAGATCACGCTTGACCGCGTCGCCAGGAAGGGCGCGATCGAAGTCACGATCGACGCGAGCTCGATCAAGACGATCGATCCGCGCCTCGACGTCCATGTGAAAGGTGAAGACTTCTTCAACGTCGCCAAGTACCCGACCATGACGTTCACGTCCTCCAACCTGATCTTCGATGGTGACCAGGTCGTCGGCGCCGAGGGTGAGTTCACCATGCTAGGGGTTAGCAAGCCGGTTGCGCTCAAGGTCGCGAACTTCGTCTGTGGCGATCACCCGGTGAACCGCAAGCCGCTGTGCGGTGCGGAAGTCACGACCACCATCAAGCGTTCCCAGTGGGGAATGAATTACGGTATTCCCAAGTCGCTCGGCGACGACGTGAAGATCGTCATCCCCGTCGAAGCGTACAAGGAATAGAGGCCCAGAGGGGGCGCTTCAGGCGAGCCTGTCGCGGAGGCGATCGGTGGCCGCGACCAGCTCGCGCGCGATGCCGGGCTCGCGCGCCGAATGGCCTGCGTCGGGAACAACCACGTACTCGGCTTCGGGCCACGCGCGGTGCAGGTCGTCGGCGCTGCGGATCGGGCACACGATGTCGTAGCGGCCCTGGATTATCGCGCATGGAACCTGGCGCAGGCGCGCGACGCCTGCGAGCAGCGCGTCTTCGGAGAGGAAGAGTCCGTGCACGAAATAGTGTGCCTCGATGCGCGCGATTGCCAGGGCGATCGCGTCTTCATCGAAATGTGCGACAAGCTCGGGGTCAGGCAGCAGCGTCGAGCAGGAGCTTTCGTAGCGGCTCCAGGCGTGTGCCGCCGGCAGGTGTAGCGCAGGGTCCGGGTGGGTCAGCCGGCGGTAATACGACGCGAGGATGTCGCCACGCTCGGCCTCGGGCAGAAAGCTCGCGAACGCGCGCCAGGCCTCAGGGAACACGAAGCGCATGTCGTGCATGAACCAGCGTACTTCCCAGGCGCGCGCCAGGAAGATGCCGCGCAGCACCAGCCCGAGAACGCGTTCCCGATGAGCTTGGACGTAGGCGAGCGCCAGCGTCGATCCCCACGACCCGCCGAAGACCAGCCAGCGTTCGACCGCCAGGTGCGTGCGCAGCCGCTCCAGATCCGCGATCAGGTGTTGGGTGGTGTTGTCGACGAGCTCCCCCCGCGGCGTGGATTGCCCGGCGCCGCGCTGGTCGTAGAGCACGATGCGGTAGAACGCGGGATCGTAGTAGCGGCGGTGGTCGGCCGCGATGCCACCACCGGGGCCCCCGTGCAGAAACACGACCGGCGCGCCGCGGGGGTTGCCACATTCCTCCCAATACATCGTGTGACGGCCGTCGAGCGCGAGCAAGCCGCTGCGATTGGGCGCCAGGGGTGGATAGAGGTACTCGTCACGCGACAGGAGCCGAGTTCCCGGGCCGACGGTCGCGGAGCGCGCAGGGCTCATTGCGACTTCCGCTGCGCGGTCAGGTGCTGTCCCGACTGGCGCACACCTAGCGCCTCCCCTTGTAGGCGACCACTTTCTGGCGCTGCTCGCCCAGGCCGGTGATGCCGAGCGTCACCACGTCGCCCGGCTTGAGATACTGGGGTTCGGGTTTCATCCCCATCCCCACCCCGGGCGGGGTACCGGTGGTAATCAGGTCACCCGGAAGCAGCGTCATGTACTTCGACACGTCGGCGACAAGATCGGCGACACCGAAGATCATGGTTCGCGTATTACCGGTCTGCCGACGCGCCGCGTTGACGTCGAGCCACATGCTCAGATTCTGCGGGTCTTTGATCTCATCGGCGGTGACGAGCCAGGGACCGATGGGACCGAAGGTGTCGCAACCTTTGCCTTTGCCCCACTGCGTCGCGCTGCGCTTCATCTGGTACTCGCGTTCGGACACGTCGTTGACGATGCAGTAACCCGCGACGTGCTTGAGCGCGTCCTTCTTGTCGACGTGCCGTGCTGTCTTGCCTATCACAACCCCGAGCTCGACTTCCCAGTCGGTGTGCGTCGAATCCGGCGGCAGCATGATGTTATCGTTGGCACCGACGATGCAGGTCTCCGCCTTGAAAAACACCACGGGATACTCGGGGATGGGGTTGCCGGATTCCTTGGCGTGATCGATGTAATTGAGTCCGATTGCGACGAACTTGGATGGAGTCGCGACGCAGGGGCCAAGGCGAGGCCGCCCCTTGACCAGCGGCAGCTTTTTCGGGTCGAGTTTGCGCAATCGCGCCAACTCACCTGGCGCGAACGCCGACGCGTCGATATCCTTGACCTTGCGCGACAGGTCGCGCACCTTGCCTTCGGCGTCGAGCAGTCCGGGTTTTTCTTTGCCGGGCGGGCCGTAACGTACGAGTTTCATAGTCATGCCTTCGTCAGGGGTCGCCATTCGACAAGCTCAAGGCGACCGGTTGTGCACGCGCCGTTCGGGCTGAGCTGGTCGAAGCGTGAACGGCGATTCCTGGTGCGATTCAGATCGTCATCCCGCCATCAACGGAATAGACATTTCCCGTGGCAAAGGCCGATTCATCGGAGGCGAGAAACACCACGATCGGCGCTATTTCCTCGGGCTGCGCGAGCCGCTTCATCGGCTGGCGCGCAATGAACGCCTTACGCGCTTCGATCGGATCGGCATAGGCGCTGATCCGTGCGTCAAGGGACGGTGTATCGACGGTGCCTGGCGCGATGGCGTTGCAGCGGATGCCCCGGGCGACAAAGTCCGCTGCCACCGACTTGGTAAGGCCGATGACTGCCGCCTTGCTCGCCCCGTAGGCACAGCGGTTTGGCAAGCCCCTGATCGACCCGGCCACCGAGGCCATGTTAATGATGCTTGCCCCCTTGCCGGTCTGGGCGTGCCGTTCGAGCATCTTCGGTAGCGCGCATCGTATCGTCATGTACATGGCACGCACGTTCAGATCGAAGCTAAATGCCCAGTCCTTCGGCGTGCAGTCGAGGATCGTGCCGTTGTGAACGAATCCGGCGCAGTTGAATAGCACGGACAGCTCCGGCGCTTCGTTCATCGCAGACTCGATTGCCGCGTCGTCGAGGACGTCGAGTACGCGCGTGGTGATTCCCGCGATGCCGTCGAGGCTTTCGAGCAGCTTCGGATTTAGGTCGGTGGCGATGACCTCTGCCCCTTCGCGGGCCATCGCCGCCGCAGAGGCCCTGCCGATGCCTTGACCCGCTGCGGTGACCAGCACCGCTTTGCCCGCCAAGCGTCCAGCCACCGCCCGCCCCTCCTCGTTTCCGACCGCGCCGTGCCACCCCGGCTCCCTTCCAGCGCGAATCATAGTCTAATCGCGCTGCAAAAAGTGGTCAGACCACTTGACCAGATAGCAGGATCGTGCGTAAGCTAGCCGCTCTTGCTGGACGCGCGCGACAGCGCCAGGTCCTTGGCAGCCCATGCCGATCCAGAGCATCGAACCCCGCCGCCTCTACCGTCAGATCGCCGACCAGATCCGGACGCTGATCCGGTCCAAGGAATTTCCGGCCGGGACGCGGCTGCCCCCGGAGCGTGACCTCGCCCGGCAGCTCGGTGTGTCGCGGCCATCGGTGCGCGAGGCGCTGATCGCGCTCGAAGTCGAGGGGCTGGTCGAGGTAAGGATTGGCTCGGGCATCTACGTGCTCGGGCCGCGCAGCGATGGCGAGTCCGGCGTGCCGGTGCAATCCGCACTGGGCCCTTTCGAGTTGTTGCGCGCGCGCTGGGTCGTCGAGAGCGAATGCGCCGCGTGGGCGGCAAGATTCGCCAAGCGGCCCCACATCGCAGCCATCGAAGAGGCCCTGCAGCAGATGCAGAGCGTCAAGGACAGGGAAAAACGGCAGCCACTCGCCGGCGACCGGCTCTTTCATCTGCGCGTCGCCGAGGCCACAGGCAACGGTGCGTTGGTCGCGGTGGTCAAGATGTTGTGGGAAGAGCGCATGGGGCCGCTGTTCATGCAGCTCGAGCATCATTACGACAACCCGCGGCTATGGACGAGCGCGATCGCCGAACACCGGCTGGTTCTCGACGCAATCATTCGACACGACGCAGCCGGCGCACGGGCAGCGATGCAGCGCCATCTGGACCGGGCATATAAGCGATTCAGCAAGAGCTGGGACGCACGCCATTGAGGCATCGAATCGAAGAGGAGCGACCGAGCATGTTGACATGTCGAATTCACGCCAAGGAGGACCTGCGCATCGAGCCCGCGGCAGAACCCGAGGTGGGGCCGGGCGAGGTGCTGATCCGCCTGGGTGCCGGGGGTATTTGCGGCTCCGATCTGCATTACTACTTTGAGGGCCGGAACGGGAGCTTTGTCATCCGCGAGCCGCTGATTCCGGGGCACGAGGCATCAGGGGTCGTGGCCAGAATCGGGGACGGCGTCACGCGGGTGAAACCCGGCGACAAGATCGCGGTAAGCCCGTCGCAAGCCTGCGCCCACTGCGACTACTGCCGTGAGGGACGCGAGCACCTCTGCCGCAGCATGCGCTTCCTTGGCAGCGCCAGCCTCTATCCACACGTGCAGGGCATGTTTGCCGAGTATTTCGTCCTGGGCGAGCGCCAATGCTATCCGGTTTCCAGCGAGGTCAGCCTGGGCGAACTTGCGTTCGCTGAACCGCTGGCGGTTGGCTTGCACGCCGTCGTGCGCGCCGGAAATCTGCTGGGCAAGAGCGTGCTCGTCACCGGCGCCGGCACGATCGGCTGCCTGACGGTGATCGCGGCGCGGCTTGCCGGCGCGACCGCAGTGACCGCGTCCGACATCCTCGACCGGCCGCTGGCAACGGCGCGCGAGGCGGGCGCCACGCGCACGGTTCGTGCAGACAAGGAACCCGATGCGCTGGCGTCGCCGCAATTCGATGTCGCCTTCGAGGCATCGGGCAGCTTCGCTGCGCTCAAGGCCTGCGTCGCCGCCGTCAAGCGCGGCGGTACCATCGTACAGGTCGGAACGCTGCCGCACGAGCCACTGCCCTTCATTGTCAATGAACTGCTGGTCAAGGAGCTCGATTTGAAGGGTGCATTCCGCTGGGGTATCGAGTTCGACTGGGCAGTCGACTACATCGCCTCGCGTCGAGTCGATGTGCGGCCGCTGCTGTCCGGCCAGTTTCCGCTCGCCGATGCAGTCAAGGCCTTCGAGCTCGCAAAGGACAAGACCCGCAGTACCAAGGTGCAATTGATCGCGGCCGGACGGGCAGAGGCCGCGATCCGCATTGATTCGTTGCCATGAACAAAGCACCCGGCGGTGGGAACGCGGAAGCGGCGCCAGGTGCCGCTGCAACCACGCGGGGCACGGCCCGGTTTGTCCTTGACCCGCCGCTGGCGGAAGGCGTCTAAAATGGTGTACCCCCGGCTGGAGCACATCCTATGCTGACCAAGACCTCGCTTACCATTCGCTTGCATCCCGACGACGACGTGGTCATCGCGCGGCAGCAACTTGTCTCGGGCACGGCGCTGCTCGACGAAAACGTCAAGGTGTCGGGGTTGATACCGCCCGGGCACAAAGTTGCCACCCGTGCGCTTGCCGCCGGCGCGCCGGTCAAGCGTTACAACCAGATCATCGGCTTCGCGAAGCGCGCGATTGGGGGGGGCGAGCATGTGCACTTGCATAATCTGGCGATGGGCGAGTTCGCGCGCGATTACGCTTTCGGGGCCGACGCCAGGCCGACGCGTTACGTTGACAAGCCGGCGACGTTTCAGGGCATCGTTCGTGCCGACGGCCGCGTGGCGACGCGCAACTACGTCGGCATACTGTCCACGGTAAACTGCTCGGCGACCGTCGCGCACGGCATCGCGGACGCGTTCAAATCGACGGGACTCGAGGCGTTTCCCAATGTCGACGGCGTCGTAGCGCTCACGCACGGCAGCGGCTGCGGCATGGATGTCAACGGCGAAAGCATGCAGGTCCTCCGCCGCACCCTCGGCGGTTACGCGCGGCACCCCAACTTCGCCGGCGTGCTCATCGTGGGCTTGGGCTGCGAAGCTAACCAGATCAGCGCCTTGCTCGGTGCCCAGAAGCTCTCCGAGGGCCCGCTGCTGCGCACCTTTTCCATACAGGACACCGGTGGAACGACCAAGACGATCGCCAAGGGCATAGCCATGATCCGGGAGATGCTCCCGCATGCGAATCAGGCACAACGCGAGAGCGTGCCCGCTGGCCATCTTGTCGTCGGATTGCAGTGTGGCGGCTCGGACGGGTATTCCGGCATTACCGCCAACCCGGCGCTCGGCGCCGCAGTCGATCTGCTGGTGCGCCACGGTGGCACGGCAATCCTCTCGGAAACCCCCGAGATCTACGGAGCGGAGCACCTGCTGACTCGCCGCGCGGCGGCACGCGAGGTCGGGGAGAAATTGATCGAGCGCATCAAATGGTGGGAGGATTACACGCTGCGTAACAAGGGCGAGATGAACAACAATCCTTCGCCGGGAAACAAGGCCGGCGGATTGACGACGATCCTGGAAAAATCGCTTGGCGCCGTTGCGAAGGGAGGCACGACCAATCTGGTTGCGGTTTACGAGTACGCGGAACCGGTGACGGCGAAGGGCTTCGTCTACATGGACACTCCGGGCTACGACCCTGTGTCGGCGACCGGTCAGGTCGCGGGCGGCGCCAACATGATCTGCTTCACCACCGGCCGCGGCTCGGCATACGGGTGCGCTCCGGCGCCATCACTCAAGCTCGCGACCAATACCGCGTTGTGGAATCGGCAGGAAGAAGACATCGACATCAACTGCGGCGAGATTGTCGACGGCACGTCCACGGTCGAACAGATGGGGGAACGTTTTTTCCGCATGATGCTCAGCACCGCCTCTGGACAGAGGACCAAGAGCGAAGTGCACGGCTACGGGCAGAATGAGTTTGTGCCGTGGTATCTCGGCGCAGTCATGTGACTGGCGGTTCACGTTGAAAGCGACCAGCCCGGGTTCCGGGCTTTCGCGCGAAAGCGCGAGCGGCTGACTCAAATAATACTTCGATCATAAAGGAGGAGCTCGATGAACAAGTTCTTCACCGGCGTTGTCGCCGGCTGTGCCCTCGCTATCTCGGCGCAGGTGATGGCGCAGGAAACGCTGACCGTGTGGTTTGCCAAAGGCTTCTACAAGTCTGAAGACGATGCGTTGCTCGCCGCAATCAAGAAGTTCGAGGACAAGACCAAGGTCAAGGTCGAACTGTCGCAGTACCCGGTGCAGGACATGATACCCAAGACGGTATCGGCGCTCGACGCCGGGACGGTGCCCGACGTTGCGTTCGCCGACGTGTACGACTTCCAGGTCACCGGCAAGTGGGCGTTCGACGGCAAACTGGAGGATCTTTCGGACATCCTCACGCCGATGAAGGACCAGTTTCTTCCCAATACGCTCGAGACCACCTACCTCTACAACGACAAGGCGAAGAAGCGCGCGTACTACGCGTTTCCCCTGAAGCAGCAGACGATGCACGTTCAATACTGGCTAGACATGATGGCGACGGCCGGCTTCAAGGAATCGGACATTCCGACCGGATGGAAGGACTACTGGTCATTCTGGTGTGACAAGGTTCAGCCGGCATTGCGCCAGAAAACCGGCCAGCGTCTTTACGGCATTGGCCAGCCGATGGGCGTCGATTCCAGTGATTCGTTTTATTCGTTCCTGACCTTTGCCGACGCCTACAACGTCAAACTCGTCGACGACAACGGCAAGTTGCTGGTGGACGATCCCAAGGTGAAGCAGGGACTCGTCAACGCCCTCAAGGACTACACCGACGTCTATATTAAGGGCTGTACCCCGCCATCGTCGACGTCATGGAAGGATCCGGACAACAACGTCGCGTTCCACAACAAGACGACCGTGATGACCCACAACGCGACGATCTCGATCGCTACCAAGTGGCTCGATGACGCCAACAACACGACACTTTCCGACGAACAGCGTGCCCAGGCCAAAAAGAACTACTACGAGCTGATCGTCACGGCGGGTTTCCCCAACAAACCCGACGGCTCCAAGATGGTCTATCGCGCCGCGATCAAGACGGGCGTGATCTTCGAGAATGCGAAGAACAAGAAACGGGCGAAGGAGTTCGTCGCCTTCCTCCTGCAGGAGGAAAATCTGACGCCCTACGTCGAAGGTGCGCTCGGTCGCTGGTATCCGGTGATGAAGGCTGCGGCCGAGCGCCCGTTCTGGAAGGCCGACCGGCACCGCCAGGCGGTGTACAACCAATTCCACGCCGGCACGGTCACCTTCGAGTTCACCAAGAATTACAAGTTCACGATCGTCAACAACGAGAACGTCTGGGCCAAGGCGATGAACCGCGTCGTCAGCGAGAAGGTCCCCGTGGACAAAGCAGTCGACGAAATGATCGCCCGCATCAAGGTCATCGCCGGCCCGTGACCGCCTCATTCCACGGCACGGGCATTGGACTGAGCGGCACAAGCGTCTGCCGGAGTGCGGACTTGGTGCCGGCGAGAAGCTGAATCGCACGTGTCGACGCTCGCGCTGCCGCACACCGAGCCCGCGCTTCCCGCGGGCCCGGCGAAGCGCCGCCTGTCGACCTGGCAGGCATGGGGCATGATCATGATTGCCCCGTACGTGCTGGTATTTCTGCTGTTCGTGCTGTATCCGGTCGGCTACGGCCTCTGGCTAGCCCGCCAACCTGGAACCTACATCAGACTGGTCGACGATCCGATCTTCAGCCGCGCGGTCATCAACACGCTGCTGTTCCTGATAATCGGCATCAACCTGAAGATGATCGTGGCGTTGTTTCTATCCGGCTTCTTCGTCCAGACACGGACCTGGATCAAGTGGCTGTCGCTCGTCTTCATTCTTCCCTGGGCGGTGCCGTCGATTCCAACCATCCTCTCGATCCGCTTCATGCTCAACCCGGAGTGGGGCATCGTCAACCACGTGATCTTCAGGCTGACCGGGGCGGACGGCCCGAACTGGCTGAACGACCCCTGGATTGCATTGTCGATGGCAATCCTCGTTCACATCTGGAAATCGCTGCCGTTCTGGACGCTGATCCTGATCGCGGGCAGGCTGGCGATTCCCGCTGAGCTGTACGAGGCAGCGTCGGTCGACGGCGCCTCGAGCTGGCAGAAATTCAAGTGGATCACCTGGCCATCGCTGCAGACGCTCTACCTCACTTCGGCGATCCTGTCGATGATCTGGACGCTGGGCGACTTCAACAGCGTATATCTGCTGACCGGAGGCGGCCCGGCGGATCTGACGCACGTGCTGGCGACGCTGGGAATCCGCTACCTTCGCCTCGACCAGGTCGACCTGTCGATGGCGGCGATCGTGTGTGCTCTGCCGCTGGTGCTGCCACTGGTCTACTTCATGATGAAGCGGCTGTCCAAATGAAGTGGTCCTGGCGCAAGGCAAGCACGGAAGCGAAGCTGCTGCTCGTGGGCGTCCCGGTGCTGATATGGACGCTGCTGCCGATCTATAACCTGGTTCTGTTCGCGATCTCGCCCAAGGATTCGGCGTTTGCCGGAGCGCTCTGGCCGGACCACCCGACCCTGCACAACTTTGAGGTTGTCTTCCGGGAGCAGCACTACTACCTGAGCCACTTCTGGCTGCAGCTTTGGAATTCGCTCCTGATCGCGGTGAGCGTGGGGATATTGACGCTCCTTGTCGCCACCGGCGCGGCGTTCGCCATCAGCCGGCTAAGGGTTCGCGGTGGCCGAACGGTCATGAACCTTGCGCTATTCACCTATTTCATCCCGGCTGCGTTCCTAGCGGTGCCGATGTACAAGACGATGGGCAATTACGGGCTGCTCAACAACCAGTGGTCGCTCATCCTGGCCATGGTGACCATCGCCGCCCCATATTCCATCTGGGTGCTCAAGCAGGCATCCGACAAGCTGCCCTACGAACTCGACGAGGCGGCCCGGATCGACGGCGCGTCGCCGCCGCAGCTTTTCCGCCTGGTCTACCTGCCGCTGATGATGCCGTCGCTGGTTGCGATTGGCACCTATGCGCTGTTGCTGGCATGGAACGAGTACCTTTACGCATTCCTGCTGCTGTCCAACGACACCCAGATCACGCTGGCAGTCGCGCTTGGGAACTTCCTTGCCGCCGACGACTCGCCGTGGGAGCTGCTGATGAGCGTCGGCCTCATCTATGCCCTGCCTCCGGCGGCGATCTACTATGCATTCAAGCGCTACATGGTCGGCGGGCTGACCGCCGGCGCGGTAAAAAGCTGAAGCTCCAGGATTGGGCTGAGGTGGAATCATGGCATCAGTAACGTTCCAGAACATCGAAAAAACCTTCGGCAGCACCAAGGTCATCCACGGCATTGGATTTGAGATCCGCGACGGGGAATTCATGGTGCTGGTCGGTCCGTCGGGCTGTGGCAAATCGACCTTGCTGCGCATGCTGGCCGGATTGGAAGAGATATCCGGCGGCACCATCGCGATCGATGGCAAGGTCGTCAATAACGTGGAGTCGAAGGACCGCGACATCGCAATGGTCTTTCAGAGCTACGCGCTCTATCCGCACATGACCGTCGCGGACAACATGGCATTCAGCCTCAAGTTGCGCAAGGCGCCGTCCGCGACCATCCAGGAGCGCGTGGCGAAGGCTGCTCGGATACTGAATCTCGAGCCTTATCTCAAACGCTTTCCACGTGAATTGTCCGGTGGGCAGCGGCAGCGCGTGGCGATGGGGCGAGCGATCGTGCGCGACCCCAAGGTGTTCCTGTTTGACGAGCCGCTGTCGAACCTTGACGCGAAACTGCGCGTGGCGATGCGTGGCGAGATCAAGGCGTTGCACCAGCGCTTGAAGACGACGACCGTCTACGTGACGCACGACCAGGTCGAGGCGATGACGATGGCTGACCGAATCGTGGTTATGCACGACGGGCGGGTGGAGCAGATCGGGACCCCGCTCGATCTCTACGACCGGCCAGGAAATTTGTTTGTCGCGCAGTTCATCGGCTCGCCAGCGATGAATGTGATCGAGGGCACGGTACGCCGTGACGCGGGTACCCTGCATGTCGAGGCCGCGGGTGGGATGCGCTGGCCGCTGGGCGCTGCGGCCGGATCAGACGGGCAGTCGGTGGCCTACGGCATCCGGCCCGAGCATCTGGCCCTCTCCGCGCCGGATGCGACAGGCGCGGTAGCCGGAGAGGTCATCGTCGTCGAGCCAACCGGGGCCGAGACCGAACTTCTGGTACAGGCGGGCGCAGCACAGATCGTGCTGCGAACGCACGGGCGGCCGAGTGTCAACGCCGGCGACAAGATCGGACTCAGCGTTGATCCGGCCATGGTGCACGTATTCGACAAGGGGAGCGGGGAGCGGCTTGCCGCATGACCCGCAGCGCCCGAAAGAGGCATCTTTGCTGACCTGCCGCCGTTGCCGCACCCCAAGGAGTCTCGGCCTGGCGTTTCACACAGCGCTGTCGGGCCGATTCGCCGGCGCACCGGGACGAACGAAGCGCCTGTGCCGGCGTGCCGCGCTCGCTCCGTTGTTTCCTGCCGGGTACGCCAGGCGACGCACGGTGCGGTAGCGGCATGCGCAAGCGAGCTTCCCGAAGCAGGCCCCCGTTGCGCTCGACGGCGTGGTTTGGCCGCCACGACCGCGACGGGCTCGTGCATCGCTCCTGGATGAAAAACCAGGGTATTCCAAACGACCAGTTTGACGGCCGACCGGTTATCGGCATCTGCAACACGTGGTCGCAGGCCACGCCCTGCAACGCGCATTTCCGCGAACTCGCGCAGCACGTGCGCGACGGCGTTCTCGACGCGGGAGGTTTTCCGATCGAGTTCCCGGTCATGAGCCTCGGTGAAACCCTGATGCGTCCGACCACCATGCTGTTTCGAAACCAGGTCGCGATGGACGTGGAGGAATCGATCCGTGCCAACCCGTTCGACGGCGTCGTACTGCTGATGGGTTGCGACAAGACCACGCCGGCTCTGCTGATGGGCGCCGCGTCATGCGACCTGCCGACGATCGGCGTATCCGGCGGCCCGATGCTGAACGGAAAGTTTCGGGGCGAGGATATCGGCTCCGGTACGCACGTGTGGAAATTCACCGAAATGCTCAAGACGGGCGCGATGAACGAAAGCGACATGACCGAGGCGGAATCCTGCATGTCACGCTCCGCCGGTCATTGCATGACCATGGGAACCGCGTCGACGATGGCGTCGATGGTCGAGGCGTTGGGCGTTGGCTTGCCGACCAACGCCGCAATTCCCGCGGTCGACTCGAGGCGACGCGTTCTAGCGCGCATGGCGGGGCGCCGGATCGTCGCGATGGTTCACGAAGACCTGCGCCTGTCGAAGGTTCTGACGCGTGACGCATTCGACAACGCGATCATGGTCAACGGCGCGATCGGCGGGTCGACCAACGCCGTTGTGCACTTGCTTGCGGTCGCTGGCCGCATCGGCGTGAAGCTGTCGCTCGATGACTGGGACCGGCTCGGCCGCGGCATGCCTTGCCTGCTCAACCTGATGCCGTCCGGCAAGTACCTGATGGAGGACTTCTATTACGCCGGCGGCTTGCCGGTCGTGATCAAGGAGATCGGCGAGTACATTCACCGCGGCGCCCTGACCGTCAACGGCCGCACGCTCTGGGATAACGTCAAGGACGCAGTCAATTACAACGAGGCGGTGATTACTCCGTTGTCCAAACCGTTCAAGAGGCAGGGCGGGATCGCCGTACTGCGCGGCAACCTGGCGCCAGGCGGGGCGGTACTCAAGCCATCTGCCGCAACCCCGAAGTTGATGCGGCACAAGGGCCGTGCAGTCGTGTTCGAAGACATCGACGATCTCAATCGGCGCATCGATGACCCGAAGCTCGACGTCGACGCGAATTCGGTCCTGGTGCTCAAGAACTGCGGCCCGAAGGGCTACCCGGGGTTTCCCGAGGTTGGGAACTTCGCACTGCCTGCAAAGCTCCTGAAAATGGGCGTGACCGACATGGTACGCATATCGGACGCGCGAATGTCGGGCACCGCATACGGCACGGTCGTGCTCCATACTGCGCCAGAAGCCGCGGTGGGCGGGCCGCTGGCACTGGTAAGGAACGGTGACCTGATCGAACTGGATGTGGCGCGACGGAAACTGCGCCTCCACGTTTCCGACGCCGAGCTTAGCCGGCGCAAGAAGCAGTGGCGGCAGGACAAGCCGCACTCCGACCGCGGTTGGGTGAAGCTTTACTGCGATACCGTGTTACAGGCCGATCAGGGTGCCGACCTCGATTTCCTTGTCGGCAAATCCGGCGCGAAGGTCGGCCGGGAAAGCCACTAGACGAGCGGTCGCCGAAACGAGCGCCGGGCCGCGCCTACCACCAGCTGCGCACCTGCGACGCTCCACGTTCGAGTTCGTGCATCCGGTATTCTAGATCGCAGTGGTCGCACGCCTGCGCAAGAAACGCCTCTTCGCGCATGCGCTCGCCCTCGGCGATCCCGGAGGTCAACCAGTCGAAGAATCGAGTAATCGGCTTCATCACAGTTCCTAAGCGTTTGCGCGCGCAGTCCAACTAGCCGTCTGACAGATGCTGCTGCATCGCACAAAAGAAGAATAGGGGCTCACACTCCGGAAATCCAATCGCTTCTTTGAATCGCGCCCATCCGCCCCGCCGATTGCACGTAAGTCATTGTTGCAAAGCGCATTTGATACAATGGCGCGCTCGCTTCCAGCCTCTACGCATGGATTTCAATCGCCTCCGCAGTTTCGCTGCTGTCGCCGAAGCCGGCCATCTCACCCGGGCGGCGGAGAAGCTGCATATAAGCCAGCCGGCCCTGTCGGCACAGATCCGCGCGCTCGAGGATGAACTCGACCTCACGCTGTTCGAGCGCACCTCAACTGGGATGACCCTCACCGCGGCCGGCAAGCGCCTGTTGACCGAGGCGGACAAGGTTCTTGCGGCCAGCCAGACGTTCGAGGCCGAGGCGCGGGCGCTGAAGGGCACGGTATCAGGCAAGGCGCGGGTTGGTACGCTTTCCGACCCCGCGTTCATCCGCCTGGGCGAATTCATGGCTGCTGCGCTGGAGCGCTATCCTCGGCTCGAGGTCGATTTCCAGCACGAGATCACCGGCGTCGCCATGCAGCGCGTACGCGACGGGTCGCTCGAGGCGAGCTTCTATTACGGCCACATGCCCTATCCGCAAGTTGCCGGCATCGCGCTGCGGGAACTCGCCTATCGCATCGCCGCGCCTGCCGCGTGGAGCGACCGCCTGCAGCAGGCTGGCTGGCGGGAGATCGGCGCGCTGCCGTGGATCCTGCCGCCGCCGGTTAGCAGCCATCATCAGTTTGCGGCGGCCCTGTTCCGCGAGCATGGCGTGGACCCGGCCAAGGTGATTGGTGCCGACGACGAGGCAGTCGTGAGCTCGCTGGTTGCCTCCGGCGCCGGCGTGGCCCTGATGCGCGAAGACGTCGCACTCGCGATGGTGCAAGCCGGTGATGTCTGCCTGTGGCAGGATATACGCATTGGCACTATGCTGCGATTCATCTACCTTCGTTCGCGCGAACACGACCCAATCGTCCGGGCGCTGCTCGACGTGTGCAAGCTATCCTGGCCGGCGCGTCGCGATGCGCGGGTCGCTTCACGTCGCCAGACGGCGCGTAAGCCAAACGAAGGATCGGCGGCGCAGGCCGGGTCCAAGGAGTCGCCTTCATGACTGCGTCCACGTTTACGTCCACGCCGCGCCGCCTGCCGCATCTTTCGTTCGCGCTCTGCATGCTGCTTTGGGCGATTCCGAGCGCACGCGCCGACGATGTGCCGCTATTGCGCCAGGGCCTGTGGGAGTTCCAGCGCACCGCAGGTACGCAAAAGTTCGCCGCCACGGAATGCATGGACCCCAGCGAAGACCTGCGGCGTCAGCACGCGGCGCTGGAGAGAATGGGCTGCAAGGTTGCGCCGGTGGTGCGTGACGGAGCCACCTACACCTATGCGGCTGACTGTGCCCTCAAGCTGCCGTCCGGCGTACTCACCTTCAGCACGGCCACGGTCCTTACCGCCGAAAGCGACACCGCCTACCGGTTCGAGAGGCGGATGACCAATCAGGGAACGACCAGCAGCGAGGTGATCACCGGGCGGCGCGTCACCGATTGCACCGAATAGAACGTTCGCGCGGTTGGTTGTCGGCCCGACCGCGGCTGGTCGTCGCGCCAGGACGTGACGCGCCAGGTCTTTCCCGCGGCGTCGGGAGCAACTGGCCAGGTCAATGACGCTGCGGGCCGAGCTCCCCGTGCGGCGTCGACCTTGGCCGATACTAAGCCTCGATTTCTACCTCCGCTTCAATCTCAACCGGCATGTTGAATGGCAGTTCCGCCATGCCAACCGCGGACCGTGAATGCCTGCCAGCATCGGGTCCGTAGAGTTCCAGTATCAGATCCGAGAATCCGTTGATGACTGCAGGCTGTTGCGCAAAACCTGGTGCCGAAGCGACCATCCCGAACACGCGCAGCCACGCTCGCACTCTGTCGAGCTCGCCCAGTTCGCGCTTGAGGCTTCCCAGGATCGAGAGCGCCGTGAGGCGCGCGGCGTAATAGCCTTGCTCGACGCCGAGTTCGCGCCCGAGCTTGCCCAGCGGTGGGGCGATGGTCCCGTCGGGGTTCTGCGGCCCATGCCCCGAAACCAGAGCCCGATTACCGCGCACGCGCACGAACGCGAACGGCAGGCGCACAGCGGTAGCCACCACCACCGGCCCCGGCAGGGCAAGGCCCCGCTCCCGCAACCGAGATTCGATCAGGTCCACGGCACTCAGCCGAACAGATCGAGCTGGCCACCCTTGGCCGCTGGGGCGGGCGGGCGAAAGCGCGTCGTATCCAGGCGCAGGGTGCGGTCCTCGTTCAACCGCAACCGCTTGCACGCAAGCTCGAATCGCTTCGCGATCAGGTCGGCAAATTGGCCCTCGCCCCGCATGCGCGAACCGAACTCGGGATCGTTGTCACGGCCGCCGCGAACCTGCTGCACAAGGCTCATGACATGACCGGCGCGCAGCGGGTAGTGCTGCGCGAGCCAGTCGCGAAAGAGCAGTTTGACCTCGCGCGGCAGGCGCAGCATGACCCAGGTCGCGGCGCGGGCGCCGTGCGCCGCCGCGGCTTCGAGAATGGCTTCCAGATCCTTGTCGGTGAGCTGCGGAATCACCGGTGCCACGCTGACTCCGACGGGGACCCCCGCATCGGAGATCGCCCTGATCATCGCGAGCCTCCGTTGCGGCGCGGGAGCACGTGGATCGAGCTTGCGCGCGAGCTCCCGGTCGAGCATGGCGATCGAAACGTAGACGCGGACGAGATTCTTCGCCGCCATCGGGGCCAGCAGATCGAGGTCGCGTTCCACGAGGACGCCTTTTGTAGTGATCGTGAGGGGGTGCTCACATTCGGCCAACACCTCGATTAACTGCCGCGTGATCTTCCACTCGCGCTCGATCGGCTGGTACGGATCGGTATTGGTGCCGAGCGCGATCGGCTCGCAACGGTAACCGGGTTGCGCGAGCTCGGCACGCAACAGTCGGGCCGCATCAGGTTTGGCGAACAGCCGGGTCTCGAAATCGAGTCCCGGCGAGAGATCGAGATAGGCGTGCGACGGCCGGGCGTAACAGTAGACACAGCCGTGTTCACAACCCTGGTACGGGTTAATCGATTGCGTAAACGGTATGTCGGGTGAATCGTTGCGGGAGATGATCGTGCGCGCGTTCTGGATCGAAATCGTTGTCTTGGGCGGCGGAAGGTCCTCCCCATCTTCCTCGTCGCCCGCGCGCGACCAGCCGTCGTCAACGGCCTCGCGTGCTTCGCGCCGGAAGCGATTGGCAGGATTGAAAGTTGCGCCGCGGCCCTTATGCGGCTGCGATGGCGCGGCAGCCTTAGGGACTCTGTCAGGCAAGCTTCGCGTCCAGCGAGATGTTGGCGTTGAGGACGCGGGACACTGGGCAGTTGGCCTTGGCGTTGGCTGCGACCTCGGCAAATTTCGCCGCTTCGATCTTGGGCACCCGCGCCCGCGTCGTCAAATGAATCGACGTAATGGTCCAGGCCCCGTTGGCCTGGTCCATCGTCAGCGCGGCTTCGGTGTCGATCGCATCCGCGGTGAAGCCGGCGTTGTTGAGCATGAACGAAAGCGCCATGGTGAAGCAGCCCGCGTGCGCCGCGGCAATCAGTTCTTCGGGGTTGGTTCCCTTGCCGTCGCCAAAGCGGGCGACGAACGAGTACGGCGTGTCCTTTAGCGTGCCGCTCTGGGTCGAAATCGTACCTGCACCTTCTTTGGCGGTGCCCTGCCAGCGGGCCGAGGCCTTTCGCTGCATCGCATTCTCCTTGGGGTTGCCATTCTGAACGCTCAGTTTAGGCTCGCACGAGCGTCGCGCCAAGTGGTATCGCTGCCGCCGCCGCCGATGCGCTACCATAGCCGGCACGCGCGTTGGCCGGCGCGCCAATCCAACGATGACCAAGCCCAAGACGACCCGCTTCGACACGCTGACGCTGCATGCCGGTGCACGACCCGATCCGGCAACCGGCGCACGCGCCACTCCCATCTATCAATCCGCCTCGTTTGTCTTCCGCGACAGCGATCATGCCGCGGCACTGTTCAACATGGAGCGCGCGGGCCATGTGTATTCGCGCATTTCCAACCCGACCTGTGCCGTGCTCGAAGAGCGTATCAGTGCGCTCGAAGATGGCGTGGGGGCGATTGCCGTCGCAAGCGGGCAGGCAGCCCTCCATCTGGCCATCGTCACGCTGATGGGGACGGGGTCGCACATCGTCGCCTCGCGTTCCCTGTACGGCGGTTCGCATAACCTGCTCGCTTTCACGCTGCCGCGTTTTGGTATCGAGACCACGTTCGTCGATCCTCGTGACGTCAACGCATGGCGTGACGCCATCCGGCCATCGACACGCCTGCTCTTCGGCGAGACGCTCGGCAACCCCGGCCTCGAGGTGCTCGATATCCCGCGCGCGGCGCAACTGGCGCACGAGCATGGCCTGCCCCTGCTCGTGGACTCGACGTTTACCACGCCGTATCTGATGCGCCCCTTCGAACTCGGCGCAGATCTGGTCGTTCACTCTGCGACGAAGTTTCTCTCCGGCCATGGCGTCGTCATCGGCGGACTACTGGTAGACGGCGGACGGTTTGACTGGGAAAGGCCCGGCGGGAGCGCTGCGAAGTTCCCGACGCTGACTGAGCCCTACGCTGGTTTTCACGACATGGTGTTCGCCGAAGAATCGACCACCACCGCATTCCTGCTGCGCGCACGGCGCGAGGGAATTCGCGATTTCGGCGCGTGCATGGCGCCGATGACGGCGTTCCAGATACTGCAAGGCATCGAGACGCTGCCGCTGCGCATGCAGCGCCACGTCGACAACACGCGCAGGATTGTCGCCTTTCTCGCCGCGCACGAGATGGTCGACTCGGTCGGTTACCCCGAACTACCGCAGCATCCCGATCACGCGCTCGCACAACAATTGCTGCCGCGCGGCTGTGGCGCCGTGTTCAGCTTTTCGATCCGGGGAACGCGCGAGCAGGGGCGGCGGTTCATCGAATCGTTGCGGATTTTTTCGCATCTGGCCAATGTTGGCGACGCCAAGTCGCTAGTCATCCACCCGGCCTCGACGACGCACTTTCGCATCTCCGCCGAGGATCTGCGCGCGGCCGGCATCACCGAAGGAACGATCCGGCTGTCAGTCGGCCTGGAAGACCCCGAGGATCTGATCGAAGACTTAAGCCGCGCGCTCCACGCCGCAGGCAAGGCCTGATGCGCTGCGTCGTCAGTGGAAATCCCGTCTACGCCTACACCGGGGCGCGCCGTTTCGAAGCCACGTTGCCGACGCTCGCGTTCGTGCATGGCGCGGCGAACGATCACAGCGTCTGGGCGCTGCAGGCGCGGTACTTCGCACACCATGGCCGCAACGTACTCGCGCTCGACCTCCCCGGACACGGACGCAGTGGCGGCGAGGCGCCAGCGTCCGTCGAAGCAGCCGCAGAATGGCTGATGGCGCTGCTCGACACCTTGGGGGTGAGTCAGGCCGGGCTGGTCGGTCACAGTCTGGGGGCGCTGGTCGTGCTTGAGGCGGCCCGACGCCACCCCGAGTCGGTGACACGAATCGCGCTCCTCGGTCCCGCGGCGCCGATGCCGGTCGCCGACGTGCTGCTCGATGCCGCCCGGGTGAACGATCACCTGGCCTACGAGCTGATCGCCGGTTGGAGCTTCTCGGCGCAAGATCAACTCGGCGGCAACCCCATGCCGGGTGTCTGGATGCTCGGCAACGCCCTGCGCCTGATGGAACGCTCACGGCCCGGCGTACTGTACACGGACCTCCTGGCGTGCCATCGCTACGCAGGCGGATTATCTGCAGCCGCTGGTATTCGCTGCCCCGCGTTGCTGCTCCTCGGTCAGCGTGACCTCATGGCACCGGCAAAGAACGCCACGGCACTGATTGCCGCGTTCGCCGATCAACGGGTCGTGACCATAGCCGATTGCGGGCACAGCCTCATGACCGAAGCACCCGACGTGGTGCTCGATGCCCTGCGCGACTTCGTGTCCGCCACGGCTAGTCTCCGGTCTTCCACTTGATCGAGCAGCCGATCGAGGATTTTTGTATCGCTGGGCCGCGGCCCGTGCGCGCGATCTGTACCATCGCGTCGAATAACTCGCGCGGCGCGTCCGGCTTGACGGAGCGCCCGGCGTCGTCGAGGCGGCCGCGATACTGCAGTCCAAGCTTGCCGTTGTAGCCGAAAAAATCCGGCGTGCACACCGCGCCGTATGCCTTGGCGACCGTTTGTGTTTCATCCCACAGATAGGGAAAGGGAAAACGTAGGCGCAGGGCGAGGGCTCGCATGTTGTCGAAAGAATCCTCCGGATAATTTGCGGCATCGTTGCTGCAGATCGCCACCGTGCCGACACCGTAGGTTTGCAATTCGCCGCCGTCACGCACCAGCTTGTCGAGCACCGCCTTGACGTAGGGGCAGTGGTTGCAGATGAACATGACCAGCAGGCCGTTCGTTCCCGCCAGCGAGTCGCGGTGATAGTGGCGGCCGTCGGTGCCAGGCAGTTCGAAATCCGGCGCCGGCGCATCGAAATCGCAGACTGAATCAGCAGTAGCCATCGTCTTGCTCCTTGTTGCAATGTGGCAAAATGCTAGCATGTCATGTCCGCTTCGGGGTACCTCGCGACCGGCGGCGACGCGTAGCGATGGCGGCAAAGGTCGTCGCGCTTGCGTGCGTGGTTTGCCCTTGGACAGCAGGTGATCGCGCGAATTTTCTGCCCGCCGCCGCTCGTCGCGGGCACCGAGATCGACCTTCCTTCTGCCGCAGCACATCACGTGCTGCGCGTCCTGCGCCTCAAGGCAGGCCAGGCGCTGACCCTTTTCGACGGTAGGGGCGGTGAGTATCGCGCCGAGCTCGCGCGTGCCAGTGCGCGCAGCGTTGCAGTGCGTGTCCTCGAGCATCACGACATCGAGCGAGAATCGCCGCTGACCATCACGCTGGTGCAGGGCCTTGCCGCAGCGGACCGGATGGATTACACGGTGCAGAAAGCGGTGGAGCTCGGCGCGGCCGCGATTGCGCCGGTCATGGGCACCCGCAGCCTCACCCGACTGGAAGGTGCGCGCGCCACGCGGCGCGTGGAGCATTGGCGGCAGATCGTCGTCGCGGCATGCGAACAGTCGGGGCGCAATCGGCTGCCGCAGGTGCATGCGCCCTGCGCGCTGGCCGCCTGGCTGCGCCGGCCTTCGCCCGCGGAGCTGCGCGTGCTGCTCGCGCCGGGCGCACCGACCTCGCTCGGTGGCTTGCCCCGACCTGCTGGCGCGATTGAGCTGCTGGTCGGACCCGAGGGTGGCTTCACGGCGGAGGAATCGGCCGCCGCGTGCAGCGCGGGATTTCGGCCACTGCGCCTGGGGCCGCGCATTTTGCGCACCGAGACGGCGGGCGCAGCCATGCTTGCGGCAATGAATGCGCTTTGGGGAGATTGGCGATGAGGCGACGGCGCGGCGCAAGGCCGGGCGACGTGCCGGCAGACGCGTAGGTCCCGCTCGACCCCCGGTGCCGACGCGCTCAGTCCCGCGCTAGCTGCGGGTTGCGCCCGCGGCAGCCTTGCGGTCCGCCGCGATGAGAATGCTGCAACGGACGCGCTCGATAAGTATGGCGTCGACCGAGCCGCGCCACCAACGCAGCGCGAAGGATTTGCTGCGCGGGTGGCCGAGGATTAGCAGATCGATGTTGAGATCGGTCACGAGCTTGCAGATCACGTCGACCGGCTCACCGACAACGAGGTGGTCGCTGGCCAAGATGCCCTTGGCGGCGAGCAGCGCGTGCGCGTCCTTCAAGTCGGCATCCATGTGCTCGCGCTCATCGGCCAGCGCAACCTCTGGTACGTATTCGCCGGCAAGCAGGTAAGCCGAAGGGTAATGCACGACACCGGCAAGATGAACCTCGACCGAGGCGTCAGGGGCGAGCCGCACCGCCTCATCGAGTGCCGATCGGGACTCCGGCGCGCCGTTGTAAGCGACGAGAATCTTCTTATACATGGCTACCTCCTTACCCCAGTAGGTGCTTCCTTATCGAGGACGCCGGGATCACGGCGGCTGCAAACGCGATCGTAACCACCAAAAAGCAATCGCGGAAGGCCGGGGTCGCCTCGCCCACCGTGCCGTAGGCCGAAAGTCGCCATTCGAGCAGGACCGCAAGCAGATTGACACCGACGGCGCCACCCAGCTGGCGCGCGAAGTTGACGGCGGCGGAGGCCTGCCCCAGGTATTGCGGCGGCAGCGATTCGACTGCGCCAACGTTGAGTGCCGGAATGATAAACCCGAGACCGACGCGGCCGATGGTCAGCCAGAGCGAGAGCAGCCAGAATGCAGTCGTTCCGCTGGCAAAGGCGAGCAACAGGCTGGACAGGGCAAAGCAGGCGAGCCCCCAGGCGACAACCTGCCGCGGCGCAGTGCGGTCGGTGAGCCTGCCGCCGACGGCAATCGCCAGTGCCAGGGCAAGCCCTGGAGCGAGCAGCAGGTTGCCGGCCTTGGCCGGTCCATACGCGGCGATGTCCTGCACGAACACCGGCACGAGATAGGTCGTGCCGAACAGCCCCAAGCCATAGGCGACGGCGACCATCAGGGCCGCCCGGAAGCCACGGCTTGCGAGCAAACGCACCGCCAGCAACGGCGCGGGGGCATGAAACTGCCAGGCGACGAAGCCGGTGACGAGCGCGAGCGCGATGGTCGCGTCGACGAGCGCCGGCCCGGACAGCCAGCCACTGCGGTGACCAACGACCGGAAAATTGAGGAGGGCGACCAGCGCACCGATGAGCAACACGGTACCGACCCAGTCAAAGGGCTGTCGCGGCCCGGAGGCGCTCCCCGCGGAGAGCCAACGCCATCCGAGCGGCAACGCGGCGACACAAAATGGGACCGAAAGGAGAAAGATCGCCCGCCACCCGAAGGCCTGCGTCAGCAAACCACCGAGAGCCGGACCAACGGCCGGCGCGAGTACCACGCCAAAGCCGAACACACCCATGGCCCGGCCCCGCTGTTCAAGCGGAAATACCTCGAACACCGCGATCATCGACAAAGGCTGCATGACACCCGCTGCGGCGCCTTGCAGAACACGGGCCGCGATCAGCGATTCGGTATTCCAGCTCGCCGCGCCGAGCAGCGAAGCGGCGAGGAACACGACCATGGTCACGACAAACGTGGCGCGCTGACCGAAGGACTCGACCAGCCACGAGGTCGCGAGCATGGTGGTCGCTGTCGCGGCGAGAAACCCGGTCGCCACCCATTGCAGCGAGTCGTGACCGACATGGAATTCGCTAATCATCGCCGGAAAGGCGACGTTGACGATGGTCGCGGCGAGGATGGTCGAGACCGTCCCGACCATCGTCGTGGCCACGATCCAGGCTCGACGTTGCGCGGCGGCGGGAATGGTGTCAGTGCGTCGCGGGCGCGGTGGACCGCGGCGGGTGACCGGCGAGCGCGAGCACCATGTCCGCGAGTTCGTCCCAAACGCTGCCCGAGCCGATGCCTTTGGCCAGCGCGTCGAGGCGGGCCAGCCGCTGCAGCAGCGGGGGAATTGCCGTCGGGGCGAGGCGCGTTGCGGCGCGTTCCAGTGCCGCCTGGCGCTTTCCCCACACCCGCGTGGCACGGACGGCAGCGGCAAGCGGTGTGCCCTCCGCGGTCGCAGCCATCACCGACGAGAGTGCGTGCAGGTCCTCGGCGAGCTGCCAGATCAGTAGCGGCACGCCCTCGCCTTGGGACTCGAGTGCCGCGAGGATGCGCAGCGCGCGCGCCGCGTCGCCGGCAAGCTCCGCCTCGGAGAGCTGAAAAACATCGAAGCGCGCGACATCGGCGATGGCGTGCAGGACCGCGTCCGAATCAAGTTCGCCCTCCGGTAGAAGGAGGCCCAGCTTTTCCACTTCCTGCTTCGCCGCAAGCAGATTGCCCTCCGTCGTGTCGGCAAGAAACGTTAGCGTATCGGCGGAAACGCGCTGGTTTTGGCGGGCGAGCCGCGCCGCGAGCCACTGCGGCAGTTGGTCGCGTTCGAGCGGGTGAACGGCTACGGTGATGCCGGCGCTCTCAAGCGCGGCGAACCATGCGGAGGACTGTGCGGCTCGATCGAGCCGCGGCAGCGTGATTAGCGTAAGCGTGTCGGAATGAGGATTCGTCGCCGAGTCCTCGAGCACCCGTGCGCCGTCGACGCCGGGCTTGCCCGACGGAATGCGCAGATCGACGACCTTGCGCGCACCGAACAGGCCGAGATTGCGATTCGCGGCGGCGAATGCATCCCACTTGAAGCCGTGGTCGACGACAAGGATCTCGCGTTCCTCGAAGCCGGCGGAGCGGGCGGCGGCGCGGACCAGATCCCCGGCTTCCATGGCCAACAAGGGCTCGTCGCCGTGCACGACATAGAGCAAACCAAGGCCCCTGGCGAGGTGCCCGGCGAGCTGAGGCAGGCGGATTTGCACAGGTGCGGGAGGTTACGACGCAGAGGCGCAACCGCGGCGCGGCTCAGGCTGGTTTCTTGGCGGCCTGCAAACGGCGCACGATCTGCTGCACGGCGTCATCCTGCATCTCGCGCCAGAGCCGCTGCTCCTGCGCTTCCTTGGGGAGTGCGGCGCTGTCGGAGTAGCTGTACGTCCGCCGCACGACCAGTTCGGAGGTCGGCAGCCAGTCGTTGCCGGCGGCATCGTGAACTCGGAACAAGACCCGTTTGGAAAGCAGGTACTCGCTTACCTTGCCGCCGCTCGATAGCGACAGGATCTGCTTGTTGTTCTCGACGCTCGCGATGTCCAGAATCACTTGCGCCTTTTCCGGCGACGCGACGAGCTGTGCCGTGCCGATACCCGCCAGCGAGCGCCTGAGGTCCGCCGTGAGCGGCTGTGCCGCAGGCGAGTTCAGATACAGGGTGTCGAATTCATAGTGTGCTTCCCCGCGAAGATGAAAGCCGCACCCGGCGAGCAGCACGGCAATGAGCACGACCCCGCCCGCGCAGAGCAGGGCGAGGCTGGATGCAGGCGCCCAATCCGGCCTAGACGACGACATTGACCAACCTTCCGGGAACGATGACGACCCTGCGCGGTGCGACGCCATTGGCGTGTTTCTGCACTTCGGGGCTCGCAATTGCCGCCTCTTCGATTGCCACGGAGTCCGCGAGCGCGGGCACTCGCAACTTGCCCCGCAGTTTTCCATTGACTTGGAGCGCCAGCTCGATCTCGTCCTGTGCGAGGGCGGCGGCATCGACCTGCGGCCACGGTGCATCGAGGATGTCGCCGTATTTGATGGCGTAGCCGAGTTGCTCCCAGAGCGCGTGCGTGATGTGCGGCGCGACCGGATTGAGCACGCGCAGCAACAACGACAGACCCTCGCGAACGAGTTCGATCGTCGCCGGCGTGGCCCCCTGCGGCACCTCGTCGAGCGCGTTGAGCATCTTCATCGCCGCCGAGACGACCGTGTTGTACTTGATGCGCTCGTAATCCTCGTTGGCTTGCCTGAGATGCAGGTGCAGTTCGCGCCGGATCTCGCGCAGCGCCGGCGGCGCATGCCGCCAGTCGATCGCGACAGGCGTACGCTCGAGGGCCCCGGCGCGATGCTGGGAATAGGTCCATAGCTGTTGGAGGAAGCGGTGCGGTCCCAAGACCCCGTCGTCAGACCACAGCGCCGAGTCCATCGGCGGCCCCGCAAAAATGACGAACATCCGCACCGTGTCGGCGCCGAATTTCGCTATTAATTCTTGCGGGTCGACCCCGTTCTTCTTGCTCTTGGACATCGTGCCGGTGCCGCCGTACTCGACCGGCTGGCCGTCGCTTTTGAGCGTTCCGCCGCTGACGCGACCCTCGCCATCGTGGACAGGCTCCACGTCGTCGGGAGCGAAGTAGTCGATGCCACCTTGGGCGTCGCGCCGGAAGTAGCTGTGGTTGAGCAACATCCCCTGCGTCATCAGTCGCGTGAACGGCTCGTCGAAGCTGAGCAGATCCATGTCGCGCATGACCTTGGTCCAGAACCGCGCATAAAGCAGGTGCAGGATGGCATGCTCGATGCCGCCAATGTACTGGTCCATCGGGTTCCAGTACTCGTTACGCGCGTCGACCACGGTGGGCGCACCGGGGCAAGCGTAGCGCATGTAATACCACGCCGAGTCAACGAATGTATCCATCGTGTCGGTCTCGCGCTTCGCCGGCCCGCCGCAGCGCGGGCATGTCGTGTTGACAAAATCGGCGCGCTTGGCCAGCGGATTGCCCGTGCCGTCGGGAACGCAATCTTCGGGCAGGACCACCGGCAGGTCGGCTTCCGGTACCGGCACGTCGCCGCAGTCCGGGCAATGCACGATCGGGATCGGCGTCCCCCAGTAGCGCTGGCGCGAGATTCCCCAGTCACGCAACCGGTAGGTGATCCGCTTTTCGCCGAGGCCTAGAGACTCGAGGTCGGCCAAGATCGAGGCGACGGCTTGCTGGTAGCCCAGGCCGTCGTACTTGCCGGAGTTAACGCAAACGCCGCGCGACTTGTCTTCGTACCACGGTTGCCACGCTTCGGCCGAGAATGTCTCGCCGGCAACGGCGATGACCTGCCTGATCGGCAAGCCATACTTCTTTGCGAACGCGAAGTCGCGCTCGTCGTGGCCGGGTACGCCCATCACGGCCCCTTCGCCGTAGGACATCAGTACGTAGTTGCCGATCCAGATCTCGATGCGCTCCCCGCTCAATGGGTGCCTGACATAGAGGCCCGTCGGCATGCCCCTCTTCTCCATCGTGGCAAGCTCCGCCTCGATCGTACTCCCGACCCTGCATTCGTCGATGAATGCCGCAAGCCTCCGATCCAACGCCGCCGCATGCGTCGCCAGCGGGTGCTCCGCGGCGACGGCACAGAAGGTGACCCCCATGATCGTGTCGGCGCGGGTGGTGAACACCCCCAACCTGCCTTCGCCGATCAGCGCGCCGCCCGCATCGCGAATGTCATGCGGGAAGGCGAAACGTACGCCTTCGCTGCGGCCGATCCAGTTTGCCTGCATCGCCCGCACGCGCTCGGGCCAGCCGGTCATCTTGTCGAGGTTGTCAAGCAACTCGTCGGCGTAATCGGTGATCCTGAGGTAATACATCGGGATTTCACGCTTTTGCACTGGCGCGCCGGAGCGCCAGCCGCGACCGTCGATCACCTGCTCATTGGCAAGCACGGTTTGATCGACCGGGTCCCAGTTGACGACGCCGGTCTTTTTGTACGCGACCCCGCGTTCAAGCATCTTCAGAAACAGCCACTGGTTCCAGCGGTAGTAATCCGGTTTGCACGTCGTCAGTTCGCGCGACCAGTCGATGGCGAGCCCGACCGCCTGCATTTGCCGCTTCATGTAGGCGATGTTGTCGTTGGTCCACTGCGCGGGAGCGACGCCGACTTTCATCGCAGCGTTTTCCGCCGGCAATCCGAACGCGTCCCAACCCATCGGCATCAAGGCGTTGTACCCATTCATGCGCTGATACCGGTACATCATGTCGTTGATGGTGTAGTTGCGCACGTGCCCCATGTGCAGAATGCCCGACGGATAGGGCAGCATCGACACGCAGTAGAATTTCGGCTTCGCGCTGTCCTCGCGGGCGCGAAATCCCTGTACGGACGTCCAGTGCGCCTGCGCGGCGGCTTCGATGTCAGCGGGACGATACGGTTGCATGCGGCGGCCGCGGCGAGGGATAGCGAAAGCGAAGCGCTCAATTATACCGGCAGGAGGGCTCGGCCCGTGGAGCAGTTAGCGCCAGGCGACCAGTGTCAGCAGCGCCAGCAAGGCTGCCGCGGCGATGCGCAGCGCCGCAAGGGGAAGCCGCGACGCGCGGCTTGTCGCAGCACCACCGCCGTCACGTCGGCGGCGAGCATGCCCAGGATGAAGCCGACCATGACCGCGAGCGGATTGTCGAATCGCGCCGGCAGCACGACGGTTGCGATTTGCGTCTTGCCACCGATCTCGGCGAGAAAAAAAGCGATCGTGATAAGCGTGAACCCACCCGCGCGACTGGGTAGCTTCGCATCGCGCGGGCAAGGCTTCCATGACGGCAGGCGCCGTGGGCGGATTGGGCGGAGGCCCGCCCGACGGACGGGCTGGTAGAATTCGAGCCTATCCGGGAACCGGCGCCGGATCTCGCCATCCAACGTCGCATCGCCGCGCTCGTTTGCGCATCCGTTAAATGTCTCCACTGCGGCACCACCTTCTCCAACTGCTCCTCGCTGCGGGCGTCGCGGCCACTGCGACCGCGGCACCGGTGCGCACCGAGCACGTCGAGGCCGAGCTCCTTCCTGCCGCCACGGCACTCAAACCGGGGACACCGTTGACGGTCGCGCTGCGGCTGAAGATGGATCCGGGCTGGCATGCGTATTGGCAGAATCCGGGCGACTCGGGGCTGGCGCCGACGCTCGATTGGAAGCTGCCCTCCGGGCTCGACGCCGGCCCGATCCAATGGCCGCCGCCGCGCGCCCTTCCGGTGGGCCCACTGGTCAATTACGGCTACGAAGGCGAAGTGCTCCTGCTGACCGACATTGCCGTAGCGCCCGCATTTTCGAGCGTGGGCCCCGCAACGCTGAGGGCACGGGCGGATTGGCTCGTCTGCAAGGAAATCTGCATTCCCGAGGGTGCCGATCTCGCCCTGAGCTTGCCGGTGGCGTCCAATCCGGCACCGGAGCCGCGTTGGGGTGAGGCCATCGCGCGTGCCCGCGCGTCGTTGCCGCAGCCACTGGAGGGCTGGAACGTCACAGCAAGCGGGCACGGGCAGCAGATCGAACTTGCCCTTACGCCTGCGACGCAGGAGGACGATCCTGGCGAGTTGCGCCTCTTCCCCTACGCCGAAGGCAAAATCGAGGCGAGCTCGCCGCAAACCCTCGTTCGCGACGGCTCGACACTTAGGCTGACCCTACCGGTGGCGAGCGCGCGGGTCGGCGAGTTCACGCGCGTCGCAGGCGTCCTGACCGCAACCCATGGCTTTCGCCAGGGCCACGCGGCGAGCATCGATGTGCCGCTGGTCGGAGCGATCGCTCCCGGAGCGGGTCCCGATGCAGCGGCGGCGACGCGGGGGCTCCCGCCGCGTTCGAACGGTACCGAAGCAAGCACCTTGTCGCTTTCCGTCGCTCTCGCTTTCGCATTGGTCGGTGGTTTGCTGCTCAACCTGATGCCCTGCGTATTCCCTGTGCTGTCGCTCAAAGTGCTCGGATTCGCGACGCATGGCGAAGATAAGGGCGCGATGCGCCGGCACGGGGCGGTGTTTGCTGGCGGAGTGGTCGCCTCCTTCTGGCTGCTCGCCGGCCTACTGCTCGCGTTGCGGGCCGCAGGCCAGCAGCTCGGTTGGGGGTTTCAGCTGCAGTCGCCGTTAGTGGTGGTCGTCCTGGCGGCACTTTTTTTTGTCCTTGCGTTGAACCTTTCGGGCGTGTTTGAGATTGGCCAGCTGCTCCCATCGACGATCTCCGGCTGGAGCGCGCGCAACGCGTATGTCAATGACGCGCTTTCGGGCGTGCTCGCGGTGGTCGTCGCGTCCCCCTGCTCGGCCCCGTTCATGGGCGCTGCCATCGGCTGGGCGCTCATGGCGACGCCGGTGTCGACCCTCGCCGTATTCACCGCGCTGGGCGCCGGTATGGCGCTGCCTTATCTCCTGCTCGCCTGTTTTCCCGGGTGGCGGGCGAAGCTACCGCGTCCGGGGCCGTGGATGCTGCGCCTCAGGCAACTGCTTGCCTTCCCGCTCTTTGCGACCGTGATATGGCTCGCTTGGGTGCTGGGCGCGCAACTCGACAACGACGCCGTCGCGCGACTGTTTGTCGTCCTGCTGCTGATCGCGTTCGCGCTCTGGGCCTTGCAAACGATGCGTGCTGGCGGTGCGCGGGGGTGGGGATGGGCGGCGGTAGCGGGCCTCGCTGGCATCTTCGCGGTCGGCTGGCCGATTGTCCTCGCCGCGGTCTCGGGGACCGCGCCGGCATCGAACCGAGTTGCCGCGGACCGGGGACCTTGGCAGCAATACGAACCGGATCGCGTGCAGCAACTCACCGCAGCCGGTCGCCCGGTTTTCGTCGACTTCACCGCTGCATGGTGCGTCACCTGCCAGGTCAACAAGCGCCTGATTCTCAATACCGATGTGGTGCAGCAGGCATTCGCGCAGAACCATGTTGTACTGCTGCGTGCAGACTGGACCCGACGCGACGCGACGATCGGGCACGCCCTCGCTGCACTGGGACGCAGCGGGGTGCCGGTGTACGTTCTTTACCGACCGGGCCGTGAACCTCTGATCCTGCCCGAAGTCCTGCAGCAGCGCGTCATCACCGACGCGCTGGCGCAGCCGTAGCAAGGCATCATCGACGATGGGGGCGATATGAATTGGCGCTTTCTGATGAGCGTACTGACTTTTGGCGCAGCGATGCCTGTCCTGGCCGCAACTGCGGGGCAGAGCGCCCCGAACTTCACGCTCGTCGATACACAGGGCAAGACCATTCAACTGTCCGACTTCAAGGGCAAGTATGTCGTGCTCGAATGGACGAATCCCTCGTGCCCGTTCGTACGCAACCAATATCGCACGCGCAACATGCAGGGACTGCAGGAGAGCTGGGGTCCACGCGGCGTGGTGTGGCTCTCGCTTGACTCGTCGAACCGGTCAAGCTCGGATTACATGCCGCCGGCGGAGCTTGGCGAATGGATGCAGGCTCGCGGTGCCGCGCAGAAGGCCGTGCTCATCGACCCCGACAGTGCGGTCGCAACACTCTACCAAGCCAAGACTACGCCGCACATGTTTGTTATCAATCCCGAGGGCACGATCGTCTACGCAGGAGCGATCGACGACCGTCCTTCGACCCGGCCGGAGGACCCGCCGGTGGCGCATAACTATGTTCGTGCCGCCCTAACGGAGGCGATGGGTGGGATGGCGGTGACGACGGCGGCGTCGACGCCATACGGCTGCTCGATCAAGTACTGACTCGCGATTGGAGGTGCCGATCCTGGGCACAGGACGGCACCTGCCGCGCAACGCGGCACGGCAAGGAGCGGCACGATCGCTGCAGCGCGGCCCGAGGTTTCGGCGCTGAGGTATGCTAGCGCCGAGGCCGCAAAAAATGCCAACGCTGTCTGCCCCAAACCGTCGTTGTGCGGCGGCATTCTCCATGGTCTTTCTTGCCGCATGTGGCCCGCGGGGCGAACGACCGCTGCAGGGCTACATCGAAGGCGAATATGTGCGCGTCGGCCCGCAGTTCGCCGGCACCCTGCAGCAGCTCCTGGTGCAACGTGGTGATCAGGTCATCGCGGGCGCGCCGCTGTTTGTGCTCGAGCGGGACAACGAGATCGCCGCACGGCGTCAGGCGGAGGAGCAGCTGCGCGGCGCGCTGGCGCGGCTCGAAAATATCAAGACTGGAAAGCGGCCGCCGGAGGTCGAGACCGTTGCCGAACAACTGCGCCAGGCACAAGCCTCGCGTGAGCTGTCGGCTGCGAATCTCAAGCGCCAGGAGTCGCTTTTCCGGTCAGGCTTCATCAGCGACGCGGCGCTCGACGATGCGCGGACCAGATTGAAGAGTGACGACGCGCTCGTGGCGCAGCTCAAGGCGTCGGTGCAAACGGCCAATCTGCCGGGGCGCCCCGAGGAAATCCGCGCCGCCCAAGCAGATGCCGAGGCAGCACGCCAAGCGCTGGCGCAGAGCGACTGGCACCTGGCGCAGCGGGCGGTGGTTGCGTCGCAGGCGGCGCGTGTCGACGACACGTATTACGTTGTCGGCGATTTCGTTCCGGCGGGCAGCCCTGTGGTGAGCCTGCTGCCGCCCGTTAACGTCAAAATTCGCGTCTACGTTCCGGAGCCGGTTCTGGGTCGGCTAAAGCGCGGGCAGACTGTGAGTGTGGCCTGCGACTCCTGTGGCGATCCGATCAGCGCAACTATTTCGTTCATCGCCGACCGGGCCGAGTTCACTCCGCCGGTGCTCTACTCTAAAGACAACCGGGCCAAGCTCGTCTACCTGGTCGAGGCTCGCCCTGCGCCGGATATCGCGGCCAGGCTCAATCCCGGGCAACCGGTCGACGTGACACTGCCAGCGCCACAATGAGCGACGCGCGCGCCGTCGATGCCGTCATCGAGGTCCACGGCATCAACAAACACTTCGGCGAGCACCATGTGGTCAAGGACTTGTCGCTGACCGTGCGCCGCGGAGAGATTTTCGGCTTTCTCGGCCCCAACGGCAGTGGCAAGACGACATCGATCCGGATGCTCTGCGGGTTGCTCACTCCCGACAGCGGCCAAGGCACGTGCCTCGGTTACGACATCGTCCGTGAGACCAAGCAGATCAAGCGACACGTCGGGTACATGACGCAGCGCTTCTCGTTCTGGGACGATCTCACCATCAAAGAGAACCTGCGCTTCGTCGCGCGCATGTACAGCATGACCGACGAACGTGAGAAGGTCGACACCGCGCTCCAACAGCTCGGCTTGACGCGGCGGGCAAACCAGTTGGCGGGCACACTTTCCGGTGGCTGGAAGCAACGCCTGGCGCTCGCCGCCTGTCTCCTCCACGACCCGCAACTGCTGCTTCTCGATGAGCCGACCGCCGGCGTCGACCCCAAGGCACGGCGTGATTTCTGGGAGGAGTTGCACGGGTTCGCCGCACGCGGCATCACCGTGTTGGTCAGCACGCATTACATGGACGAAGCAGAGCGTTGCCACAAGTTAGGCTACATCCTCGACGGCCGTCTGCTGGTTCAGGGCACCGCGCAGGAAGTGATCGCCAGCCAAGCGCTCTACACCTGGGCCGTGACCGCAGACGATCTGCCGGCCCTGGCCGAGCGGGTGCGGGCGTTGCCGGCGGTCGACCAGGTCGCGGCCTTCGGCGCCACGCTGCACCTCACCGGCTCGGACGGCGAGCGGCTGCGGCGCGAGCTCGCGCCCATCATGGCCGAACCGGGACGAACCTGGACGGAAGTCAGTCCCGGGCTGGAGGACGTTTTCATCCACCTGATGCGCGACGCAGGCGAAGCGCAGGTCACGGAAATTCATTGATGGGTGAGTACTTCTCGATCTCACGCTGGCTTGGCATCGTCGGCAAGGAATTCATCCAGCTCAGGCGAGACCGGCTGACTTTCGGCATGATCGTTGGCATTCCCATCATACAGCTCACGCTGTTCGGCTTCGCGATCAATTCAGATCCCAAGCACCTTCCGACCGCGGCGCTTGTCGCCGATGACAGCCAATTTTCACGCAGCATCCTCGCGGCATTGCGTAACAGCGATTACTTCGCGTTCATCGGCGAGGCGCGCAGCGAATCCGACGCGGACAACATGCTCGCCACCGGCGAGGCACAGTTCGTGGTCAACATCCCCGCCGACTTCTCCAAGCGCCTGGTGCGCGGCGAGCGTCCGGCGCTGCTGATCGAGGCCGACGCCACCGATCCGACGGCGACGGTCAACGCGATTGCGGCCGTCAACCAGCTCACGCAAACGGCCCTCGCGCACGATCTGATCGGGCCGCTGGCTGACCTCGCGCCGACAGCGGGCGCCTTCGAGGTGCGTATCCATCCACGTTACAATCCGGAGGCGGTGACGCAGTACAACATCGTACCCGGCTTGATGGGCGTCATCCTGACGATGACCATGGTGATGATGACCGGACTTGCAATCACCCGGGAACGCGAGCGTGGCACGATGGAAAACCTGCTGGCGACGCCAGCCACCGCGCTCGAAGTCATGATGGGCAAGATCATTCCCTACATCCTGATCGGGCTGGTCCAGGTAACGCTGGTGCTGACGCTGGCGGAATGGCTTTTCAAGGTGCCGATGCTCGGCGACTACGGCATCCTGTACCTTTCCGTGCTGCTGTTCATTGCCGCCAACCTGACGCTGGGACTGACGATCTCTTCGGTCGCGGGCAACCAGCTACAGGCGGTGCAGATGACCTTTTTCTTCTTTCTGCCCTCGATCCTGCTTTCCGGATTCATGTTTCCGTTCCGCGGCATGCCGCAGTGGGCACAGGTGATCGGCCAAGCGCTGCCACTCACCCACTTCCTGCGCATTATTCGCGGCGTGCTGCTCAAGGGCAACGGCTGGAGCGAAATTACGCCCGAGGTATGGCCCATCGCGGTCTTCATGCTGGTCATAATCGCCATTGGGCTGCGATTTTTCCGCAGCACACTCGACTAGCCATCCCAATCACCCTCGGCAGAGGGTGGTCGGGCGCCGTTTGCAAGGGTCGAGGCTCGCGCGCGGCACGCAGCGAGCGCGGCCTCACGGCAAGCAGTTGCCCGCGCTCGCGGCCGACAACACGTCCCTCGCGACCGTTTCTCGCTGACGCGGGCTGGCGTATCATCCGCAATCGGGATTAAATCATGAAGCCCGTCTCACGCGGCGCGCTGGCGCCGGTTGCGCGCTACTGCATCTTGCTTTGCGTCGCGGTCTTCGTCGGCACTGCAGCGCAGGCCGCATGGGCCCAGGCACCTCAGGAGATCGAAACGACGATGAAGAACATGCTTGCCGCGACGCAGTCTAAATCGTTGGAGGATTTCGTCGCCGCGGGCGATGCGACGTTCAAGGCCACCATGTCGCAGCCAATGCTGGACAGTTTCAGCGCACAGTTTGCGCCGCGTTTCAATCAAGGCTACGTCACTAACTACCTTGCCCGGTTGAATCAAGGGGGCTACCAAATCTACCTGTGGAAGCTCGAATTCAAGGACGGCGGTGATGACAGACTCGTCACCATGGTGGTCAAGGACGGCAAGGTCAGTGGGTTCTTCTGGCGCTAGCCGGCTTGGCCTGGGAGCTTCAACGCTGAGGGGGCCAATCATGAACCGATTCGTCGCAGCAATGGCATGCGCAGTAACGGTCGCAGTCATGTATCCGCCTGGTGCCGTCGCCCAGGTAGCGAAGGCTCCCCCGGCGGCTGCCTCGCCCGCGCCCGCGGCTGCTCCCGCGCCCGCTCCCATGCCGGCTGCGTCGAGGGCAGGGGCGCCCGCAACGAAGCAAACCTGGACGCGCGCCGACGCGCGGGTCTGCCTCGAGTTTCCGACCAACTTGCAGATCATCCGCTGTGCGGAGAAATATCGCTACACGCGGGTACCCATCTAGGGAATCCAGAAGGGCATCGCGCGACCTGTTGCGGACGCGGCGAGTTTTCGTTGCGATCGTCGGTATTGCGGTCCTTGGCGTCGGTGCATGCGAGAAGGCGAAGGAGCGTACTCCCGACGCCGTAGCAATTGCCGCCGCGGTTGAGCAGGCACGACGTGAAGACGCAGAGGCCGATCGCAAGATGCGCGAACGCGCGGTGCAGCAGGAGCAGGCACGACGCGAGGCGGAGCAGGCGGCGATCGATGACCGTGTGGCCCGTGAAGACGCACGACACGCCAAGCAGCTGCAGTTGGAGCAGCACATGCGCGACGTGCTGCTCGATCCCGCGTCAATGCAGATCCGCAATCAGCGGCTCAACGCCGATGGCACGGCGCTGTGTGCCGAGGTCAACGGCAAGAACAAGGAGGGCGCGTACGTCGGGTTTCGACGCACGATCGTGATGGACAACCTGATCAGCTATGACCAGGACCCAGATGACGTCTATCGGAAGCCGGAGCACCGGTTTGCGGCGATTTCCTCCCTCACCGGTTGTTTCTAGTTGCCTCCGGCCCAATGGCAACCCGGCGCCGCGGCGTTGACGTTGTCGGCCTCTCCGGGCGACGGTTTGTCGCGCATAGCCCGCTCAGGCTTCACGGCCTAACCCGCCGCGAGCTCGACGCCGACCTCGCCTAGGTCGCCGAATCGCACCCGCAACGAAGTCCCTATCGGTACCTCGAGCGCGCCGGCGTACGAGCCCGTGGTGACGATCGCGCCAGCCTTGAGGCCGCCCAGTTCGGCACGAGAAGCTAGAAAGTTCGTCAGCCAGACCAGCGGTCGCAGCGGGTGGCCGTCTGGGTGCCGCCCCTCGCGCGCGTGAAGTGTTGCGGTCGGAGTCTCGACCGCGATAGCAAAAGTGTCCAGCTGCCGTTGCAACCCATTGCGCAGGACCGGGCCGACAAACAGGCCTTGATTCGAGACGCTGTCGGCGAGCAGTTCGGGAAACGTGACCGTTGCGGGGTCGGCGTAACGAGAATCGAGCAGCTCCAAGACCAACCGTGTCTCGGCGATTGCGGCGCAAACCCCGGCTTCGTCATACGGCGCGGCACGGTGCGGGAGATCACGTCCGAGGACGAAAGCGATCTCTGGCTCGATGCGGGCCACCCCGCCGCGGTCAATCACGCGCCAGGGAGAAGCACGCGCTATGGTTGGCGCGAAAATCGCCGCGCAGGAGATCGCGCGCTCGAGCGTCGGGACCGAACACTTCCAGCCTCCGGTTCCGAAGTCGAGCAGTTCCTGCACGCGGCGCTGGATGGCGAGCGCATCCTCGAGCTCGGTCGGGCGGCAGGATTCTGCCAGCCGCGGGCCCGATTGCCGCGCGCGTCGCGCTGCGAGAAGATGGCGGGCGGCTAGGTCGCGTTGGGCGGCCGTGAGCATGGAAGGGCCCCGAAGGCTGAATCAGGATGGCTTCTTGCACGATGATACCCGGGTGTGCGATGGCAGAGAGAACATGAACGAGCGATTGAGCGTCTCCATGTGCCTGCCCGAAGACCGCGAGCGGGCGCTGCTGGTCGGGCGCGCATGGGTGCCTGCATGCGAGGGCCCGGCGCTCGTCGCCGTTCGCGGCGACGTCGTCGTCGATCTCTCGCCTCTCGCCGCGACCGCGAGTGCTCTGCTCGACCTCGATGATGCGGTGGCCGCTATTCGCGCCGCCGACAGCCTGCCGCGGCTCGCCACGCTGTCGGATATGGTCGCCAACTCGGCGTGGAATCAGCGCAGCAACGCCATGCCCTGGTTGCTCGCGCCCTGCGACCTTCAGGCGATCAAGGCGAGCGGCGTGACATTCGTCTCCAGTATGCTCGAGCGCGTCATCGAGGAACAAGCGCGTGGCGACCCGGCGAAGGCGGAGTCGGTGCGCAGAGCGATCGTCGCGGTGATTGGCAACGACCTTGCCGGCGTACGGCCCGGTTCGCCCGAAGCCGTGCGGCTCAGGGACGCGCTAATCGAGCAGCGAGCGTGGTCACAGTATCTCGAAGTCGGCATTGGCGCCGACGCCGAGATCTTCACCAAAGCGCAGCCGATGTCCGCAGTCGGGCTGGGCGCGGAGGTCGGTATTCATCCCCGGTCGCAGTGGAGTAATCCCGAGCCGGAGATTGTGCTGGCGGTGAACAGTCGTGGCTGCACGGTTGGCGCGACGCTCGGCAATGACGTTAACCTTCGCGACTTCGAAGGCCGCAGCGCGCTTCTGCTCGGCAAGGCCAAAGACAACAACGCTTCCTGTGCAATCGGCCCTTTCATTCGGCTGTTCGACGACTCTTTCACTATCGACACAGTGCGTGGATGCGAGTTGGCGATGCGTGTCGACGGCCCGGAAGGCTACGCGTTGGAGGGACACAGCTCGATGGCGATGATCAGTCGCGACCCGCTCGACCTGGTCGGCCAGGCGATCGGCGCGAATCATCAGTACCCGGACGGCTTGATGCTCTTCCTGGGCACGATGTTCGCGCCGACGCAGGATCGGCTCGAGGTGGGCCAGGGGTTCACGCATGTCATCGGTGATATCGCGACGGTGGCCACGCCGACGCTTGGCGCACTCGTCAACCGTGTCAATCGCAGCGATCGTATTCCGCCATGGACCTTCGGCACTGGCGCGCTGATGAACAACCTGGCGCGCCGCAATCTCCTTTAGCGCAATCGGGCCCGTGGTGTGCCGAAGGATCGCGGCGGCGCCGATCAACGCGGCAAGATCGTGCCGGACCCGATTAGTAGGTCCGGAGGCACGAAGGCCAACGCGGGCAGATTGTGCAAGATCGAAAGGATCTCATTCATGCGCTAAAGGATGTACTGCGAGAGGTTGTCATCCTTAGCGATTCCAGCGAGGCGGTCGTCGACGTACTTGGCGTCAATCGTAATTGTATGACCTTCCAGCTTTGCCGCGTCGAACGATACCTCATCGAGCAACCGTTCCATGACGGTGTAAAGGCGCCGCGCGCCGATATTCTCCTGCTTCTCGTTGACCGCGAAGGCGATTTCGGCCAGCCGCCTGATACCGTCCGCCTCGAAATTGAGGGCGACGCGCTCGGTGGCCAGCAGGGCTTGATATTGCCGCGTCAGGCAGGCGTCGGTGGCGGTCAGGATCTGCTCGAAGTCCGCGACCGAGAGCGACGACAGTTCGACGCGGATCGGGAAACGTCCCTGTAACTCGGGAATCAGGTCTGACGGCTTGGCGAGATGAAAAGCGCCGCTGGCGATGAAGAGGATGTGATCGGTCTTGACCATGCCGTACTTGGTCGCGACAGTCGTGCCTTCGACCAACGGCAGGAGGTCGCGCTGCACGCCCTGCCTTGAAACGTCGGCGCCAATCGTTTCCTGACGGCTTGCTATCTTGTCGATCTCGTCCAGGAACACAATGCCATTCTGCTCGACGTTGGTGAGCGCCTTCGTCTTCAATTCGTCGTCGTTGACAAGTTTCGCAGCCTCCTCGTCGATGAGGGCCTTCATCGCCTCGGCGACGTTCATGCGTTTGACCCTGCGCCGTCCGCCCGACATCTGCTGGAACATCCCCTGGATCTGGCTGGTGAGATCTTCCATGCCCGGTGGCGCGAGTATCTCCATCTGCGCCGGAAGCACCGATATCTCGACATCGATCTCCTTGTCGTCGAGCTTGCCCTCTCGCAACATCTTGCGGAATTTTTGTCGCGTCGCAGAATCCGTGGGCTTCATATCGTCAAGGTTGACCTCGCGGACCGGCGGCAGCAACGCGTCGAGCACGCGCTCTTCGGCCCCGTCGCTGGCGCGGTCGCGTACCTTGCGCGTCTCGCTTTCGCGCGTCTGCTTGATCGCGGTTTCGGCGAGATCGCGAATAATCGTGTCGACGTCGCGGCCGACATATCCGACCTCGGTAAACTTCGTCGCTTCGACTTTGATAAATGGGGCGCCGGCGAGGCGGGCGAGCCGGCGCGCGATCTCCGTCTTGCCGACCCCGGTGGGGCCGATCATCAGGATGTTCTTCGGCGTGATTTCCTGGCGCAGCGGTTCGGCAACCTGTTGCCGACGCCAGCGATTGCGCAGCGCGATCGCGACTGCCCGTTTTGCCGCACCCTGCCCAACGATATGCTTGTTCAGTTCGTGAACAATCTCGGACGGCGTCATGATGAACGACATGGGAGTTCGATTGGGAGTTTCGCTGCAAGAGAGAAGCCGCGTGCCCTGCGAACAAAAGCGGCTGCGCGTTTCTGGGCGAACGCACCATTCTACCTTGTCCGATTGCGACTTGCGTACGGTCGCGAGGTGGCGGCGGTGGTGAGCTCGGCGTCCCGACGCGGCCGATTTGCGGCCTTCGCCTGTCGCGCTCGGCCGCGGCGGCGCAACAAACCAGGCGTAGAAATCTTTCGCGAGGACTGTTGTTGCCGCGGCACCACGCTTCGGGAGTATCGCTGGTCCGCCGTGCAAGGTGATGCGAGGCGTTTGGCAACGCGGCGGGCTTCGCTTATCATGGGTATGGAATGGCACGCGGGTTGCCGACGCCGTTTGGGCCCGCGACGACGAGGAGACAGTGATGGAACGGTTCACAGCCACCCCCCTGTTGGGCGGGATGCGATTTGCTTTGCGACGGGGGTGGCGACGCAGAGCGCGACCGCGACATTGGCTGCGACCACCGGCAATACCGCGGCATGTACGGTTTCGTTCGCCGACGATTTCAAGACCCAGCCAACGGGCGATTCCGGTGCGCGGGTCGCGTGCGGCGTGATCACCAAATCCTGACACCGACCCTGATGGCCCGCTCGTGCGCGGGTGCAAGGCGAACGGCCGCATGGCCCACGGCGACGGGGCGATCAGGCAGGCTGCGGCCGGCTTCGGTCTCGGTCGCGTTGCTGCTCGGCGCGGCACTCATCGCGGCCTGCGACTCCATGCCGAGGATCGTCCCCGAAGCAGGGGTGATGGGGGTAGCCCGTCTCGCCCCCAGGAATAGCAGCACCGTGCGCGGCGTCATTTCTTTTACCCAGCGAGGTAGCAGGGTCTGGATCAGCGCGAATTTTACCGATCTGGTGCCGGGCTCACACAGTCTCTACATTCACGAGGTCGGGAACTGCAGCTCCGCCAACGCGGCGAGCGCCGGCCCGGTGTGGAACGCGGGGGGGGCAGCAGCAGGCGGCAAGCGCACTGGGGATCTGCCGCAGCTGTATGCGGGGACCGAAGGCAATGCGGTGCTGCAGATTACGACCCCCGACCTCTCTGTGGGCACAGGCGCCCCGAATGACGTGATTGGGCACTCGGTTGTCGTCTACGCGCGCCTTGACCCCGATCCAAAGGCGGAATTCGGCGTTCGCAATGACCGGCTCGCCTGTGGCGTGATCGAGCGCAGCCTGGGCGTCGACCTGAAGAATTTGCTCTAGCGCATTGGATGACCTCTCGTTGCCAGGTCCAAGAACATGGGTTTCCTTACCGATAAAAAGATCCTGATCACCGGTTTGCTGTCCAACCGCTCGATCGCCTACGGCATCGCGCAGGCCTGCCGACGCGAGGGTGCGACGCTGGCTTTCACCTACGTCAACGACGACCTGAAGGAGCGCGTGGCGAAGCTGGCCGCCGAATTCGGCAGCGTACCGGTGCTGGCTTGCGATGTGGCGAGCGACGAGCAGATCGCAGCCCTGTTCGAAATGCTGAAGCGTGAATGGGGCGTGCTCGACGGTCTCCTGCACTCGATTGCGTTCGCGCCGCGCGAGGCGCTCGCCGGTGATTTTCTGCAGGGGCTGTCGCGTGCGGCGTTCGCCACAGCCCATGACATCAGCTCTTACAGCCTGGCGGCTCTGGCCAAGGGAGCCCGTCCGCTCATGGCCGGCCGAAGTGGCGCGATGCTCACCCTTACCTACCTGGGCTCCGAACGGGCAATTCAAAACTACAACGTCATGGGGCTCGCCAAGGCGAGCCTCGAGGCCAACGTGCGCTATCTGGCACAGTGCCTCGGGCCCGAAGGCATTCGCGTCAACGCCATCTCGGCCGGCCCGATCAAGACGCTCGCCGCCGCCGGAATCAGTGGCTTCTCCAAGATCCTGCATTTCGTCGCCCGGACGGCGCCACTGCGCCGCAACGTGACGATCGAAGAGGTCGGCAACGTGGCGGCTTTCCTGCTCTCCGATCTCGCCAGCGCAGTGACCGGAGAGGTGACCTATGTCGACTGTGGTTTTTCTATCGTCGCCGCCGGCATGACCGAGGAGTAGGGGGCGCCGTGCGTCTTTGGTGCACCTAAGCCGCCGATGCCGTCCTCTCGTCGCTACGATGCCGTCATCATCGGCGGCGGACACAACGGCCTCGTGTGCGCATGCTATCTCGCCGCCGCCGGCTTGTCCGTTGCGATATTCGAGCGCCGTCGCGTCGTTGGCGGCGCAGCCGTCACCGAGGAGTTTCACCCAGGCTTCCGCAATTCCACCGCCAGCTACACGGTCAGCCTGCTCCACCCAAAGGTAATCCGCGATCTCAAGCTGACGGAACACGGGCTGACGATCGTCGAGCGGCCACTCGCCAACTTTCTGCCGCTTCCCGGAGGCGATTATCTCAAGGTGGGCGGCGGACTTGCTGCCACCCAGGTGGAGGTTGCGCGCCACTCGACCCGAGATGCGGCCGCGCTGCCGGCGTACTACGCGATGCTTGATCGAGTTGCGGTTGTCTTGCGGGCGCTCCTGCTCGAGACGCCGGCTAACGTCGGTGGCGGCGCGGGCGAGTGGCTGCGGGTTTGGAAGGCGGGCGGTCAGCTGAGGCGGCTGACGCTTGCCGAGCACCGCGATCTGCTCGATCTGTTCACCAAGAGTGCAGGCGAGGTGCTTGATCGCTGGTTCGAATCGGACCCGATTAAGGCGGTGTTCGGGTTCGATGCGGTCGTTGGCAATTTCGCCAGCCCCTATACGCCCGGATCGGCGTACGTGCTGCTGCACCATGTCATCGGCGAAGTGAACGGCAAGCGCGGCCAGTGGGGCCACGCGCTCGGCGGCATGGGCGCAATCACCGAGGCGATGGCGGCGGAGGCGCGGGCACGCGGCGTGGAGATTTTCACCGCCACACCCGTGTTACGTGTGACGACCCGCGGTATGCAGGCTACTGGCATCGCGCTCGCAGACGGGACCGAGGTTGCCGCCCGGCGCGTGGTCGCGAACGTCGATCCGAAGCTGCTCTACCTGAAGCTCATCGATGCTGCGGTACTCGATGCCGATTTTCGACGGCGCATCGAAGGCTACCGCTGTGCCTCGGCGACGTTCCGCATGAACGTGGCCCTCGATACCCTGCCTGAGTTCAGTTGCCTGCGTCAGGACGGGCCACATTTGCGCTCCGGCGTCATTCTCGCGCCCTCGCTCGCGTACATGGAGCGCGCATACTTCGATGCGCGGCAGAGCGGGTGGTCGCGTGAGCCGATCGTCGAACTGCTCATTCCATCGCTCGTCGATTCGTCGCTCGCACCGCCCGGCAAGCACGTGGCGAGCCTGTTTTGTCAGCATGCCAATCCACGGTTGCCCGACGGCCGGTCATGGGACGACGCTGCGGACGAAGTGGCGAATTTGATGCTCGACACGGTTACCCGTTATGCGCCAGGTTTCCGCGCCCGCGTCATCGGTCGCCGGGTGCTTTCACCGCTCGACCTCGAGCGCGAGTTTGGCCTTACCGGCGGCGATATTTTTCATGGCGCTCTGGCGCTCGACCAGCTGTACGCGGCGCGGCCGGTGCTTGGCCACGGAAATTATCGCGGGCCGCTGAAGGGACTGTACATGTGCGGCGCAGGCACGCATCCCGGGGGTGGTGTAAGCGGGGTGCCGGGGCACAATGCAGCGCGTGAAATCCTGCGCGATGCGCGCCGGCGCCGCCCATGAACGGCGACGCTCCACGGCTCGCGCCGCGGAGCGTCATGGAACTACTAAGTCAAGTCGAAGCCAGCCGATAAGCCGGGTTCTGTTACGGCACGTCCGAAGAACGCGCTATGACCGTCATTCATCTAGGCGCCGCGTTGCCGCGGCGCTCGAGCCACCTACCCGCGGACTCGGCGAGCAGCCTCGATAATGCTTGCGTCCGCTTACTTGGTGTTGCTCCGGATGGAGGTTGCCGCGTTTCACCCGCATCCTTGGATCGGATGCGACTCGTCTCTGTGGCCCTGTTCCTCGCCTTCGCCGCCGCTCACGCGGACGACTTGCAGCGTCTGGGCGTTACCCAGCATCCCGCTCTTTGGAGCCCGGACTTTCCTCTCCCGGCAGCGCTAGGCACGGCCGGCAGCGACGGTCTGGCTGACTTCGAGGGCGGATGATAGCACGGTCGCGGCGGCGGGCTCGGCTACTGCGCGGCGATGCGCCAGCGCATCGTTGCGCCGGCGTTGAGCGGTACCACGGTCTGCGTCCCGAAGGTGTACTCTCCCGGCACGACCCAAGCCTCGCGCCTGAGCGTTACCGTATCGGCATTGCGGGGAAGACCGTAGAAGTCTGCACCGTGGAAGCTCGCAAATGCTTCTAGCTTGTCCAACGCTCCGGCGGTTTCAAATGCCTCGGCATAGAGCTCCAGCGCAGCGTGCGCCGTGTAGCATCCGGCGCAGCCGCGGGCATTTTCCTTGGCGCCTCGCGCGTGCGGCGCCGAATCGGTCCCCAGGAAGAACTTCGCATCGCCGCCGGTCGCCGCATCGAGCAGCGCCTGGCGGTGTATTTCGTCCTTGAGGATCGGATTGCAGTACAAGTGCGGGCGGATGCCGCCCTTGAACAGCGCATTACGGGAGTGGAGCAGGTGCTGCGGCGTAATCGTAGCGCCAACGTGCGCCGGGGCCGCGGCGATGAAGGCGGCGGCCTCCCGCGTCGTGATGTGCTCAAGCACGACTTTGAGTCCGGGAAAGTCAGCGACGATGCGCCCGAGCACCTCATCGACGAACACGCGTTCGCGGTCGAATACGTCGACCTCGGCCGATGTCACCTCGCCGTGGACCAGAAGCGGCAACGCGTGCCTCTGCATCGCGTCGAGCACCGGGTATACGCGTTCGAGCGCGGTAACGCCGGAACCAGAGTGGGTGGTCGCTCCGGCGGGGTAGTATTTCACGCCGATGACGAAGCCGCTTCGCCGCGCCTCCTCGATTTGGTCGACGGGTGTATTTTCGGTCAAGTAGAGCGTTAGCAGAGGTGCAAAACGCGACCCGGGGGGCAACGCGGCGGCGATTCGCTCTCGATACGCTGCCGCCGCGGCAACCGTGGTGACCGGAGGTTCGAGATTGGGCATGACGACGGCACGGCCGAATACGCGCGCGGTCGCGCCAATTACCGAGCGCATTGGTTCCCCATCCCGCAAGTGGAGGTGCCAATCGTCAGGCCGGGTGATCGTCAGCGTGGTCACGGTCATTTGGAGCCCTCGCTACCCGTGCGATTATACGGGCTGGCTTGCGCTGCCCGGTTGGGGATATAATCCGCCGTTTCATATGGCGACGTGGCGAGCGGGCAGATAGCGACGGCCTAGTGGGAAGGTGGGAGCGTGGCGACAAAAGCGGCAGTAAAAAAGGTCAAGGAACTTGGCGAGCAGGACCTGTTAAAGGCGCCTGAGCGCGACTATATGAACGAGGCGCAGCTGGCGTTCTTCAGACAGCGTCTGCTCGAGCTGCGTGCGCAGCTGTTGAACAATGCCGACGATACCGGCCAGCATTTGCGCGAGAACGAGATTACGACCGATCCGTCGGACCGGGCGACGCTCGAAGAAGAGTACACACTCGAACTGCGCACCCGGGACCGGGAGCGCAAGCTCTTGAAGAAGGTCGAGAAATCGCTACGCATGATCGACGACGGCAGTTACGGCTACTGCGAAGAGACCGGCGAGCCGATCGGCATACCACGGCTTCTGGCGCGACCAACCGCGACGCTGTCGCTCGAGGCGCAAGAGAGACGGGAGCGCGTGCAGAAGCTCTACGGCGACTGAGGGCGAAGCGACGAAATGGGAACAAAAACGGCCCGGTTACCGGGCCGTTTTTCAACATGCCTTGGCCGCGCCCCGCGGCGAGCCGGTCGCGGCTCCTACATACCGAAGAAGATGGCGCGATGCGACAGGCCGCCGGCCATGAAGAACAGCATCGGGATCGAAAGCATGACATTCGTCCGCGAGGCGAGGAATGCGACGCGCCGCGCCTTGGCTTTCTCCTCGTCGGTGGCCGGCTTGAGGCCCAGGATTTTCTGCTGGTTAGGCCAGATCAGGGCCCACACGTTGAACAACATGATAGTGCCCAGCCACGCGCCCATGCCGATACCGGCCATGCCGCCCTGGAAGGTGAAGGCGTTGACGAACTGACCGCCCAGCAGCGCCGCGCCGGCGAGCCACGTGACGACGGCGGCCCAACGGAAGAACAGAAGTGCTGTCGGAACGATGTGCTTGGTAATACCCGCCGCAGTGCCGTCCGCCGCCGCGGCTTTGAGTGCCGCCACCTGCACGAAATTAAAGTAGTAGAGCAGGCCGATCCACATGATGCCGGCCATGAAATGCAGCCATCGAGCCAATGCCGGAACGTAGTCCATCGCCGCTGCCTCCCCCTAAGCGAGAATGCTCTTCACAACGAAATAAAGAATCACGGTCAGAATCAGACCGGAGATAACTGTTCCCCAAAGCGAATCAAGCGGATTCTTCATCGAGTTCCCCCTCGCGTCGTTGGCCACCGAACCTGATGCGGCGAAACTCCCGTCGCTCAGAACGGTCTGTTTCGATTGTAGCAAGCGCAGGCAGCGCAAGCCAGCGGGGCGGCTGCCCGCGGGATGCAAAGGACGCGGTTAGACGCGAAGCCCGTGCTTGCACGCGTAGTCCCTGGTCCTACACCACAACAGGAGATTGAGTCATGGCCACATTGACCGCGCAGAAAGAAGCACCCTTTGTGCTGCCGACGCTACCCTACCCCGAGGATGCGCTGGCTCCCATCATTTCCGCGAAAACGTTGCGCTTCCATCATGGCAAGCATCACATGGCCTACATCGCTAAGGTCAACGAGCTGGTCTCGGGAACCGAGTTTGAAGGCCAGACGCTCGAGCGCATCATTCTGGCGGTTTCGGGGCAAGCGGACCGAGCCGGATTGTTCAACAATGCGGCGCAGGCGTGGAACCACGCTTTTTATTGGCGCTCCCTGAGTCCCAAGGGCGGCGGCAAACCGCCGGCGGAGCTGGCGACGATGATCGATGCCGCATTCGGCAGCTTCGACGCGTTCAAGCAGCAATTTTCTACTGCGGCGGTGAGCGAATTCGGCAGCGGCTGGGCGTGGCTCGTCCGCGATGGGACTACGCTTAAGATCGTGAAGACTTCCAATGCTCAGTTGCCGCTCACCAAGGGCCAGCTGCCGCTGCTGACCATTGACGTATGGGAGCATGCGTATTACCTCGACTATCAGAACCGGCGACCGGATTATGTGCAGGCGGTCACCGACAAGCTTCTGAATTGGGAGTTTGCCGCGGAGAATCTCGCCCGCGCTTAAGACCTTCGTGGTACCGCATCTGGTGTCCGTGCATTGGGCGGTGGAAAGGAGCGCATCCCCTCGCGGCGCTCGCCGGGTATCTTTAGGCGCGGATGGCCGGCCGCGGGATTGCCTGCCGCTGCCCGGCGTCGTCGCCTTGTTGGGCGCATGGGAAGGGGACATAATGCGCGGTTGACGCGGTCAGCAAAGGCTAAGTTCGACTCCCATGGCATTTCCGTTGTTTCCGAAGTCGCCCGGCAAGGAGAAGCCGGCTGAAGGCCGGGCGAAGCCGGAATTGACGCCGCGGCATGACCCGCGCACGGCAAGCAGCCGACGGCCGACGTCGGCGCACGAGATCGCTACCGCCGCCAAGTCGAGCCCGGCCTCTGCCGTCAAGCCGAAACCAACTCCCGGGGCCGTAGACCCGCGGGAGCGGGAAATTACCGTCACCGGGCCGCCGAGTCTGATCGACTGGAGTCCGGACGCACAACCGGCTATCCAGGTCACTGAGGCTAACCCGGGTCTGTGTTCGGTTCTTGAGAACGCCGCGCTGCTCTATGCAAGCGGACAGGCCGTGCAGGCAAGGCAGGTGCTGGAGCAAGGTGTCGCGACGGACAACGACGCAAAGGTTTCGCCGTTGGCCTGGCTCGCGTTGTTCGACCTGATGCAGCGAGCCAGTGACCGCGCGGCGTTCGACCAAGCCGCGCTGCAGTATGTCGTTGTGTTCGAGCGCTCTGCGCCAGCCTGGGAGGAGGTTCAACTGCAGCAGCGCACCGGTTCGCGGCCCGCCGCAGGCGGCTATTTCGCGCTGACGGGCAAGCTGTCCGCCGCCAACGAGCTGCAAATCACTAATATGCTTGCTGCGACGCAGAAGCAGTCGCAGGTGCGGCTCGATTTGGGCTCGCTTACCGGCGCCGACGACGCCGGGGCAAGACTTCTCGCCGATGCGCTCGCCCAGTTGCGCAAGCGGCGATATGCACTGGTCCTGCAGCATCCGGAAAAGATCCGTGACGCCTTGGAAAGCGCGGTCAAGCAAGGCCGCGAGGCAGGCGAGGGGTACTGGATTCTCCTGCTCGAGCTATTGCAATGGGCAAACGATCGCGAGGCCTTCGAAGATCGCGCGGTCGAATTCGCGGTGAGCTTCGAGTTCTCGCCCCCGTCTTGGGAGCCGCCGTCCGGCGCGACCGAGGTGCCCTTGCCTCCGGACGCCCCGACCGCCGCGGCAGACACGCCCGAAGCGCTGTGCTGGCAGGGCACGATGATCGGACCGAACGATCCGCAACTGGCCAAGTTCGCCGAGTTTCGCGAGGGCCGCAGCACGGTACCCATCGACCTGTCTGCGGTGGACCGCATCGACTTCGTGTGTGCGGGCGCAATCCTCAATGCGATCATCCGCGCCGAGGCGCAGCGCAAAACAGTGCAGATAGCTGGCGCCTCACCGATCATCCGCGCCCTGTTGCTGCTCATCGGCATCTCACCGCGGCACTTCATCAAGAAGACTCAATAGCTTCGCGTCCCGTGTTCGTGTCGCAGCTGGCGGAATGCGCGGTGCCGCACGAGTTGCGCGACGCCGTAGGGCGTAGAGTGATGCGAATCGATGCGCTGCGCTAACTCGGGGCGCGTCCGCTGCAAACCAGATTGCTACGACAATGGCCGAAGCATTTCACGGAACAACGATTCTCTCGGTGCGCCGCGGTACGTCCGTCGCGCTCGGCGGCGACGGACAGGTGACGCTCGGCAACGTCGTGATCAAGGCGACCGCGCGCAAGGTCCGCCGTCTGCATGGCGATCGGGTTCTGGCCGGATTCGCAGGTGCGACCGCCGACGCATTCACGCTTTTCGAGCGCTTCGAGGCAAAGCTCGACAAGCATCAAGGGCAGCTGCAGCGTGCCGCGGTCGAGCTGGCGAAGGATTGGCGCTCCGACCGCGTGTTGCGTCGACTCGAGGCGATGCTTGCAGTTGCCGACAGCACCGCGTCTCTGGTCATTACCGGTTCCGGAGACGTGCTCGAGCCCGAGCACGGCATCGTCGCAATCGGATCGGGGGGTGCGTACGCGCAGGCAGCGGCGCGCGCGTTGCTTGAGCATACGCAGCTTCCCGCGGCCGCCATCGTCAAAGAAGCGCTGATGATCGCCGGCGAGCTTTGCATCTACACCAATCAGAATCATTTCATCGAAGTGCTGGAGCCGCAGTGATGACCGATGCTGATTACGATGTCGTCGTCCTCGGCGCGGGGCCGGTGGGCCTGGCGGTAGCAGCGGCGCTGGGTGGCGAGGGCCTCGGTGTTGCGTTGCTGGAGCGAGGGACGCTGGCCGCTTATGACGGCCCGAGCGGCGGCGACGACTGGGACCAGCGTGTCTATGCGCTCAGTCCCGGTAGCGCGGAGTTTCTACGCGGTCTGGGCGTATGGCAGCGGCTGCCGCCGGAGCGCCTCGCCGCGGTCGAAGCGATGGACGTGCACGGCGACGGAGGCGGCTCCATCGCCTTTTCCGCGTACGACCTCGGCGAGCGCGCGTTGGCCTGGATCGTCGAGAACCGTGAACTCTGCGCGACGCTGGTCGAGGCGGTGCGCACCTGTGCTGCGGTCACCGTGTTGGCACCATGCGAGCCAAAGGCGATCACCTGGCAGGCCGACAGCGCGATCGTCGCACTCGGCGACGGCCGCCGCTTGTCGGCTCGTCTCATCGTTGGCGCCGATGGCGTGCACTCTTGGGTACGCCGAGAAGCCAGCATCGCATGCGCGCCGCGCGCCTACGGTCAGGCGGCGGTCGTCGCCAACTTCGTCGCCGAGCACGCCCATCGCGGCCGCGCGTTTCAGTGGTTTGTCGACGGCCAGGGTGTGCTGGCTTGGCTGCCGCTGCCCGGACGACGGATCTCCATAGTGTGGTCGGCGCCGGACGCGCTTGCGCAGGAACTGCTCGCGCTGGACGCGGCGGCGCTCGCGCAGCGGGTTGCCACGGCCGGTGGGCGGGTGCTGGGGGAGTTGGCGCTGATAACGCCCGCTGCCGCGTTTCCACTTTCGTTCCTGAAGCTCGAATCGCAGGTCGGGCCAAGGCTCGCCTTGGTGGGCGATGCCGCCCATGTCGTTCACCCGCTTGCCGGGCAGGGGGTCAACCTCGGCCTTGGCGACGCGGCCACGCTCGCCGCCGTGCTGAAGGCCGGCGTGGCGGTCGGTGACGTTGGGGCTTCGATTCTGCTGGAGCGCTATGCCCGCAAGCGCGCGCTGCCGGTCCTTTCAATGCAGATGGTGACCGATGGCTTGGTGCGCTTGTTCGCCGTGCCGGCGCTTAGGGTGCTGCGCAACCGCGGCATGAGCCTGGTCGGGGGAATTGCGCCCTTCCGGCGCCTATTGGCGCAACCGGCGCTGCGATAGACTGACGGCCGAAAACTGCCTGGAGCTCCCATGCGATCAAAATTCCTATCCCTTGCGCTGGCAATGTGCTGCCTCGCGCTGACCTCGGCCACGCCGGCGCAGGACGCAGCCAAGTCCAGTGCGGCTAGGCCTGCAGACGTCAACGAAGCCGCCACAGTGAAGGCGCAGCTGGAGGCGAAATTCCCCGGCGCGGCGGTCAGCAACGTCGCCAAGTCGCCCTATTTTGGCTTGTACGAGGCCCAGTTCGATGATCGCCTGGTCTACACCGATGCCAAGGTGACCTTCGTAGTAGTCGGTTCGATATTCGACGCCAACACCAAGCAAAACCTGACCGATGCGCGGCTGCGCCAGCTCAATCATGTTTCCTGGGACTCGCTGCCCCTGAACCTGGCGTTCAAGCGCGTGAAGGGTAACGGGACGCGCAGGCTGGCCATATTTTCGGACGCCGACTGCCCCTATTGCAAGCGTCTCGAAAGCGAGATAAAGCAACTCGACGACGTAACGATCTATACCTTCCTCTACCCGATCGATCAGTTGCATCCCGACGCAGCGCGCAAGTCAACCTTGATCTGGTGCGCACCTGACCGAGCCTTGGCGTGGGACGAGTACTTCAAGAACGGCAAGTTGCCGGACAACGACGGCCAATGCGCGACGCCGATTCGGGAGACGGCGCGCCTCGGCGAGAGCATGCACGTGAGTGCGACACCGACACTTGTATTCGCCGACGGATCCGTGCTTCCGGGGGCAATCCCGCTGGCGCAGCTTGAAAGCGAGATCAACAGGGGCGAGATGGAAGCCAAGAAACTGGCGGCAAAGAAGTAGTCTGCCAACGCTACTCGAAGGAGATTACATGGCGATTCTCGACTTCATAAATAAGCAGTTTATCGACATCATCGAGTGGACGGATGACTCGCGCGATACCTTGACCTACCGGTTTCCCGACGAGGACAAGGAGATCAAGCGCGGAGCGCAACTGATAGTGCGTGAATCGCAAATCGCGCAGTTCGTCTATCTCGGCCAGTTCGGCGACACGTTCGGCCCCGGCAAATACACGCTCACGACCGACAATATCCCGATACTCTCCGACCTGAAAGGCTGGAAATATGGATTCGAGAGCCCGTTCAAGGCGGACGTTTATTACGTTATCACCCGCCTGTTCACGGGAAACAAGTGGGGTACCGCCAACCCGGTGATGATTCGAGACCAGGACTTCGGCGTTGTCCGCCTGCGCGCATTTGGCATCTACGACTTCAAAATCGTCGATCCAAAGCTTTTTCTGAAGGAAGTCGCTGGTACCGATGATCACTTTCGCCTCGATGAATTCAACGACACCATGCGCTCGCGCATCGTCAGCGTTTTTTCCGAGGCGCTGGCGCAGGCGAAGGTCCCCGCGCTCGACGTTGCGGCGCGCTACGCCGAGCTGGGCGATGCACTGCTGCCGCTGATCAATCCGCAAACAACCTCGAAGTACGGGCTTCAGGTAACCAGCTTTGTCGTCGAGAACGTGTCGGTGCCGCCGGAAGTCGAGCAGGCGATCGACAAGCGCTCGAGCATGGCTGCGGTAGGCAACCTGAACGATTACGTGAAGTTCCAGATGGCACAGGGCCTGGAAAAGGGCGACGGCGGTGGCGTCGGCGGCATGGGCGCACAGATGGCAGTCGGTGTGGCAATGGCGCAGCAGATGTTGAACCAAACCGGGGGCATCCTGGGCGGCCAGGTGACGCCCGGTATTCAGGCCCCGGGCGCAGCCGCGGCAGCGGGAGCCGCGGCCGCCACGCCTGACCTGTTCACTCCGGCGCAGGTTGCGCAGTTGCTCGGCGTGGGCGAAACGGACGTGGTGGCGAGCCTCGAGTCAGGTGACCTCAAGGGCAAGAAAATCGGCTCCCAATGGCGCGTTACCAAGGCAGCGGTCGACCAGTTCCTGCATTCGTGACGCGAATGGAACGTTCGGTCTTCTCGCCGGCGCGGTGCGTGCTCGCCGCGTTGTGTATGGTGTGGCTCGTCTCCGGCACGGCCATCGCGCAGGATCCGAGGGCGAGTGCCGCGCAGGCGGCGGCGCGCGACTGGCTGATGCTGATCGACCGCGGCGACGCACAGGCGAGCTGGGACGCCGCAAGCGAGAGATTCCGGGCCGCGATGCCTCTCTCCGGCTGGGGCAACGAACTCTTGAAGGAACGTGTCCCGCTAGGCGCGATGCGGAGCCGCGCCGCCCTCAAGACGTCGTTCACGAAGATATTTCCAGGGGTGCCGGAGGGCGACTACGCGCTGGTTTCGTTCGAGACGAGCTTCGCCAGGAGGCCCCAGGGACGTGAAACGGTAACGTTGGAGCACGAGGACGACGGCAACTGGCACGTCGTAGGCTATTTTGTCCGTTGACCCGTGGACTCACCCGGCGAAACCCTAGCGCAGCAAAAATACTCGTGCCCGGCCTGCGGTGCCGAGGCCGTGTGGAACCCGGCCAAGCAGGCGCTGGTGTGCCCATTCTGCGGCACAACCTCGCCGGCGACGCTCGACACAGACACGGGCAAGATAGCTGAACACGATCTCGTTACCGCGCTGCGTGGCATCGGCGACGACGCGCGCGGCTGGCAGATCGAAAAACGCTATGTGAAATGCCAGAGCTGCCAGGCGATCTCCGTCCTCGACCCCGCGCGCCAGGCGCAACGTTGCGACTTTTGCGGTTCCGCACAGCTCGTCCCCTACGAGCAGAGCAAGGCGTCATTCCGGCCAGAGAGCCTGCTGCCGTTCAGGATTTCGGAGGACAAGGCCCGCGACGGCATTCGCGCCTGGTACGGCAAACTGTGGCTTGCACCCAACGCACTTAAGCGCCGCGCGCTCACCGACACCGTCAAGGGTGTGTATCTGCCGTACTGGACCTTTGACGCTCAGGTCGATGCCACATGGACTGCCGAATCCGGTCATTATTACTATACGACCGAGAGCTACAGCGACGCCGGTGGCAGGATGCAGACGCGCCAGGTCCAGCACGTGCGCTGGGAGCCTGCCGCGGGACGGCTCTCCCACTTCTTCGATGATGACCTCGTATGCGCGTCGGTCGGCGTGCACGAGGCGCTTGTGCGCGGCATCGAGCCGTTTCCGACCAAGGAGCTCAAGCCCTACGATGCCGGCTACGTCGCCGGCTGGGTCGTCGAGCGCTATCAGATTGATCTCGTCGCAGCGGCCAAGGCCGCGCGCGACGCGATGGACGCCAAGCTTCGCCAGATGTGTGCCGCACAGATCGCGGGCGACACGTATCGTAACCTCGATGTGCGCGCAAACTACTCCCGGCAATCCTTCAAGCATATTCTCGCGCCGATATGGTTGCTCACCTACACTTACGGCGTGAAGGGCTTTCAGGCCGTTATGAACGGCTTTACCGGCGCAGTTCAGGGTGAGTACCCGAAGAGCTGGGTCAAGGTCACGCTGCTGGTGATCGCGCTCGTTATCATCGTGCTGATTGCGCTTTCGCTTGGCTCACATCGCTGAGCGCCTGAGGATAAAGGAGAACACGTGCACACCGCGATAGTCACTGGCGTTTCGCGCGGCCTTGGCGCCTCGCTCGCGGCGACGTTGCTCGGGAAGGGTTTCACGGTTCTCGGGGTCGGCCGGGCGCCCCACCCGTCGCTGCTGGGCGAACGGTTTCGTTTTACGCGCTTCGATTTCGCCGACGCCGGCCGTTTGGACGAGTCACTCGCGCCCGAACTCGCGGCACTCGCGGCGACCCAGCCAGAATCGGTTTGCCTGCTGAACAATGCCGCGACCGCCGGCCCAGTCGGAACGCTGGGAACGCTTGCGGCGTCCGACGTGGTGGCGTCGCTGGCGGTGAATTTGGCCGCGGTTGTGGCGCTAGCCAATCTTTTCTGTCGCACCTTCTCCAACGCGACGCAACCGCGGCGCATCATCAATGTATCCTCGGGCGCTGCGCAAACGGCTCTGGCAGGCGAGAGCCTCTACTGTGTGGCGAAGGCGGGGCTGGAGATGCTCACGCGGGCACTTGCGGTCGAGCAGACGGCACCGAGTTTTCGCGCCGTGTCCGTGCGGCCCGGCATCATCGATACGGACATGCAGCAATTCGTGCGCTCCCGGACACGCGAGCAGCTGCCCTGTGTCGACATGTTCCGGGAGTTTCACAATCAGGGTCGTCTCGTTCCGCCGGATGTCGTGGCGGCAAAGATTGTCGACAAGCTCGTACTCGGCGAGGTCGAGCACGGCCGCACCTATTCGTACCAGGACCTTTGACACGCCCCTGTCAGCGCGATGGCAGCGGCCTCAGCTGATACTCGAGAATACTCGGCTCCACCCCGGCCTTCCACGCGACGCAGTAGACGCCTTTGTGGTCGGCAGTAAACACGCCCGAATCACGAGTGGCATTGTCGCGCGTGATCGGCATGATCACGGCGTTGGCATCGCGATAATGGATGTTGAATGCGACCGGTGCAGCGCTGACAAAATAGAAATCGAAGCGCTCGCCTCGATCCAGAGCGACGCACTCCTGCTGCACCGCGTAGGGATCGAGCTCGACGCCGGCGGCGGCCCGGGGTGCGTCGAAGCGATAGGGATCCATGGCGCAGCCGCTGGCAATGGCCACGGCGAGCCATCCTGGCCTCGGTCGCGCCGTCATTGCCGGCGCTCGCGCCGTGCGCGCCAGTCCTCGACCAACAGGGCCCAGCGCTCGTGATCGCGCCACCGTCCGTCGATCTTTAGGTAGCGGTGCGAATAACCCTCGCGCACAAACCCTGCGCGGCGCACGAGGCGAATCGAGCGCTTGTTCGCGGGCTGGATGTTGGACTCGACCCGATGTAGTCGTAGCGTGCGGAAGGCGTAACGCAGCATCAAATCCAGTCCGTCGCGCATGTACCCGTGGCGCGCGTGTGGCGCGAGCGCGTAGTAGCCAAGGTAGGCGCTCTGCATGATGCCACGGAAAATCTGAGACAGATCGAACACGCCGACCAGGCCATCGTCCTCGCGTCGGCACGCGAACAGTGTCAGGAACGCCTGCCGACGGCCGCGTGCGAGCATGACAGCGTAGCCCTTCGACGTCGCCGGGGGCCGAGTCCAGCGGTGATGAATCGTGCGACTTGCTCGGACCGCGGCACAGAACACCGCAGCGTCGGCGGCACGGGGCCGGCGCAGGTACACGCGCTCACCGACGATGAGCGCCGATTTGGGGGCTGGCATAATGACCGGAATGTTACCGCGTGGATGCGGCCGGCGATGAGCAAATGGATCGAAGGCAAGGTGGTGGGCAAGAAACAGTGGACCGAGCGCCTGCTTTCACTGCAGGTCTCCGCGCCGGCGGTGACCTTCGTCGCGGGCCAGTTCGCGCGCCTTGCGCTGCCAGCCCCCCCCGGTTCCAAGGAGCCGATGCTGGGGCGCCCCTATTCATTCGTCAACCCGCCGGATGGCTCCGCACACGAATTCTATTTCAACGTGCTCCCTCAGGGGCCGCTCTCGCCGCGTCTCGCCGCCCTCGAGCGCGACGATTCGGTGTGGCTGCTTGATCGTGCGAACGGGTTTTTCTGTGTCGCCGAATTACCCGATGCGGCGGCGTTCTGGTGTTTGGCGACCGGCACAGGCTTGGGCCCATTTCTGTCGATATTGCGCACTGAGGAGCCGTGGGAGAAGTTCGAGCGCGTGGTGCTGGCGCACGCGGTGCGACATGCCGCCGACCTATCGTATGGCGAACTCATCGCCAGCCTTGTCGCGGCACGGCCGGGCCGCTTTGCCTTTGTCCCCTTCGTCAGCCGCGAATCGCACAGGGGCGCGCTGTCCGGGCGCATCCCCGACGCCATTCGCGATGGGCGGCTGGAGGCTTGGACCGGTGTGCCGCTGACGGCGGCGAACGCCCACGCGATGCTGTGTGGAAACCCCGATATGGTGCGCGATACGCAGACGGTACTCGAGCAGCGCGGGATGCGTCGGCACCGGCGCCGCGAGCCCGGTCACTTCACCGTGGAGACGTATTGGTAGTCGCGCCCACGGTAAGCCCGGTGGGCGCAACGCGAAGCAAGCACGCAACGTGGATTCGCCTGGCTGTCTACGACAGGGGCAGGCACATCAGACCCGGAACAGCTGCCTGCACGCCGGGGCCATCCGGCCGTTAGTGATCCCTCACGTCGAGTAGCTCGACCTCGAATACGAGTGTCGCGTCGGGCGGAATCACGCCGCCCGCTCCCCGGCCGCCATACGCCATATCGGGAGGAATTATCAAGGTCCGCCGGCCCCCCACGCGCATTCCCACGACACCTTCGTCCCAGCCCCGGATCACCTTTCCGCCGCCAATGGGAAAACTGAACGGTGAGTGCCGATCGAGCGATGAATCGAATTTTCGCCCCTTTTTATCGGCTGCAGAGGGATCGTAGAGCCAGCCAGTGTAGTGAACAACAGCGATTTTACCCGCGACGGCTTCGACGCCGGTACCCACTGTCATGTCGGTCTTTTGCAGTTGCGTTATCTTGGCATCCATCTTGCTCTGGGGTTGAAGGGGCGCGGTCTCCGGGGTTTGCGCGACGGTGGTTCCGGAGGGCGCCAGACACATTAGGGCGGCCACCGACGCCAAGGTGATGCAGCGGCTCAGGAGGCAAGGTGGCATCATGGCGGAGGCTCGGCAGTTAAGCGCACCCCGGCACGGGTTGGGGTGAGCAAGGACATTGTCGTAAAGTGGGCGTTTTGCGGCGGCTTTTGCAGCTTTTGCGTCGGTGGCGATTATGGGCTATAAATCGCCGATCCGCCAAATTTGAGTTGGCGCCGCCGCAACCGATCCGTTCGCCGTTAGCCTTCGGGAAAACAGCGCCCGGGTCCCTGTTCGCCGACCGGTAGTACCTATGAAAGCGATGCTCGGATTTTTGACTCCCCAGGCCAAGGAAGCGGCCGATTCGCTGCAGAGTGCGAAGAGCGCTGCGGCGTGGCTGCGGCAGTTGCCGGCGCTCGATGTGATCGGGCGGCAGCAGCACGTCATTCGCGTGCTCGAAACGATGCGCAAGGGGCAGTACACGTTCGATCTGAATCGCGTCGCAGCGGTGGAGTTCGTCGATGCTGCCCTCGGCGCCGACCGTCGGCAACTCATCAAGCAATACATCGAAAATTTCGAGAACTCGCCCAAGCTCGCCGAGCGGATCTGGCAAGCGTTGTGGGAGATGAGTCAAGCGTTCACGCTCGCCTATCAGACGGCGCTCGAAGCCGCCCTGACGCAAGTCGCGAATGCGCGGTGGAAAGCGGCGCTGCCCTTGCTGTTCGTGCGGCTGGTGCATTTCAACGGCACCGATGCCAAGTTGCGGGTATTCAAGTACGAGCGCTGGATTCCAGCGAAGTGGATGGAGCTGCACCAGGTCTATCTGCGTTCGTGCGAGTTGGGCTGCGACCGACAAGGAATGGCACTGCCGGCGGCAGGCGCCAGCGCGCAGTCGTGGTCGGTCGAGCAGGAGTATCTGTACGTCCTGCTGGTTCACCAGCTCAATACAGGCAATCTGGGCCCAGCTGAGGTCGACTGGGCCAGCTCCCAGCTGCGCGGGTGGAGCCGCCGGCTCGCATTGGAGCAGATTCCCAAATCGCTGGAGGGGTTCTTCGTCGACCTCGCTGGCCGCTCAGGACTGGTCCGGCGCGATGGCAATGATCGTGGATCGGTACTGCGTTACGTAGACACCACCCCGCTGGCCGAGGCCATGGAGCGCGCGGTGGCCGCGCTGCGCGATGCGGAGGCCACCGATCAAGGGCCGATTGCCGCTATCAATCAGCAGCGCCTGGCCGTACTGCGCAAGATTCAACCTTCGCTGTCGCCTTCAGCGCTCTCCGACCTTCGCCGCGACCCGCGCGTCGCAGTCGCCATCTCGGCGCGTGTGCGCATTGGGCTGTCGCGCATCTGTCAGGACCTGGCGGCCAAGGCTCCCGGCGAGGCAATAAACGACAGCAGCGCAACGGAGCAGATCGAGGTTTTTCCGGTCGCCGGAGCGCCGCGCGTGCGCCGCAAGACCTTAGTCGAGGATGATTCGCTCGCCGCGAGTCTGTCGTCATGGAGCGATCCGATGTGGGAAGTCAAGGATCGCAGCGTCGCCGGTCTGCGTATCGCCGCCACCGGCGGCATTGGCCAGAGCCTGACGCTCGGGGCGTTGGTCGCCGTTCGCCAGTCCGACGTCGAAGCTTGGTTGCTTGGCGTTGTGCGACGGCTCAACAAGGTCTCCAATGAAGAAGTCGAGGCGGGAGTTAACATCATCGCTGAGCGCATGGTGCCGGTGACGCTTGCGGCGAAGCGCCGGCCAAGCGAGGACATGGGCTATGTGATCGACGGGGTGGACTTGTCGACGTTGGGTGACCGCTTCGAAGGCCTGTATCTGCCACCCCCGTCGCGCCCTGACAAACCGCTGGCGATGAAGACGCTCATCATTCCGACCTCCGAATTCGCTGAAGGCCGCAACGTCATTCTCACGACGTCGAATTCCGTCTATACGGTGGCCATGCGACACCTGGTCGAGCAGCGGCCCGATTGGTGCTGGGCGACCATTCAGATCGTCGAGAAGGCGCCGCGCGAAAGCTGAAATTCGCGTCGTTCGCCGCGTTAATCCAGCGGACGGAATTTGAGCGTCAAGGAGCGGCGAAACATGTCCGCTGACGCAGGTCGCGGCAGGGGTGAGGACTTGATGATCGCGCGCTGCACGGCTTCGTCGTAAGCACGCACGCCGCTCGACTTGCTGAGCTGGACGTCGATGATCTCGCCGGTGGGCAGCTGGACGACGTCGAATACCGCTTCGGGGTCACCCTGCATGTCCGGAGGGAGGACGACGTTGCCCCTGATCTTAGCCTGGATGCGACGGATGTAATCGGCGTCGGCTTTGGCCCGCGCCGCGTCGGCCGCCGCTTTCTGCTCTGCCTGCCGCTCGCGCTCGGCCTGCGCCTGAAGCGCTTCGGCTTCGCGCGCCTGACGCTCGTGGGCCTCGGCGAGGCGCTTTTCCTGCAGCCTTTTGTCTGCGTCCTGTTTTTCCTTCTGCTTGCGGTCGCGTTCAGCCTGTTCTTGCTTAATCCGTTCCTGCTTCTCCTTGAGGGCGATGTCGGGCTTTGCCTGCTCGGCTGGCGGTGGCCGCTTGGGTGCCTCGGCATGAGGCTTGGGCGGTTCCGGCTTGGGCGGTTCCGGTTTGGGCGGTTCCGGCTTGGGCGGTTCCGGCTTGGGCGCCTCAGGCTTGGGTGCTTCCGGGGGCGGCTTCGCCGCCTCGACCTTTGCCGCTGTCGGAGGCGCATAGAGCTCTGCGATCACCGGCTCGGGCCTTCGGTTCTGCCAATTGACGCTGATCACGAGGAACAGCACGAATGCGACGTGAACCGAGATGGCGAGAATCGCGGCGATCCACTTGGCGGCAGACTGGGGCGAACGCGCACTCTGCGGGGGCATTGGGCATCAGCTCGATTGCTGGCGCAGCAGCAGACCGACCTTGCGCACTCCCTTCTGCTGCAGGAGATCGAGTACCCGGATGACCTCCTCATAGCGCACCGCGCGATCGGCGGCGATCACGACTGCCTGATCCGGAGTGCGTGCCTGGTGGTCGCGAATGCGCGCGACCAGCTCATCGGGCGACACGCGCACCGGCGAGCTGGTGCCTTCACGCAGCCATAGTGATTGATCGTTGCGCACCGAGATCTCCAGCGGCGCGACCGGTGCTGCGAGCTGGCTGCCAACACTCGGCAACTCGATCACGCCCGGATTGATGAGGGGCGCGGTGACCATGAAAATCACGAGCAGCACCAGCATCACATCGATGTACGGCACGACATTGATCTGGTTGATCGATTTGCGCGGACGGCGCATCGGCTATCCCTGGCGCTGAAGAATGTTCGAGAATTCCTCGATGAAACTCTCGAATCGGGTCGCAAGCCGGTCGACATCGTGCGTGTAGCGGTTGTACGCGACGACTGCCGGGATCGCTGCGAAGAGCCCGATTGCGGTGGCGATCAGCGCTTCGGCGATGCCCGGCGCTACCTGTGCCAGCGTAGCCTGGCTGACGTTCTGCAGGCCGCGGAACGCGTTCATGATGCCCCAGACCGTGCCAAACAGGCCAACGTAGGGAGAAACCGACCCGATGGTCGCTAAGCCGGAGAGATTCGCTTCCAGTGCGTCGATCTCTCGCTGATAAGACGCGCGCATCGCCCGCCGTGCGCTGTCCATCGTCGCCGCCGACGAACTGCCCTGCCGGCGGTGCTTGGCGAATTCGCGGAAGCCGGACGAGAAGATGCGCTCCAGCGCACCACCCCGGTTCTGGGTCGCGCGCTGAAATAACTCGTTCAAATCACCGCCTTTCCAGAAGTCGTCCTCGAAGCGGTCGGTATCGCGGGCCGCGCGCTTGAGCGCGAACAGCTTAAGAAAGATCTGCCACCACGACCAGAGCGAGGCCAGGAGGAGCAGCGCCATGACGGCTTGCACGACAACGCTGGCGTGAATCACCATCGCCACGAACGATAGATCGGGATGCAGGTTCAAGCTAATGGCCCTTCCAGGGTTCGATCTTCGCGGCGACGGGCGCAGGGATGCGCATCGGGCGCCAGCTCACCGGATCGAGGCAGGCGAGCGTCACCCTTGCGCCGACCAGCCGTTCATCACCGCGCAGAACATCCTGGACCGTGGCAAGTCGGCTGCGGCCCAGTGACTCCAGCGAAAGCGTGACCTCCAGCGCGTCGTACAGGCGCGCCGGCTGCCGGTACGCGATGTCGAGCCGGTAGACGACGAAGAGGGCACCGTGGTCGCGTTGGAGCGCCGTCAACGTGAAGCCTAGAAATGCCAGCCATTCGGTGCGTGCGCGCTCAAGGAATCTCAGGTAATTGGCGTAGTAGACGACCCCGCCGGCGTCCGTGTCCTCATAGTAAACGCGCACCGGCCAGCGGAAGGGCTCGACGGCCGTCATTCCCGGAACAATTCACCCGCGGCAACAGGGGGAACGAGACCGAAGTGACGAAAGGATAGCGCGGTCGCGATTCGGCCACGGTTCGTGCGCTGAAGGAAGCCCTGCTGGATCAGAAACGGCTCGAGCACATCCTCGATCGTATCGCGTTCCTCGCCGATTGCGGCCGAAAGGTTGTCGATGCCGACCGGACCGCCGCCGAACTTGTCCAGAACGCAGCGCAGCAGTTTCCGGTCCATCACGTCCAGCCCCGAGGTATCGACGTCAAGCATCGACAGCGCGGCATCTGCGACCTCGTGCGTGATGCGACCACCCGCTCGCACTTCGGCATAATCGCGAACGCGACGCAACAAGCGGTTGGCGATACGCGGCGTGCCACGCGATCGCCGCGCGATCTCCAGCGCGCCGTCGGCTTCGAGTGCGATGTCGAGCAACCGCGCCGACCGCACGACGATGCGGGTGAGCTCTTCCGGGCTGTAGAACTCTAGTCGGGCAACTATGCCGAAGCGGTCGCGAAGCGGGTTGGTCAGCATGCCCGCGCGCGTCGTTGCTCCAACCAGTGTAAACGCCGGGAGGTCGAGCTTCACGGACCGCGCCGCCGGGCCTTCGCCGATCATGATGTCGATCTGGTAATCCTCCAGTGCCGGATAGAGGATCTCCTCGACCACGGGTGGCAGGCGGTGAATCTCGTCGATGAATAGCACATCGTGCGGCTCGAGATTGGTGAGCAAGGCCGCCAGGTCGCCGGCGCGCTCCAGCACCGGGCCCGAGGTCTGGCGCAGGTTCACCCCGAGCTCATGGGCAATGATGTGCGACAGGGTCGTCTTACCGAGACCCGGTGGTCCGAACAGAAGCACGTGATCGAGGGCTTCCTTGCGTTTCTTCGCCGCCTCGATGAAGATCGCGAGCTGCCCGCGAATCTTTTCCTGACCAACGTACTCTTCGAGCGCACGCGGTCGCAGCGTGCGTTCGAGCACTTCTTCCTGGGGGCTGGTTGGCGCCGCGGCAATCAGGCGTTCTGTTTCGATCATCTGGTCGTCCGCGTCACGCTTTGGCGAGGACCTTCAGCGCCTGCCTGATGCCGTCGGCGACCGCGACGCCATCGGGCAGCTGCTTCACCGCCTGCACAGCCTCCTTGTCGCTGTATCCGAGCGCGATGAGTGCGTGGAGCACGTCGGCCGCCACCGGCGGGGCGCGGTGAACGCCAATTGCGGATGTCGTGTCGGTCCCAAGCTTGTCCTTGAGTTCCAGCAACAGCCGCTCCGCCGTCTTCTTGCCGATGCCCGGAATCCGGGTGAGCAGTCCCGAGTCCTGCATGGTCACTGCCTGGGCGAGTTCTGCGACAGACAAGCCTGATAGCACCGACAAGGCGGTCCGCGCTCCGATACCGCTGATCCGGATGAGCTGTCGAAACGCGCGTCGCTCGGTCTCCGAGCCGAAACCGAACAGCAGGTGCGCGTCCTCGCGTACGACCAGATGCGTGAACAGCGTAACTTGCTCGCCGAGGATCGGGAGGTTGTAGAAGGTGCTCATCGGTACGTCGACTTCGTACGCGACGCCCTGCACATCGAGCAGGATTTGCGGCGGATTCTTCTCGACGAGCGTACCGGAAAGGCGGCCTATCATGAGCGCATGGCGGGCGACGAAGCGACATTATCGCATGCTCCACTGCCGGCCCGGACCCGCAACCTCTCGTTGCGCGGCTCCGGCGAGTAAGACGTTGCGGTACGCACCGTTAGAGGATCCGCCCGCGATGCACGCGGTAGCCCTTGCGCCGCAAGCCTTGGAGACCCTCGCCGCCGTGGGCGTGACAGATCGCACAGGCAAGCGCATCGGCGGCGTCCGCGGAGGGCGCGGAGGAGAGCGAAAGCAGCCGCCGCACCATTTCCTGCACCTGCTCCTTGGCGGCCTTGCCGTGACCCACGACCGCCTGCTTGATCTGCAGCGCCGTGTATTCGGCGACGGGCAGGTCGGCGAGCACGGCGGCGGAGATTGCTGCGCCCCGAGCCTGGCCGAGCAACAGCGTCGATTGCGGGTTTATGTTGACGAACACTTTCTCGATCGCGACCTCGGTTGGGTGGTACTCGACGATCACACTGCCGATATCGCGCAGAATAATCTTCAGCCGCTCGGGCAGCTCGCCGGCGGTATTGCGCACGCAGCCACTGGCAATGTAGTGCAACCTTCCGCCTGAACAGACGATCAGGCCGAACCCGGTTGCCCTGAGGCCGGGATCGATGCCCAGGATGCGACGCGATGCGGCGGGGAAAGTCAACGACGCTACGCCTCTTCGATGACTGCAGTCGTAAATACGTCCTGGACATCATCGAGCGCCTCGAGGGCGTCGAGCAGCTTCTGCATACGCACGGCGTCTTCGCCGTCGAGCGCGGTCTCGGTAACCGGTTTCATCGTCACTTCGGCGAACTCGGGTTTGAAGCCGGCTTTCCCAAGCGCCGCCTTGACGGCGACGAAATCGTGCGCTCTCGTGATCACCTCGATCGAGCCGTCGTCGTGATCCACGATGTCTTCGGCACCGGCGTCGAGTGCCGCTTCCATCAGCTGGTTCTCGTCCGTCCCTGGCGCAAACACCATCTGACCGCAATGCTGGAACAGGAAGGCGACCGAGCCATCAGTCCCCAGGTTACCGCCATACTTGGCGAACGCATGGCGGACATCGGCGACAGTTCGGGTACGATTGTCCGACAGGCAGTCGACAATGACTGCGGCGCCATTAATCCCATAACCCTCGTAGCGGATCTCCTCATAGTTGACGGCCTCCTGGGCGCCGGTGCCTCGCTTGATCGCGCGCTCGATGGTGTCCTTCGGCATGTTGTTGTCCATCGCCTTGTCGACGGCAAGGCGTAGACGAGGGTTGCTCGATGCGTCGCCGTCACCCAGCTTGGAGGCGACCGTGATTTCACGGATGAGGCGGCTGAATATCTTGCCGCGCTTGGCGTCAGTAGCCGCTTTGCGGTGCTTGATGTTCGCCCACTTGCTGTGGCCGGCCATGGGCAGTACACGTGCGAAGGAAGGTGACGCGATTATACGCGTCGCGATTGGATCGGCGCGTCGCGACTCCGGACACGCAGGGGCGCATGCCAAACAAAACTCGTGCAGCCTAAAGCAAGCCTTGTTGAGTGAGAAACCGCGCGAGTACCTTGAGTCGGATTTGGCTGTCGTTGATCTCGAGCATGCTCTGCTTAATGGCAAGCGGCAGTGGGAGAATCTCCGCGAGGCGATAGCCGACCCACGACGCGTCGGTAAAGGCGAGTTCGGCGGGGAAATTTTCTTTGCCTACACGGTTGATCAGGAGTTCGAGCAAAACCGCGAGGCGGTTGAACGCTTGTGGCAGCTCAACCACGGGCTCCGGCGGGAGAGCGGTTACCTGTCCGACGACCAGGCCATCATCCTCAATACGGTGCGCCTGCACCTGAAATCGCGACTCGCCTTCGGTACGCAGGTGCATTATGCCGAGCTGCGGCATATCCCAGGACGTGATGCGCGCGAGCGTGCCGATGGGGGCAAACTCGAGTTCGACCGCCGCCCGTTCCGGATTGGGGACCTCTTCGCCCAGCGTAAGAAGGCACACGCCGAATGGCTTGTCGTCCTTGAGGCAAGCCTTGGTCATCGTGATGTAGCGCTGTTCGAACACTTTGAGCGGCAACACGCCGCCGGGGAAAAGCACGGTCTTCAATGGGAACAGCGGCAGGGCATGCGGCTCTCGCGACGAGGCGTCGCGCAAGAACGTGAACATTGGCAGATAGCTAGGTGCGCTCGACCGTGGGCGGCGCGACGTGCAAACCGCCCCAACGCGGTCCCAGCGCGTGCGCGACCCCCAGCTGATCGAGGATGCGCGCGACGACGAAATCGACCAAGTCGCCGATCGTCTCCGGCCGGCCATAGAATCCTGGCGCGGGCGGCAGGATCACGGCGCCGGCGCGAGCGAGCCTGAGGAGGTTCTCGAGGTGGATCGCGGACAGCGGTGTCTCGCGCGGCACCAGCACGAGCGGTTTGCGTTCCTTGAGCATCACGTCGCCGGCGCGCTCGATCAGGTTGTCGGCCAGCCCGGCGGCGAGCGCGCCGGCGGTGCCCATGCTGCAGGGACAGATCGCCATCGCGTCCGCGGGGTTGGATCCTGACGCGATCGGCGAAAGCCAATCTTCCCGACCGAATACCGTCAGCTGTCCCGGCTGCGCGCGATAGCGTTCCGCGAAGAACGCCGCAGCCGCGTGCGGCTGCGTGGGCAGTGTCAGCTGCAACTCCTGCCGCGCGACGACCTGTGCGGCCGGCGAATAGACGAGGTAGACACGGACTTCCGCCCCAACCAGGCACTCGAGCAGGCGCAGGCCATACTGCAGGCCCGATGCGCCGGTGAAGGCGACCGTGATAGTGCGCGCGTAGGTCACAGGCTCATTGTAGCGCAGGGCAGCGGGCGCAAACCGAGCCGTCGTTCCCAGCGCTTTAGGCGGAGAGCTCCCGATGCCGGATAAGCACCTGGTACCGGCCGGAGAACGCCCTGGCCAGCCGTTCGGCCAGATAAACCGAGCGATGCTGTCCCCCGGTGCAGCCGATGGCAACGGTCAGGTAATTGCGATTGTCGCGCGCATAGTCGGGCAACCAACTCGCCACGAAATGGTAGATGTCACGGTACATGCGCTCAACCTCCGGCTGGCTTTCGAGATAGGTAATGACTGCCAAGTCGCGACCGTCGAGCATGGCGAGCGCGGATTCGTAGTGGGGATTGGGCAGGCAACGCACGTCGAACACGAGGTCGGCGTCCAGCGGAACGCCATGCTTGTACCCGAATGACTGGAACAGCAGCGTTAGCTTTGAAGGATCGACGCTGATGAAGTCCTTGATCCAGGAGCGCAGCGCCGCGGCGGATTGCTCGCTGGTGTCGAAACTGTAGCCCTGCGCGCGCACGTCGGCGAACAGGCCGCGCTCAAACTCGATCGCCTCGGTAAGCGTGCGATCGTCTCCGGAGAACGGATGCCGCCTCCGGGTCTCGGAGAAGCGCTTGACCAGCGTATCGGTCTTCGCGTCGAGGTGCAGGAAGCGCACCGACCAGCCTTCGGCGCGGGCGGCTTCGATCGCGTCGGGCAGACCGGCGAGACGTGACCCGGTCTTGACGTCGAGTGCGACTGCGACCCGTTCAATCCGGGCGGCCTTGAGGTGCGCAAGCAGGCTGCCGAGTTGCGCGAGCGGCAGATTCGATACGGCGTAGTAACCGCTGTCCTCGAGCGCTGCGAGCGCAACGCTTTTTCCCGAGCCGGAAAGGCCGCCGATCAGCAGGAGGTCCATCGCGAGGCCGCAGCCTTAGCCTCCGTCTTCCATCAGCTTCTGTTGCCTTTCTATGAGCTCCTTGGTGCTGTCGATGCCGCGCTGGTTGAGCACGAAATTACGCACCGCCGCTTCCACCAGCACGGCGAGATTGCGGCCTGCCGCAACCGGAATAGTGACCTTCCGAATCGGTACGCCGAGAATCTCCTGGTATGTCGCATCGACCTGCAGTCGGTCGAGCTCGGAGAATTGCTCATTGCTGTGATCTTCGAGATTGACCATCAGCTTGAGTAGCTTCCGCGGACGTACGGCCGTCTCGCCGAATATGGTACGGATGTTTAGCACGCCGATGCCACGCACTTCGAGGAAATCCTTCAGTATCGTGGGACAGCGCCCCTCGATCGTGTCGGGCGAAATGCGGAATAACTCGACTATGTCGTCGGCGACAAGCCCGTTGCCGCGGGAGATCAATTCCAGTGCGAGCTCGCTCTTGCCGATAGCCGAAGCCCCAGTGATCAGCACCCCCATTTCCAGCACGTCGAGAAACACACCATGCAGCGTCGTCGATTCGGCAAGTACTCGCGACAGGTAGAGCCGGATCAGGTCGACGATATGCGGCGAGGGCTGTGGCGAGGTCATCAGGGCAATGTGGTGCCGGGCGCACTCGTCGAGGAGGTGCGCAGGAACGTCCTCGCCATTGGCGACAATGATCGCCGCCAGTTCGGTCGTAAACAGCCGACCGATCGAGCTCTGCAGTGCGTCTTCGGGCAAGCCGCGGAGATAGGCTGCCTCCGCAGCCCCGATGATCTGCACCCGGAAAGGATGGATGAAGTTCATGTGGCCGACCTGGCCGATGGTCGGCCTGAGCGAGGTTTCGCCGGTCAACACGCGGTTGCCACTTTGGCGGCCGACGAGCCAGCTCAGTCCCATGCGCTGCTGATTGTCCGCGTACAGCTGGTCGATACTGACCTGCCGCATCGCGCCACCTTCGCTCACGACGCGGGCTCCCAAGTGCAGAACAGGTGATGGAGGCTGTGGGCATCGCTGGCGCTTGCGAGCTGGTCGCGAAATACGCGTTCGCTGAACATCTCAGCGAGCTCCGACAGGAGCTGCAGGTGCTCTTCGGTGGCCTGCTCGGGCACGAGCAGCACGAATATCTGTCCGACCGGCTTGCCGTCTGGTGCATCGAAGGGAATCGGCTGGCGCGGCCGCACGAACGCGCCCAGGGGGTGACCAAGTCCCCGGATCCGGCCGTGGGGGATCGCAATACCCTGGCCAAGACCCGTCGAGCCGAGCTTCTCGCGCGCAAACAGGCTGTCGAATACGACCGAACGGGCAATCTGCGCCTGGTCCTCAAACAGCTGACCGACCTGCTCGAAGAGACGTTTCTTGCTCGTCGCCTCGAGGTCGAGCAGAATGTTTGCTTCGGGAAGCAGTTGCGCGATCTGGTTCACGAGTGGGGTCCGGGCCCGAAAAACAGAGCGGCGGGCGGTCAGCTTCTGACGCAGCCCGCCGGCAAGATGGCGCGGGATTATACGCTACTTCGCGGGCTTCCTCCGGCGTACGGCGGGTGTGGCCACCCGCTTAACCGGTGTCATATCGTGGCGATGACCGTTGCGTTTCTCCTTGTGCTTGAGTACCTGGCGGTCGAGTTTATCGGCCAGCGCGTCGATCGCCGCGTACATGTCCGGCTCGACGCATTCCGCGTGGATCTCCTTGCCGCGCACGTGCAGATTGGCCGTCACCTGTTGCCTGAGCTTGTCGACCGAAAGCACGACGTTGACGTCGATGACGTGGTCGAAGTGTCGGGTCAGGCGCACCAGCTTTACGGTTACGTAGGTGCGGATCGCTGGCGTGATCTCGAGATGATGACCGCTTAGATTCAGATTCATCCAGGCCTCCGGTTGCTTGATTCGACGGAAATGCGGCAGATCATACGGCCTTGCGTACGTTGACGGGAGGGATCTGCAGCGCCTCCCGGTACTTGGCAATCGTCCGCCGGGCGACGAGGATACCTTGGTCGCCAAGCAGGTCCGCGATCCGGCTGTCGGTCAGCGGTGCTTTGGGGTCCTCTGCGCCGATGAGTTGCTTGATGAGCGCCCGGATTGCGGTGGCCGAGGCGGCGCCACCGGTGTCGGTTGCCACGTGACTGCCAAAGAAGTATTTGAGCTCGTAGGTCCCACGCGGCGTCAGCATGTACTTCTGCGTCGTTACGCGCGAGATCGTTGACTCGTGCAGGCTGAGAATCTCGGCGATCTCGCGCAGCACCATTGGTCGCATCGCCACCTCACCGTGCTCGAAGAAATGGCGCTGCCGATCGACGATCGCCTGCGATACGCGCAGAATCGTCTCGAACCGCTGCTGGACGTTGCGGATTAGCCACTTCGCTTCCTGCAGTTGCGCGGCGAGTTGCTGGTTCGAAGCCTCGCGGTTGCGGGTGAGGATGTCGGCGTAGATGTGATTTAGCCTCAGTTTCGGCATTGCCGCTTCATTGAGCGCCGCGATCCAGCGGCCCCGCAGTTTGCGTACGACCACGTCCGGGATCACATAATTCGCCTCGGTCTTGGAGAAGCCGGCACCGGGACGCGGGTTGAGGCTTGTAATGAGCGTGCGCACGCAGCGCAGGCACGCGTCGTCGGTGTGCAGCAGACGCTTGAGCTTGCCAAAATCGCGCGCGGCCAGGAGCGGCAGGTGATGCTGCACCAGCTTCAGCGCATCGCTGCGAAAGGGCGTCGACTCGGGCAGCGCCTTGAGCTGCAGCGACAGGCATTCCGCGGCGTCTCGGGCGCCGACACCCGCGGGCTCCATGTTTTGCAGGTGCTTCAACGCAATCGACAGTTCGTCGGCCTCGATCTCGATTTCCTCAGAAAAGAGTTCGAGCAGTTCCTCCAGCGACGTCGTCAGGTAACCGTCGTCGTCGAGCGCGTCAATCAGCGCGGCGACGATCTGCCGATCACGCAGCGGAAGATTGAGCAATGCAAGCTGAGAGTTCAGATGGTCACGCAGCGAGCTGGTCGCGACCTGTTGCGGGATAAAGCTATCATCGTCGTCGTCGCTGCCGCCGCTAGAGGAGCCCCAGTCGCGGTCGCGCGCGCCGAGTAGCAGGTCGGCGGCATCGGGCGCTGCGTCGTCTGCATCCCCTCCCGGCTTGTCGCTAGACGGCGTGGCGACGGTGGCGCTGTATTCGCGCGGCGGGCCTGCGGGCTCCTCTTCGTCGGCTTTCTCGAGCAACGGGTTTTCCTGCAGCAGCCGCTCGACTTCGGCGTTCAACTCCAATGTGGAAAGCTGCAGCAGGCGTATCGACTGCTGCAATTGCGGCGTCAGCGTGAGATGCTGGCTTAGCTTGAGTTGTAGCGTCGGCTTCATAGACGCGTCGCTTCAAAGCCGGAAGTGTTCCCCGAGGTAGACCTTCCGGACGCTTTCATTATAAACAATTTCGTCCGGCGTTCCCGAGGCCAGCACCCGCCCCTCGCTTATGATGTAGGCGCGGTCGCAGATGCCCAGCGTTTCGCGGACGTTGTGATCGGTGATCATAACTCCGATACCACGTTCCTTGAGGAAGCCGATGATCTTCTGGATGTCAAGTACCGCGATCGGATCGATGCCCGCGAAGGGCTCGTCGAGCAGGATAAAGCGCGGCCGCGTCGCAAGCGCGCGGGCGATCTCCACCCGGCGGCGCTCGCCGCCCGAAAGGCTGAGGGCGGACGCATCACGCAGGTGCGAGATGGACAGATCCTCGAGCAAGGCGTCAAGGCGGTTGGCGGTCTCGTCGGCATCGATGCCCTGCAGCTCGAGTATCGCCTGCACGTTGTCTCCGACCGTCAGCTTGCGAAAGATGGAGGCTTCCTGTGGAAGATATGAAAGGCCCAGCCGAGCACGGGCATGGATCGGCATTCGCGTCAGATCATCGCCGTCGAGCTCGATCTTGCCGCCGTCGGCGGCGACCAGCCCGACTATCATGTAGAAGCAAGTCGTCTTGCCGGCGCCGTTCGGTCCGAGCAACCCGATCACTTCGCCGCTGGCGACGGCGAGCGAAACGTCATGCACGACGATGCGCGACTTGTAGCGCTTGTTCAGCGCGGCGACCGAAAGAGTGCTCATCGCGCCGCGCGCCATTCGGCAATCACGGTGGCGGTTCCGTGGACAGCGAGCCGTCGGACTTGAGCACTGCGGGGGCACTGGGCTTCGGTGCCGCGGCCGGAGCCTTGCTATCCTTGGGCTGCGGCTCCGCTGCGGGGGCACTGGGCTTCGGTGCCCCGGGCGGAGCCTTGCTGTCCTTGGGCTGTGGCTGGAAGACACCGCGCACCCTGGCCCCAAGCGTGGGCTCGCCGTTCGCGGCGGGACGGCTGTCCGCGCGGCCCTCCGCCTTGAAAAATTCGGTGTCGGCGTTGTAGGAAATATAGTTACTCCGGATCTCGTCAGTACCTTGGCGCAGCAGCGCCCGGTCGAACAGTTCGAGAAAGCGCTTTTGCCCGTCGTATTCGGCACGTTGGGCGACTCCTTCGTAGTATTCGTCGACGTTATCGCGCTTCTCGCGAAAGGTGAGCGGATTGCCGTACGCGGTCGCCGACACCGAGTTGTCGGGATTCTGGTGGAAGATGATCTTGTCGGCGTGGATCGTCAGCGTGCCCTGAGTGAGGACCACGTTGCCCTGAAGCGTGCCGACCTTGGTTTGATAATTGACATCGCCGCTGTCGGCTTGATAGTTGATCGGCTTGTCGCGATCCGCCTTTTCCGCCTCCGCCGGCAACGCGATCGCGGTTGCCAGCAGCGCGGTGACGGCTAGGGTCAGGAAACGCGGTAGCACGCGAGTCATTGGGAGATAGCCTGTGGCAGCATTTGGCCGCTGACGTGGGAACCGAACTTGGCGGTCTTGGCCTTGTCGTTGAGCTCCATCCCGATCGCGCTGATCGAGCCACGCGGTTCTGTGATGGTAACCGCGCGGTCGGTGACGATGCGATCTTCGTTGGGGAACACGTGTAGGAAGTCACTGGTCACCGTGATCGGCCCGTCCGGTTTTTCGCTGGCCGCGACGGAAGCCTCCCGGATCGCCTTCACATGCCCCTTGAAGTAAACGTTTTCGCGATCACCCGTTACCGTGGCGTGATCCGCGGTCACATCGAGTCGTGGCTTGCCGGGATCGGTGAACGTAACCGCCGGTGCATCGAATACGGTGGTGTCGTCGTCCGGGAAATGCTCGGCGCGAGTGGCATCCAGCGCCTGGCGGACACGACCATCCTCATCGAGGTTTACCGCCTTGAAGTTCTCGACAAAGACATCAGGGTCGTGGCGCCCGGATCCGTCGAACGCCGGGGCGGCGAGCAGCACCTGCGAGTTGAGCCAGTAGGTGAGACCCGCCAGCGCGCCGAGCAGCAGTACGGGAGACCAGGTTACGAGTCGATCGAGCCACACCCGCGCGTTCACAACCGCCTCAACTTCCGATTGGACACGAGCGTCGGCTCGTCGCCGTAGCTGCGCAGCAAGCCTTTGAGCTTGCCTTGGGCGTCGAGAATGAGCTCGGCGAGTTCGCGCACGGCGCCGGAGCCACCCTCGATGCGTGTCACGTAGTGCGCTCGCCGCTGCAGCAGTTCCGGCGCGTGCGGTACGGTCGCACCCAGGCCGCAGCGCGCGATCACCGCCAGGTCGGGCAGATCGTCGCCGATGTGCGCGCACTCTTTTGGGTCCAGCGCGAGCTCGTCCCGCAACCGCTCCCATGCATCGAGTTTGTTCTCTGCACCCTGGATCACGCGGGCGATTCCGAGGGCTCGAGCACGCTGCGCCACTGCCGGTGTCTTGCTGCCGGTAATCCAGGCCACGGCCACCCCGGAGCGCTCGAGCCACTTCATGCCCAGACCGTCCAGGCACGAGTACGCCTTGAGTTCACGGCCGTCCTCGGCAACGAAGACCCGGCCGTCGGTCAGCACGCCGTCAACGTCGCAGGACAGCAGCCGGATCCGGCGCGCGCGTGCAATGAGCGTGGCTGCGGGCATCACACGACTCTGGCGCGGAAAAGGTCGTGCAGGTGCAAAGCGCCGAGCAGATGACGTTCGGCATCGACGACGAGCAGCTGCGACACCTTTGGGGCGGCTTCCATCAGTTCGACGCAATCGATGGCCAGCCGGTCGGGCCCGATACAGCGCGGCGTACGAGTCATCAACTCCGCGACCCCCATGGCGCGGAAATCGCCTGCGCGCGCAAGACAGCGCCGCAGGTCGCCATCGGTGAAGATTCCTTCAGCATGCCGCTCCGCATCGATCACGGCGGTCATTCCCATGCCCTTGCCGCTCATTTCGACGACGGCGTCGGCGAACGTGGCCGTCAGCGGGACCACCGGCACATCGGCGCCGCTGCGCATGACGTCGCTCACATGGGTTAAAAGTCGCCGGCCGAGCGATCCGCCGGGATGGGAGCGCGCGAAGTCCTCGACCGAAAAGCCACGCGCGTCGAGCAGCGTCAGCGCCAACGCGTCGCCGAGTGCAAGCGCCGCGGTGGTGCTCGCGGTCGGGGCGAGGCCGAGCGGACAGGCCTCCGCGTCGACGCCCGCGTCCAGATGCACGTTGGCAGCCTGTGCCAGCGAGGATTGCTCGTTGCCTGTAAGCGCGATCAGCTGCGCACCCTGGCGCTTGAGATGCGGCAGCAGCGACACGAGTTCATCGGTCTCGCCGGAATTCGAAAGCAGCAGGACGACGTCGTCGGCGGTGATCATGCCCAGATCGCCATGACTTGCCTCGGCAGCGTGAACGAAAAACGCGGGCGTGCCCGTGGACGCCAGCGTGGCAGCGATCTTGCGCGCGATGTGCCCCGATTTGCCGATGCCGGTGACGACGACGCGACCGCGACAGTCGAACAAGGCACGTGCGGCAGCCAGAAACGGCGCGCCGAGGCGCGCTGAGAGCGCGGTGATCGCGTTCGCCTCGGTCGTGAGCACGTCGCGTCCGAGCGCGAGCGCCCGCTTCGGGTCAACGCCGAGCGATGCCTTGGTGGTTGCCGCGCTGGTTGCGGACATGCGGGAAAGTATACCGGAACGCCCCTGCGGCAGCCCGTGGGCCTGTGCTACATTGGCCTTATGTCGCACACGCTGCAGCTGATCCTGCTGCTCCTCGCCGCGGCAGTGGTCGCTCTTATTGTCTGCCGGCTGGTGCGCTTGCCGCCGATCCTCGGTTACCTCGGTGTTGGCATTCTGGTCGGCCCGCACGCGCTTGGCTGGGTACCCGACACCACCGATGTGCGCGGACTGGCCGAGTTCGGCATCGTCTTTCTGATGTTTTCCGTTGGCCTGGAATTCAGCCTGTCGCAGCTGAAGGCGATGCGCCGTGCGCTGTTTGGCCTGGGATTGGCGCAGGTCGCCATCACAACGCTGCTTGCAATGATCGGCCTGCATCTGCTCGGTGACTCCTGGTTGGCGGGGTTCACGCTCGGCGGCGCGCTGGCAATGAGTTCAACGGCGATCGTATCGAAGATGCTTGCCGAACGCACGGAACTCAATTCTGTGCACGGTCGCGACATCATGGGAATCCTTCTCTTTCAGGATCTTGCGGTCGTCGCTTTCTTGATCGCGATCCCCACGCTTGCGGCCGGAGCCGCCGATCAGTTGCGTGCGCTGCCGCTCGCCGTGGCCAAGGCGGCGATTGCGTTGGCGATAATTCTCGTATTCGGGCAGGGGCCGATGCGCGCCTGGTTCCACGTCATCGCGCGGCAGCGGTCGTCCGAGCTTTTCATGCTCAACGTGCTGTTGGTGACGCTGGGTCTTGCGGCGCTGACTCGGATCGCGGGCCTGTCGTTCGCGCTGGGAGCGTTTCTAGCTGGCATGCTCATCGCCGAGACAGAGTACCGGTACCAGGTGGAAGAGGACATCAAGCCGTTTCGCGACGTCTTGCTCGGCCTGTTCTTCGTTACGGTCGGCATGTATCTCGATCTGAAGGAAGTGGGAGCGAACCTCGGCTGGGTACTGCTCCTGGTGATCATTCCGGTGCTGGCCAAGCTCCTGCTCGTGGTCATTCTCGCACGTGTCTTTCGCGCCCCACTAGGCGCGGCGCTGCGGACCGGCTTCTACCTGGCGCAGGCGGGCGAGTTCGCCATCGTCATGCTCGCGCTCGCCGTCGATCTTGCGATCGTGGATCCGAAGTTCGCCGAGCTCGTCGTGGCGGCCATGGTGCTTTCGATGCTCGCTGCACCCCTACTGATCCAGTTTGCCGAGCCGGTGGCGCGCCGCCTCTCGGCCAATGACTGGCTCGCCCGCGCTGCGCAAGTAACGCAAATTGCGGCCCGCTCAATGGCGCGGCAGGAGCACGTGATCATCTGCGGCTTTGGCCGCAGCGGCCAGAATCTGGCCAGGTTGCTCGAAAAGGAGGAGATTTCGTTCATCGCGCTTGAGGCGGACCCGCAGCGCGTGCGCGAGGCCGCCGCGGACGGCAGCAGCGTTGTTTATGGCGACGCCGGCCGGCGCGAGGCGTTGATTGCGGCGGGCCTGCCGAAGGCGAGGGCGATCGCAGTCACGTTCGCCGACACCGCCACCGCGCTCAAGATCCTGTACCACGTGCAGCAACTGCGGCACGAGTTGCCGGTAATTGTGCGCACCGTCGATGACGCGGAGCTCGACCGCCTGACCCAGGCAGGCGCGACCGAGGTCGTTCCGGAAGTGCTTGAAGGCAGCCTGATGCTCGCTTCGCATCTGCTCCTCCTGCTGGGCGTCCCCCTTAACCGTGTCCTGGCGCGGATCCGCGCCATACGCGAAGAGCGCTACAGCCTCTTCCGAGGGTTCTTCCATGGTGCGACCGATGCGGCGGACGCTGCCGAGAACTTGCAGCCCCGCCTGCATTCGGTGCTGCTGACGGAGCGCTCCGCCGCGGTTGGGCGCACGCTGGCGGACCTCGACCTGGCGGGCCTGGTCGAGGTAACCAGCGTGCGCCGGCGTGGCATGCGCTCGAAGGTACCGCTGGTCGATTATCGCTTTGACGCGGGCGATGTCATCGTGCTGCTTGGCCCGCCCGAGAACCTCGCGCTCGCCGAGCGACGCTTATTGCGCGATTGAGCTCACGCCGCAGATCGCTCACCTTCCGATTCCTGTCATTGTGGCGGTGTGGTCAACCCGTTACAATCAGCAACCGCTTTGCCACCCCCAGCACGATTCCCAAGCATGTCGCTCCCGGCGGAACCGCGATCGCCCTCAGTCGCAGATGCGATCGCAGCCACTAGTATCAATGCGTCCGCGGCGGCGGTCGAGCTCGCCAACGTATCGTTCGCATATGACGTTCGGCCCGTGCTCCAAGGGGTTACGATGACGATACCGCGCGGCAAGATCGTCGCGATCATGGGGGGCAGCGGCTGCGGCAAGACGACTATCCTGCGCCTGATCGGCGGCCAGCTGCGGCCACAATCCGGACAGGTGCGTGTCGGCGGCTTGTCGGTTTCCGATCTTTCTCCCAGCGCGCTCTACGAATTGCGGCGTAGGTTCGGCATGCTGTTCCAGTTTGGTGCGCTGTTCACCGACATGTCGGTGTTCGAGAACATTGCCTTTCCCATGCGTGAGCATACGGCGCTGCCCGAGGAGCTGATACGCGATCTTGTACTCATGAAGCTACAGGCCGTCGGCCTGCGCGGTGCCGCGCAACTTATGCCAACCGAACTTTCCGGTGGAATGGCACGCCGCGTTGCATTGGCGCGCGCGATCGCGCTCGATCCGTTGCTGGTTCTCTACGATGAACCGTTTGCCGGTCTCGATCCGATCTCGCTCGGCGTGGTCGGCCAGTTGATCCGCCACCTTAATGATGCGCTGTCGATCACCTCGATCGTGGTGACGCATGACGTGTACGAGTCTCTGAAGATCGTCGATTATCTCTACTTCGTCTCCGAAGGGCGGGTCATCGCGTCCGGCACGCCGGAGGAGGTTCACGCCTCGACCGATCCGTTCGTGCGGCAATTCGTCGACGGCGCGCCTGACGGACCGGTGCCGTTCCACTACCCGGCGCGGACATATCGCGAGGAACTTTTCGCCGATGTCGGCTGAGCTCGCTACCGGTATCGCGCATTGGCTGCGTCGCCTCGGCGGAGGTGTCACCGGCGCGATCGGCCAACTGGGCTTCGCTGCCCGATTTCTGATCGCCGTGCTGTGGCAGACGCCGCACGCGTTTCGACGCATCCACCTGACGTTGCGGGAGATCTACTTTACCGGTGTGTTGTCACTGGTGATCATCCTCATGTCGGGGCTTTTCGTGGGGATGGTGCTGTCGCTGCAGGGTTACGAGACGCTCAAGCGCTACGGGGCCGACGAGCAACTTGGAATCCTCGTCGCGCTGGCCCTGGTGCGCGAATTGGGACCGGTGATATCCGGGCTGCTGTTCGCGAGCCGGGCCGGGTCGGCGATCACTGCAGAAATCGGCCTCATGAAGACGACCGAACAGCTCGCGGCGATGGAGATGATGGCCGTGGATCCACTGGCACGTGTTGTCGCGCCGCGCTTCTGGGGCGGCGTCATCTCGATGCCGCTGCTAGCCGCGCTCTTTTCGGCTGCCGGCATATTCGGCGGCTATCTCGTTGGCGTACGGTTGATCGGGATCGATGCGGGCGCGTTTTGGGGGCAAATGCAGGCGGGGGTCGACGTCTGGCCCGATGTGACCAACGGCATCATCAAAAGCTTCGTCTTTGGCGCCGCCGTGTCGTTGATTTCGGTATTCGAAGGCTACAACGCCAAACCGACTGCGGAAGGGGTGGCCAGCGCGACCACGCGCACCGTCGTCGTATCATCGCTGGCGATTCTCGCGCTTGATTTCGTGATGACTGTTTTCATGTTCCGGGGAGGGAACGCCGTATGAACCGCGCCGCGATCGACCTCTGGGTCGGCATCTTCGTTGCGCTCGGCTTCGGGGCGATCCTTTTCCTGGCGCTCAAGGTGGGCAACTTGCTCACCATCGACCGTACGCCCGGCTACCGCTTGGAGGCAAGCTTCGACAACATCGGCGGACTCAAACTGCGCGCGCCGGTTAAGGCCGCGGGCGTCGTCGTGGGGCGCGTCGAAAGCGTGCGTCTTGATACGAAGGCCTATGAGGCCGTGGTAACCTTACGCATTGACCGTCAATACGAGTTCACCAAGGACACGATCGCGGCCATCAACACCTCCGGCCTTCTGGGTGAGGTCTATGTTGGACTCGACGCCGGCGGTGATCCGACAATGCTCAAGGACGGTGACCGTGTTGCCAAAACGCAGTCTGCTGTCGTGGTTGAAAAATTGATCAGTCAGTTCCTGTTCGACAAGGCGGCGAATCCAAAAGCCACCACCCCCAGCGACCTCGCGCCGTCCAAGGCGGGAGACCAGGCTGCGGGAGGAGCCAGGAAATGAATGCTGCCGCATTGCCTTTCCGACGGGCCGCGTTGGCTTTGGCCGGGGCGACGACGCTACTCGCGGGTTGCGCGGTCGGGCCGACCAAGGAAGATCCGTTGGAGCCGTTCAACCGTCAGATGTATGAGGTGAACCAGGTCGTAGACGGCAATTTCGTCAAGCCGATCGCCGAAGCCTATGTCAAGTTTGTGCCGGAGCCGATCCGAACCGGCGTGTCGAATTTTTCCGGTAACATCGACGACCTGTTTAGTGGCATCAACAACGTGCTGGAAGGCAACGGCCAGCAGGCGGGCGACGACTTCGGCCGTGTGCTGCTCAATTCGACGTTCGGGATGCTTGGCATCCTCGACCTCGGGTCGATGATGGGTATCCCGAAGGACCATAAGGACTTCGGCGTCACATTCGGAAAATGGGGTGTCCCCCCGGGGCCTTATCTTTTCATCCCGCTTTTCGGCCCGACCACGGTGCGCGACGGAACCGGCACATTGGTCCGATTGTTCATTGGCCCCGTCGGATACATCCCGGATGTGCCGCTGCGCAACTCGATCTACGGCGTGGGGTATCTCGACCTTCGTGCTCAGGCGCTTAGCACCGAGTCGGTGCTGGATACCGCAGCGCTCGACCGGTACCGCTTCCTGCGCAATGCCTACTTGAAGAACCGGCAATATCAGATTTATGACGGCAAGCCGCCGCCGGACGAAGACGATGATGCTGCTTCCCCGGCCGGGAGCGCCATGCCGACGTCGCCGGCAAAGTGAGAACGCCGATGCCTAAAACCGCCGCTTCAATCCTGGTGCTCCTGTTGGCGACCGCCGCACTGGCGCAGGCGCAGGAAACCCCGGACGCCTTGGTCAAGAGCGTGGCGGAAGACACACTGAGCGCAATCCGCGCCGACAAAGACCTGCAGGCCGGCAATCCGGCCAAGGTCAAGCAATTGATCGAAGCGAAACTTGTGCCGCACTTTGACACCGCGCGCATGACCGCGCTCGCAATGGGGCGGAACTGGCGTATGGCGACGCCGGAGCAACAGAAACAGCTAACCGCGCAGTTTCAGACGCTGCTCATTCGGACCTATTCCAACGCGCTGACCAACTACCGCGACAACAAGATGACCTACAAGCCGCTGCGGATGAATCCCGGCGATACCGACGTCGTTGTGCGCACCGAAGTGACGCGACCCGGTCAAGCGCCGGTGCAGATCGACTACAGCATGGAAAAGACCGCCGACGGTTGGAAGGCCTACGACGTCGTCGTCGCGGGAGTAAGCCTGGTGACTAACTACCGGGACGAGTTCAACGACGTGGTCAAGAGCTCCGGGGTCGACGGCCTGATCAAGGCACTGGCGGACAAGAATGGCGAGCCGGCGAGCAAATGAACGGCGCGAGCGACTTGGGCCATGGCCCGTCACCGAACGGCGAACCGAGCTGTGGGGCTTGTGCCGCCGAAAACCAGCACTTTGCTGCGGGCGAACGCTGGCTGCTTGCGGGCGCGCTCACGGTCGACACAGCTGCAAGTGTGCTCGAGTCCAGCCGCGACGCGGCGCTGCCCAAGTCCGGAATCGTCGACCTGTCCGGTCTCGATGCAGTCGACTCCGCAGCAGTCGCAGTTCTGCTTGCCTGGCGACGGCGGGCGGCGGTCGAGGGCGTTAAGCTATCGTTCATCGGGACTCCGAAGAATCTGGGCGCGCTCGCTGAGCTCTACGGCGTCGAGGAGTTTGTCAGGCGACCGGCCCCAATCGCCGCATGAACCTTGCGCGGCTTCGCCGCGCACGCTTCCACGTGATTCCTGCTGTCGAGATTGTCAACGTCGCGCGCCGCTTCGGCGCGGTGCAGGCCCTGTCCGGGGTCGACCTCATCGTCGGAGCGGGTGAGTTCTTCGGGCTGCTCGGACCCAACGGCGCCGGGAAGACGACTTTAATCTCCATTCTCGCCGGCCTGGTGATCGCCGACACCGGCGCCGCGCGCGTGCTCGGACATGATGTCGTGAACGATTACCGCAGCGCGCGGCGAAAGCTCGGCGTGGTGCCGCAAGAGCTGGTCTTCGATCCGTTCTTCACCGTGCGCGAGACCCTTGAGATCCAATCCGGCTATTTCGGCCTTCGCGACAACCACGCCTGGATCGATGAAATTCTGCACCACCTCGACCTGACCGCCCGAGCCGATGCCAACATGCGGTCGCTCTCCGGCGGCATGAAACGGCGTGTCCTGATCGGCCAGGCTTTGGTGCACAAGCCGCCGGTGATCGTTCTTGACGAACCAACCGCGGGTGTCGACGTGGAATTGCGGCAGAGCTTGTGGGCTTTCATTCGCAAGCTCAATCGCGACGGCCATACGATCATTCTGACAACGCACTACCTTGAGGAAGCCGAGGCGCTTTGCGCACGCATCGCGATGCTCAAGGCCGGGAAAATTGTCGCGCTCGACACCAAGCAGAACCTACTGTCACGCTTTGCCGGCCTCACTGTGCGGCTGACTGTCGACCTGCTGCCCGAGGCGTGGCAATCACGGGTCATGCGGCAGGAAGAGGGCACATACCTGCTTTCGCTCGCCAGCTACGCGGACCTCGAGGGACTCCTCGCGGCGCTGCGCCAGCGGGGCGCTACGATTGCGGAGCTGTCGCTGCAAGAAGCCGACCTTGAGCAGGTCTTCCTGCGCATCATGGCGGGGCACCAATAGGCGGCAAGATGATGCCTGCATTGGGCAGCGGCTGGCTGACACTGTTGTACAAGGAGCTCCTCCGTTTCTGGAAGGTTAGCTTCCAGACGATCCTGGCCCCGGTGTTGAGCGCGCTTCTGTATCTGCTGATCTTCTCGCACGTGCTGGAATCGCGGGTCTCGATATTCGACGGCCGCGTCGCGTACACCGCGTTTTTAGTTCCTGGCCTGGTCATGATGTCGGTGCTGCAGAATGCCTTCGCCAACAGCTCGTCATCGCTGATCCAGTCGAAGATAACCGGAAACCTGATCTTCGTACTCCTGCCACCGCTCTCGCCGCTGGACTTGTACGCGGCCTACGTGCTGGGGGCGATGGTGCGCGGGCTGGTCGTAGGCGCCGGCGTGTTCCTGGTAACCCTGGCGTTCGGGCCCCTGGCGATGCTGCACCCGCTGTGGGCGCTCACGTTTGCGCTGTTGGGGAGTGCGATCCTGGGCACGCTGGGGCTGATCGCGGGCATTTGCGCGGACAAGTTCGACCAACTGGCCGCGTTCCAGAATTTTCTGATCATGCCGCTAACGTTCCTCTCAGGAGTGTTCTACTCTATCCACAGCCTGCCACCCTTCTGGCAGGCATTGTCGCATTTCAATCCGTTCTTTTATATGATCGATGGGTTTCGCTACGGCTTCTTCGGCCTTTCCGACATTGCACCACTAATCAGCCTCGCCGTCGTCTGCGCATTCTGTGTCTGCCTTACCGCGCTGACGCTGGTTCTGCTCCAACGCGGCTACAAGCTACGCCATTGAGTGCCGGGCTCGCCTCAGGACAGCCACCTTCGGTCATGATCCGGACAAGGGGACGCCTCGTTCGCGTCCCATTCTTATGCGGTAGTAACAGGAAATCGACCACCCAACCATCATGACAACGCCGGAGTCCATCAAGCGCACGATCGAAGCCAGCATCCCCTGCGATCACCTCGAAGTTCGCGGCGATGGACAACATTTCGAAGCGGTGATCGTCAGCAATGCCTTCGAGGGGCTGGCCAAGGTTCGGCGCCACCAGCGCGTTTACGCGGCATTGGGCGAGCGCATGCGCGAGGAAATCCACGCGCTCTCGATGACGACGCTTACGCCCGCGGAGTGGTTACTGCGGCGCGCTGACGCGTGAATGGACAAGTTACTCATTGATGGCGGCACTCGGCTTGAAGGGGCCATCGATGTCTCCGGTGCCAAGAACGCCGCCTTGCCGATTCTCTGCGCCGCGCTGCTGACTCCGGAACCGGTGGTACTGACCAACGTGCCCCGCCTGAATGACGTGCGCACGATGCAGGCACTGCTTACCCAGATGGGTGTCGCTGCCGAGCGCGACGACGGAAGAGTTACCCTTTCCGGCGCGTCGATTGACTCGCCGCTTGCACCCTATGAACTGGTCAAGACCATGCGTGCGTCGATCCTGGCGCTCGGTCCGTTGCTCGCGCGCTGTGGCGAGGCCCGTATTTCCTTGCCTGGAGGCTGTGCGATCGGCCTGCGGCCAGTCGATCAGCATGTCAAGGGCCTGGTCGCCATGGGTGCCGAAATCGACCTCGATCATGGCTATATCGATGCCAAGGCGAAACGGCTCGTTGGAACCAAGTTCGTCTTCGACCTGGTGACGGTCACCGGCACCGAGAACCTGATGATGGCAGCGACCCTTGCCGACGGTGTAACGACGCTGGAGAACGCGGCGCGCGAGCCTGAGGTCGTCGATCTCGCCGAGTGCCTCAACGCGATGGGCGCCAGGATCGCGGGTGCCGGCACGGACCGCGTCGTCATCGGCGGTGTCGAGCGACTCGGCGGCACATCGCACGCGATCATGCCCGACCGGATCGAGACGGGCACCTTCCTTGCTGCCGCCGCCGCGGCGGGCGGTACGGTAAATCTACGAGGCACGCGCCCGGCGACGCTGGAGGCGGTGCTGGAGAAGCTTGCGGAAGCGGGCGTGGAGATCTCCGTTGAGGGGGCAACGATCCGCGTCGGGCGGCAAAGGACATTGAAGTCGGTGAATCTGCGCACCGCTCCGTATCCGGCATTTCCAACCGACATGCAGGCGCAACTGATGGCGCTGATGACGATCGCCGACGACACAGCGGTGATCACCGAGACGATCTTCGAAAACCGGATGATGCACGTGCAGGAATTGAAGCGGCTCGGTGCGGAAATCGAGGTTGAGGGCAGCACGGCAATCATCAAGGGCGTACCCAGGCTCACCGGCGCCAGCGTCATGGCCACCGATCTGCGCGCATCCGCCTGCCTGGTGATCGCCGGGCTGGTCGCCGAGGGTCAGACCACCATCGAGCGCATCTACCACCTGGATCGCGGGTATGAGCGCATCGAGGAAAAACTCTCCGCGTTGGGGGCGAGGATTCACCGTGTGGGCGGGGCGCTCGGCGATTAACCCGCCGCTTGCATGGCGGTGAACGCGGGCAGCCTGAACTGAAGCGCACCGGCAGTCGACTGTGCCACAGCGCGAGGTCGCGGGAATGGTACAATTCCAGCCGGCTATTACCCCTCTCGAACCACCGATCAGAGTGCCGACGCGTTGATGCGACGTGTCGTTTCTCGTGTCGAATCGGCGCGCCAGGTGCTTGCTCTCACGATCGCCCTCACCAAGGGCCGCATCCTTGATCAGACGCTGCCGCTGCTGGCGCGCGCGGGCATCGCGCCGGCTGAAAACCCGGAAACATCGCGCAAGCTGATCATTGGCAGCAATCGCGCGGACCTGCGCTTCGTCATCGTGCGCCCATCCGATGTGCCGACCTACGTGGCAAACGGTGCGGCGGACCTCGGCGTGGCGGGCAAGGACGTGCTGCTCGAGCATGGGGGCGAAGGCCTCTATCAACCCATCGATCTTCGCATCGGCAACTGTCACATGGTCGTCGCTGCACCACGGTCGTTCGACTATGCGGGCGCAGTAAGGCGCGGCGCGAGGCTCAGGGTCGCGACCAAGTACGTTACGACGGCGCGCGAGCATTTTGCGGGCAAGGGCATGCACGTGGATCTGATCCGGCTCTACGGATCGATGGAACTGGCGCCGCTGGTCGGACTCGCCGACGCGATCGTCGACCTGGTCAGCACCGGCAATACGCTCAGGGCCAACGATCTTGTGGCGGTCGAGGAGATCCTGCCGATCAGCGCCCGGCTGATTGTCAATCCTGCCGCACTCAAGCTGAAGCGGGAAAAAATGCAGCCGCTGCTCGAGGCGATCGCTGCCGCGGTGGCTGCGGACAGCGCCAATGGTTGAGTTGCGACGGCTTGACTCGTCCGCCCCGGGCTTCGACGCGGCGCTCGCCCTGCTGACCGCGTTCGACGCGCCCGAGGATGCGGGGGTCGAGGCGGTAGTCGCGGCGATCCTCGCCGACGTGCGCGCGCGTGGTGACGCGGCGGTGCTCGAGTATACGAAGCGCTTCGATCGCGTGGATGCGCCGAGTGTCGCCGCGCTGGCCATCCCGGCCATCGAATTCGCGGCGGCGTTCGACGCGCTGGCGACGCGCGAGCGAGATGCGCTGTCGACCGCAGCGGCGCGGATCCGAGCCTTCCACGAGCGGCAACGCGCCGAATCGTGGACCTTCACCGAAGCTGACGGTACGCGCCTTGGGCAGAAAGTCACCCCACTGGCCCGGGTCGGGTTGTACGTGCCCGGGGGCAAGGCAGCGTATCCGTCCTCGGTGCTCATGAATGCGCTGCCGGCGGCGGTTGCCGGTGTGACCGACATTGTTATGCTCGTGCCAACGCCCGGCGGTGGGAGAAATCCGCTGGTGCTCGCCGCCGCGCACCTGGCGGGCGTCACGCGCGCTTACGCCGTCGGCGGCGCGCAGGCGATTGCTGCGCTCGCCTACGGTACCGCGACCATTCCCTCGGTGGACAAGATTGTCGGCCCGGGCAATGCCTATGTGGCGGCGGCCAAGCGTCGCGTCTTCGGTTTGGTCGGGATCGATATGATCGCCGGGCCTTCCGAAATTCTGATCATCGCCGACTCCAGCGCCAACCCGGATTGGGTCGCAATGGACCTTTTCGCGCAGGCTGAGCACGACGAGATGGCGCAGGCGATATTGCTTTCCCCCGACGCCGCGTTTCTTGACGCGGTTGCGGCCAGCATCGCCCGGCAACTTCCGGCGATGCCGCGCAAGGAGATCATTGCCGCGTCGCTTTTGCGGCGTGGCGCGCTGGTCCGGGTCAAGAGTCTCGACGAGGCCTGCACGATCGCCGATCATATTGCGCCGGAACACCTCGAACTTGCCGTGGCCGACCCGGAGCCGTTGCTGGCGCGGTTGCGGCACGCGGGCGCGATCTTCCTCGGCCATTACAGCTCGGAGGCGATCGGCGACTATTGCGCCGGTCCGAATCATATCCTGCCCACCGCGCGCAGCGCGCGGTTTTTCTCCCCGCTCGGCGTTTACGACTTTCAGAAACGCAGCAGCGTCATTGCGATATCGTTTGCCGGCGCGCAGACGCTCGGCCGCACGGCGATGACGCTGGCGCAAGGGGAAGGGTTGGCGGCGCACGCACGGAGTGCGGAATTGCGGCTGAAGCCGTGACCGACCCCGCGACAGAGCTTGCCGCGGCGAAGCTGATCGCCGCGGTGGTGCGCCCGGAAATCCGGGGGCTGTCGGCATACGCGGTGGCGAACGCGGAGCGCATGGTCAAACTCGACGCAATGGAAAGTCCGTACGGCTTGCCAGCTGGGGTACGCAGCCGGCTCGACGAAGCGCTGGCGCGCGTGCCGGTCAATCGCTATCCCGACGGCGCCGCCGACCAGGCCAAGGCGGCGCTCGCCCGCGCGTTGGGCATCACGCCAGGGCTGGGCCTCCTGCTCGGCAACGGGTCGGACGAGCTGATCCAAATCATCACTTCGGCTCTGGCACGACCGGGCGCGGTCATGCTCGCGCCCGACCCTTCGTTCGTCATGTATCGCATGAACGCCCTTTACGCCGGCATGCGGTTTGTCGGCGTGCCGCTGGCGGCGGATTTCAGCCTCGATCGCGCCGCGACGCTCGCCGCCATCGAGCGCGAGCGGCCGGCACTGGTTTATCTTGCCTATCCGAACAATCCGACCGGCAACCTGTTCGCCGCGCGCGACATCGAGGCGGTGCTCGGTGCAACACGCGGCCTGGTCGTCGTCGACGAGGCGTATTACGCTTTTGCCCATGCAACGTTCCTGCCCAAGGTGAGCGAATTTGCGAACCTGCTGGTGCTGAGGACGCTGTCGAAGGTTGGCATGGCAGGTATCCGGCTCGGTTATGCCGTCGCCGGACCGGCGTGGATCGCCGAGTTGAACAAAGTGCGGCAGCCGTATAATGTGAACGCGCTGACGCAGGCTGCCGTGGTGGCTCTCCTGGCCGACAGCGGCTGGATCGCCGAACAAGCCGCCGCGATTGGCGCGGCGCGCACACGACTCGAGGCGGAGCTCGGGCAACTGCCGGGCACGACGGTGTTCCCGACGCGGACGAATTTCGTGCTCATCCGCGTCGCTGACGCGAATGGGGTGTTCGAAGGATTGAAGAGCCGCGGCATCCTGGTCAAGAACCTTCACGGCTCGCATCCGATGCTTGCGAACTGCCTGCGCATCACGGTTGGGACGCCGAGGGAAAACGAGTTGCTGCTCACCGCATGCACCGAGCTTTGCCGATGAACGACAGAAAAACCTCCGCCGCGGTCGCGGGCCGAAGTGCTCGCGTCGAACGCGCCACCAAAGAGACGACGATCATTGTTGCGCTCAACCTCGATGGCGCCGGCCGCTCCGAACTCGCCAGCGGCGTGCCCTTCCTCGATCACATGCTCGACCAGGTCGCCCGCCATGGGATGCTCGATCTTTCGGTCCAGGCGAAGGGCGATCTGCACATCGACGCGCATCATACCGTCGAGGATGTCGGGATCACGCTCGGCCAGGCGGTCAGACAGGCGCTGGGCGACAAGGCTGGGATCACCCGCTATGGTCACGCCTATGTGCCGCTCGATGAGGCGCTTTCACGCGTCGTCATCGACCTTTCAGGCCGCCCCGGCCTCGAGTTTCATGTCCCGTTTACGCGGCCGATGATCGGCGCTTTCGACGTCGACCTTACGCACGAGTTCTTCCAGGGTTTTGTCAATCACGCGCTGGCGACTCTGCATGTCGACAACCTGCGCGGGCAGAACGCGCACCACCAGGCCGAAACGGTGTTCAAGGCTTTCGCCAGGGCGCTGCGCATTGCGGTTGCACCGGATTCGCGCATAACCGGGATACCGTCGACCAAGGGTTCCCTCTGAGGCGTTGATTTCATGCCCGATATAGCCGTCATCGATTACGGCATGGGCAATCTGCGCTCGGTGGCGAAGGCGCTGCGTTTTGTGGCGCCACAGTGCACCACCGTGGTGAGCTCCGACCCGCAAACGATCCGAGAGGCGGCGCGCGTGGTGTTGCCGGGCCAGAGCGCGATGCCCGACTCCATGCGCTGCCTCGACGCGAGCGGTTTGCACGAAGCGGTCCTGCAGGCGTCTCGCGAGCGGCCTTTTCTAGGCATTTGCCTTGGCCTGCAGATGCTGTTCGAGGACAGCGAGGAAGGACCCACTACCGGCTTGAGCGTGTTGGCGGGCCGTGTCGTGCGTTTTCGCGGGGAGGCGATGGTCGATGCCGGTGGCCACCGGCTGAAGGTGCCGCACATGGGTTGGAGTCCGGTCCGGAGGATGCAAGACCATCCGCTGTGGCGAGGCATTGATGACGGGACACGCTTCTACTTCGCGCACAGCTACTACCCGGCGCCCGCCGACGCCAGCATAACGGCGGCAACCGTGGCCTACCCAATGGCGTTTACTTGCGCGATCGCTCGCGCTAATATCTTTGCCGTGCAGTTCCACCCCGAGAAGAGCCACCGCGCCGGTCTTCAGTTGCTCTCGAACTTCGTCGCCTGGAACGGGCGCGTCTGAACAAGCTGCGCTCGGTGCGCAGCCCACGCAGCAGCGTTCCAGCCTCGAGCGTCGCCACCCTAGCGACATCCCGTCGCCCTCCGCCGCCATGCAGATCATCCCCGCGATCGACATCAAGGACGGCCACTGCGTGCGTCTCAAACAGGGCGAGATGCAGTCGGCAACCGTGTTCTCGGAGGATCCCGCGGCCATGGCGCAGCACTGGCTTGAGCTGGGGGCGCAGCGTTTGCACCTGGTCGACTTGAACGGAGCGTTCGCCGGAAAGCCAAAAAACGAGCTGGCGATCCGCGAGGTCGTGAGCGTCATCGGTGAGGAAATCCCGGTCCAACTGGGCGGTGGGATCCGGGATCTCGACACCATCGAGCGATATCTCGACGACGGCATCAGCTACGTCATCATCGGCACTGCCGCGGTGAAGAATCCCGGCTTCTTGCACGACGCTTGCTACGCGTTCCCCGGCCACATCATCGTCGGCTTGGATGCCCGAGAGGGCAAAGTCGCTACCGACGGCTGGTCGAAGATGAGCGGACACGATGTTCTCGATTTGGCGAAAAAGTTCGAGGATTACGGCGTCGAAGCAATTGTGTACACCGACATCGGCCGCGACGGCATGCTTACTGGTATCAACATCGAGGCGACGGTCAAGCTCGCGCGCGAGCTCAAGATCCCGGTCATCGCTAGCGGGGGGATCAACAGCCTTAAGGACATCAAGGAGCTTGCCTGTTATGAGAGCGAGGGGGTCAGCGGCGCGATTGCCGGCCGCGCGCTCTACGAAGGCACGCTCGACTTCAAGGCGGCGCTTAAGGCGGCGAAGGGCGGCAAGTGACACGCTTGCAGCACCGCGTCCCATAGGCCCGAATCCGGCCGACCGCGCCGCAGGCTATGGCGCACCGCGCGAATGCGTCGGCACCTCGTTCATGGGTCTCGCGAAGCGCATTATTCCCTGCCTCGATGTGGCCAATGGGCGCGTCGTCAAGGGCATCCATTTCGTCAATCTGCGCGATGCCGGAGACCCGGTTGAGATTGCGCGACGCTACGACGAACAGGGTGCCGACGAGCTGACGTTCCTCGACATCCAGGCCAGCGTCGAAACGCGAGGGCTGCTCTATGACATGATCGAGGCCGTCGCTGATCAGGTCTTCATCCCGCTCACCGTGGGCGGCGGAGTTTCGCGCGTCGATGACGTCCGTGCCCTGCTCAATGCCGGCGCCGACAAGGTCAGCATCAACACCGCCGGCGTGAAGAACCCCGCCCTCTATGCCGATGCCGCGAGGCGCTACGGCGCGCAATGCATCGTCGCCGCGATCGACGCCCGCCAGTCACCGGCGGGCGGATGGGAGGTCTTCACGCACGGCGGCCGTAATCCGGCGGGTCTCGACGCGGTTGCTTGGGCGCGGACGGTGGCCCGCATGGGGGTGGGGGAGATCCTGCTGACGAGCATGGATCGCGATGGGGCGAAGACCGGCTTCGATCTCGCCCTGACGCGTGCGGTCGCCGATGCGGTGGATGTCCCGGTAATCGCATCGGGAGGCGTGGGCACCCTGCAGGATCTCGTCGATGGCATCGTTATCGGAGGCGCCGACGCGGTGCTGGCGGCTTCCATATTCCACTACGGCGAATTCACGGTGGCCCAGGCAAAGGCCGCCATGGCCGAGGCAGGCATAGAGGTCCGCGCTTGAATAGCTGGCTCGAAGCGGTGAAATGGAACGTCGACGGGCTGGTTCCCGCCATTGCGCAGGAGGCGGGGAGCGGGGCGGTACTGACGCAGGCATGGATGAATCGCGACGCGCTCGAACGCACGGCCGCAACCGGGGAGGTGCACTACTGGTCGCGTTCGCGCGGCCGACTCTGGCGCAAGGGCGAGACGTCGGGTCACGTGCAACGCGTGCGCGAGATAAGGCTCGATTGCGACAACGACACGATTCTGCTCATCGTCGAACAAAAGGGCGGAATCGCTTGTCATACAGGGCGGCACCGCTGTTTCTTTCAGCGCCTTGAGGATGGTGCCTGGCACGTGGTGGATCCCGTGCTCAAGGACCCCAGGACAATCTACGGAAAATGAGATGGCCGACCAGATCACCCGCAGGGCATCCAAACCGATGTGCGACGACGTGCTGCAGCGGCTAACCGCGACGATTGCGGCGAGGCGCGGCGCTGATCCGGCGACCTCCTACGTCGCGACTCTCTTCGCGAAAGGCGATGACGCGATGATCAAGAAGATTGGCGAAGAGGCGACAGAGGCGGTCATGGCTGCCAAGGACGGTGATAGACTTCGCCTCACTGCTGAAATCGCGGACCTCTGGTTTCATTGTCTGGTCGTGCTGGTTAAGAACGACCTTGGACCGGCCGACGTGTGCGCCGAGCTGGCGCGGCGCGAAGGCATCTCGGGATTGGAGGAGAAGGCGGTGCGGCTGTAAAGAACGCGGTTGCGCTAAGTGCGGCTGAGAATCGAACTTATGGATACCTGCATATTCTGCAAGATCGCCCGAGGCGAGATACCATCCAGAAAAGTGTATGAGGACGAGGAGATTCTCGCCTTCCACGACATCAATCCGCAAGCACCGGTTCATTTTATGCTGATGCCGAAGAAACACCTGGCCTCGCTCGCTGAGGCGACGATGGAGGACGTTGGCGTGCTGGGAAGGATTCTTGTGCTTTCGGGCCGGCTTGCCCGCGAGCAGGGATCTCCCGAGGGCTATCGCACGATCATCAATACGGGCCGGATCGGCAGACAGGATGTCATGCATCTGCACGTGCACGTCATCGGTGGACCCGAACCGCTGGGTAGAATGTTGCCCAAACCGGGAACGTAAAGGAGAACAACCATGGGTGGACTGAGCATCTGGCACTGGTTGATCGTGCTGCTGGTCGTGGTGCTGATCTTCGGGACCAAGAAGCTAAGGAATATTGGCCAGGATCTTGGCGGCGCAGTTCGGGGCTTCAAGGAAGGCATGAAGACGCCTGAGGGCGAAACACCAACGCCGCCCGGCGATTCGCCGCAGCAGTTGGCCGGCCAGACGATCGAAGGCGAGGCGCGGAAAGAAAAGACGCCTTGATGGACGCCTCATGTTCGACATCGGCTTTTCCGAGATCCTCGTCATCGGAGTCGTAGCACTGATCGTCATCGGCCCGGAGCGCCTGCCCAAGGTCGCGCGCACGCTCGGGCACATGTTCGGCCGCTTGCAGCGTTACGTAAACGAGGTCAAGGCGGATATCAATCGCGAGATGGAACTCGACGAACTGCGCAAGCTGCAGTCGGAAGTACAGAGCGCGGCGCGCAGCATCGAGGAGTCGGTCACGAAGGCGGCGCACGACGTGGAAAGTGGCGTGCGCTCGGTCGAGGCGGAACTCAACGCGGCGGCTGGGACCACGCCGCCGGCCGTACCCGCCGAAGCGTCGCCCGCGCCCCCGGCCGTACCGGTGCCGGCCCCGAGCGATGCCGTGGCCGAGGTGCGCGCCACCGATAGCCGCAGCAAAGGAGCGGGTGACCCGCCGCAACAGGCGTCCTTGCCCGGATTTGAGCGCATCTGAAGGGTGCGCTCGGCGCCGCGCTACAATGGCGCACGCGCCCTGTTGCGCATTCCTTGACCATGAGCGAGTCGCCCACCGGGCCCGGAAATACGGAGGAAACGTTCATCTCGCACTTGGTCGAGCTGCGCAGCCGGTTGCTGCGCTCGATCGTCGCGGTGGTCGTTGTGCTCGTGTGTCTTGTCCCCTGGGCGAAGGATATCTACGCCCTGCTCGCGGCGCCGCTGCTCAAGGCGCTGCCGCGGGGAAGCACGATGATCGCGACCGACGTTACCGGCACGTTCCTCGTGCCCCTCAAGGTGACGCTGATGGCGGCGTTACTGATCGCCCTGCCATACGTGCTTTATCAGATGTGGGCCTTCATCGCGCCCGGGCTTTACCAGCACGAAAAGCGTCTCGCGCTGCCGGTGATCTTTTCCAGCGTGCTGTTTTTCGCCATCGGCATGGCATTCGCCTATTTCATCGTCTTCCCTATAGCCTTTGGGTTCTTTGCCGGCTACGCGCCCGCGGGCGTGCAGATGATGACCGACATCGACAAGTACCTCTCCTTCGTGCTCACGATGTTCATAGCTTTCGGCGTGACCTTCGAGGTACCTGTCGTCGTCGTGGTGCTGGTGCGACTCGGCGTGGTCGATTTGAAGAAGCTGCAATCGATCCGGGGCTACGTTATCGTCGGAGCGTTCGTCGTCGGCGCGATCTTCGCTCCGCCGGACGTGCTCTCGCAGGCAATGCTGGCGATACCGCTCTGGTTGCTCTACGAGCTGGGACTGGTCGCGGCACGCTTCGTCGCCGTGTCACCGCGGACACCGGGCGTCGAAGAGAGCGAGGCGGCAAAGTAGAGTCGATTGGCCCGCGTGCTCAACCGGTCGGCTTGGGGCGCTTGCCGACGGTGACCTCCAGCTCGAGGGGCTTGTTGTCACGCAGCACCTTGAGCATTGCCTGGTGGCCCGGGGTAAGGGCGGCGATCTGCGACAGCAGCGCGGTGCCGTCACGTGTCGGCTTGCCGTCGATCTCCACCACCATGTCGTGCACCTGGAGGCCGGCGCGATCGGCGGGCCCGTTCTTCAGGACGCCGCGAATGAGTACCCCGTCGACTTCCCGCAGCGCGAACGCGACGGCGACCTCGGGCGTGACTTCCTGCGGCTCGATGCCGAGCCACCCCCGCGTTACTTCACCGTCGCGAATGATCTGCTCAAGCACGTTGCGCGCAAGCGAGACGGGAATCGCGAAGCCGATCCCCTGCGAGCCGCCGCTCTGCGAGAAAATGGCACTGTTCACCCCGATCAGGCTGCCAGTCGAATCGACCAACGCCCCACCGGAGTTGCCCGGATTCACGGCGGCATCGGTCTGGATGAAATCCTCGAAGCGATTGATACCCAGATGGTTGCGTCCGAGCGCACTGACGATGCCGTGGGTAACCGTGTTGCCAAAGCCGAACGGGTTGCCGAGCGCCAGAACGCCATCACCGACCTGGACGCTGTCGAGCTTGCCGAACGTTATCGCCGGGAGGTCCTTACCATCGGCTTTGAGCACGGCCAGATCGGACTCCGGATCGTTGCCGCGCACGGTGGCGTGCAGGCGGCGGCCGTCGGCGAGCACGAGCTGGATATCGTCGGCGCCTTCGATGACGTGATTGTTGGTCAGAACGTAGCCTTCGCTGCTGACGATCACGCCCGAGCCCAGACTGGTCGCGCGTCGCGGCTCACCGTCGGACAGGCCCGGAAAGAAACGGCGCAACACGGGGTCGTCGAGCAGGGGATTCCGCTGCCGGACTTCCTTGCTGGTGTAGATATTCACCACCGAGGGCATGGCCCTTTTGGCGGCGTCGGCAAAGCTTTCGATTTTCGGGCCGTCGACGGTGGGCGCGGCTTCCTGCACCAGTACGACGTTATTCTTGCCGGCAACGCCGGCGAGCAGATCAGGGCGCAGCGTCGCGACGACGAACAGCGCTGCAACGCATACCGTGGCGACTTGCGCGAATAGGAGCCAGAAACGGCGCAGCATGGCGGAGTGATCGAGAAATAAGGTAATTATAGACCTCGGACGCATCGGCTGCGGCACTGCAACATGGGAGGGCCGTTAGCCAAACCGCCAGCGCGTGGTTGCTAATATCCTGTTTTAAATGTGGTTTTTCAGGCGTTTTGGGCGCATGGCTTCCGGCTACATGGCTGAATCATCTATAATTGGGGGGTTTGCGGGGAGGGCGGAATCCATGCCAGGGGATGGGAAGGTACACGGGGAAAAACGCCGCTTGCTGCTCGGCGCGACGACGGCGGTGGGCGCCGTCGGTGTAATCGCTACCGCGGTCCCGTTTGCCATGAGCCTCTGGCCGAGCGAGCGAGCGAAGGCAGCCGGTGCTCCGGTCGAGGTCGATATCAGCAAGATCGCGCCGGGCCAGCAAATCACCATCGAGTGGCGCAGCAAGCCGATTTGGATCGTTCACCGCACCAAGGAGATGCTCGCCGGCCTGCCCAAGCTCAACGAGCGGGTCGCAGACCCCGGGTCGTCGGTTGATCACCAGCCGCTGTATTGCAAGAACGAGGACCGCTCGATCAAGCCAGAGATCCTCGTGGCGATCGGCATCTGCACCCATCTCGGCTGCATTCCGACATACCGCCCGGATGTCGCGCCCGCGGATCTGGGACCCGATTGGCTCGGTGGTTTTTTCTGTCCCTGCCATCAATCGAAGTTCGATCTCGCCGGCCGTGTCTACAAGGGTGTACCTGCGCCGACCAACCTTTACATTCCGCCTTACCGGTTCGTGTCTGACACGAGGATCCTGGT
>DASZFQ010000058.1:0-48637 GCA_035939595.1 Casimicrobiaceae bacterium
GGCGAGTTCGTCATCATGGACGCCGAATACGGCGTCGGTATCGAAATCGATGCGATCGACGTAATTGTCGATCGCCGCCGGCGGAATGGTCACGCCGAAGCGCAGCCGCACGTCCTCGCCGTCGAGGCTCAGGAAGTGGCGCCGCAGCGCGGGCCGCGACGCCTCCACGAGTCGCTGTACGGTGACGCTCTTCTCGCTCATGTCGCCTGTTTGTCGGACGTGATTGGCACGAAGCTGCCTCGGTCCCGCTTTAGCTCGCAGCGACGGCGAGCACGGCGAAAAAGAAACGTCGCCGCATGCCGTCCTGGAGCAATGAGTCCGGAAGCGATTGTACCGCACGCAACCGGCGCGGTTTGGCGTGCGAATGGGGTGCTCCGCGCCGGAAAAGAGCATTCGCAAGACGTGCCAACCGCGCGTTCGAACAGGGCCCTTAGTAATCCGGGTCGCGTTGCCCGCCGCCGCGGGGTTGCCAAGCGCGTCCATCCACCGCATGCTTGGCGTCATGAGCCGTTCGCTGCTTCCCCCAGCCGTCGAGGGTTATGTCACCCAGGACATGGCGCACGAAACGCAGACCCAGAAGCAACTGCGTGCCGAAACCGCACGCCTGCCTCAGGCGGGCATGCAAATCGGCGCCGATCAGGGCGCCTTGCTCGCGCTGCTGGCGCGCACCATCGGGGCGAAGATGGCCGTCGAGGTCGGGACGTTCACCGGCTACAGCGCGCTCTGCGTCGCGGCGGCGCTTCCGGCCAGCGGCAAGCTCGTCTGCTGCGATATCAACGAGGAGTGGACCGGAATCGCGCGCCGCTACTGGAAGCAGGCCGGGTTCGCCGATCGCATCGAACTGCGCCTGGCGCCGGCATTGCAGACGCTCGCCGCGCTGCGCACCGAGTATGGCCAGGGCAGTTTCGACTTCGCCTTCATCGATGCCGACAAACCAGCCTACGACGGCTACTACGAGGCCTGCCTCGGTTTGATCCGCGTCGGTGGATTGATCGCGCTCGACAATGTGCTCTGGAGCGGCAACGTTGCCGATCCCAACGTGCACGACGCCGATACCGACGCTCTGCGCGCGCTCAACGCCAAGATCCGCGACGACCGCCGGATCGACGCCTGCCTGCTGACCGTAGGCGACGGCGTGATGCTGGCGCGCAAGCGCTAGCACGAGGCGGAGGGCTGTAGCCGCGGCCCGCTCGCGCGTCGCGAGCTGCGCCTGCCGGGCGACGCGGCGGTCGACGCCTAAGCGCGGGTTCTCGCGACGGCCGTCACCTGGCAACGTGCGCCAGCAGCGGCACGATCATCAGCGCGACGATGTTGATGATCTTGATCAACGGATTGACCGCGGGCCCGGCGGTATCCTTGTACGGGTCACCGACCGTGTCCCCGGTCACCGCCGCCTTGTGCGCGTCGGAGCCCTTGCCACCGTAGTGGCCGTCCTCGATGTATTTCTTGGCATTGTCCCAGGCGCCGCCACCGGTGGTCATCGAGATCGCAACGAACAGGCCGGTGACGATCGTTCCCATCAAGAGGCCGCCCAGCGCAGTCGGCCCGAGCGCCAGCCCGACGATGACCGGCACGAGCACGGGCAACAGCGACGGGATAATCATTTCCTTGATCGCCGCCTTGGTGAGCATGTCGACCGCGACGCCGTACTGCGGTTTCGCCGTCCCGGCCATGATGCCCGGAATCTCCTTGAACTGGCGGCGCACCTCGACCACCACCGCGCCGGCGGCGCGGCCGACAGCTTCCATCGCCATCGCGCCGAAGAGGTACGGGATCAAGCCACCCAGGAACAGCCCGATGATCACCATCCGGTCGGACAGGTCGAACGACACGTTGATGTTCGCCGTGTCAAGCGCGTGCGTATAGTCGGCAAACAGGACCAGTGCGGCGAGCCCTGCCGAGCCGATCGCGTAACCCTTGGTCACCGCCTTGGTCGTGTTGCCGACCGCGTCGAGCGGATCGGTGATCGCGCGTACCGATTCAGGCAACTGTGCCATCTCGGCGATGCCGCCCGCATTGTCGGTGATGGGGCCGTACGCATCGAGCGCGACGATGATGCCGGTCATCGACAGCATCGCCGTGGCGGCGATGGCGATGCCATAGAGCCCCGCGAGCCAGTACGAGCCTAGGATGGCGAGGCACACCGAGAGTACCGGCCACGCCGTCGACTTCATCGACACGCCCAGGCCGGCAATGATGTTGGTCGCGTGCCCGGTGGTCGATGCCTCGGCGATGTGGCGTACGGGCTTGAATTCGGTTGCCGTGTAGTACTCGGTAATCACGACCAGTGCCGCCGTCAGCGCCAGGCCGATCAGCCCCGCGCCCCACAGGCTCCAGACGCTGAACTCCGGGTGCGCCGCGATCAGGCCACCCATCATCACCTTGGTGATGACCCAGAAACCAAGCGCGGAGAGCCCGGCCGCCCAAAGCAATCCTCTGTAGAGGGCGTTCATGATCTTGCCGCCGGGCGAGGCCTTGACGAAGAACGTGCCGACGATCGACGCAAGGATCGAAAAGCCGCCGAGCACGAGCGGATACGTGACCGCGGCGACGGCGCTATCCTGGAGCAGCAGCGCGCCGAGCAACATGGTCGCAACAATGGTCACCGCATAGGTTTCGAACAAGTCGGCGGCCATGCCGGCGCAGTCGCCGACGTTGTCGCCCACGTTGTCGGCTATGACCGCGGGATTGCGCGGATCGTCTTCCGGTATGCCCGCCTCGACCTTGCCGACCAAGTCGGCGCCGACATCGGCGCCCTTGGTGAAGATGCCGCCGCCCAGACGGGCGAAGATCGAGATCAGCGAGCCTCCGAAGGCGAGGCCGACGAGCGGCTGAATGAGGGTATGCAGCCCTTCTTTGCCGGCGTTGGCTACGTACGGTCCGGCTTGGGTCAGGAACAGGTAGAAGCCGGCTACGCCGAGCAGCCCGAGGCCCACGACCAGCAATCCGGTGATCGCGCCGCCGCGGAAGGCAATGGCCAACGCCTCGTTAAGACCGGTGCGCGCCGCTTCTGCCGTGCGCACGTTGGCGCGGACCGAGACGTTCATGCCGACGAAGCCCGCCAATCCCGAAAGCACGGCCCCGATCGCGAAGCCGCCTGCGGTGGCAGCGCCGAGAAACACCCAGATAACCACGAGCAGGATGACGCCGACGATGCCGATGGTCGTGTATTGCCGATTGAGATAGGCCTGTGCCCCCTGCTGCACGGCGGCGGCAATTTCCTGCATTCGTGCATTGCCGGCAGGCTTGGCCAGGATCCAGTTGATCGACCAGATGCCGTAAGCCAGTGCGGCGACCGCGCAGGCGAGCGCGAAGACAAGTGCGTATGGCATGACCATCCCCTCAAAGACGTGGCAAAGATCTTCTTATCCGGGCCTAAAGCGCAGCGGCGAAGGAAGTCGATCACCGGCCCGGTGGTTCCTGGCATCCGCAGCCACCTTTGAAGCCATGCAAGGCTTTCGGTACGAGCCGCGGCGCGGAACCGGGAAAACACGCTATTTTGCCAGCGTCGGGTGGGGAGTGTCGAGCCGCACCAGCCCCGGAACCGTTCGCCGCGGCAATTCTGCCCCGAGACACCTGGCGCTGTGCCGCCGCGACTACCGAATCAGAGCTCGAATCCGGTGGCAAGCTTCTTCGGCACGGCGACATTCTTCAGTCGCACATAGCGCGGCAGGCCGTCCTTGAACGGCGGGTAATCTTCGCCGCGGACCAGCGGCGAGAGGTACTTGCGTGCCTTGGCCGTGATACCGAAGCCGTCGCTGGTGATGAAATCGCGCGGCAGTTTTTTTTCCACGTTGGCGACACGCTCCAGCGGCGCGACCCCGACCTTCCAGCGGTAGGGTTTGTCCGAGGTGCGAACGATGGCGGGCATCACCGCGTTCCGGCCCGCGAGTGCAAGCTTTACCGCGGCCACGCCCACCGCGTAGGCCTGCTCGAGGTCGATCTTCGACGCGAGATGTCGCGCCGCACGCTGCAAGTAGTCGGCCACTGCCCAGTGATACTTGTGCCCGAGGCGGTCCTTGATGAGCATGGCAATGAGTGGGCCAACACCGCCCAGCTGCGCGTGCCCGAAGGCGTCACGCGTTCCGACCTCGGCCAGCAGTTTGCCTTCGGCATTGAGCAGGCCTTCGGAAACGCCGATGCAGCAGTAGCCGAAGCGCCTGACTTTCGCGTCGACATCGGCGAGAAACATTGCCTCGTCGAAGCGTATCTCCGGGAACAACAGCACCAGCGGAATCGGCGTTTGCTCGTCGTCGGCCAGCCCGACCGCCGCCGTGATCCACCCGGCGTGACGTCCCATCACCTCCAGCACGAAGACCCGGGTCGAGGTCTTGGCCATCGACGCCACATCGAACGCCGCTTCGCGCATGGACGTGGCGACATATTTCGCCACCGATCCGAAGCCGGGGCAGCAGTCGGTCACGGCGAGATCGTTGTCGACTGTCTTGGGAACATGAACCGCGATCAGCGGATAGCCCATGCGCTGCGAGAGCTGTGACACCTTGAGACAGGTATCGGCGGAGTCGTTGCCGCCGTTGTAGAAGAAGTAACCGATGTCGTGCGCGCGGAACACCTCGATCAGCCGCTCGTACTGGGCGCGGTCCTTGTCGATACTCGCGAGCTGGTAGCGACAGGAGCCGAATGCACCCGCGGGCGTGTGCCTGAGTGCGGCGATCGATCGCGCGCTCTCCCGGCTGGTGTCGATCAGGTCCTCGGTGAGCGCGCCGATGATGCCGTTGCGTCCGGCGTAGAGTTTGCCGATGCGGTGTCGGTGCGCGCGCGCGGTCTGGATCACGCCGCAGGCCGTGGCGTTGAGCACGGCGGTCACCCCGCCGGACTGGGCATAGAAGGCGTTGCGCTTGAGCATAGGGTGAGGCCGGCTAGGTTTAGTCCTTGAGCGCCGCCAGACATGCCACTCGGGTGGCCTCGACCGTACCCGTGCCATCGACCTTGCGGTATTTTGGCGCCTTCGGGTCGCGGGCGGCCCACTGCATGTAGTAGGCGATGAGCGGCTCGGTCTGCAGATGATAGACCGCGAGGCGTTTCTTGACCGTTTCTTCCCGATCGTCTTCGCGCTGAATCAATGCCTCGCCGGTAACGTCGTCGCGATCGGCAACCTTCGGCGGGTTGTACAGCACGTGGTACGTTCGCCCCGACGCGACGTGGACGCGGCGCCCGCTCATGCGTTCGACGATCACTGCGTCCGGAACGTCGATTTCGAGCACGTAATCGAGCACCACGCCGGCCTCGCGCAAAGCGTCCGCCTGCGGGATCGTGCGCGGAAATCCGTCGAACAGATAGCCGTTGCGGCAATCGGGCGCGCACTGGCGGTCGCGCACCAGCCCGAGGATGACGTCGTCGGACACCAGCCCGCCCGCATCGATCACTTTGTTCGCTGCCACGCCCAAGGCGGAACCTGCCTTCACCGCTGCGCGCAGCATGTCCCCGGTCGAGATCTGCGGGATGCCAAAGGCATCGCAGATGTAGCGAGCCTGCGTTCCCTTGCCCGCACCCGGTGGGCCAAGCAGGATGAGTCGCATCGGAACGGTGGAGAGGAAAGGAGAGGATTAAAGACTTATGCGTGGATTCTCGCGTCATTGCGCCGCGCGGTCAAACCTTGCCCGCGGCGTAAAGCGCGCGCACGCGATCGAGATCGTCCTGGGTGTCGACGCCCGGTGCGGGGGTGCCCTTGGTGATGTGCACCGCGATGCGGTGCCCGTGCCACAGCGCACGCAGCTGCTCCAGTGCTTCGAAGTGCTCGATCTGGGCCGGTGCAAGCGACGGGTAGTGGCGCAGAAACCCGACGCGGTACGCATACAGCCCGTAATGCCGGTACAGCGGCAGGCCCAGGGGCAGCTTACCGCGCGTGACGGCGAAAGCGTCACGCGCCCAGGGAATCGTCGCCCGACTGAAGTAAAGAGCATAGCCAGCGTGATCGAGCACGACCTTGACGACGTTCGTATTGAATCCCTCTTCCGGGTCTTCGATGAGGTGGCACGCGGTGGCAATCGAGGCGTCGGCGTGCGCGCGCAACGCGTCGGCAACCTCGCGGATGAGCGCGGGCTCGAGCAGCGGCTCGTCGCCCTGCACGTTGACGACGATGGCCCTGTCGTCGAGGCGCAACGCAACCGCGGCCTCCGCCAGGCGATCGCTGCCGGTCGCGTGATTGCCGCGGGTAAGCAGCGCCTCGATGCCATGCTGCAGCGCAGCCGCGCGGATGCGTTCGTCGTCGGTGGCGATGACTACCCGCTCCGCGCCGCTGGCCTGCGCCCGCTCGGCGACGCGAACGACCATCGGTTTGCCCACGATATCGAGCAGCGGCTTGCCCGGCAGGCGCGTGGACGCGAAGCGCGCGGGAATCAGGACGGTGAAGCTCAAGCGCAGCTTCTCACTCGTATTCCGACGGCTCGAGCCTGCGCGCCTCCTCCTCGAGCATCACCGGAATCCCGTCGCGGATCGGATAGGCGAGCCGCGCCGGCTTGGAGATCAGTTCCTGCCGTTGCCGATCATAAACGAGCGGGCCCTTGGTCACCGGGCAGACGAGAATTTCAAGCAACTTGGCGTCCACGGATTGCCCCTTCAAGTCGCGCGATGAGCGCGGGTTCGATGCGCGCCCGGATCGGCAGGTACCAGCAACGCCCGTCGGCGAACGCGGCGCATTTTACCGCATCCTTCTCCGTCATCAGGATCGCCGTGGCGTCCGGGAACTCGATCTCCGCACGCTGGAAATGATGGTGGTCGGGGAAGGGATGACAGACCGGATCGAGCCCGAGCCGGCGCAGCAGATCGAAGAAGCGCTGCGGATTGCCGATGCCGGCGACGGCGTGGACGATGCCGCCGCGCCAGGCGTTCGGATCGGCCACCGCGTCCGGCCGCACCAGGTTGCGCCATGGCAATGGCTCGTGCGTCATCACGCTGTCGCGCCCGGTTGCGTCGCGGGGCGACTCGGGAAGGCCGCCTGTTGTGAGGCGCACGCGCGCGTCAACCCGGGCCAGGCGCGAAGGCGGCTCGCGCAGCGGGCCGGCAGGGATCAGCCAGCCGTTGCCGATGCCGCGGGCTTCGTCAATCACCGCGATCTCGAAGTCACGCCGCAGCGCATAGTGCTGCAGTCCATCGTCGGCGACGATCACGTCGCAGTCCGGATGCGCCGCGAGCAAGGCGCGCGCCGCGGCGACGCGGTCGCGCCCGATCCAGACCGGCAGCGCGTCCGCAGCGATCAACAAGGGCTCGTCGCCGACGAGGGCGGGATTATCTCCGGGATTGACGGCGCGCGGCGCACGGTTGCGGCCGCCGTAGCCGCGGCTGACGATGCCGGGCCGCCGGCCCAGCTGCACCAGTGCCGCGCACAGCGAGCGCACCAGCGGGGTCTTGCCCACCCCGCCGATAACGATGCTGCCGACGACGACCACCGGTATCGGCAGCGAAGCACTGGGCAACAGCCCGTGGCGATAGGCCCACCCCCGCAGCGCGATGGTCGCGGCGACGAGAACGGACAGCGGCAGCAGTGCTGCGCTCAGCGGCGTGAGCCCCGGCGCGTACCACGCGGCGACGAGGCGATCGGAGAAGGCCACGGTCTAGCGCCGCGTCGCTCCCGCTTCCCTCGCGGGGTCGATCATTTGGCCGGTGTTTGCGTTGCGAAGGTGATGTGGATCAGGCCCGCCTGCCGCGCGGCTTCCATCACGTGGATTACCGATTGGTGGGTTGCATTCGCGTCGGCATTGATGACGACCACCGGGTCCTTGGCGTCTCCCGCGGCGCGCTTGAGCGCGTCGGCGAGCACGGCCACGGTGGTGAACTGTAACAGGTCCTTGTCGATCACGTACCGCCCCTGGACATCGACGCCGACGTTGATCTCTTTCGGCCGCTGCTGCATCGGGTCGGCACTGGCCTCCGGGAGCGTGATCTGCAGCTCCGCGACACGCTGGTAGGTTGTCGTCACCATTAGAAAGATCAGGATGACGAGCAGCACGTCGATGAGGGGAATAAAATTGATTTCGGGCTCTTCCCTCGTGCGGCCGGCGCGCAGATTCATGGCTCTTGGACCGTGCGGCCTTTAGCTGCGTTCGCCGTGCGCCAGCTCAACGAGCTTGGTCGCCTGCTGTTCCATCTCCAGCGCCAGGCCGTCGACCTTGGCACGGAAATAGCGGTAGAAAATCATGCTCGGTATCGCCACAATCAGGCCGAACGCCGTGTTGTACAGCGCGACCGAGATGCCATGGGCGAGCTGGATCGGGTTCGATCCGGCGGCGGACTGCGAGCCGAAGATCTCGATCATGCCGACGACCGTGCCGAACAAGCCGAGCAGCGGCGACATGGCCGCGATCGTGCCCAGCGGCGTGAGGAACCGCTCCAGGTCGTGCGTTACCAGATGCCCGACCTCCTCGATCGCCTCCTTCATCACCGGCCGCGGGCTCTTCAGATTGGCGAGTCCCGCGGCGAGGACGCGTCCGAGCGGTCCCCGACGCGCGGTCTTGGTGAGCAATTCGGTCGTAACCCCGCCGTGCTTGTATTCCGCGAGCACTCTGTCGACCATGCCTTCCGGAGCGACCACGCTCTGACGCAGCGACCACAATCGCTCCAGAATCAACGCCAGCGCGACAACCGAGGCAAAGATCAACAGCCAAATCGGCCAGCCCGCTGCTTGGATGAGCGACCACACGAGGCAATACTCCGTCGACGCGAAGCGTGCACTCTAACTTGGCGGCTTCGATTCGGCAAGAAGCGCGGGCTTTCTCGCCGCCTCGCCATCCGCGCTTTCGGCGAGCGTTGCCGTGATGGCTGCGCCGACGAGCACGATCGCCCACGAGACATAGATCCAGACGAGAAAAAGCGGCAGCGCGGCCAGCGTGCCGTAGACCATCTGGTAGGTCTGCACATGCGTGATGTAGAACGTGAATCCCCACTTGGCGACTTCGAATGCCAGCGCGGCCAGCACGCCCCCGACAAGCGCAAGTCGGAACGGCACCCGCCGCGCCGGGACGAAAGCGTAAATGACGGTGAACGCGAGCCAGTCGACGGTCAAGAATAAAGGCTGGCGCAGCCAATCGATCGTTTCGTGGCCGATCGAGGTGGTCGCGACCGATTGCTCGATTGCCCAGTTGGTGAAGTAAACCGCGGCGCCGATCAGGACCGGCCCCGCCGTCAAGCCGAGCACGTAGATGAAGACACGACGCGCGAGCGAGCGCGGCGCACGTGCGCCCCAGATCGTGTTGATCTCGTCGTCCACCTGGGCCACGAGCAACACCGCGGTGACCACGACAAAGACGATGCTCAGTCCCTTGAGGTCAGCCGACTTGGCGACGAACTCGTTGAGGTAGTGGCGAACGGCGAGGCCGCTGCTGGGCAGGAACGAGCGCACCAGGAGCCCTTCGAGCGCGCTCTGAAAACGGTCGAAGAGCGGGAACCGGGAGACATAGGCAAAGGCCACGGTGAACAGCGGCACGAGTCCCAGCAGCGTCGTGAACGCCAGGCTCGCGGCGGTTCGGGTCAGGTCGACGCCGGTCAGCCGCCGCCAAAGGCGACGAAGGAAGGAAACGAACGCGCGGACGGGCGAGAGCATCGATAACCTTTGTGCGCGCGATTATCGCATCGCCGAGCGTTGCGTTCCGGCGCGGCGGCGCCGCGGAACGTTATCGCGGCCGCAACCTCGGGTCTCTGTTCGTGTCCAAACAGCGCTATGCTAGACATCGTCCCGACCTGATCTCCAATGAGCCATGCCCTCCCCGTCCCCCGCGACTGAAATCGCCGTCCTCGGTGGCGGCTGCTTCTGGTGCCTCGAGGCGGTATTCGACCGACTGCGCGGCGTGCAGGCGGTCGAGTCGGGGTATGCCGGGGGCCATGCCGCCAATCCGACCTATGAAGATGTCTGCAGCGGCGATACCGGGCACGTCGAGGTCGTGCGCATCCGCTTTGATCCGGCTGAGCTCAGTTTTCGCGACCTGCTGCAGGTGTTCTTTGCCATTCACGACCCGACCACCAAGGATCGCCAGGGCAACGACGTCGGGTCCCAGTACCGCTCCGTTATCTTCGCCCAGACCCCGGAGCAGCGGCACGACGCGGAGACGGTCATCGCCAAGCTTACGGCGGAAAAGCGCTGGCCCGGACCGATCGTCACCCAGATCGCCGATGCAGCGCCCTTCTATACGGCCGAGGGTTATCACCAGGAATACTTCGAACGCAACGGCCGGGCGCCCTACTGCCAGTTCGTCGTCGCGCCGAAACTCGCCAAGTTCAAGAAGGAGTTTGGCGACCGATTGAAGGCCTGAGCCGCGCCGGCTAGCTGCGGCGCGCGAACAAGCCGCCGCCGGCAAGGGCTCCGCCGACGAGCCAGAATACCGGCCCGATTCCGACCGACGAGCCGACGGCGCCAAACAGGAGCGGCACGGCAAAAGTCGAGGCGTTGATGATCGACAGGCGCACGCCGACCGCTTCGCCCATCCGGCCCGCCGGGGCGGCGCTGTGCAGCAGCGACATGACCATCGGCTGTCCACTGCCCAGAGCCAGCCCCAGGATAAACGAGAGCGCCATCAGCGGCCCGGCGCTTGCGACGAACGGAAACAACGCGTAAGCGGCGCCGGCGACGAAAAGCGCGGTGGTCAACACCTCGAACTCCGACAGGTGCCGCACGATCCATGGCATCACGAGCCGGACGACGAAGGTCGCCGCGGCGAACGCGGCCAGGATGGTGCCGATGATTGACGCCGAGAGGCGCAGTTTCGCCCCATAGACCGGGATGAAGAACGCGTGCAGGTCCCAGGCCATCGACAGCAAGGCATTGACGATGAACACCCGCCGCAGCGGGCGGCTGCGCAACAACTCCGCGATGCCCGACGCGGCCGGCCGCTGCACCGGATGCGGTCGCGGCAGCGCCAGAGCCCCGCGGGCGAGTACGAATGCCGGTACCAGCGGCGACAGGGCAAGGGTGACGAAGGTCGTGGCAAAGCTGGCGCGGTCGATGAGCACGCCCGCGAGCAGCGGGCCGGCGAAGCTCGATACCGAATAGCCGAGCGCCAGCAGGGTGAAGTTCCGGGCGCGCTCCTCCGGCGGTCCAAGGGCGCCGGTTGCGTGCTGTGCGGCGACCTGGAACAGCATGAAGGAAAGGCCGATGAGGGACGTGGTGACGAATAACGCGGCCAGGCCGGGAAAGATCGGCGGCAGCAGCGCCGCAAGCACCAGCCCGCACGAGCCTGCGAACATGGGGCGACGCACCCCAATGCGGTCGGACAGCCGCCCCGCCGCGACCGCTAGCCACATCGGCAGGAACGAATAGAGCCCCATTAGCGTGCCGACGACCAGCGGCGATGCGCCCTGCGACAACGCGTACAGCGAAACGGTGACGCGGCTGCCGGTAAGGACCGTGTGATTGAGAATGCCCAGCGCGATGAGTGCCGGCAGCGTTCGCGAGCGCCGCGTGCCGGCGTCCCTCACGGCGCCAGTCGCTCGAGGCGCCAGAGGGATCCGTCGCGGCGGTAGCGCAGGCGATCGTGCAGTCGCGACGCGCGGCCCTGCCAGAACTCGATGACGCTCGGTGCCACGCGGTAGCCGCCCCAGTAGGGCGGCCGCGGAGGCGCCTCGCCGTGCTCGGCGAGACGCTCCCGCGCTGCGGCCACCTCCTGTTCGAGCCACTCCCGGTTGGGAATGACGCGGCTTTGCGGCGAAGCCCACGCGCCGATACGCGAGCCCAACGGACGGGTGGCGAAATAGGCCTCTGATTCCTTGGCGGTGACCTTGGCGGCGACGCCTTCGACACGGACCTGCCGCTCCAATTCGACCCAGTGAAACAGCAGCGCCGCCGCCGGGCGGGCGCCGAGCTCCATTCCCTTGCGACTCTCGTAGTTGGTGAAAAAAATGAATCCGCCGGGATCGACACCCTTGAGCAGCACGATGCGTGCGGACGGTTTGCCGTCGGCGGCGACCGTCGCCAGGGTCATCGCCGTTGGTTCCGGCAACGCGGCCTGCACGGCTTGATGCAGCCAGGTCTGGAACTGCCGCAGCGGGTCGGGATCGGCGTCGGCTTCGGTGAGCGATGCGCGGTGGTACTCCTGGCGCAGATCGGCGGTATTCAAGGCGGCGGTATAGCGGCTGCGGCGCCGTCATTATCGGCGATTTCAAAGGGCACGGGGAAGTCGCGGCGAGGTCGCGCTAAGGCGGGAAGGCGCACCGGCGACGTAAGCCGGTGGCAGGCCAGCGCTTGAGGGCGTCCATCGCCCGGACGCAGGTCCGGGCCGCGTCCGCCGCGGGACGGTCGTGCGGCCGCTGGCGCCGAAGGCGGACGCGCGGAGCACCGCGGTTGAGGCCCGCGTGTGTTTTTCATCGCCGCAACTCGAGTCCGCCCACTCGGCGCAACCCGCGCAGATTTGCACACCCCTTAGACGAGAATGCGGTATATTTCTTCCGATGGAGCATCGGGATCGTTGACAGGAGATCGGCCTGACTCCATACCCATCGCCGTCGCACCGAAGCGATCAACCACCAGGAAGGAGAAATATGGCTACTGCCAAGAAAGCTGCGAAGAAAAAAGCTGCCAAGAAACCGGCGGCGAAGAAGTCGGCGAAGAAGCCGGCGAAGAAAGCGCCGGCGAAGAAAGCCGCGCCGAAAAAGGCGGCGAAGAAGTCCGGCGTCAAGCGCAAACCGAATGCGGCATTCATGAAGGCGATGACGCCTTCGGCCGTGCTTGCCGCGGTCGTCGGCAGCATGCCCCTGCCGCGGACCGAAGTCACCAAGAAGATCTGGGACTACATCAAGAAGAACAAACTGCAGGACACGATCAACAGGCGCCTGATCAATGCCGACGAGAAGTTGAGGCAGGTATTCGGTGGCAAGAGGCAAGTTTCGATGTTCGAGATGACCAAGCTGGTGTCGAACCACCTCAAGTAGGTCCGCTCTTGCCGGCGTCGCGGGACGCCTCCGAATCGTTTTAAGGACGGCCGACCATCGCCCATGCGGTGGCCGGCCGTGTGTTTTCGCGCCACCGCCTCCGCCTTCCTACTCGCAGGCGCGCATGCCGCGGGCTAGGCCCGGGCGCAGTGCCAGCGCCGTACCCCATCGGGTGAGCTCCGGCAGGTCGTTGGCCCTGTCGACGAGGGCCTTGCGTACTGCGTAGAGCGGGTAGAGCGCAAAATCGGCGAGCGAGAGCTCGTCGGCAAGAAATTCGTGCCCGGCCAGACGCTGGTTGGCCACGCGCAGGTAGCGCAGCGTCTGCTGTTCGAAGAACGCGACGTTCGCCGGCGATTTATCCGGGACGATGGTCGAGCAGAGGAAAATGGACGTACTGGCGCGTGCCACGTCGGTGACCGCGAACAAAAGCCATTGCAACGCCAACGCGCGACGCAGCGGATCCAGCGGCAGGAAACGATCCGCCTTCTGCGCCGCGTAGAGCATGATCGCCGCGGATTGCGACAGTTTAAGCGGCGCTCCGCCCGGACCGTCGGGGTCGACAATGGCCGGAATAGCGCCGGCTGGATTGATGTTAAGGAATTCGGGGGTCTTCTGCTCGCCCTTGGTCAAATCGACTCTGTGCACGCGGTAGGGAAGGCCGCATTCCTCGAGGGTGATCGCGGCGCGTTGACCGTTGGACGTAGGGAAGGTGTAAAGGTCTATCATGCTCTGTCTCGGGCTGGTGGATCGGTGGCAGCACCCACTATACTGGCAGCCGAGGCGAAAACCGTGACGTTTGATCGCCAATGGGGGAAACGATGAAGCTGGCTTTCTCGCTCGCACTGTGGGCTGCGTTGTGTCTATGCGATTCAGCGCTGGCGCAGACAACCCTGCCGACGCAGCGCATTCGTGGCGACCTGGTTGCCCTCGACGGGCTTAAGCTGCAAGTCCGGTCGCGCAGCGGCGAAAACTTGGCCGTCGGGCTGGCCGAAAATTATGCCGTGACGGCGGTGACCCGGATCGACTTGGACGCAATCAAGCAGGGGGCCTTCGTCGGCGTGGCGTCGATGCCGCAGCCGGATGGAACGCTGACCGCGCTCGAGGTCCTGGTATTTCCGGAAGCGATGCGCGGCACAGGCGAGGGCCACTACGCGTGGGACCTGAAGCCAGGCAGCATGATGACCAACGCGACCGTGGCCGACGTGGCCATTCTCACCCAGACGCACGGGCGCCGCCTGACGCTCAAGTATAAGGACGGCGAGAAGACGCTGCTCGTCCCCGAACAGGTGCCCATCGTCACCTTCGAGCCGGGCGAGAAAGCGATGCTCGTCCCTGGAGCGCACATTCTCCTTACCGCGACCCAGCAGCCTGACGGCAGCCTGACCGCGGCACGGGTGGTGGTGGGCAAGAACGGCCTCGTGCCGCCGATGTAGCCGCCGCGCTCAGAGGCAGCGGTGCGTCCCCAAAGCTAGCCCTGGCGGGGCCGCGCCGGCCAGTCGTCCTCGTCGCTGAGGATGCGGATCACGCGAGTCCGCTTGCTGTTGCCGTAGCGCTCCATCTGCACTTCGACCGGATAGAGCTCGGAGAGCTTGGCCCGGGCTTCGGCTTCGCTGTCGAACGTAAGCAGGGCGCCGTCCGCGCCGCGCACGTCGTTCCAGATGCCATTGCCGGCTTCGAATTCGATCTTGAACTTCGTCGGCGTGCCGGGGGACATGATGATCAGCCCAGCGCCTGCAGCGCGCTGATTCGTGCTTCGATCGGGGGATGGGTCGCGAAGAGCGACATGAATCCGGGCTTGTCGGTGATGCCGAAGCCCGAAAGCGCTTTCGGCAGCGCACCGGGAGGCAAGCCGCCGAGCCGGGCCAGGGCGTGCATCATCGGCTGCGGCGTGCCGAGATACTTCGCGCTGCCCGCGTCGGCGCGGAACTCGCGTTGGCGCGAGAACCAGGCGACGATGATCGAAGCCAGCACGCCGAACACGATTTGGCAGACGAGAACCGTAATGTAGTAGCCGGGGCCGAAGCCGCGCGCGGTGCGGAACACGGTCTTGTCAACGATTGTGCCGATGATACGCGCAAGAAAAACGACGAAGGTATTGACCACACCCTGGATGAGCGACAGCGTGACCATGTCGCCGTTGGACACGTGCGCGACTTCGTGCCCCAGCACAGCCTCGATTTCCTCGCGCGCCATGGCATTGAGCAACCCGGTCGAAACGGCAACCAGGGCCGAGTTCTTGAATGCGCCGGTGGCGAAGGCGTTGGGCTCGCCTTCGTACACCGCCACCTCGGGCATCGCGATCCCCGCCATGTCGGCAAGGCGCTTGACCGTCGCGAGCAGCCAGGTTTCGTTTTCGTTGCGCGGTGAGGCGATGACCTGCGCTCCTGTCGACCACTTGGCCATTGTCTTCGACAGCAACAGCGAGATGAACGCGCCGCCGAAGCCGATGACCGCCGAGAACACCAGCAGCGCGCCGAGATTCAAGCCGTTCGCGGCCAGTGCCTGGTTGAGGCCGAGCACATCGACGACGATCGACAGCACGACCATCACCGCGAGGTTGGTGATCAGGAACAGGACTATGCGCTTCATGGACAGCTCCTCGGCTGGTCGGGCAGGCTGCATCTTAACTCCGCCCGTGCGGAGGCTAAAGTATTCCCCACCGCTGTTACCGACGATTGACTGGCGTCTCCTTGCCCCATGAATCGCGCAGCGTCACGGCGCGGTTGAACACCGGGTGTTGCGAACTGTGGTCGTGGGTGTCGGCGATGAAATAGCCATGGCGCTCGAATTGATAGCGCGCCTCGGGCGGTGCGGAAACGAGCGCGGGTTCCACGTACGCCGTCACCGTCGTCCTTGCCGTGGGGTTGAGATCGTCGAGATAGTTGCGCTCGGTCGCCTCGTCGAACGGCATCTCATCGTCCAAGACCGCGTCCCCCGTCGCGCCGTACCGGGTGGTCGCTGCCGGGCTCGATTCGAACTGCGGCGTGAGGCGGCCTGGCTGCGGCGCCACGAATAGGCGGTCGTAAAGGCGGACCTCAGCCGCCTCGGCGTAGCGTGTCGACAGCCAGTGGATGTTTCCCTTCACCTTGCGCGCCTCGGCACCCGGGGTGCCGCTGCGGGTGCTCGGATCGTAGGTGCCGTGCACGGCGACGAGGTTGCCCTGCGCGTCCCGCTCGGCACCGACGCACTTGATGATGTAGCCGTAGCGCAACCGGACTTCGGCTCCGGGCGAAAGACGAAAATAGCCCTTGGGCGGCGCCTCGGCAAAATCGTCGCGCTCGATCCAGAGCTCGCGCGTCAACGGCAGCACCCGCTTGCCCGCCTCCGGCTGCTGTGGATGGTTGGGCGCGAAGCACTCCTCTTCGTGATCCACTGGATAGTTGTCGATCACGAGCTTGATCGGATCGAGGACCGCGATGCGTCTCTCCGCGCGCGCGTTCAAGTCTTCGCGCAGACAGTCTTCGAGTACGCTGATATCGATCCACTGGTGTGCCTTCGACACGCCGATCCGCTCGGCAAAGGCGCGTATCGCCTCGGGCGTGTAGCCGCGTCGCCGCAATCCGACGAGCGTTGGCATACGCGGATCGTCCCACCCGTCCACGTACCCGCCGTCGACGAGTTCGATCAACTTGCGCTTGCTCATCACGCTGTAGGTGAGATTGAGTCGCGCGAACTCGTACTGCTGCGGCAAGGGCCGTTGCAGCAGCCCGGCCTGCGCCAGCTGCTCGATGACCCAGTCGTAGAGCGGCCGGTGGTCCTGGAACTCGAGCGTGCACAGCGAATGGGTGATGCGCTCCAGCGCATCGGAGATGCAATGCGTGTAATCGTAGAGCGGGTAGACGCACCATTTGTCGCCGGTGCGATGGTGGGTCGTATGGCGAATGCGATAGATCGCCGGATCGCGCAGGTTGATGTTCGGGCTGGCGAGGTCGATCTTCAGTCGCAGCACGTGCGCCCCGTCGGGAAACTCGCCCTCTTTCATGCGCCGGAACAGGTCCAGATTTTCCGCCACTGGGCGGTCGCGATAGGGGCTCGGTCGCCCCGGCTCGGTCAGCGTTCCGCGCAGGCGGCGCATTTCTTCCGGGGTGGAGCTGTCAACGTAGGCGAGCCCGGCCTTGATGAAGTGCCGGGCGTAAGTGTAGAGACGATCGAAATAGTCGGACGCGTGGTAGAGGTGGGGGCCCCAGTCGAAGCCCAGCCAGCGCACGGCGTCCTTGATCGAATCCTCGTACTCGACGTCCTCCTTAACCGGGTTGGTGTCGTCGAAGCGGAGGTGGCACACGCCGCCGTTTTCGGCGGCGAGGCCGAAATTCAGGCAGATCGACTTGGCGTGGCCGATGTGCAGATAGCCGTTGGGCTCCGGTGGAAAGCGAGTGACCACTCGCCCAGCGTACTTGTGGGTGTGCAAGTCCTCGGCGATGATTTGCCGAAGAAAATTCGAACTCGGTGCGGCGCCCGCCGCTTGCGGCACTGCAGCAGTCATCGCGTTTTGTTCATGAACAAAGGAGCACCACACCGCATTCTAACTGCAGGGGTGGGGTGCGTCACCGGCCGCTGTGCCACACGCAGGGGGGGCATGCGCCGCGGGCCGCGTGCAGCAAGGCTTTGCGGCCCACCCCTCGCACCAGTCCTACAACGTTGTCCACAATATCTGTGGATAAAAGTGTGCGTATCTTGTACATTCGGCCGCTAAGTCGTACCCAGGGTAGGACTTTCTCTGACATGCCTAAATCTGCACCGTCGGTTTTGTCATATATTTCATAAAGTTGATTCGGCATTTTGGCGCGCTCCGAGGCACCGCGAATAGGCGGGTAAAATGGCGAATGGGAGCGATTCGATCCCGCTCGACCCGAACGATGTCCTGGACATGCAGCCTGCTGCATCCGCGTTGTCGAACCCCCTCCGCGAACCCGGCATGAATGCCTCCGCAAGCGCCGGGCCGGTCATCCCGGTGTCGCTGCTGGTGAGCTCGGCGCGCCTGCTCATTGAGCGCCATCTGGCTTTGGCGTGGATCAGCGGCGAGGTGTCGAACTTCAGCCGCGCCGCCTCGGGTCACGCCTATTTCCTGCTCAAGGACGCGCAGGCCCAGGTGCACTGCGTGCTGTTCCGGCACAAGGCGCAGCTGCTGGGGTTCGCCCTGGAAGACGGGATGCAAGTCGAGGTGCGCGCCACGCCGACCATCTATGAGGCACGGGGCGAATTCCAGCTCAACGTGGAGACGGTTCGACGCTCCGGCGTGGGCGCGCTCTATGAGCGATTCGCGCGGCTGAAGGCCCGCCTCGAGGCGGCAGGCTGGTTTTCCCCGGAACGCAAGCGCGCATTGCCGCGCTTTCCGCGCGCCGTCGGCATCGTCACGTCGCTGCGCGCGGCGGCGCTATCCGACGTGCTGACCACGCTCGCGCGCCGGACGCCGTCCCTGTCGGTCATTCTCTACCCCGCATCGGTCCAGGGTGGGTCCGCGGCCGCCGAGGTTGTCGCCGCCATCGCTGCCGCCAACGCGCGCGCCGAGGTCGACGTCCTGATCGTTTGCCGCGGCGGGGGTTCCATCGAGGACTTGTGGGTGTTCAACGAGGAGTCGGTGGCGCGCGCGGTGTTCGACTCGCGCATTCCGATCATCAGCGGCATCGGACACGAAACCGATTTCACCATCTGCGACTTCGTCGCCGACGTGCGCGCGCCCACCCCGACGGGCGCCGCGGCGTTGCTTGGGGTCGACCGCAACGCGCTGCTGGCCCAGGTGGCGGCGCAGTTCGCGCGCTGGCAGCGCGCGGCGGAGCGAGGGCTTGAGATTCGCATGCAACGGCTCGACGGCGCGTCGCGCCGCCTCGTGCATCCTGCCGACCGAATTGCCGCCCAGCGCGAGCGTCTGGCGGCGCTTGCGTTGCGCCTCGCGCGCGCCGCGAGCAGGACCCAGGCGCGGCGCCGGCAGGCAGTGGTCGTCTCGGGGCGGGCCCTCGCGCGTCTGCTGCGGGCCCCGCCCACGGGGCGCGCCGCACTCGAGCGCGCGCGCCTGCTCTGGCAGGGCGGCGCAAGGGGTCGCTTGAGCGCCCTCGCGCAGCAGCTGGCGCGGTTCGAGTCGGGGCTGCGTCACCTCGGTCCGCAAGCGGTCCTCGAGCGCGGCTACAGCATCGTAATGACCACTTCGGGGGTTGTCGTGCAAGACGCGGCCCAAACCGCTCGCGGCGACACATTGCGCCTGCGCTTCGCGCGCGGCACGGCGGCGGCGCAAGTAACGAGCAAGACAGAGGACTAAGGCGCGCTGCCGGGCGCGTTTCTAAGCCTCGTCCGGGTCGGGATCATCGATCGCGCTTAAGCCCCGTGCCGCAGCGGCTGGGGCGGGAGGTGCCTGGGCCGCGATCGCCGGGGTCGGGCAGACGACGTCGCCGTTCTGCGCCCGGTGGCGCAGCGCGTGGTCCATGAGTACCACGGCGAGCATGGCTTCGGCGATGGGGGTGGCGCGGATGCCGACACACGGATCGTGCCGGCCGTGGGTATTGACGATGACCGGGTTGCCCGCCTTGTCGACGCTGCGCCGGTCGAGGCGGATCGAAGAGGTCGGCTTGAGCGCGATCGACACCACGATGTCCTGGCCGGTCGAGATGCCGCCCAGGATGCCGCCGGCGTGATTGGACGCAAAACCCTGCGCTGTCATTTCGTCGGCATGCTGGCTGCCCGCCTGGCCGATGCTCGCAAACCCGGCGCCGATTTCGACGCCTTTGACGGCATTGATGCCCATCATCGCGCCGGCGAGTTCGGCGTCGAGCTTGCCGTAGACCGGGTCGCCCCATCCAACCGGTACGCCCTCGGCGATGACCACGATCCGCGCGCCGCAGGAGTCGCCCGACTTGCGCAAGGCATCCATGAAGGCTTCGAGCTCCGGCACGATGGCGTCGTTGGCGACGAAGAATGGATTGGCGTCGACGTGTTCCCAGCCTTTGAACGGTATGCGCTTGGTGCCGAGCTCGGTCAGGTGGCCGCGGATGGTCACGCCATAGCGTTCGCGCAGCCACTTCCTCGCGATTGCTCCGGCCGCCACGCGCACCGCCGTCTCGCGCGCCGACTGCCGGCCGCCCCCGCGATAATCGCGGATGCCGTATTTCCGCCAATAGGTGTAGTCCGCGTGCCCTGGCCGGAAGGTGTCGGCCATGTTGGAGTAATCCTTGCTGCGTGCATCCTCGTTGCGGATCAGCAGCGCGATCGGCGTGCCCGTGGTCCGCCCCTCGAACAGTCCCGACAGGATCTCGACCGTGTCCGATTCGCGCCGCTGCGTCACGTGGCGCGAGGTGCCCGGCTTGCGCCGATCAAGGTCGTGTTGGATGTCGCTCGCGGCGAGCGCCATGCCTGGCGGGCAGCCATCGACCACGCAGCCGATCGCCGGCCCGTGCGATTCGCCGAACGAGGTGATGCAGAAAAGCGTGCCGAGCGTGTTGCCGGACATGACGACGGACGCGTTCGAGGCGTGTCAGGCGAGTGTAGCACGCGAAAACGCGGGATCCGGTACGATGGACCGCGACCAAGTGCAAGCGCGCGCGTGGCAAACCTGAACCTTGAATCCTTCGATGCCGGACTGATTGCGGCGCTGCGCAGGGCGCGCTTTGTCGCCGCACTGACCGGCGCGGGCATCTCCGCCGAGTCCGGGCTGGCCACGTTTCGCGACGCCCAGACCGGCCTGTGGGCGCGCTTCGATCCGCGCGAGCTGGCGACGCCGTCCGCGTTCGCGCGCAATCCGCAGCTTGTCTGGGATTGGTACGCCTGGCGCCGCGAGCTCGCGGCGAGGGCAGAACCCAATGCCGGCCACCTCGCGCTCGCCGCGCTGGAGCGACGCGTGCCCGAATTCGCATTGATCACGCAGAATGTCGACGGGCTGCAGCAGCGCGCGGGCAGCCGTAGCGTGATCGAGCTGCACGGCAATATCGGGCGCGTAAAATGCTCGCGCGAGGGCACGCTCGTCGGGCAGTGGGAAAACCCGGCCCACGCCGTGCCGCATTGCGCGCGTTGCGGCGCCCTGTTGCGTCCCGATGTGGTGTGGTTCGAAGAGAGCCTGCCGGAGCTGGCGCTGGCCGCTGCCGAGGACGCCGCGCGCCGCTGCCGCGTCCTTCTCGTCGTCGGCACCTCGACCGAGGTCTACCCCGCCGCGGGGTTGCCCGGGCTGGCGCGGCGATCCGGCGCGCTCGTGGTGGAAGTCAATCCGAACCCGACCACGCTGTCCGCGACGGCCGACTATGTCCTGCGCGGGGCCGCGGGTACTGTCCTGCCGGCTCTCCTCGCCGGGCTCGATTGAATGACCGAGCGTCGTGGCGCCCGGTCGAGAGCGTGTGCGGCGCTACCGCTCCACGCTTTCGGCCGGCTGCGGTGGCAACGGCGCAACATAGCCGACGACAAGCAAAAGCGCACCGACGCCGAGAAACGCGACGACGCGGCTTAGCCCCGACAGCGTCGCGAGGTCGATTGCAAAAAGCTTGACCACCACCGCGGCAAGCAGCCCGGCGCCGGTGAGCCAGAGCATGCGCAGTCGGCGCCGCGTCGCGACCACCATCGCGGCGAGCGCAGCGACGGTCCAGGTCAGGGTCAGCGCCGCCTGCAGCGGTCGCGAGGCGATGAGCGCGGACAGCTGCCACGGCACGCCGAGCCAGTGATGCACGGTCCGCGCGACGATGCCGTTGAGCACGACGAATGCGCCGGCCGCGCAGGCGCGATAGAGGCTGCGTAAGGTCACTCGAGCATCCCGACGCGCCCAGATGAACAACGCGGTGAGCGCGCTCGCCAGCGTCAGGTCCAGGGGATTGGCCAGCGGCAGGTAAGGCAGGGGCCGAGAATCGCCAGGGCTGAGCAGGGCAAGGGCGACAAAGCCCAGCCCGAGGACGGCGGCAACGATCGTGCCTGCGCTGCGCGCGTAATCATCGCCGAAGCTGCGCAGGGGCCAGCTGGCGCCGCGCTCCGAGCGCGCCGTTGCCACCAGATAGAGAGCAAGCGGCAGCAGGTGCGCGCAGGCAGCCCACACAGTGGCCGGCGCCGTGACGCGCGCGGTCCATTCGCCCGACTCCCAGGCAATCTGCCCCAGCAGCAGCAGTGCGCCGAATGCGTGCGCGGCCCCGAGCCATGGGCGCGGATCCGCGCTCGGTTTGGCGGCGTCGGAGGTGCGCACCGTGGCGGCGCGCGTCTCGCTGCGATGGAGCGCCGCGAAATGCAGCGCCCATGCCAGCGGGTAAACAGCCCATCCGTATTCGGTGACGCTGGTCCGCGCATGCGCGATGTCGTGGCCGAGCGAGAGCGCGAGGGCCGGGAGCAGGACCACGGCGGCGCCGTCGAGCCGCGGCCAGCGCAAGGGCCGAGCCAGCAGCAGCGCCACCCCGATGCTGGCGGCGATCCAGGCCAGCATCGCGTGGCCCTCGGTGCGCGTTGCGACCTCGCGTGCAATTTCAGCCATGCCGCCACCCAGCCACCAGGCGCAACCCCATCCGAACAGCAGCTGCAGGAGCGAGCGCTCGGTAGAGGGCAGCGCCTCGCCGCGCCGATCGCCGAAGCGCACGCTCGCCAACGCCGCCAGCGCCACGGCCGCGCAACCAAGGAACTGGCGGTTGGCGAAGGCGAGTTCGGCGGATTCATCGAAGCCGCTGAGCAGCAGGGAGATGCCGGCGGCCACCTGCAACAGCAGGGCGAAGCCGCGCGCGAAGCGGCGATCATCACGGCAGCCGATCCAGTACACGCCAGCCGCTTCGACCGCCCACACCGCGCTCGTCCAGCGCGCATCGACGGCGAAGGGCACGGTCAGCGTGGCAAAGATGACCGCCAGCGCGCCGAAGGCGGAGGCAAGGGTTGCCATGCTCGTCGTTCCGGGTCGCCTCAACAACCGCCAGAGCAGCGCATACATGAGCGCGACCAACGCGCTGCTCCAGGCCAGGCCATAGCGGGTCTGCGCGACGAGCGGCGCCTGCAGCGCGAGGGCCACGATCGGAACACCGACGACGAGCGGCGCATCGAACCGGCGCTCGCCCGCGCCGCGCCACGCGTGCACCACCGGCAACGCGACGTAGGTCAGGAAAAACGCCGCCAGGAATGGCTCGACAAGGGCGAAATAGGCCGGCTCAAAGTATTCATATCCCCACCACAGCCCGAGCAGAAGTGTGCCGACGAAGCCGACCAGGTCGAGCACGCGCCAGGAGCGGAAAGCAGCAACGCCGACGACCAGCACATTGACCGCCGCGACATAGCCGAACAGCGCCAAGGGTTCGCTCACCGTTGCGACCAGAACCGGGGCCAGGAAACCGCCCAGCGCCGCCAGCGCGGCGAGCGCCGGGGCGTCGAACACCAGCGCCAGCACAATCGAGAGCACTGCGATCGCGGCGAGCAAGGCGAAGGCGAGCGCGGGCGAAAGCAGAGGCACCAGCTGCAGCGCCGCGAAGGTCGTCAAGTACAGCACGCCCAGACCGCCACCGATGAGTGCCAGCGCGTAGGCCTGGCGCGCGTTGCGCAGCCAGGCGCCCACCCCAATCATCGCGGCACCGGCGAGCGCGACCCCGGCAAACTGCAACTGGATCGGGACGGTCACATGCTCGGCAAAATAGGACAGCAGGAAGGCGATGCCGAAAAAGAGTACGACCACACCGATGCGAACCAGGGTATTGCCGTCGCTCAACCACGCCCGCAGCGCCGGCTTGACCGCGCGCGCCTGGGGCGCAACGCTCGCGCGCGCCGCGGTGGCGTGAGCGGAACCTTGCTCACCCAGGCCGCCTTTGCGCACTGGGGTTGGCGCGCCAGACATGCGCTCGACCGTGGGCGTGGGCGCCGCGGCGGCTGCGCGCGCGGCGGCAGTCGGCGCGAGCGCAGCGGCCGCGGGGGGCGCGGCGGTCGCTGCCGCCGTTGGCAGCGCGATCCCGTCGCGGGCGAGGGCGACTTCGAGCACGGCCAGACGCTGCTCCAAGGCCGCGATGCGCGCTGCGCTCGCCTGCTCGTTCATCGCGGCCGATGGCGCGACGGCGCGTGCCGTGGTCGCAGCGCCCGGGCGCCGGCGCGCGAGGAGCCCGATGGCGACACCGACGCCTGCGCCGAGCACCAGGCCGGGGAAGCCGTACCCGTAGGCGCCGATGAGCGCGCCAAGAAGTGCCCCGAGCCACGGCATCGCCGCCTCCCAAGCCCGCCTAGAGCCAGTCGCCGCGCAAAGCGAACACCTTTTCCTGCAGCCTTTCGGGGGTCGCCTGCTCCGGCGCGAGCGGCGCTCCTGCGACGAGCGAGATCTTGGAGAAAAGGCCGCGCAGCCGGCGCATCGCCCTGCCCCGGTACGAGCGGCTGAAAAAGCTGCCCCACAGCCCGCGCAGAGCCATCGGCACCACCGGCGCGGGCGCTTGCTCCAGAATGCGCTGCAGCCCGGGCCGGAAGCGGTTTATCTCCCCCGTGTCGGTGATCTTGCCCTCGGGAAAAATGCACACGATTTCACCGGCCTTGAGCGCGTTTGCCGCTTCCACGAAGGCCTGTTCCTTGAGCGCCGGATCTTCCTTGGCGGGAGCAATCGGAATCGCACGCATGGTGCGAAAGATGAAATTGAGCACCGGTGTGGTGAAGATGCGATGGTCCATCACGAAACGGACGGGCCGGGGCACGCAGGCCGCGATCACGATGGCGTCGACGTAGCTTACGTGGTTGCAGACGATCACGCACGCGCCCTGGTCCGGGATCTGCTCCAGGCCCCGCTTGTCGACGCGATACATGCTGTGGATCAGCAGCCACGCCAGGAACCGCATCAGGAACTCGGGCACCAGCGAGTAGATGTAGATCGCCACGACGGCGTTCATAAGCCCGGTGGCCAGGAACAGCTGCGGGATGGTCAGGCCCGCCTTGAGCAAGCCGAGCGCGATGCCGGCCGAAGCCACCATGAACAGCGCGTTCAGAATATTGTTCGCCGCGATGATGCGCGAGCGGTGCGCCGGCGCCGAGCGTTCCTGGATGAGCGCATAAAGGGGGACGATATAAAAACCCCCGAATGCGCCGAGCAGCACCAAATCGGCGACGATGCGCCAGTGCGCGCCGATCGAGATGAAATGCTCGATGCCGGCGAGACCCTGGGGCTGCAAGCTGCGGCTGGCGAAATAGAGGTCGATCGCGAACACCGACAGGCCGATCGAGCCGAAAGGCACCAGTCCCACCTCGACCTTGTGCCCGGACAGGCGCTCGCATAACAACGAGCCGATGCCGATGCCGATCGAGAAAAGCGCGAGCAACAGCGTGGCGACGTGCTCGTCGCCTCCCAGGACCGCCTTGGTAAAGGTGGCGAATTGGGTGAGATAGGTCGCGCCGTAGAACCAGAACCATGAGATGCCGAGCATCGACAGCCAGACGACGCGATTGCCGTAGGCGAAGCGCAGGTTGCGACTCGTTTCGCTCACCGGGTTCCAGTTGATCTTGAGTTCCGGCGCCACGGCGGGGGTCGTGGGAATGCCCCGGCTGACGAGGTAACCGGCGAGGGCGATCGTGATCGTGGTCGCGCCGGCGAGTAGCGGGCCGTCGGGCTTGATGGCGATCACCAGGCCGCCGACGATCTCGCCTAACAGGATGGCCACGAACGTCCCCATCTCGACTAAGCCGTTGCCGCCGATCAGCTCCTCGCTGCGCAGCTGCTGCGGCAGGATCGCGTACTTGACCGGCCCGAACAGGGTCGAATGCACGCCCATGAGGGTCAGCGCGGTGAACAGCAGGATGAGATCCTTGCGATAGAAGCCGATCGCGCCGACGATCATGACGCCGATCTCGAACAGCTTGATGAGACGGATGAGGCGCGATTTTTCGAACTTGTCCGCGACCTGGCCCGCCGTTGCCGAGAACAGCACGAAGGGCGCGATGAAGACGGCGGCCGCGATATTGACCAGGTCGTTCGCGGAGAGGGTGGTCAAGGTCATGGCCTGGAAGGCAACGAAGATCACCAGCGCGTTCTTGTAGACGTTGTCGTTTCCCGCACCCAGGAATTGGGTCCAGAAGAAGGGGGCAAAGCGGCGCTCGCGCAGTAGCTGGAACTGGCTGTGCTCAGCCATGGGAGCTCCTCGGTCCGGGGTGCCGGGCGAACTCGGGATAGCGGGGGCTGATCCGTGGGGATCCATCGCTAGTGATGTTGCGCGAGGTAGTCCTGCACCGCAGCCAGGGCGTTGCGCACCGCGGCCACGTCGGGCCAGAAGTACACCATCCTGCCTGCCTTCTTACATTTGAGCACCCCGGCCTCGCGCAGCACGCGCAGGTGGTGCGAAACCGCGGTGCGCGACAACGTCGACGCGAACACGATCTGGCCGAGGTTGAGCCGCTCGCCCGGCTCGAACATGAGCAGGATGCGCTGCCGATGCGGATCGCCGAGGGCGACGAACATGCGCGCGATGCGCCGCCAGGCGACGGGGATCGCCCGCCCATAGGCTTTATTCATGTCTAAATGTCTAGTCTAGTAGTCGCTAAATCTACGCTTCCTGAGGCGCTTGTCAAGGCACCCGGTGACGGGCATCGGGCCAGCTGCGGCGGCGCCATCGGCTACAATAGCCCAGGGTCGCAACACCTTCTGCCCGATGCGCCAATACCTCGAATTCATGCGTCACGTGCGCGACAGCGGTCGGCGCAAGGCCGACCGGACCGGTACCGGGACGCTGTCGGTGTTCGGTTATCAGATGCGGTTCGATCTTGCCGCAGGATTTCCGTTGCTCACCACCAAGAAGGTGCATACCAAGTCCATCGTTCACGAATTGCTGTGGTTTCTCGCCGGCGACACCAATGTGCGTTATCTGCGCGACAACGGCGTGACGATCTGGGACGAATGGGCGGACGAAAACGGCGACCTGGGACCGATCTACGGTTACCAGTGGCGCTCCTGGCCCGGCCCCGATGGCCGCCACATCGACCAACTGTCCGCCGTGCTCGCGCAGATCCGCAGCAATCCGGATTCGCGGCGGATGCTCGTCTCGGCGTGGAATGTCGGCGACATCCCGCGCATGAAGCTGCCGCCTTGCCATGCGTTTTTCCAGTTTTACGTCGCCGAGGGCAGGTTGTCCTGCCAGCTCTACCAGCGCAGTGCGGATATTTTTCTCGGCGTGCCGTTCAACATCGCCTCCTATGCACTGCTCACGCAGCTGGTGGCACACCAGACCGATCTCGCCCCGGGCGAGCTGGTGTGGACCGGCGGCGATTGTCATCTCTACCTGAACCATCTGGAACAAGTCGCAACCCAGCTCGCGCGAGCGCCCTACCCGTTGCCGAAACTCGTGCTTAAGCGGCGGCCGGCGTCGCTCTACGAGTACCGCTACGAGGACGTTGAATTCGCCGACTACCGGCATCATCCGCCCATCCGGGCCGCGGTGGCAGTGTAGCCGCGGGCTCCCGGCCGGCAAAAAAAAGCCCGCCGGGAGGAAGTGAGCGGGCAAGGGGGGATTCCGATGGTCAGAGCATTGCCCCACTCCGAGAGGGTCAGGCGTTTCGGGCCTTTCGTCCCGCGGCCACCTGCGGCCGGTTTGAGCTGACAGTGGGTTGTCTTTAGGTCGCCTGCTGCCGGTGCGTTTGACTAGATGACGCTGCGAGCGGCGTTGACGCGCTCGACCAGTTCTTCCAGCGCCACTTGCTGCGCTGGCGACAAGGCCTGATCCGGCGCGGTCGAATCGCTGCCTCGGCGTTCGCCGTCCGGCTCAGGCACTGCGAGCCAAAAGGCAGAAAATTCCGGGCAAAACGCATTCATCTCCCAGCCTCGTATTCCAATACCGCGTTGACTTCCACCTCCGTCTGTACGCGAACTAGCAATCGGTGTGCCAAGCAGTTCACACTTAAATCAATCAAGGAGTTGTGAGAATTGACCGTTGCCGCCCCTGCCTACGCTGGGCAGTTCTTACCCACACCACGCGATTCCTGTCGCATTTTCACGACAGAAGTCCACTGGCAGCCCATAACAATAGGATTTAATTGCAGAATCGCTGTCGTCGGATGACGACAGCATAGACCCGCCGGGGAAGTCCGGCGGCGCCAAAGCCCTCGTAGAGCAGACGCGGCTAGGGCTTGGCGTCCTTGAACATCGCCGGCTCGAGGCGATGGCGCTGCAGCAGCTTGTAGAACTCGGTCCGGTTGCGCTTGGCCAGGGTCGCGGCCTGGGTCACGTTGCCCCCCGTGATCTTGAGTAGGCGCACCAGGTAGTCGCGCTCGAACTGCTTGCGCGCCTCCTCGAAGGGCGCCAGCACCCCGGCGTCCTCGCGCAGGGCGCCCTGCACCAGCGTTGCCGGAATGATGCTCGTTGTCGTCAGCGCGAGCGCCTGTTCGAGCAGGTTCAAGAGTTGCCGAACATTGCCCGGCCATGGCGCCGAGATGAGCAGCGCCATCGCGTCGGGCGCCAACGATGGCACCGGCTTCTTGTAACGCTCGGCGAGCTTGCGCAGAAAATGCGCGGCCAGGAGCGGGATATCCTCACGCCGCTCGGCCAACGGAGGCAGCTTGAGCGAGACGACATTGAGGCGATAATAGAGGTCCTCGCGGAACTGCCCCGCGGCTTTCTGCGCATCGAGGTCGCGGTGGGTGGCGGAGATCACCCGCACGTCGATCGGCACCGATTGCGTCGCGCCGACCGGGCGCACTTCGGCCTCCTGCAGAACGCGCAGCAGCTTAACCTGGAGCGCCAACGGCATGTCGCCGATTTCGTCTAAGAATATCGTGCCGCCGTCCGCGGCGAGGAACAGCCCTTTGTGCGCCTGGACCGCGCCGCTGAAAGCACCGCGGGCGTGTCCAAAGAGCTCGGACTCGAGCAGCGGTTCGGGAATGGCACCGCAATTGACACCGACGAACGGCCGCAGCGCACGCGGGCTGGCGCGATGAATCGCGTGCGCCAACAGCTCCTTGCCGGTCCCCGATTCGCCAAAAATCAGCACGCTTGCGTCGGAGTCGGCGACCAGGCGCGCCTGGCGCAGCAGGTCTTCCATGCGTGGGCTGCGGGTGATGATCCCCCCGCGCCACTCACCGCTGGCCTGTTTGTTCGCCTCCGGGCCCTCACCGGTAAGGCGTACGGCGCTGGCCACCTTTTGCAGCAGTTCCTGGCTGTCAAAAGGCTTGGTCAGGAAGCCGAAGACGCCGCGCTGGGTTGCCGAGACCGCGTCGGGAATCGTTCCATGCGCGGTCAGGATAATGACCGGCAACGCCGGATGCTGGCGATGGATCGCAGCGAACAACTGCAGGCCGTCAATGCCGGGCATGCGCATGTCGGTGATCACGGCCGCGGGCCGTGCCACCGCGAGCGCGGCGAGCGCCGCCTCCCCGCTGTCGGCGGTGCGCACGCGATAGCCCGCCGAGGTAAGGCGCAAGCTGATCAGCTTGAGCAGGTCGGGGTCGTCGTCAACGAGCAGGATGTCGCCGGAATTTGCCATGGCTGCCTCTATCGCCCCGTGCCGCCACCACCGCCCGCGCTGCCGCCGCCGGCATTGCGGCTGCGCTCCAGCAGCAGGCTGCGTTCGATCGCGCGCAGCGCGTCAAGCTTCTCCTGGGCCGCGGCCGTCTTCTTCTGTTCCTCCTTGACACTGCGCGTGCGTTCGACGATCTGCACATAGAGCACCGTCGCGATCTGCTTCAGCGGCGATGCGCTGGTCTTGCCGACGAGAGGCTCGAGCAGGGACAGGGCACGAGGATCGTCGGGCAACCCGGCGCTGGCCAGCGTCAGAAGCATCGCCAGACGGATGCGGTTGGCATCGTTTCGGGCGCGGTTCATGGCCTGGTTCGCGGCGGAAAGTTCACGCTTGAGGTCGTCGCCCGATTCCACTGCGTAGCGCTGCAGGTCGACGAGCAGCGCAAGGGCTTGTTCCTCCTCCTCGTTGACCGGTGGTGGGGGCGCGGGCGCCGGCAGCGACGATTGCGGCGGGGCCTGCACGATCATCACTTCCGGGACGGGGACGGGCGTTACCGGCAGTGCCTGGTGCGCGACTTCAACCACCGGCGAAGGCGCAGTCGCTTGGGGCGCGGGCGAAGGCGGCGTGGCAGCGCACGCGGTAAGCAAGACGAGTCCGGCAGCGCTGCCGGCGCGGCCAACGCGCCGGCGAATCAACCTTCCTCCCGGATCGTGAGGGGGCCCGCCGTTCGTGCGGGCGACGAATCGGTGACAGCAAGCGGCAGCCACAGGCGGAAATGGGCACCACGCCTGCCGGAAACGCGCTCGAGCAAGTCGATTCGCCCGCCATGCGCCAGGGCATACTCGCTAGCGATCGCGAGGCCCAGCCCCGAACCCTTGATCCGTCCCTCCGGGGCCGGCTTGCCTTGATAGAACGATTCGAAAATCCGCGGTCGATCCTCCGGATCGACACCCGGTCCCTGATCGATGACGTCGAACACCGCGTGACCGCTTTCGATATGCAGGTCGAGGGTGATGGTCCCGGATCGCGGCGAGTACTTGATCGCGTTGGAGACCAGGTTATCGATGATGGCGCGAATCTTGTCGGCGTCGCCGACCACGATCGCCGGTTTGACCCTGGTGTCGAAGGTGATCATGCGCGCGAACGCCGCCAACTTGTGCTCCCGGATGACGCGACGAATCACATCGGCGAGCGGCACCGGTCCCAGGGTCTGCGGCTCGATGCTGCGGGTCTGGTGATAGCTGAGCAGATCCTCGATGAGCTTCTGCAAATTGAGCGTGTTCTCGCGCACGATGCGCACGATTTCCTGCTGCGGTGGCGACAGCTCGCCGCCGACTCGGTCACGCAGCAGCTCTGCGCCTTCGCGCACCGCGGTCAGCGGCGTCTTGAGCTCGTGCGAGACATGGCGCAGGAAGCTGGTCTGTTGTTCCTCAAGCTCGTGCAGGCGCGCGCGCAGCCACTCCAGACGCTGGCCCAGATAGCGCATGTCCTGCGGACCATTGACCTCGATGGCATGGGTGAAATCCGCGGTCCCCATCTGTCGAATCGCCATATCGAGCTGGCGGATCGGGCGCGCGATGAGCACCGCGAACAGGATCGCCAGGACGAGCGCGATCGCGCCAGCCGCCAACGCCAGATAGCCCCAGGTTTTGCGTCCCTCGGCCGCAGTTTCCTGCAGCCTTTCGATCTCGTGCTCGGTCAGGCGGTTGCTCGCGGTAAGCATCGCCTGGGCGCTGGCCGACAGCGCCGCGTAACCCTCGGCGAGCACGCTGGCGGCATTCGCCGGGCGCTGCGGCGCGGTTAACAGGGTGTAGAGGCGGCTCTCGCTGTCGCTCAGCTTATCGAGCTGGCTCAACTGCGCGCGATCGAGCGGAAGTTGCTGCAGCTGCTGCGTCGTCTGGCGGAAGTCCTGGCGCAAGCGCGCGTAATCGTCGATGAGCTGTGGATCGTCGAGAATGAGGTCCTGGCGGACGAGGCGCTCCAGCGTCGTCGCCTGCTCGTAGAGCTGCCGACTTGCGCGTCCCGCCTGCGCGGCCTGCAGCACGGCCTGCTGGCTCTGAGTGCCGAGACGGTCGAGGCTGACGATCAACTCGACCAGCGCGTACAGCAATGGCAGGCTGACGAGCAGGAATCCGAGCAGAATGAATTTGAGGAATGAGCGCGGGTAATACACGAGTAATGACGGGCGATCGCTATAATCATTGTAGTCAAACGATGCCCAGGCCCTCAGAGCGACGCGTGCACGATACACCACCCCCTGCCGGCTCGCCAAGCGCACCGAGTCCGGCCCATTCGCATCGAATCGCAATCATCGCCGCGGTCGCGCGCAACGGCATTATCGGCGTCGAGAACCGCCTGCCGTGGCGCCTGCCGGAGGACATGCGCCGTTTTCGTGCACTGACGACCGGGCACGCGGTCATCATGGGGCGGCGCACCTGGGAAGCGATCGGCAAGCCGCTCCCCGAGAGACAGAACCTCGTCGTCAGCCGCCACCGCGGCCCGCTCGAGCGGGATGTCGAGTTCACGCCCTCGCTCGATGCGGCGCTGGCGCGTGTCAGCCTACCCGAGCCGGTGTTCGTGATTGGCGGCGAAGCCCTCTACCGCGCCGCACTGCCGCGCGCCGAGATACTGTATCTGACCGAGATCGCGCGCGATTTCGACGGCGACGCCCGATTTCCCCGCTTTGACCGCTCCCGCTGGCGCGAGTCCCTGCGCGAGGCCCACACGGCGTCAGACACCGTCGGTCCCCTCGCCTACGAATTTGTGGTCTATGAGCGAGCCGGTCCTTGACGCCAGTGGAGCGCTTCGCCGCCGTCGCGTTTGAAATCCAGGGAGTTCCGCCATGAGCGAGGAATTTGAAGTGCACGGGCCGCACGACGACGAGGTCGAGCATCAGGGGCAGCATGGTGACCGGTTCGCGGGACGACTCGCCGTGATGACGGCGATCTTCGCCACCATAGGCGCGCTGTTCGCCTACATGGCCGGCGCGACGCAGAACGAGGCACTGCTGTTCAAGAACGAAGCGGCGATCCGCAGGACCGAGGCTTCGGATCAGTGGAATTTCTATCAGGCCAAGAGCAGCAAACAGAACCTGGCCGAGCTCGGCGCGACGCTGACCAGCGGCGAACAGCAGGCACGCTACGCGAAAGAGGTTGAGCGCTACAGAACCGAGAAGGAAGAGCTCGCGCCTGAGGCGAAGCGGCTCGAGCAACAATCCAGGGAAGCCGAGGAAAAAAGCGAGGCGTCAACGCACAACCATCACCGCTGGGCGCAGGCAATGACGCTGATCCAGATCGCAATCGCGCTTGCCGCCATCACGATACTGACTCGCAGCCGGCGTCTGCAATACATGGCCTACGCTGTCGCCACAGGCGCCCTGGCCGTCGGGGCCCTGGCGCTCGCCCACGTCTAGCGTACTAGGCGAGGTTGCGCAATTCCCGCAGCGCCACCGACAGCATGGCCGCGTCAATCGATGCCGCAGCGCGGAGCTCGCCGAAGAGCTGCGCGGCGCGCTCGATGCCACGGCGGTTGCCATCCTCCCAGGCAGCGATGAGCTCGGGCGGGGCGCCGATCGCGGCACCCCCGCTCAGCACGTCGGCAGTGAGCGCGCGCTGCAGGTTCGACAGGTCGTCCTGCATTGCTCCTTTCGCCAGCATCTGCCAATGGGCGTCACTGGGAAGCATTGCAATCTTCTCGCGCAACCACGGCAGGCCGAGGCGCGTCGCCAGCGCGAAATAAACCTCGGCCACCGTCTCGACCGGCCGCTTTGCCGCGCCGGCAACTTCGACAATGTCCAGTGCCGCGTAGAGCGTATCGAATGCGACCACCCGCAGGGCAAGCAGCTGCGGCACCCTTTTCGCAACGTAGTCCGCGACCGCGGCGTCGATGCGTCCCCGCTCGCCCGGGTCGAGCAGCTGTGGCAGCCGGGTCGCCAGCGCGCGCACCTGCGGCGTGAAGTGCGCAATCGTCGCCGCCATGTCCTCGCCGAGCCGACGCGAGCGAAGGAACCAGGTCGTGCCACGCTTGATGAGCCGACTCGTGTCGAGCAGCATGGCGGACTGCACGGCATCATCGACCGTGTTATCCAGTGCCTCGATGGCGATCCAGAGGTCAACGTATCCGAACACCTCGCGGTTGAGCAAGTAGGCGCGCACGACCTCATGCGGCTTGGCACCGGTCGTCTCGAGCAGTTGGTGCACAAACGTGCTGCCGACGCGGTTGACCATGCTGTTGGTGACGTACGTGGCAATGATCTCGCGCTTCAGCGGATGCCTCGCCATGTAGCTCCCGAAGCGCGACTGCAACGCCTGCGGGAAGTACCGCGCGAGCGCCGTCGCGACCCACGGGTCGTCCGGAAGCGTCGAAGCCAGGAGCTCGTCGTAGATCCAGATCTTGCTGTAGGCGAGGAGCACTGCACGCTCGGGGGAAGTAAGGCCGATACCCTTGGCGCGACGTTCGGCAATTTCCTCGTCCGACGGCAGGAACTCCAGCGCGCGGTTAAGCCGTCCGGACTTCTCCAGGAAGTGGATGAAACGTTGGTGGGCATCGAGCAACTGGGACACAATCCGTCCGGTCACTGACAGCGACTGCGTCTGGAAGACGTTGTCGCGCAGGACCAGCGCAGCGACGTCGTCGGTCATCTCCACGAGCAACGTGTTACGCTGTTTTTCGGTCAGCTCGCCTTCGAGGATAGGCAAGCCGAGCAGGATCTTGATGTTGACCTCGTGATCGGACGTGTCGACCCCGGCCGAGTTGTCGATCGCGTCGGTGTTGATGCGACCACCGGCTAGGGCGTACTCGATCCGTCCGAGCTGGGTGCAGCCGAGGTTGCCACCCTCCACGAATGCCCTGCAGCGGAGCTCACGGCCGTTGACCCGCAGCGCGTCGTTAGCGCGGTCACCGACCTGTGCGTGCGTCTCGCCGGTGGCCTTGACGTAGGTGCCGATGCCACCGTTGTAGATCAAGTCAACCGCTGCCTTGAGGATTGCGTTGACCAACTCCGTCGGGGTGAGCGCGGCAGCGGATATCGAGAGCGCCTTCTGCACCTCCGGCGTGATCGCAATGGACTTGGCGCTGCGTGGGTGGACGCCGCCGCCGGCAGAAATCAGCTTTGCGTCGTAGTCCGCCCACGACGAGCGCGGCTGCTTGAACATGCGCTCTCGTTCCCGGAAGCTCGTTTCCGTATCGGGCGTCGGATCGAGGAAGATGTGACGATGGTCGAACGCGGCAACGAGCTTGATGTGGTGCGACAACAGCATCCCATTGCCAAACACGTCGCCCGACATATCGCCGACGCCGGCGACGGTGAAATCGGTCGTCTGCGTATCGATGCCCATCTCGCGAAAATGCCGCTTGGTCGATTCCCACGCGCCACGCGCCGTGATACCCATCGCCTTGTGGTCGTAGCCCGCCGAGCCGCCCGATGCGAACGCGTCGCCAAGCCAGAAGCCGTACTCCGCGCTGATCGCGTTGGCGTAGTCGGAAAATGTCGCCGTCCCCTTGTCGGCGGCGACGACCAGGTAGGGATCATCCTCGTCGTGGCGCTTGACGTCTGGCGGCGGCACGATCTTCTCTCCCACGCGGTTATCGGTCAGGTCGAGCAGCCCGCGCAGATAGTTCTGGTAGCAGGCGACACCTTCCTTGAGGTACGCCTCGCGGTCAGCCGCTGACGGTGCACGCTTGAGCACGAATCCGCCTTTCGAGCCGACCGGGACAATGACCGTATTCTTGACCATCTGTGCCTTGACCAGGCCCAGCACCTCGGTGCGGAAATCCTCCGGCCGGTCCGACCAGCGCAACCCGCCGCGCGCGACCTTGCCACCGCGCAGGTGCACGCCCTCGAAGCGCGTCGAGTAAATGAAGATCTCGAACATCGGTTTGGGCTCCGGCAATCCGGGCACCTTGGAGGGGTCGAACTTGAACGACAGAAAGCTCTTCCGGCGGCCCGCCGCATCGCGGCGCCAAAAATTCGTTCGCGTCGTCGCCTGGATGAGCGCGAGAACCTGCCGCAGCACACGATCTTCCGACAGGTTGTCAACGCTTTCGAGCGCCGTTTCGATGGCCCGCACCTGCGCCGCGGTGCGGGCCTCGACGTCTGCCCCGCCGGCGGGATCGAAGCGCACTTTGAACAACTCGACGAGTTCGCGTGCGATGGCGCCATGCCCGGAGAGCGTGCTCTCGATAAACGCCTGCGAGAGCGGAAACCCGATTTGCCGCAGGTACTTCGCATACGCCCGCAGGATGGTGATCTCCTCAGCGGGCAAGTGCGCGAGCACGACCAGGCGGTTGAAGTCGTCGTTCTCCACCTCGCCGCGAAATACGCGCGCGAACGCATCCTCGAACACGCCATGCAGGGCGTCGATCTCGACTTCGGTGTCGGCAACGGGTGAAAGCAACCCGAGGTCGTGGATCCAAGTTAGTGGCGAGCCGTCGGGTGCGATACGGTACGGACGCTCCTCGAGTACCTTGAGGCCCATGCGCTCGAGCATCGGCAGGCTGTCGGAAAGGGTCACCGGCCTGCCGCGGTGAAACAGCTTGAAGCGCAGCGCCCCCGGTGCCGCTTCCAGCGGCCGGTACAGCGACATGCCGAGGGGATCCGCATCGGTGAGCCGGGCCATCATCTCGATGTCGGGCACCGCCGCGCGTGCGGCAAACTCCTCCCGATAGGCTGCCGGAAAGGCGGCGCCGAACTGGCGGAAGAGCGCGTTGCCGCGCGCTTCGCCCAGCGCCTCGATCAGTGCGACCTTGAGGTCATCCTCCCAGCGACGGGCCGCAGCAACCAGCTGCGCCTCCAGGGCACGTACGTCGTAGGCCGGGATCTGGCCCGGCGTGGTGCGCACGATGATCATCACCCGCACCAGGGGTGATTCGGAAAGGTGGGCGTTGAACTCGGAGCTCGATCCCTCGAATGCCCGCGTCAGGATCGCCTGCCATTTCTGCCGCAACTCCGTCGTGTAGTTCTCGCGCGGCGCGTAGATCAGGCAGGAGAGGAAGCGCTCGAAAGCGTCGCGACGCACGAACAGGCGCAGGCGCTGCCGATCCCCGAGATGGAGGATTGCCTTGGCCGTGCGCAGCAGATCCTCGTCGTTGGTCTGGAACAGCTCGTCGCGCGGGTAGGTATCGAGTATGTTGACCAGCGCCTTGCCGGCGTGTCCCCCTGCGGGCAGCGCGGCACGCTTGATGACCGTCGCGACCTTACGCCGCAGAAGCGGGATGTCGGCCGCGTTGGCGCTGTAGGCGGTCGAGGTGAACAGACCGAGAAAGCGATCCTCGCCGACGACATCGCCCTTCGCGTCGAAGCGCTTGACGGCGATGTAGTCGAGATAGCCCGGCCGGTGCACCGTCGAGCGCGATGTCGATTTGGTGACCACAAGGAGCTCCGGGCGCCGGGCGTAGGCGCGGACCTCGGGTGGCAGCGCCGCAAAGCTCGCTGCGATTTCCTTGCTTTGGCCCTCGCGCAGGATGCCAAGACTCGATCCGGGCACGATCTTGAGCACGTCCTCGCCATCGACGACCGCAAGCTCGTGGCAGCGATAGCCGAGAAAGGTGAAGTGGTTGTCGGCCAGCCAGAGCAGAAAATCCTCGCCTTCGCTGAGTTCCTCTGCCGGCAGCGGCGGCGGCTGCTTCCGTACCTCGGCGACAATGGCCCGCACCCGGTCGCGCATTGCCATCCAGTCGTCGACCGCCGCACGCACGTCGTCGAGCACCCGGGCAATGTCCTGCGCCAGGGCCTCCAGGCGCGCCGCCTCGGTGATACGGTCCACTTCGACATGAATGAACGATTCGCGCTTTGCATTCTTCCCACCGCCGGTCGACAACCCCACCAGCGTGCCGTCCGCGCCGCGTTCGACCTCGACGATCGGATGCATGATGAGGTGCAGCGTCAAACCGTGGCGATTGACCTCCATCGTCACCGAGTCGACCAGAAACGGCATGTCGTCGTTGACGATTTCGATGATCGTGTGCGTTGACTGCCAGCCGTGTTCCTCGAGGGTCGGATTGAACACCCGGATCCGGGCGTGGCCAGGCTCCCGCTTGCGGGCGAAATTCCAGTGCGAGAGCGCGGCGCCGTAGAGGTCGCCCGTTTGCCTCTCGACGAGGTCCTCCGCTTCGACATCGCGGTAGTAGCGCGCGGCAAAGTCGGCAACCGCTGCCCGCTGCGTCGGCGTCACCTTGGCGCGGACGAGCTGCAGCACCTCGTCGAGGCGTTGCATGCGCCCGTTGTCTGCGTCTGCGCTCATTATCTCCTCTTCACTGCGTCCGATCGGCCGCCGGCGTCGCTTGCTCGCCTGCCCGCCCTCGCCCCGGCCTGCGTGGCTGTTGATCTTGCACGCTATTGTGCTCTAGCTCAATCCGGGGCGCGGTCCGGCCAGGCCGTATCCTGCACTTTCCCCCGGCGCCGGCGGAAGCGCAACAGTGAATAGCCGATGCTTCACGTTGATGACCGGGCGAGGAACCGGGCACCGACACGAAAGCCTCCGGGAGAATGCTTCCGCGCCGAGCGTGCGCGCGCCAAACCGGTCAGCGCAAATCAGGCTGAAAACGCGCCGGCGATGGCACGACGAATCGCGGCGTATTTCGCTCGGTCCTGGCGGAACGTCGTCAGGCACCCGTCGCAGCAGAAGTAATAGGTGATGCCTTCGTAGACTTCGATGTGCTTCGGCGCAGCGGTATCGACCGCGATCCCGCACACCGGGTTGACGAATGGGCGCCCCGGCGCCATTGCCCCGGACTCGGGGCGAGAACCGGGTGGCGGCTGTGCCAAGCCCGCCTTCTCGGGCGTCGCCGGCTGAGGCTGGCCGAGGGCAGGCTGGTTCGCGCGCCCGCGCAGCAGCGCCAGCACGCCGACCATCGCAACCAGCGCGATTTCGCCGGGAGTCTTGGCTCCGGCATCCGGGCCTGCCGGGGCAGATAGCCGCGCCAGTTGCTCCTCGGCAATGCCGCGCAGGCCCATGACGGTGCGCAGCCTCTCCGCTTTGCGGCGGCTGGCGATCATGAGCACGTGGCTTGCCTGGCTGCGCAAGGCGCGTTCCAGAGCCTCTTCGTCGCCCTGACCCTGGGTGGCGACCAGCACGACCGGAGCCTCGTCCGGGGTATCGGCGAGGCGGATTCGCAGTCGCTCGGCAAGGAAGCGTGCTTCATCGGCGGCCGGCGTGTTGCCCAAGACACACAGCGCGCTGTGCGCACTGTAAGGCTGAACGAAAAGCTCGATCGTGCCGTCGCTAGCGCAGGACATCGTGTGTTGCTCGACATCGTCCTCGGCTTGAATGCGGTCGTTGGAAATGCGCACGAGTTTCGGCTCGCCGTTCTTGATCGCGCCCAGCGCGGCCTCGATCACGACGTCCCTGGCACAGCCGCCGCCAATCCAGCCCTGCAGCGTGCCGTCGGCGAGCACAAGGGCCTGCGCGCCGAGATACGCCGACGTCGGCGCGACCGCGCGCACGACCGTGATGAGCGCGTACGGTTCGCGACGACGGTTCAGTGCGCGCGCCTGCTCGAGCAATTCTTCGTGGGTCATCGCAGCGCCTCAATGAGTGTCGGCAGTATATGCTCGATGCTCGCCAAGTCCGCGCCCGGGGCGAATAGGTCGAGGTGCGGCAGCGCTGCCCGCATGCCGAGGCTCTCCGGCCTGAAATCCGGGCGGCCGAGCAACGGGTTGATCCACAGGATGCGCCGCGCCCGACGGCGCAGGGCGCCGAGGGCCGCCCCCAACCGTTCCGGTTCGCCGGTGTCATAACCGTCGCTGACGATGATCACCCCGGTGCGGGAATGCACCAGGCGCGATCCGTGGTGGCGGTTGAATTCCTCCAGACACTCGCCGATCCGGGTGCCACCCGCCCATCCGGCAGCGAGCAGATGCAGGCGTTCCTGGGCGCGCCGCGGATCCGGGTCGCGCAGGGCTTCACCGACCCCGGTAATGCGGGTGTGGAAGATGAAGCAATGCACATCGGAGAGTTCGCTGCAGATCGCGCGCGCGAGGCGCAGGAAAAAGAAGCTGTACTGGCTCATCGAGCGGCTGACATCGAGCAGCAGCACGAGGCGCGGGCGCACGCGGCGGCGATCTTTCCAGGCCAAGCGGAACGGGGTGCCGCCGCTGGCGACGCTGCGGCGAATCGTGCCCTGCAGGTCGAGTCGGCGACCGCGGTCGACGCGCGCCTCGCGGCGCAGTTGCAGCCGCTTCAGTCGGCGTGCGAATCCGCGCATCAGCGCCTCGATCGCGCGAACCTGGTCGGCGCGATCGAGGTCGCGGAAATCGGTGGAGGCGAGCAATTCTTCCCGGCTCGCGCCATGCCGGCCTGCGTCGCGATCGTCCTCGCGCGCCGCTTGCTGACCTGCCGCGGCAATGGCCGGCGGTTGCTCGCCGTCGCCCCATGCGCCTTCGACCCCCGGCAGCCCGGAAGTCGCGGCATGGGTTTCTGCCACTGCGCGCCTGTTGGCTGGCAGGAAGTAGGCATCGAAGAGCGCATCGAAGCGGCGCCATTCGTCGCCGCGACCGCACAGCAGCGCCTTGAGGCTCCAGCGCAGGATCTCGCGGTCGATGATGCCGACCTGCCTCGCCGTTTCGAGCACCTCGGTCGAATCGCCGCTGCCCACACCGTAGCCGTTGGCGCGCAGGAACCCGGCGAATCCCGTCAGGCGTGTGCGCAGGGCCGCGCCTGGGTGATCGCTCGGAGAAGGGGCGGCGATCAGCATCCGGCGGCGATGCGGGCGACGACCTCCCGCGTAAATCCAGCGCGGTCGGAACGCGTCTTGATGAGTGTGCTCAGCGTCTCGAGGATGCGCTCCGCCCCATCGTCGGCGATGGTGGAAATGCCCAGCCGCAACAGCGCGGCCGTCCAATCGAGCGTCTCGGCAATGCCCGGCTTCTTCTGCAGGTCCATGCGGCGGACGCTTTGCACGAACTCGACCAGTTGCCGCGCGAGCTGTCCGGCCGCTTCCGGCGCCCGGATCTCGACGATCGAGAGCTCCTTCTCGAAGCTGGGATAGTCGATGTACTGATAGAGGCACCGGCGGCGCAGCGCGTCGGAAAGCTCGCGCGTGCCGTTCGAGGTGATGACCACGAGCGGACGCGAAACGGCGCGCAGGGTGCCGAGCTCCGGTATCGACATCTGGAAATCCGAAAGCAGCTCGAGTAGATAGGCCTCGAATGCTTCATCGGCGCGGTCGACTTCGTCGATCAGCAGCACCGGCGGCTCGGGGCAGCGGATCGCCTCGAGCAGCGGGCGCTGCAGCAGATAACGCTCCGAGAAGATGTCCTGCTCCTTGAGCGCTACGGAGCGCTCGTCGTGCTCGAGCAGCTTAATCGCCAGTAACTGTCGCTGGTAGTTCCATTCGTACATCGCCGCGTGGACGTCGAGCCCTTCATAACACTGCAGGCGGATGAGCTTGGCGGCGCGCACGGTCGCGAGCGCCTTCGCAACTTCGGTCTTGCCTACGCCGGCGTCGCCTTCCAGCAGCAGCGGGCGTCCCAGGTCGAGCATCAGCAACAACGCTGCCACGAGGGGGCGCTCGGCGATGTAGCCCGCGGCCTGCAACTGGTGTTGCAGGTTGACGATCTCGTGCATCCGCTGCGCGGGAGAATTCACGCCGCCTTCTTCGAAATCAGACCTCGCAGCCAGTCCTTGACCACCGCCCACAGGAGCGCGAGGCCGTTGAGTTCGCGCCCGGCCGGTGACAAGGCTGGCGAGGCGGCGGGCGGGCCTTGGGCGGGTACCGCCGGCGCTGCCGGAGCCGCGCCATTCGAGCCGGCGCTGCGGGCGGCGAACGCGGCGACTTCACGCGCAAAATTAGCGGCAAACTGGTTCAGGACCTGGTCGGCAATCGACGTCATCATGCGCCCGCCAAAGGCGGCGGCCTTGCCGCTCATCGCCACTTCGCTCCTGCCCACCAGGGTGCTCGCGCCCTCGCCGAGCGCCTCGATGCGCGCGGCGAGGTCGAGCGATGCGCCGGAGGTGCCGGTGCTGTCGGAGCCCTTGCCCAGCAGGCACAGCGAACGGGCCGCCGGATCGATGTCGCGGACGTCGACATCGCCCCGGAACGACATCGTCACCGGACCGGCACGCACGGTAACCGTGCCCTTGTAGCCGCCGTTGGGTAGCCGTTCGGTGATGCGGGCGCCAGGCATGCAACCGGCCACCGCTTCAATGTCCTGCAGGAATTCCCATGCAACCGCGGCCGGCACCGGCAGCGGAAACGCCCTGTCGAGTTCGACCTTCATGCCTGCGGTCCTGGCCCGGACGTTACCTCCGGTGAATGCCGAGCGCCTTGCACTGCTGCCACACCCGGTAGGCCGTATGCGGCATGTCCATGTGCGTAACGCCAAGGTGCGCAAACGCGTCGACCACCGCATTGCTGAAACAGGGGATGCCGCCGACATGCGGGGATTCCGCCACCCCCTTGGCGCCAATGGGGTGGTGCGGCGAGGGCGTCACCGTGTGATCGGTTTCCCAATGCGGCGTTTCCACGGCGGTGGGCAGGAAATAATCCATGAGACTGTTGCCCAGATGGTTGCCGTTTTCGTCGAAGGGGATGGCCTGTCCGAAGGCGACCGCAAAGGCTTCCGTCAGCCCGCCATGGATCTGGCCCTCAATGATCATGGGGTTGATTCGCGTCCCGCAATCGTCAAGCGCGTAGAAGCGGCGCACCTTCGTCTCGCCGGTGAAGCGGTCGATATCGACCACGCAGACATACGCGCCGAAGGGAAACGTCATGTTGGGCGGATCGTAGTATTCGGTCGCGTCGAGCCCCTGTTCCATGCCCGCTGGCAGGTTGCTCGTGTGCGCCGCCATGGCGATCTCTTTCATGGTCTTGGACTGGCTGGGGTTGCCCTTGACCTTGAACCGGTCGACCTCCCATTCCAGGTCGCCCTCCCCAACCTCGAGCAGGTGCGCGGCGATCTTTTGCGCCTTGGCCCGGATCTTTCGCGCCGCCATCGCCGCGGCCGCGCCGCCCACCGGCGTCGAGCGCGAACCCCAGGTGCCCGCGCCGTAGGGCGCCTTGTCGGTGTCGCCTTCCTCGATCTGGATTTCGTCCGATGACAGGCCGAGCTCGGTGGCGATGATCTGCGCATAGGTCGTCGCGTGTCCCTGGCCCTGGCTCATGGTGCCAAGCCGCGCGATCGCGCTCCCGGTCGGGTTGACGCGGATGTCGCAGCTGTCGAAAAGTCCGATCCCGAGAATGTCGCAAACCTTGGTCGGGCCGGCACCCACGATCTCGGTGAAGGTGGACACGCCAATGCCCATCAGCTCGCCCCGGGCACGTTTTTCGGCCTGCTCCCGACGCAGGCCGTCGTAGTCGACCGCCTTCAATACCTTGGCCAAGGCGGCGTGGTAGTTGCCGCTGTCGAGCGTCCAGCCAAACGCCGTGGTGTACGGAAACTGCTCCGCCTTGACGAAGTTGCGGCGGCGAATCTCGGCCTTGTCCAGCCCGAGCTTCTGCGCCAGCACGTCGATCATGCGCTCGATCAGATACACCGCCTCGGTCACCCGCAGCGAGCAGCGATAGGCGACACCGCCGGGCGCCTTGTTGGTATAGACCGCGTCGACCCGGCAATAGGCCTTGGGGATCGCATAGGAACCGGTGCAGATGCTGAACAGCCCGGCCGGGAGCTTGGTGGCCGAAACGTGGGAATTGAACGCGCCATGGTCGGCTAGCGCCGTGAAGCGCAGCGCCCTGATGCGGCCGTCCTTGTCCGCGGCCAGTTCACCGACCGCATGATAGTCGCGGGCGAAGCCGGTCGTGGAAATGTTGTCGATGCGCGACTCAATCCATTTGATCGGCACGCCGGTGACGATCGATGCCACGATCGCCACCACGTAGCCTGGATAGACGGGGACCTTGTTGCCGAAGCCGCCGCCGATGTCACCGCCGACGATGCGGATCTTGCTTTCGGGGATGCCGGATAGCATCGCCACGACGGTGCGCACCAGATGCGGCGCTTGCGAGGTCATGTATACGGTCAGCTGGCCGGTCACCTTGTCAAACGATGCCACGCAGCCGCACGTCTCCAACGGACACGGATGCACGCGTGGATTGAGAATCTCTTCCTTCACGGTTACCTCGGCGCTGGCAAACGCCGCATCGGCCGCGGCCTTGTCGCCCGCTTCCCAGGTGAAGATGTGATTGGGATGCATGCGCTTACCATGGCCAACGTTGTCCTTGTCGGCAATGTCTTCGCGGATGATCGGCGCATCGGGGGCCATCGCCTTGTGCGGGTCGACGATGGCCGGCAATTCCTCGTACTCGACCTCCACCCGGTCCGCGCCATCGGCCGCGCTATAGCGATCGCTGGCGATCACCATCGCGACTTCCTGCAGCTGGAAACAGACCTTCTTGTCCGCCAGCACTGCCTGCACGTCGCCGCCGAGCGTGGGCATCCAATGCAACTTCACTGGCTTGAGGTCGTCGGCGGTCAGCACGGCAACCACACCTGGCACGCCCAGCGCCTTGGTCTTGTCGATCGACTTGATCCGGGCGTGCGCGTAGGGACTGCGAACCATCGCCCCGAACAGCATGCCCGGCAGCTTGATGTCATCGACGTAGGTACCCCTGCCACGAATGAAGCGGGCGTCCTCCTTGCGCAACCTCGAGCTGCCCAGCCCCTGTAGCTTGGTTTCGCGCTCGACACTCTCCGTTGTGGCGGCCATGTTGAGTTCTCCGTTAGGGTCGCGGTTGATCAGGCCGACGCGGGGGCGAGTTTGCTCGCCGCCTGCTGCACTGCCTTGACGATGTTCTGGTAACCCGTGCAGCGACACAGGTTGCCAGACATCCAGTAGCGGATTTCCTCCTCCGACGGGTTGGGGCTTTCCTTGAGCAGTCGATAGGCCCGGGTGATCATTCCCGGCGTGCAGTAACCGCATTGGAGGCCGTGCTGCTCGGTGAAGCCCTCCTGCAGCGCATGCAGCACGCCACCCTGCTCGAAACCCTCGATGGTCAGCACTTCGGCGCCCTCGCACTGCACCGTCAGCACCGTGCACGACTTGACCGACTTGCTGTCCAGATCGACCGTGCAGGCGCCGCAGTGGCTGGTTTCGCAGCCGATGTGCGGGCCGGTGTGCAGAAGTTTTTCGCGCAACGTGTGGATCAGCAATTCGCGCGGCTCAACCAGCACGTCGACCGGCTTGCCGTTGAGTTTGAACGACACCGCTTGCTTGGTAACCATGTCGGTCTCCATCGCCGCTTCAGCGGCCGGCGCGAGAGTGCGCCATGCGCAACGCCCGCTGGGTCATTTCCCCGGCCATCGCCGTCTTGTAGGCGGCATCGCCGCGCTGATCGGCAGACGGATCGCAGATGCCCATCGCCAGGTCGGCCGCGCCCGCCATCGTGGCGTCGGTCAGCGCCTTGCCGCGCAACGAATCCTCGGCCGCGCGCGCCTTGAGCGGCGTCGGGCCGACATTGGTCAGGGCGATGGCGACTTCGGCTACTGTCTGCCCTTTCATGCGCAACGTGACCGCCGCCGCCGCGGTCGCAAAATCGCCCACCTTGCGCTTCAGCTTGGCGTAGCAATAGCCGGTGCCGGGCGCCGGAACGGGAATGCGGATCTCGGTCATGATTTCATCGGGCTTGAGCTGCGTGTCGTAGGTTCCGCGGAAAAATCCGTCAACTGGAACGACGCGCTCGCCCGCCGCGGAACGCAGCACGAACGACGCCCCCAAGGCAAGCATGATTGCCGGATGGTCGTTGGCCGGGTCGCCGTGCGCGATATCGCCGCCAATCGTCCCCTTGTAGCGCACCTGGGGATCGGAAATGAGTCGCGCACCTTCGACGAGCAATGGACACTTCTCCTGCAACAGCTTCGACCAGATCAATTCGTTTTCCGAGGTCATCGCGCCAATGCGCAGCGTGCCGCCCTCTTCCCGTATGCCCTTGAGTTCCGGAATCCTGCCAAGGTCGATCAGGTGCGCCGGTTGGGCAAAACGCATTTTCATCATCGGCAAGAGGCTGTGGCCACCGGCCAGCAGCTTGGCCTCGTCACCCAGCTCCGAGAGCAGGGTCAGCGCCGCGCCAACCGAGCGCGGCGCATGATATGCGAATGGTGCGGGAATCACGCTTTTCTCCTCCTTTGCAAGGTCATACCGCCGCTTCATGCGGCATCTTCCGCGTTGTGGACGCCGCGAATAGATTTGCTGTTATGCCATTGATACTAAAGCATAGCTCTTGCTGCACCGATCTGCTACCGCGGCCCCTGGGGGTGGTCGAAACCTCGTCGCGTGCTGGTCGTCGGACAGGCGCGCAAAGGCAGGCGCCGTCTAGTCTCCACCCGTTGCACTATGGAGTCGTTTCCAAGACAGGGAGTTCCAGGCGCCAGCCCGTCCGCTTCGCGAGCTGTTCTACATCGTCCACTGTGTCCAGGTCGGTGACGAACCGGATGTTGGTGGTTTCATATCCGTGGACGAGCTCGGGTTGCCGCTCGATCAGATGTCGGCAACCCAGATTCGTGTCGCTGGCGAGAATTCGGGCAAGCGCCTCGGCGCCGAGGATGATAGGGTTGCCACGCTGGCCATTGACGATGGGTACTACCACATGTCCCGAGGAGCGTTTCTTGAACGCTCCGATCAGCTCGGTCAAATCGCCCGCGCCGATCAAGGGCAGGTCCACGGGCATTACGATGACCGCGTCGAAGGGGCCGCTTAAGGCACCCAATCCGACCCGGACGGAACCTTGCTGTCCGTCGGCGTGCGCTGCGTTGTGCACCAGCGTTACGACGAAGCTCCGCACCTGGTCCTCGACCGCGTGGCGCGCGTACCCGGTCACGACTACCACCTCGTCGACCCCGGCGCCGCTCAAGGCGACAAGTTGCCGGCTGATCAGCGGCACGCCCTGAAGCCGAATCAGCGGCTTGGCCACCCCTCCCATGCGCCGGCCCTCACCGGCAGCAAGCAGGAGCGCGCCGATGCGCAACCGGGGGTAGAGTCCTCCGCCTTGTTTGAGCAGGCATCCCATAAAAACGAGTGAAGCAGTAAAGCTGCGACGCGTAGACGAAATTATATGCCGCGGCGAATAATCTTCCAGAGAAAGAGGCTCTGGCAGCCTGCCGGCAGTGGGCCTCTCCCCATCTACCGCCGCGGATACCCGGCCCACGCCCAGCAACGCATCCGACCGGAGGGCCGCGGGGCGCCGGCCGCCGGGCTGGAGAACGCGCGCAACCCTGGGCGACACAGGGCCGAGCACGCCCGTGGGCGGCGAGATCGCAACACCGTTTCATGTTCTACGGCAATGATCAGCCGACATCGTGCTAGGGACGCGCGTTTCGCGCTGCCAGCGTGCGTTCGGGCGCCGGATTTTTTCTCCAGCTCGCATGATGCGCCTTATGATCCACCGGTCGTCAGCCTTTGCGGCCATCGTCTGATTCGATCGGCAATCGGACGAAGACCATACGCGCCACGCAGAAGCAGACGAGGGCAATCGCGACGGAAAGTACCGCTACCGTATAAGCCAGCGGCCTCCCGTGCCACAGGCCAGCCAACCAGCGATTGAACCTCGCAGCATACACGGCGGCCATGCCGCCGATGCGCTCAATGTTGTATTCGTAGACCCTTCCGCTGGCGATTTCGCCGGCCGGGTCGGAAGCTCCGTCGTCCGCGGCAAACATGTAGATCAGAGCAGCCGCGACAAGTCCGCCCAAAAGGATAGCCACGCCGCCGTAGAAGATTAGTATGTGCAACGGCGCCCGCTGCTCCGGCGGCGCGCCCTGTGGATGCGTATCGTTCATCGCTTGTGCCTCTGGGCCCACGGATTGACCTGAAGCGGCACCTCGCCGGAATATCAGTGACTCTGGACCGCCCAACGCTCGCCAGTTGCGGTTAAGCTGGCCGAGAGGTGCGACGGATCCGATGGGAGCGGCAGGGGAAGCCGGTTAGCCCCAGAGGTGCGCCAGGGCCGAACCCGGCCGCAAATGCGACTCCGGTCATGTTCGATTTCGAAGAGCGCAACAGTCACATCAGCACCTAGACCGGAGCGGGGTCGCTTTTTCGATCGGGCCCATCAACGCGGCTCGACAGCCACTTCATTGCCTCTGCTTCGGAAGTATAGACGTCTAGCGTCAAGCCGAAATCCGCAGCCACCCTTACTGCAAACTTCTCCGGATGAATGTATTCCGCGCGGACGACCAATACGACGACCACCATGCCTTCGGCTTCCTGTGCCCATTCTTCAGCGATCAAGAAACGATCAACAAGCGATGGGATGGAGACCCCAACCACGCCCGCAGCATCTATGAGCAGCTTATCTGTTTTTTGATCTCGGCAATATGCGATGGCCTTCGAAATGAGTTCAACTGCTTCGACGAGAGAGAACTCGCCGGAGAGAAGAAACCGACCTATGCCGTCTCTGACTTCTACACGCTGTTGTGCTGGCATTCCTGGGCTCGGTGATGCTGCCTAACGACGACTGGCGAAGTTTTCAGCAGATAATCCCGACATTGCTCATAGCATACCTGACTCGCCGGCGTCGGCAGGGCTTGTCATCGCCCCGATGCCTTTGCGGGCACGCGCATCGGGCACGGAATGTCCAGCTCAACTGATATCGGTGGTGACGTCCTGTGATCGTGACACGGAGCGTTACGGCGGAAATGAGTGATATAGAGCGATACTTCCAAAGATGCAGCGCTTCGACCCCTTCCGCACTGCTCTGGCCGGGCTCCTCGTGACTGTGACGCTGACCGGGTCGGCGCTTGCAGACCCGTTAAATAATCCAAGGGCGGCCCATGAACGTGGCGACCACGCGAGCGCGCTGCGCGTTCTGCGGTCGCTCGCCAACGAGGGTGACGCAATCGCTCAGTTTAACCTCGCTGTGGCCTACGGAAATGGCGAAGGCGTACGACAGGACTACGCGGAGGCGATGAAGTGGTATCGAAAGGCCGCGGATCAGGGCGTTGCTGACGCACAGACCGGCCTCGGACACCTGTACGCCTTTGGTGAGGGCGTGCCGCAGGACTATGCCGAGGCCCTAAAGTGGTATCGGAAGGCCGCCGATCAAGGCAGCGTCCAAGCCCAGATTGAACTCGGCGTGATGTATGCGCACGGCGAGGGCGTGCCGCAGAACTATAACGAGGCCATGAGGTGGTATCGGCAGGCCGCCGATCAAGGTAGCGCCCAAGCCAAGATTGAACTCGGCGTAATGTACGCCCACGGCGAAGGCGTACCGCAGGACTATGCCGAGGCCATAAATTGGTATCGCAAGGCCGCGGATCAAAGCAGCGCCCGAGCTCAGCTAAGCCTCGGTGTGATCTACTCCGATGGCAAGGGCGTGCCACGGGACTCCGCTGAAGCCGCGAAGTGGTTTCGCAAGGCCGCTGACCAGGGCGATGCGCAAGCGCAATTCAACCTCGCCGTGATGTACGGATATGGCGAGGGCGTACCCCAGGATTACGTTGAGGCGCACAAGTGGTTTAACCTCGCGGCCACACGTTACCCAGCGTCGGAGGC
>DASZFQ010000059.1:0-1912 GCA_035939595.1 Casimicrobiaceae bacterium
CCGCCGGGCAACATAGCGCCGGCGGTCCACGGCCTTTTTACGCCGGGGAGGAACGGCGCGAGCTTTTCCAGTGCATGCTCGGCGAGACGCCGGTAGGTCGTGATCTTCCCGCCGAAGATCGACAGCAGCGGTGCTTTGCCGGCGGAGGCATCGAGTTCGATGACATAGTCGCGCGTTACCGCTGAGGCGTTCAGTTCCCGGTCGTCGTAGAGCGGGCGGACACCGGCATAGCTCCAGATGACGTCTTGCGGCGCCACAGGCTTGGCGAACCAGCCCGACACGGCATGGCAGAGATAATCGATTTCCGGCGGCGTGACCGCGACAGGCTCGCCAACACCGGAGCAGGGCAGCTCCGTGGTGCCGATGAGGCTGAATTCGCCTTCATAGGGCAGCACGAAGACGATGCGACGGTCGTCGTTCTGCAGGATGTACGCCTGCGTGCCGTTGTAGAGGCGGGGAACCACGATATGGCTCCCTTTGATCAGCCGAAGATCGGCTTTGTGTTCGGTCAGGCCCGCGCGGCGCAGGACTTCGCCAGCCCACGGCCCCGCCGCATTTACGAGAATGCGCGCCGCGGCTTCCGTCGTCACACCCTCCTTCTCGGTGAGAATGCGCCAGTAAGCGCCGTTGCGCCGCGCCGAGCGCATCTCGGTACGGGTCGAAATCTCCGCGCCGTGCGCTGCGGCGTCGCGCGCATTGAGGACGACCAGCCTGGCATCGTCCACTTGGCAATCCGAGTATACGAAACCCGTAGTGAGATGCGCTTGTAGAGGCCCGCCATAGGGATGCGCACGCAAAGCCACAGTCTGGGTGCCGGGAAGGGTACGGCGACCGCCCAAATGGTCATAGAGGAAGAGGCCGAGCCGGAGCAGTGCTCGGGGCCGCAAGCCTCGGGCGTAGGGCAGCACGAAAGGCAGCGGCTGAATGATGTGGGGCGCACTCGCGAGCAGGGCTTCACGCTCGGCAAGTGCTTCGCGGACTAGTCGGAACGCCCCATGCTCGAGGTAGCGCAGCCCGCCATGGATGAGCTTGCTCGAAGCTGAAGAGGTAGCCGCGGCGAGATCGCCCTTTTCGACCAGCTCGAGGAGCTGGAGGCGAGCGCTGACCCGCACGCTGCTGAGCAAAAATTCTCGGCGCCCTGGCGGAGGAAGCCAGGTTCGCAGCTGACTCGCCGCTGGAGGAAGACGGATTCGAACCCTCGGTCCCCGGCTACGGTGGAGCTCAGAGGGCGCGTTAGCGGGTTCGCTCAGCTTTCTTTTCGGAATGGTGGAGGAAGCCGGCTGGATCCTCCTCGGCTGTCGGCTCTTCGATCTCCGCAGCCGCTTCGCATATGAGACCTTGGTAGAGGCTCCGCTGCTCGTTTGCCCTATTGGGCGGCGGGTGCGAGAGGTTTGGTAGCGGCAGCCGCCGGTCGATGCGCCCGCAGCAAGGTGCGGATGTGGCGCACCGCCAAGGGGATCTGGTTCTTGGAGGCCTTCCATGGGTAGAGGCTGACCTGCGCGTTGGGCGCGATACGGACGGTCTCCATGGCGACAGCGTACGGGTGCCCCGGGACGTCCTTCGGCAGGACCAGTATCGGCGTCTGGCAGTTGGCCGATGTCGCCGCACAGATCGAATGCCACTCTTGGCGGATCGGGTGCGCGAACTGGCGCGCCCGACCCATTCGCCCGGCATTCGCCGCGAGTCGTCGGTCTCGCGAAGCGGCACGACCGTCGCGGCGATCATTTTGACCGCCGGTGGGCGGGCGCCGTTGGCGCTCCGCTGCGTGACCATAGGCGAGCCCTCAGGAAAGCCGTGAAGTCAATGGTCTGCGTGCCGACGAGGACATTACCCTTGCAGGGTTTTTTGCGCGCGGCTGCCTGATACTGGCGGGTAGGAATCTCCCGCAGGGAGCCGACCACGCAGGTGGTCG
>DASZFQ010000060.1:0-62903 GCA_035939595.1 Casimicrobiaceae bacterium
CGGAATATCGGCCAGGGCCGGCGGCGACGAGCGACGAGGCGCTGCTCGAATTCGCCCGCGCCACCGGGGCCACGATCTTCCACCCCAGCGGCAGCTGTCGGATGGGGGTCGATGCGCTCGCGGTAGTCGATCCTGCGCTGCGCGTGCACGGGCTGGCGGGCCTGCGCGTGGTCGATTGCAGCGTGATGCCCAGGCTCACCTCCGGCAACACCAACCTGCCGGTGATCATGATCGCCGAAAAGGCCGCCGATCTGATCCTCGCCGATGGCGCCGCCTGACGCTCCGAGGCCGTGCCGCGGTCGTGCTCGCCGCCGCGGTGCTGGGTCGGACCGTGCAAGCGTGCTAAGTTTGTGCCCAGCGGAGTCAACGCCATGCCCTGCTGCCACGCCGATTTCGCCCTGACCGAAGACAGCGACAAGGCCTTCACCGTCGCCATGCCGGCGTTCACCTTCGGCCACGGATGCCTCGCCGAGGCCGGCGGCCAGGCGCTGGAACTCGGCTTGCGCCGCGTGGCGCTGTTCACCGATGCGCAGCTGCGCGATTCGGCGCACGTCGCCGCCGTGCTGGCTTCGCTCGCCGCCGCGGGCATCGACGTGGTGATCTACGACGAAGTGAGCATCGAGCCGACCACCGCGTCGCTCCAGGCGGCGACGCGCTTCGCCGTCGCGGGCACGTTCGACGGTTACGTCTCCGTCGGCGGCGGCTCGGTGATCGACACCTGCAAGGCGGCCAACCTCTACGCCACGCATCCAGCCGAATTCATGACCTACGTCAACGCCCCCATCGGTGGCGGACAGAAGGTTCCAGGCGCGCTCAAGCCGCACATCGCCTGTCCGACCACCGCGGGCACCGGGTCGGAGACCACCGGCATCGCGATCTTCAACCTGACCGAGATCAACGCCAAGACCGGCATCATCTCGCGGCGCCTGGTGCCGACGATCGCGCTGGTCGATCCGAGCGTAACGGCGACGCTGCCGCGCAGTGTCGTTGCCGCCAGCGGCTTTGATTGCATGAGCCATGCCTTGGAATCACTGACGGCGCGCCCCTGGCCGCGGCGGTTCAATCGCGCGCGCGGGCTGGGCCGACCAGTGTCGCAGGGCGCCAATCCGTTTTCGGACGGCCTCGCCAGCGAAGCCTTGAAGGGCGTTGGCGCGTACCTGGTACGGGCGGTGAACGACGCCGGCGACGCCGAGGCGCGAACGGAAATGATGTACGCCGCGATGCTCGCCGGCATTGCCTTCAATGCCGCCGGTTGCCACCTGCCGCACGGCCTGTCCTACGCAGTTTCCGGGCTGGCGCGCGACGTGCACGTGCCGGGGTATCCGGCGGGCAAGACGCTGGTCCCGCACGGGATGGCGGTCGTGCTCAACAACCCCGCGGTGTGGCGCTACACCGCGGGCTGCAGCCCTGAGCGCCACGTCCACGGTGCGGCCTGCCTGGGTGGCGAGACGCGTGACGTCCGCCCCGGCGATGCGACCGAGGCCGGGGAGGCGCTTGCCGCGCGCGTGATCGCCCTGATGCGCGCCGCGGGCATGCCCAACGGTCTGGCGGATCTTGGCTTCGCAAGCGGTGATCTCGATGCCCTTGTCGCCGGCGCGGAGCCGCAATGGCGGGTGATTCGCAACGCACCCAAGGACGTTTCGCGCGACGATCTGAAGGGACTGTTCAGCGCGGCGATGCGCTATTGGTAGGGGCGGGCGAACCCTCCGCGCCGGCGCTTGCCGGACTCGCCTCGGCGCTGACCCGGATGCGGCGGGCCGGCAAGCGCACGGTGAATCGGCTGCCCTGGCCCGGCGCGCTGTCGATGAGCAGTTCCGCCTGATGGCGCAGGAGCACGTGCTTGACGATGGCGAGCCCCAGACCGGTGCCACCGGTTGCACGCGACCGGCTGCGGTCGATGCGGTAGAAGCGCTCGGTCAGGCGCGGAATGTGTTCGGCGGCAATGCCGATACCGGTGTCGGCGACGGTGAACTCGCCACCGTCCGCGGTGACGCGCCAGTCGAGCGCCACGCGACCGCCGTCGGGCGTATAGCGCACCGCATTGCTGAGCAGATTGCCGAAGGCGCTGACCAGCTCGTCCCGGTTGCCGAGCACGCTGGCCTGCTCGCGGATATTGAGGGTGATCTCGTGCCGACCGCCCGAAAGGGCCTTGGCGTCGGCCGAGACCTGCAGCAGAAGCGGCACCACCGCGAACTCCGATTCCTGCAGCGCGCTGTGCTCGCTTTCGAGCGCGGAGAGCGCCAAAAGGTCATCGACCAGGCGCTGCATGTTCTGCGCCTGCTCCTGCATTAGCGCCAGGTAGCGCTGCCGCTGACGCGCATCGAGTTGCATGTCGGCAAGCGTTTCCAGGAAGCCACCCAGGACGGTCAACGGGGTCTTCAACTCGTGCGAGACGTTGGCGATGAAGTCCCGTCGCAGCCGCGCCACGGCCTCGCGGCGCGTGATGTCACGACTCATCAGGAGCTTTTCCTCCACGCCGAAGGGGACGATCTGGATCGACAGCATCAGCCCCGCCTCGCGCTGTGATTCGAGGATGACCGGCTCGCGAAAATCGCCGCCCGCGAGATACTGCAGGAAGGCCGGCTGGCGCACGAGGTTGACGATCGGCGCCGCCGCGTCATGCTTGAGTTCGACGCCGAGGTGCACTTGGGCACGCGGATTGGCCCAGCGGATGCGATTGGCCGCGTCGAGCACCACCACGCCTTCCGGCAAGGCCTCCGCACCGCTGACGAAGCGATCGAGGGCGAGGCGCAGGTCGCGCTGGCGCGCCGAGCGCAAGCCCACGCGGCGATAGAGCGCGGCGTAGGCGAGCGCCCACGTGCCGCGACCCTCGGGCACCGGTTCTTCGAGCGCGCCGCCGGCCCAGCGCGTGAGTGCGTTGAGCTCGCGCAGATGCCAGATGCCGACGGCGAAAAAACCCACGCCCAGCAGCGACAGCGCCGCGACCTCGCCGGCGAGCGGCCACGCCAGCAGTGCCAGCGCCGCAACGGCCAGCGGCGCGAGGAGGCCGCGACGCCAGACCGAGCTCATGGGCGCGTCGCGCGGCGCTCGCTCAACGCGGCGCGGCCAGCCGGTAACCGCCGCCGCGCACCGTTTCGATCAAATGCGCGCAGGCGAAAGGCTCAAGCGCGAGGCGCAGCCGCCGGATGTGGACATCGACCGTGCGCTCCTCGATGTAGACGTGGTCACCCCACACCTGGTCGAGCAGCTGGGCCCGGCTGTGCACTCGCTCCGGCCGCGCCATGAGAAACTTGAGCAGGCGGAATTCGGTCGGACCGAGCTGCACCGGCGCCCCGGCCACCGTGGCCCGATGCGTCGACGGATCGAGCCGCAACGGCCCCACCGCGAGCGTTTCCTGCGCCGCCTCCGGCGCTCGGCGCCGCAGCACCGCCTTGATGCGCGCCTTGAGCTCGCGCGGGCTGAACGGCTTGGTGACATAGTCGTCGACCCAGGCCTCGAGCCCGGCGACGCGGTCGGCTTCGTCGCCGCGCGCGGTGACCATGATGATCGGCAGCTCGCGCGTGCGCGCCTCGCCGCGCAAGCCGCGGGCGAGCGCGAGACCCGATTGCCCGGGCAGCATCCAGTCGAGCAGCAGCAGGTCGGGCAGCGCGCGCTTGATCTCGCCCAGTGCCGTCTCCGCGTCCGCGACCGCGCGCACCGTGAATCCGGCGTCCTCCAGATTGATGCGCAGGAGTTCTTGGATCGCCGGCTCGTCTTCGACCACCAGGATCGACGGCATCATCACGCTGCCTCCCGTTTCACTCCGCGACCTCAGCGCGGATCTGCTCCGCCGTGGCGTGGCGCACGTCCTTGCCCTTGACCGCCTGCACCACGTCCTCGGCGATGTTCTTGGCATGATCGCCGATGCGCTCGACCGACTTGGCGATGAACACGATCTCGAGCGCCGGCGTGATCGTCCGCGGGTCTTCCATCATGTAGCTGATCAGCTGCCGCAGAATGGCAAGAAACGAGGCGTCGATGGCTTCGTCATTGCTGACCACCGTCGCTGCGGCGTTGACATCGAGCCGGGCGAAGGCGTCGAGCGCGAGCCGCAGGTTCTCCTCCGCCAGCCCGGCGACCCGCGTGACGACATGCGCGCGCACGGTGGTCAGGCGCTCCGGTTGCTGCATCTGCTGTGCCTTGTAGGCGATCTTCTTGATCTCGTCACCTACGCGCTCGAGGTCGTTGACGATCTTGACCACGGTCAGGATCATGCGCAGGTCGCCCGCCGCCGGTTGCCGTTTGGCGATGATCTGGCTGCACTGTTGATCGATGTCCATCTGCATCTGGTTGATCGCCTGCTCGTCGCTGGCCACGAGGGAGACGATGTCGTCGTCCTCGTCGTTGCCGGGATGCCGCAGGGCCTCGATCGCGCGCCGGAATTGGGTCTCGACCAGCCCGCCCATCGCCAGTACGCCGGAGCGGATCCCCTCCATTTCCGCGTCGAATTGCTTGGATGTATGTTCGTTCACGTTGTGCTCCCGCACTCTGTTTCGCTCACGTCAGCCGAAGCGGCCGGTGATGTAGTCCTCAGTTTCCTTGCGCCGCGGCTTCAGGAACAGATCATCAGTCGCCCCGAATTCGATCAGTTCGCCCAGGTACATGTAGGCAGTGTAGTCGGAAACGCGCGCCGCCTGCTGCATGTTGTGGGTAACGATGGCGATGGTGTAGTCGGCCTTGAGTTCGCTGATCAATTCCTCGATCTTGGCCGTTGAAATCGGGTCGAGCGCGGAAGTCGGCTCGTCTAACAACAACACTTCCGGCTTGACCGCCACCGCGCGCGCGATGCACAGGCGCTGCTGCTGGCCACCGGACAGTGCCATCCCGCTTTGCTTGAGCTTGTCCTTCGCTTCCTCCCACATCGCCGCCTTGATGAGCGCCCATTCGACCCGCTCTTCCATCTGCCGCGGGCTCAAGCTTTCGTACAGGCGCACGCCGAAGGCTATGTTGTCGTGGATCGACATCGGAAACGGCGTCGGCTTCTGAAACACCATGCCGACCTTGGCCCGCAGCATGTTCAGGTCGACGCCGGGGTCGAGCACGTTGCGGCCGTTGAATTCGATCTCGCCGACGGCGCGCTGCCCCGGGTAGAGGGAGTACATCCGGTTTAACGTCCGCAGCAGCGTCGACTTGCCGCAGCCCGACGGCCCGATGAAGGCGGTGACACGGCGCTCGGCGATGTCCAGGTTGATGTCCTTGAGCCCTTGGAATTTGCCATAGAAGAAGTCCAGGTGCCGGACGGCGATCTTGGTCACCACCGGCGCAACCTCTGGCTTGACCGGGACCTCTTGCCGATTCCCGAAAATGTCGAGGTTCATGGGGTCTTTCCAGGCACCTTACTTCGGCGTCGACTGACGGAACAACACGCGCGCCATGATGTTGAGCACCAGCACGGCGATGGTGATCAACAGCGCGCCGGCCCAAGCCAGGTGCTGCCACTGCTCGAACGGGCTCGCAGCAAACTGGAAGATGACCACCGGCAGGTTGGCCATCGGCGCATTCATGTCGCTGCTCCAGAACTGGTTGTTGAGCGCGGTAAACAGCAGTGGCGCGGTCTCTCCGGACACGCGGGCCACGGCCAGCAGCACGCCGGTGATAACCCCGGCGCGAACCGCTTTCAACGTCACCATCAGGACCACCTTCCACATCGGTGCGCCCATGGCGACCGCCGCCTCGCGCAGGCTGTTCGGAACCAGCCGCAGCATGTTCTCGGTGGTGCGCACGACCACGGGGATGGCCAAGAGCGCCAGCGCCAGCGACCCCGCCCAGCCAGAGAAATGCTCCACCTTCGCCACGACGACCGTATAGATGAACAAGCCGATGACGATCGACGGCGCGGAGAGCAGGATGTCATTGATGAACCGGGTCAAACCGGCCACGAGGCCGTTCTTTCCGAACTCGGCGAGGTAGATCCCGGCCAGGATCCCGATCGGGGTGCTGATGAAAGTCGCAACCGCGACCATGGCAACGCTGCCATAAATCGCGTTGGCGAGGCCGCCATCGCTGCCGGGTGGCGGCGTCATCTGCGTGAAAAGCGCGGGCGAGAGCGCCTGGAAACCGCGCACGAACAGGGTGGCGAGGATCCAGATCAGGAACATCATCCCGAACGCCATCGTCAGCAGCGACATGGCAAGATTCCAGCGATTGATCCAGAGCCGGCGCCAATAGAGCCCGTTGGTTTCGGCCATCGCGCGTCCGCTCACGTCTTTTGCCCCTCACCCTTGGTAAGTTGCGCCAGCAACAGGCGTGAGCATGCCAGGACGATAAAGGTCAGTATGAAAAGAATAAGCCCGAGGGCAATCAGCGACGACAGGTGCACGGGGTTCGACGCCTCGTTGAATTCGTTGGCGAGCGCGGAGGCGATCGAATTCCCCGGCTCGAACAGCGACGAGCTGATCTTGTAGGCGTTGCCGATTACGAACGTCACCGCCATCGTCTCGCCCAGCGCGCGCCCGAGGCCGAGCATGATGCCGCCAACGACGCCGATCTTGGTATAGGGCAGCACCACGTTCCAGACGACCTCCCAGGTGGTGCACCCAATCCCGTAGGCTGACTCCTTGAGCACCGGCGGCACGATCTCGAACACGTCGCGCATCACCGAGGCAATGAACGGGATCACCATGATCGACAGAATGAATCCGGCGGCAAGCATGCCGATCCCGTTCGGGGCTCCCTGAAACAACGCACCGATCAACCACACGCGGCCGAGTGTATTTTGCAAGGCGGGCTGGACGGTGTCGGCGAAGACCGGCGCGAAGACGAACAACCCCCACATGCCATAGATGATGCTCGGAACTGCCGCCAACAGCTCGACCGCCGTGCCCAGTGGTCGCTTGAGGATCGGCGGACACATCTCGGTGAGGAACAGCGCGATGCCGAAGCTCACCGGAATACCGATCAAGAGCGCGATGGCCGAGGTGACGAGCGTGCCGTAGATCGGCGCGAGCGCGCCGAACTGGTGCTTTACCGGGTTCCAGACGCTGCTGACGAAAAACCCGGGACCGAAGGTCGCGAGTGCGGGAATCGAGCCGTAGACGAGCGAAGCGATGATCGCCGCCAACAGCGCCAACACGAACAGCGCGAAGAACAGCGTTGTCTTTTCGAACAGCGTGTCTTGCCAGTGCGCTGACCCTACCCGCTTCCCCGGCGGAGACGGTTCCTGCCGGGCCAACGGCGTGCGGTCGCCGGACGTCAGGATGGGAGCGGTGGGAGCCGTAGTCGACATGATCTACAGCGGCTCAACCCGACGGCCCCGGTCACAGGTTCTCGGGGCCGGTCTTGGCATGGCACGAAGGGCTGGCGGCGCGGGTGCTACCAAACGGCCTTGCCCGACGCGTCCTTGATTTCCGCTTTCCAACTGCCCTCGATCTGCGTGACCAATGATGTCGGCAGCGGAACGTAGTCGAGTTCCTCTGCCATCTTCTGCCCGTTCTTGAACGACCAGTCGAAGAACTTGAGGACTTCCTTGGCGCTGTCCGGCTTGTCCTGGACCTTGTGCATAAGGATAAAGCTCGTTGCCGCGATCGGCCAGGAGTCCTTCCCCGGCGAGTTGGTGATGATCTGATAGTAGTTCTTCGCGCCCTTCCAGTCGGCGTAGGCCGCGGCATTCTGAAACGTATCGTTGTCCGGCTTCGGGTACTGGCCGTCCTTGTTCTGCACCAGGGCATAGGTCATGTTGTTCTTCTTCGCGTACGCGTACTCGACGTAGCCGATCGACCCCTTGATCCGCTGCACATACGAGGATACGCCCTCGTTGCCCTTGCCGCCGATACCCTCGGGCCACGCCACCGCCGTGTCCGACCCCACCTTGTCTTTCCATTCCGGGCTGACCTTGGACAGGTAATCGGTGAAGTTGAAGGTCGTCCCGGAGCCGTCGGAGCGGCGCACGACAGTGAGCGGATCCGCAGGCAGCTTGAGACCCGGATTCAACGCCGTGATGGCCTTGTCGTCCCACGATTTGATCTTGCCAAGGTAGATGTCTGCCAGCACCGGCCCGGTGAACTTGAGCGTGCCTGGCGCGATGCCCTCGATGTTCACCACCGGAACGATGCCACCGATGATCGCCGGAAACTGTGTCAGGCCCGCTTTCTCCAGCTCCTCGGGCTTGAGGGGCTTGTCGGAGGCGCCAAAGTCGACTGTCTTCGACTCGATCTGCTTGATCCCCCCGCCGGAGCCGATCGACTGGTAGTTCATACCGACGCCGGTCTTGGTCTTGTAGGAATCGGCCCACTTGGCATAGATCGGGAACGGGAACGTCGCGCCGGCGCCGGTGATGTCCGCCGCAAGGGCCGAACTGCCGCAAGCGAGCGCGGCAAGGCCGAGCAAGCCAATCAGGTATTGTTTGCAATTCATGGGGGGTAGTCCTAGGTGGGGTGCAGGAACCCAAACTCGAGTCATTCTCCGGCCGCCGTGTTACAGCGACGTGACTGCCGTCACATTTCAAAACAGACCCCATGAATCAATCACTTGTGTCGCGGCTTGCCCGCCCGGCGAGCTCCCAACCAGGCACTAGCCTGGGACCAGGGTCTCTCCCGGACTGACGCGGGTGAAACGAACCGGGACCTGCTCGCAGGCCAGGGTCCCTTCCTGCAGGCGCACCCGTGTATACGTCGAGCGGGCAAGATCGCCGGGGTCGGGGTAATCATCGCGGAAGTGGGCGCCGCGGGAGTTCTCGCGCGCCCGGGCGGCGCGGACGATGGCGCGCGATACCGCGATCAGGCTGCCCAGATCGAGCCAGTCGTGCCAGGCGAGGTTGAACCCCCGATCGCGCCCAGGCGAAGGCAGCGCATAGGCCTGGTGCTCGGCGTGCAGTCCGGCCAGAGCGGCTTCGGCCCGGGCCAGGCTCTCGGCGTTGCGAACGATGCCGGCATCGTCCCACATCGTCGCGTGCAGGCGCTCGCGCAGCAGACCGAGATCAACCTCGCCGCCGCCGCGCGCGGTGAAGGGCATCTCGGCCTGGTCGATCGCGGCGGCGGCTGCGGCCGGGTCGGGTTCCCGGGGCGCACCGTCGCCGGAGAGCCAGCGCGCCATGGTCGCGCCGGCGATGCCGCCGAACACGGTCGAGTTGGCCACGCCATTGCCGCCGAGGCGATTGGCGCCGTGCACTCCACCCGAGTCCTCGCCGGCCACAAACAGCCCCAGCAACCCGGTGGTGCAATCGGGCGCGAACTCGACGCCGCCCATCAGGTAGTGCGCGGTTGGCACGACTTCGACTTTGCCCCCGGCTAAGTCAAAGCCGCAGTCGGCGCAGCGTTCGACCATGCCCTTGAACTGCCGGCGCACGTTCTCCGCTCCGAGATGGGCCATGGAGAGGTACACGCCGCCCTCGGGGGTGGTGCGACCGGCACGCATTTCGGCGTAGATCGCCCGCGACACGATGTCGCGCGTCGCGCGCTCGGCGCGGGCATCGACATCGAGCATGAAGCGGCGGCCCGTGCCGTCCAGAAGCTGCCCGCCGGCGCCGCGCAGGCCCTCTTCGAGCACGGTCCCGGTCATGCGCGTGTCCGGCCCGGCCAGAAGCCCGGTCGGATGAAACTGCACCATTTCCATGTCGCGCAGCGGCAACCCGGCGGCGAGCGCCAGCGCCAGGCCGTCGCAGCTCTTGTCGCCGGAAGGGGTGTGAAAGCGGTACATCGTCGGTCCGCCGCCGGTGGCTAACAACACCGCCCGGGCGTGCATCAAGACGTATTCGCCCGTGCGCAGGTCGATGAGCAGCGCACCGGCGATCGCGGCACCGTCGCCGCTCTTCAGCAGCGCGTGCACGCGATGCTCTTCGAGGCGAGCGATGGGGCGCACCCAGACCGCCTCGGCGAGCCGGTTCATGATCTCGATCCCGGTCAAATCGCCCTTGTGCACCGTGCGATCAAAGGTCTGTCCGGCGAAAGCCTTCAGGTGGACACTGCCGTCGGGATTGCGATCGAAGAAGCAGCCGAGCTCGTTTTCCAGCTCGCGCACCCGTTCGATCGCGCCGGTGACCAGCGTCCAGGCGAGGTCCTGATCCGGCAACCAGGCGCCGCCTTCGATGGTGTCCATGAAGTGCCGCTCGACGGAATCCCCCGCGCCAAGCGCGACGTTGTAGCCGCCCTGGACCATGCGCGTGCAGCCGCACTTGCCCAGCAGACCCTTGACCGCGACGGTGATAGCGAGGGACGGATCGACCTGATGCGCGTGCAGCGCGGCGAACAACCCCGCCCCTCCGGCGCCGAGGATCAGGATATCGGTGTGCAGCCGGCGCATGGCCAAAGCGCGCAGCGCCGGCGCTATCCGCTTAGGCTGACGCGGGCGCCCTCGGAATCGGCGAATTCGGCCAGCACGATGCCGTGTTGGGGCGTCGGGTTGCGCGTGAAGCGCACGCCTGCGTCGCTCAGGTGCCCGTGCACCGCCATGATGTCATCGGCGTGCAGCCCCAGGTGCGTGGTACCGGGAGGATTCTCGGCCGACGCAGGATGCAGCGCGAGCGTCGTCGCGCCGGTCGCGAATTCCGACCAGCCCGGCGACGAAAACTTGAGTTCGAGCCCGACGGTATCGCGATAGAACGCCACCGCCCGATCCATGTCGGCGACGAAGTGAATCGCGTAGCCCAGTTTGATCGCCATTGGCATCTCCCCTTGCAAAATTCGCGAACCTCAGCGGGTTTTCACGCCCAGCGCGGCGAGCGCGGCCGCGCGCTGCGCCCGCGCCCCGGCATCCACAGCCGCATAGATGCTGCCACCGTGGCTGTCCATGGCGACCCGCAGCGGCCCGAAGCCGCGCACGCGGAAGCGCCACAGGCTCTCCGGATGCAGGTCGTCGAGATCGACCGCTTCGATTGCCTCGACCCAGGTCGTTTCCAGGGCCGCGGTGCCGCCGACGACGGCAAGATAGGCGCCGCCCAGTTCGCCGAAGGCGGCGAGCGAGGCGTGGCCCAATCCGCCCTTGCCGATGATCAGCCGCACGCCATAGCGCGCAAGCAACGGTCGCGTGAAGCGCTCCATGCGCGCCGAGGTCGTCGTCCCGATGCACACCGGCGCGTACCCCGTCGGATGCTCGGCGCTCGGCGCCACCTTGCGCACATTGGGCGCGGTGTGAATCACGGCGTGGCCGGCAAGGTCGAAGCGCGTACTGCGCCCGCGGTCGAAGAGCGCGATCTGGGTCGCGTCCCGGATGCCGAACAGCGTGCCTTGCAGCGTGACGGTATCGTCAATGCGCAGCGCCTGGACCTGCGCCGGCACCAGCGGCGGCACGAGCTCATAGTGCGCCATGTTCCGTCCCTGGGTCACGCAGCGCACGCTGGCACTCGAACTTCTTGGTCACGCGCGCCAGACCGGCGTGCCCGATGAACGTCGGTCGCGTCAGGCCCGGGCTAGAAACCATAGCGCACCCCGTCGCCGGTAATCGTCGCGCTCGCCCGTCGCGCCGAATGGCACTGCATGTTGACCGCCACCGGGTTCATCGTGATATGCGTTGCGGCGAGCTCGAGGTGCACGGCGAAGGCAGTGGCATCCCCGCCCAGGCCCTGCGGCCCGACGCCGAGCAGATTGACCGCCGCCGAAAGCTCGTCTTCAAGCTGTGCCCCTTGCGCATCGGGGCAATGGCTGCCGAGCGGGCGGACCGCCGCGCGCTTGGCCAGGTGAACGCACAGGTCCGCGGTCCCGCCGACGCCGACGCCGACGATGGTCGGCGGGCAGGTCCGGCCGCCCGCATCGAGCACGCAGTCGATGACGAAGGTCTTGACCGCGTCGGTGCCGTCCGCTGGCACGGCCATCTTCAGCCAGGAATTGTTCTCCGACCCGCTGCCTTTGGGAATCATCTCGATGCGCAGACCCTCGAAGTCGTCCGCGACATCGATCTGGATAACCGGTACGCCGATACCGCAGGACGTCTGCGCATTGTGTCGCGTCAGCGGATGCACGATCGACGAGCGCAGCGGATGCTCCCGCGTCGCGCGCTCGCAGCCACTGCGGATCGCCGCCTTGAGCGCCATGCCGTCCTGCGCGTCGAGTTCGACGCCGCGGCCGATGATCACGTTGTAGATCGGAATGCCGGTGTCCTGACACAACAGGTTGTCGGTTTGCTCCGCCACCGCGATGTTCCGGATCATGGTGCCAAGCACCGACTGCGCGCTGCCGACCGTTTCGCGCGCGGCAAGCATCTCGAAACCGTGCTTGACGTCATCGGGCAGGATCTTGAGCGCCCGAATGTAGAGTTCCTTTGCCGCCGACTCGATGGTTTGCGGGTCGATGCGCATGGGGGCCTTCAGAACAGGTTGAGCGCAAAGGCCAAGGCGCAGAACGCCGCCGCGCCACCGGCCAGCGCGAGGAGCGCGGGCTGCGCTTCGCGTCGCCAGCCGCCGAATTCGACGAGCAGCAGACGCAGACCGCCGGTGCAGTGGGCTGCGAGCAGAAACACGAGCACCACCTCGGAGGCCTCGACCAGCGGCGTCTGGCTCCAGCGCAGGAAGGCGGCCAGCGCGGCTTCGCCGCGCAGCGCCTGCGCCAGAACCACAAAGTGCAGCGGCAGAAACAAGGCGAGCAGTAATCCGGAAATGCGATGCACGAGGAACGCCCAGTATGCCGCCTGGCCGCGGTTGCGCCAGCCCGCGGCGGTCATTGCGTCACCGCCACGATGGCGCCGGCACCGAGAAGGAGCAAGGCGATGGCGCAGACCGCGCATGCCGCATCGGCCGCGCCTCCGCGCCAGCCGAGCCACTCCGCGGCGACCGTGCGCAAGCCAATCGGCACATGAACGGACACCGCCAGCACGAACAAGCCATAGAACGCGGCCCAGCCGAAGCTGCCGCGCGTCCGGTTCAGGATATCGGTCGCGGACAGTCCGCCGCGCACGGCGGCGATCATCGTCGCCAAATGCACCGCGACACACAGGGCCAGCACCGCCGCGCTCGCGCGCTGCGCGAGCCAGAGCCGGGTTGCGATCGGCGCGCTCACAGTTCCCCACGCAGCGCGGCGATCGTCGTGGCACGTTTGAGTCCTGCAATCGACGCGGTCGGTGCGAGCTGCATGGGGCATCGCGCGCTGCAGCTCTCGTGGGTGTGGCAGGCATGGCAGCCGGCGTCGCCGGCGACCGCGGTGAGCCGCTCGCGCCGCGCGCCGTCGCGCCGGTCGTTGACCAGCGTCCAGGCGCGGTTGAGCGCCGCCGGCCCGAGATAATCGCGGTTCCAGGCGACGACGTCGCAGGCCGCGTAGCACACGCCACAGCCGATGCATTCGATGGCGCGATCGATCGCGCGCCGTTCCGGGGAGGAGGGCTCGATGCGCGCCAAGTCGTCGCGCCGAGTCGCGGTCGGCTGGAACCTGCCACGTGCGCGCGCCCACTTGTCGAAGAACTCCCCCATGTCGGTGACGAGATCGCGCACGATCGCCAGGTTGGCGAGCGGCGCGATCTCGAGGTGATTGCCCGGCGCGACCTTGGCCACGTGGGTCCGACACGTCCAGCGCGGCCGGCCGTTGACAGTCATCGCGCAGGAGCCGCACATGCCGACGCGGCAGGCAAAGCGATAGGCCAAGGTTGGGTCGAGCCGGCGCTGGATATAAGTGACCACGTCGAGCACCGTTTGCGCGTCGCGCCGAGGTACATCGAAGGTCTGAAAGCGCCCGGCAGCACCGCCGCGCCAGACCCGCACTTGCAGCTGCGCCGTCATGTTCGAGGATCGCCGTGATACAGCCGGACCGTATGCCTGGCTTCGGCGAAGAAAAGCCAGCGCTCGATCAGCAAGCCGATGATACAGCAGGCCACTGCCAGGAGCGCGACCTGCCAGCGCGCGATCGCGGTGATGAGCCAGGCCAGCGGCAAGCCAAAGCCGAGCGCGAGCGCCACGCCGCGCAGCGCCCGGGCATGGCGCTGCGCTAAGGCGAAGCCGAATTCGCGGGTCAGGAAGGTCCCGTGCGAATGCCCGACGTCGAGCAGGCGGGCGTGGGCGACGCTCAGCGGGCCGGGTCCGCGCACCCCCTCCGCGACCCCGATCGCACGCTCCAGGGTCAGCGCCGGCGCGGCCGCGCCGATCGCCTGCCAGTAGGCGAGCTTTGCCGCCAGCGCGGCGGCGCCGAGGATGGCCGCCAGCGCAAGGAAAGCCCCCGCCCGTGGCGCATAGGCACAAGCCAACGCGGCCAGAAGCAGCGCGCCGGACCAGTGGCCGAGCAGAAGGTAGTTGGCCGGCGTCCAGCGTGTATGCCATTGGCGGATAGGCTTCAGGCTGGCGTAGATCATTGCCGTGCACACCAGGACCGCCCAGGCGAGCACGCACGTAGCCCAGCTTAGCAACACGCGCAGCGCGCCGGTGTCGCCGTGGGTCAGCAGCGCGACGTAAGCCGCGCCCACGGCAAACAGCGCCATCGCGGCCGCGGCCTCGCGCGACAGCCAGGAGGTGCGCACGCGCACCAAGGTGCGCCAGGCGTTGCGCGGATTGGCCAGGTGCAGCAGCGATGATGCCAGCCCTGCCGCCACCAGCCCCAGACCGAGCAGCACGCCCCGCCACAGCGCCGGCGGCGGCAGCTCGCCCAGCGCCAGCATGTCGACGAGCGCAAGCAGTGCCAGCAAGCCGAGTCCCGCGCCCGAGCTCACGGTGAAAAATATGATGCTGAACGCCGGCTTCATCCGGGCGTCGGCCGCAGCTTTAGCGCCGGATCACGGGACTCGCGAGACTCGCCAGCCCGCGCTCGAGCAGCTCGCGTGCGTCATCCTCACCCAGGACGGGTTGTGGCTGCCGCGGCGGGAGATAGCGGTTGACCGGGGCGTAGCCGAGCTCGGGCAGGAGGCCGAAGCCACCGCGTGCGGCGGCCAGGCGCGAAACCTCGGAGCCCGGGTCGTCGAAATCGCCGAACAGCCGCGCCCGCGTCGGGCAGGCGAGCACGCATGCCGGCTGCCGGTCCGCCGGTGCCAGCATCTCGTCGTAGATGCGATCGACGCAGAGCGTGCACTTTTTCATCGTCCCCGATACCGTATCGAGCTCGCGCGCGCCGTACGGGCACGCCCACGCGCACAGATTGCAGCCCATGCACTTGTCCTGGTCGACGAGCACGATGCCGTCGGCGCGCCGGTACGACGCCCCGGTGGGGCATACGGTGATGCAGTCGGCGTCGGCGCAGTGCATGCAGGACAGCGGAAAATTGATCGTCTTGGAGGCGGGATAGTCGCCGACCTCGTAGTGGCGCACGCGGTTGAACCATACGCCGGAGGGCTCGGCGCCGAATGGCTCGGAGTCGGAAAGCGCGCCGCTGACCTTCGACGATGCGTTCCACTCCTTACAGGCGATCGCGCACGCATGGCAGCCGACGCAGGTATCCAGATCGATGAGCAGTCCAAGCTTCATCTCGTACCCGTCAGGCGTGATAGCGCCAGACGCGCGGCCGGTAGCCGTTATCGCCCGGCAACAGCGGCGCTGCCGTGAACCGCGGCCAGACACCGGTTTCGCCGCCGACGCACTTGCTCACCTTGACGCGCAGGTCAAACCACGCCGCCTGGCCGGTGACGGGATCGGAATTGGTCAAGCGTCGCGCGTCCGAGGCGCTGCGCGGCAGCAATTCGGATATGAGATGGTTGAGCAGAAAACCCGCGGTGGCCTCGGAGGCGTCGGGGGACAATCCCCAGGTACCTGGCTGCTTGCCCACTGCGTTCCAGGTCCACACGGTGTTCGCCTCGACCCCTTCCATCGTTTTCAACCGGCAGCGGATCTTACCGTGGTGGGACTCCACCCAGATCCAGTCGTCGTCGGCGAGTTCAAGCGCGCGCGCCGTGGCGCGATTCATATACAGGCTGTTCTCGGACATGATCTGCCGCAGCCAGGCGTTCTGCCCATCCCAGGACTGATAGAGCATCATCGGCCGCTGCGTGATCGCGTGCAGCGGATACGCGTCGGCCACGGTGTGACCGGCCGCGCCCGCCGCGGTCAGGTGCGCCTGCGCGCCCTCCAGCGGTGCGTACCAAAACGGCAACGGATCGAAATACTTCGCCAACCGCTCGCAGTCGACGAGCGCGGTGGGCTGGGGACCTTCGTAGAGTCCCTGGCCGGCGAGGCGGAACTTCTGCAGCGGTTCCGAGTACATCTGCAATACCACCTGCATCGGAGGCGTCCCGAACAGTGCGTGCTTCTCCGCGAATTCGAGATAGTCCTTATTGGCGTAGCGGTAGTAGCGCATGCTCTCCGGCCAGGGATAGCTGAAGAAGGCCTGGTTCTCGATGTACTTTTCCCACTGTTTCGGATTCGGTTCGCCACGCAGCGATTTCTCGCCATCCTTGCCGCGCCAGCCGGACAAGAGGCCGACGCCAGGCACCTTTTCGTAATGGATGACGAAATCCTTGTAGTCGGCGAACTTGCGCGAACCGTCGGCGCGAGTGAAGGCCGGAAATTTGAGCCGCGAAGCGAGTTCGATGAGCACATCCTGCCACGGCCGCACGTCGCGATCGGGCTCGACGACGGGATGGCGGATCGCGTCCGCCGCGGCGTCGGGTTCGGAGATGGGCCGGTCGAGCAACGACATCGTGTCGTAGCGCTCGAGGTAGGTGGTGTCGGGCAGTACCAGATCGGCGAAACCGACGGTTTCGGAATGGAACGCGTCGACGACGACGACGAAGGGGATCGCGTACTCGCCGTCGGCGCCCTTGCGTACCAGCATTGCGCGCGTTTCACCGGTGTTCATGGCCGAGTTCCACGCCATGTTCGCCATGAACAGCAGCAGCGTGTCGATGGGGTACGGGTCGCGGTTGACGGCGTTGGCGATGACCGTGTGCATCATGCCGTGGGCGGCCAGAGGCGACTCCCACGAATACGCGCGATCGATGCGCAGCGGCCGGCCCTCACGGTCGATCACCAGCTCCTCCGGACGCGTCGGATAGCCATAGGCGGTGCGCTTGAGCGGCGTATCCGGGGCGAAGATCACCGCCGGATCGTTTTCAGGCAGGGTGCGCATCGGGATGCGGCGCGGATAGGGGGCCCTCGCGCGGAAGTTGCCGGGTCCATCGAGTGCGCCGAGGAGCATCTGCAGCACGTGCAGCGCGCGGCAGGTGTGGAAGCCGTTGGAATGCGCCGAGATGCCGCGCATGGCGTGCATCGCAACCGGGCGGCCGACGACCCGCTCGTGCCTGCGGCCGTGCATATCGGTCCAGGCAATCGGCAGCTCGACCGCCTCGTTGAACGCGATGTGCGCCATTTCCAGGGCCAAGCGATGGATCGTCTTGGCCTCGACACCGCATTCGGCGGCGACGGTTTCCGGTGCATAGCGCTCGTCAAGGTAGCGTTCCGAGACGAGCGAAAAAACGCTTTTCGCGCGACGCCCGTCGGGGAGATCGACCGTACTGAGCAGCGCCGGCGCAATGCCGGGCAGATGCCCGTTGACGAAGCGGTGCTCGACGGTGTCCCAGACCAGGGGATTGCCCGCCTCGTCGCGCGCAAACAGGCCGTCTCCGGGCATGCCGGGTGTTTGCACGACAAGCCAGGGTGCGTTGGTGTAGCGAATGAGGAATTCCCAGTCGACGAGCCCGCGCTTGAGCAGCACGTGCACGATGGCCAGGGCAAGCAGGCCGTCGGTGCCGGGCCGGATGGGCACCCACTCGTCGGCAATGGCCGAATAGCCGGTGCGCACCGGATTGATCGACACGAACTTGGCGCCGCGGCGCTTGAGCTTGTCCAGGCCGATCTTGAGCGGATTCGACGAATGATCCTCGGCAACGCCCCAGAGGATGAAATACTTGGCGTGATCCCAGTCAGGGGCGCCGAATTCCCAGAACGAGTAGCCGATCGTGTACAACCCCGCGACGGCCATGTTGACCGAACACAAGCCGCCATTCGCGGCCCAGTTCGGGGTGCCGAACTGTTGCGCCCAGAGGCTCGACAGTGCCTGCATCTGGTCACGGCCGGTGAAAAAGGCGAGCTCGGTCGGGTTGGTGGCGCGGATCTTTGCCAGCCGCGTGGTGAGCAGGTCGAGCGCCTCGTCCCAGCCGATCGGCACGAAGTCGCCCGCACCGCGTTCGCTCCCCGGGCGGCGCTTGAGCGGCTGGCGCAGGCGTGCCGGCGAGTACTGCTTCATGATGCCGGCAGCGCCCTTGGCGCAGATCGCGCCCTGATTGACCGGATGATTGCGGTTGCCCTCGATGAAGCGCAGCTTGCCGGCCTCGAGCGTGACCTTGATCCCGCAGCGGCACGCGCACATGTAGCAGGTCGTAAACTTGATCTGCTGGCGCGAATGATCGTCGAAAGCGATGGTGCGGGTCATGCGGCTGGCGGTCCTCGCGACCGAGGCCGAGGTGTTGCGCGATGCTGGGCCATTCTACACGAGCGTCGGTAGCGCCCCGTGCTTGTGCGAGCTCGGCTCATTGCAGATCGAGCAACTTCAACCGCTGCACCTTGCCCGACGGGCCCTTGGGCAACGCGGCGACCAGGCGCAGCATGCGCGGCGCCTTGTAGCGCCCAAGCTGCGCCAGGCAATGCGCGTGCAGTTCCGCCTCGTCGCACCGCGTCCCCGGCTTGAGGACGACGCAGGCGAGGATGTCCTGGCCGTAGACCGGATCGGGAATCCCCACGGCCGCCGCTTCGAGCACGGCGGGATGGCGCAGCAGCGCCTCGTCGATCTCTCGTGGCGCGATGTTCTCGCCGCCCTTGATGATCAGCTCCTTGCGCCGGCCGACGATGAAATAGTAGCCGTCGTCGTCGCGGTACCCGAGATCGCCGGTGGCAAGCCATCCATCCGCCGAGCGCACCTGGGCCGTCAGCTCGGGCGCCCGGTAGTACTCTTTCATTACGTTCTCTCCGCGCAGCTCAATTTCGCCCGTCTCGCCCGTTCCGACCGCGGCGCCGTCGGCAGCGACGACGCGTGCTTCGAGGCCGAGTGGCAGGCCGGTCGAGCCATACTTCCGCCGCCTCGCGTCGAGAGGATTGGCGAACGCCACCGAGGCGCACTCGGTAAGCCCCATCGCCTCGATGATCGCCACGCCGAAGCGCTCTTCGAACGCGCGCTGCTGCTCGACCGGCAGCGGTGCGGACGCCGACCGGACGAAGCGGATCGCGCGACAGGCGGCCGCCTGGGCCGGCGTCAGATCGGGGCCGTTGAGAAGGTAGGCGACGATGGTCGGCACCAGGTTGAGCCATGTCGGACGGTAGCGCTCGACCAGAGGCCACCATTGCGAGGCGCTGAATCGGTGCGGCATGATGATGCTGCCGCCGGAGACGACCGGACTCACAGTGGCGATACATTGGCCGTTGATGTGATACAGGGGCAGCGCCGACAGCACGCGATCTTGCGCGCTCAGCGCTTGCGCCGCCGCGACCGTGCGCCCGGCGTAGACCATGTTCCAGTGCGAGAGCAGCACGCCTTTCGGTTCCCCGGTCGTTCCCGACGTGTACATGAGCATGGCCGGCAGGTCGGGGCTGACCGCGGTCAAGGGCGCGCCACCGTCCACGGCGAGCCCAAGGTCATCCGGATCGGTCGCGCGCACCGCGGCCGCGCTTTGCGCGCGCTTAAGCAAAGCGCGCAGCCGATCGAGGTGTTCGGGCGCGGCAAAGACCAGGCGGGTACGCGAATGGGCCAGGGTGTACTCGAGCTGCACGTCCTGGGCGACAAGGTTCACCGGCGAGACGACGTAGCCGGCGTACATCGCGCCGAGAAAGACGCTGGCCGCCGCGATGCCGTTGGGGAGCATGAACGATACGACCGCACCGGGAGCAATGCCTGCCTGCGCGAGATAGGTGCCCAGCGTGGCGCCGCCGCGCTGGAGCTCGCCGTAGGTGAGGATCGCGTCGCGTTCCGGCGCGACGATGCAAGGGGCATTCGGCTGCGCCGCCGCGTAAGCGTCGATCGCATCGCGGAACGTGCGCATCAATAGCCGTCCGGCTCTACAGCCCGTACTTGCGCCGGTACGAGCCGAACAACGCCTCTTCGGTGGGTTCGCGCACCTGGTCGGGCGCGAACGGGCGCACGACGCGGGTGATGTTCAGGAAGTGCCGGTAGTTCAGATTGTCTGAGATGCTGTTGCGGCCCCAGGTTCCGCAACCCATCGACAGCGAGAACGGGAGCGCATTGTCGAACGAACCGCCGGTGGCGAAGCAGTGCGCCTGGTTGACGATGACGCGGCAGACCGGCAACGAATGTCCCAGCTCGAGCGCGCGCTGATCGTCGCGCGTGTGCAAGCCCACGGAATGTCCGGCTCCCTGATAGTCCAGCAGCGCCCTTGCCAGCGCGGTGGCGGCGGCGAAGTCGGGCACGCGGTAGAACGCCAGCACCGGCGAGAGTTTCTCGCCTGAAAACGGATGCTCCCTGCCGACCCCCGTTTCGGCGACGATGAGGAAGCGCGCGTCGAGCAGTGCCGGGCGCGCCAGACCGGCGCGCAGGGCGATCGCCGCTGCGTTCTGGGCGACAAATGCCGGCAGCGGACGCGCGTCGGCGAACATCGCCCGCTCCAGCGCCCGCGCCTCGTTGCTCTCGAGCAAGACGCCGCCGGCCGCGCCTAAGGCGGCGAGCAACGGGGCGGCGATCGCCTCGACCGCGATCACGCTGTTCTCCGACGAGCAGCTGGTGGCGTTGTCAAAGGTCTTTGAAGCGGCGATCTTGTCTGCGGCGCTGGCGAGGTCGGCGGTCTCGTCAACGATCACCGCCACGTTCCCGGCGCCCACACCGATCGCCGGCGTGCCGCTCTCGTAGGCTGCGCGCACGTTGGTGCGTGAGCCAGTGGCGATGACCAGGTCGACCTGGCGCATCAGCTCGGCGGTCGCTTCGCGCGTCACCGGCGAGGGCAGTTGTTGCACCAGGTCGCGCGCTACCCCGACCCGATCCAGCTCGGCATGCACGTAGGCGAGCAGCAGCGACAGCGTCGAGGCGCCTTTCGGAGAAGGCGCGACGATGATGGCATTGCGTCCCTTCAACGCGTTGATGATGTTGTTCGCCGGGGTCGCCGCCGGGTTGGTCGACGGCGTAATCGCGCCGACTACGCCCACCGGGCGCGCGATCTCCACCAGGCCCTTGACGGAATCCTCCGCGATCACGCCCACCGACTTGCTGCCCGTGAGGTCGCGTAACAAGCCCATGGTCTTGCGCCGGTTTTTCGCCATTTTGTCGCCGACGGTGCCCAAACCTGTGTCGCGCACGGCCAGCTCGGCGAGTGCGCGGTTGTGCTCCGGATCGACGATGGCCCAGGCGACGGCGGTCACGACCTCGTCGACCTCGTCCTGCGTGGCCGCGTCGAACGCCGCCTGCGCGGCGCGCGCCCGCGCGACGAGCTCGGTCACGATCGCTGCGGTGCTCTGCGTCAGGGGAAGTGGGTCCTTGCCGCCCATGTCATTCCGCCTTGATCTTCGCTTCGTGAATCACGTAATCCCACTGCTTGAGCTCGGCACGTATCCTTTGCTCGAATTCGGCGGAGGTCGATGCGGTCGCTTCGGCGCCCTGTTGGAAGAGCTTCGCCTTGACCTCCGGCTGGGCCAGCACTTGCGCAAAGGCGGCCTGAAGCCTGGCGAGGATCTGCGGTGGCGTCTTCGCCGGTGCCAGCGCCCCGTACCAGGAGTTGACCACACAGTCGGGTACCCCCGACTCGGCGATCGTCGGCACCTCGGGTGCTGCCAGGCTGCGCTGGTCGCTTGTGACCGCCAGCGCCTTGAGCCTGCCGGCGCGAACGTGTTGCAGCGCCGCGGGCAGCGAGACGAAGAGAAGCTGTACCTGACCTGCCAGCGTATCGGTAACCGCCGGACCGCCGCCCTTGTACGGAACATGCACCATGTCGACACCGGTCTTGAGCTTGAAGAGTTCGCCCGCGATGTGCCCCGGCGATCCGGTTCCGACGGAGGCATAGTTGAGCTTGCCCGGCTCGGACTTGGCGAGCGCGATCAGTTCGCGGATATTGTTCGCCGGCAGCGACGGGTTGGCCACGAGTATTTGCGGAATCAGCGCCGCCAGGCTGATCGGCACGAAGTCCTTTTCGACGTCGAACGGCAGCTTGTCGTAGAGTTTCGGGTTAATCGTGTGCGACGAGAGCGTGAACAGGATCGTATAGCCGTCTGGCGCGGACTTGGCGACGATGTCGGTGCCCAGAATACCGGCGGCGCCGCCACGGTTTTCGATGATGATGGGCTCCCCCAGCACCGCGGCGATCGGGTCGGCTACGATGCGCGCGACGATGTCGGTGCCGCCGGCGGGCGGATAGGGAACGACGAAGCGAATCGGCCGGTTGGGATAGCCCTTCGTCTCCTGCGCGCCGACCGGGCCGGCGCCGAAGAGGCACCCGAGCAGCAACAGGGCAGCGATGCGCGCGACACCGAGCGCCGGGACCCGGGGCTTCAACGCGTCGCCACCGTAGCCTGGTACTTGGCGAGGTGGCGGGTCGGCAATTCGAGCGCGTCGCGGCGGAACGGATCGCCCAGCTCGGGCGTGACCATCATCTCCAGCACGGTCGTCTTGCCCTCGCGCTGCGCCTTCACCGCGGCGCTTAGTGCCGGCCCGACGTCGGAGAGCTTGTCGATTCGCAGCCCCTCGGCGCCCATGGCCGCGGCGACCGCCGCCCACGAGGGCTGGTGGTCGAGGTTCACGCCGACAAAGCGCTGGCCGTAGAAGTCGACGTGATTCTTCTTCTCCGCGCCCCACTGGCCGTTGTTGAATACCACCGCGGTGACGGCGATGCGCTCGCGCGCGCAAGTCTGCAGCTCGCCGAAGCTCATCCCCCACGCGCCGTCGCCGACGTAGGCGACCGCCGGGCGGTCGGGCGCGGCGACCTTGGCACCCATGATGGTTGGGAAAGCGTAGCCGCAGTTACCGAAACTCATGGCGGCGAACATCGACCGGGGTTGCTCGAAGCGAAGATAGGAATTGGCCACCGAGCAGATATTGCCGATGTCGGTCGAAACCATGACTCGAGACGGCAGTGCGCGTTCCAGCTCGCGCAGCACTTGCCTCGGGTGCATGCCGCTCGAGCCCTTGGTGACGGCCAGCGACCAGGCATCGGTTTCGTGCGTCCAGGCCTCAAGTTCGGCCGCCCACGCGGCTTTCTCAAGCTTGACTGCGGCCAGCCGCGCGGCAACGTTGCTATGGCAGGCAAGCGTCCTGCCGGTCAGGCGCGCGCGGAGCGCCTGCGCGGCGGCCTTGGCGTCGCCGCAGATGCCTACCGCGATCGGCCTGACCAGCCCCAGCATTTTCGCGTCCGCGTCGACCTGGATGATCTTGGCGTCCTTGGGCCAATAGTCGAGCCCGTATTGCGGCAGCGTTCCGAAGGGCCCCAGACGGGTGCCCAGCGCCAGCACGACGTCGGCCTTGGCCATCAACTGCATCGCCGCCTTGGATCCCTGGTAACCGAGCGGGCCGCAGGCCAAGGGGTGTTGCGCCGGAAACGAATCGTTGTGCAGATACGAGTTGCATACCGGCGCCTGCAGCAACTCGGCGAGCCGGACCGCCTCGTCCTGGCCATCGCCCATGACGATGCCGCCGCCGCAGAGAATCACCGGAAAGCGCGACTCGGCGAGCAGCGCGGCCGCCTCGGCCAACGCCGTTTCGCCGCCCGCGCCACGCTCGATGGCGAGCGGACGCGGAATCTCGCACTCGATGTCGCCATAGAAGAAATCGCGCGGGACGTTGAGCTGCGTCGGTCCCATTTCGAGTTGCGCGCGGTCGAACGCGCGCGAGGTCAGTTCGGCCATGCGCGCCGGGTTGTTGACGTGCGCCTGGAAGCGGGTGATCTTGGAGAAGATCGGCAGCTGCTCAGTCTCCTGGAATCCGCCGAGACCGAGCCCCATCGATCCGGTCTCCGGCGTGACCACGACCACCGGCGAATGCGCCCAATAGGCGGCGGCCGTGGAGGTGACAAAATTGGTGACACCCGGTCCATTCTGCGCGATGCAGACGCCGTGCCGCCCGGACACCCGCGCGTAACCGTCGGCCATATGCCCGGCACCCTGCTCGTGCGCGACCGAGATGAAACGGATGCCGGCGAGCGGGAACAGATCGAGGGCGTCCATGAAGGCCGAGCCAACGATGCCGAAGACGTCCTTGACGCCCTGCGCGACAAGGGTCTCCACGAATGCCTCCGACGGCGTCATCTTCTGCTTGCCGACGACGGCAAGCGCCGGGCCCTCGGTCATGGTGTTCATAGCGATTTCCTCTGCGATTCGACGGTGCGCATGGTTGCCGCAAGCCTGCAGCGCCGGCCGGGACCCGCGCGAAGAGCGCGCGCGGAGACAGCCACGGCTACAGCACGGTCTCCGGTGCAGTGTACTTGTAGCCTAACGCGTCGGCGACCGGTTTGCACGTCACGTGGCCGAACGCAATGTTAAGACCGTTCTTGAGGTCACGGTCATCGCCGAGCGCCTTCTGCCAACCCTTGTCGGCGAGCGCGAGCACGAACGGCAGTGTGGCGTTGTTGAGCGCGAAGGTCGAGGTGCGCGGCACGCCGCCGGGCATGTTGGCGACGCAATAATGCGTTACGCCGTCGACCACGTACACGGGGTCGGCGTGCGTCGTGGGACGGGAGGTTTCGAAGCAGCCCCCCTGGTCAATGGCGACATCAACGACCACCGAGCCCGGTTTCATCCGCGCGATCAGGGCGCGCGAGACGAGCTTCGGCGCCGATGCACCGGGGATCAGGACGCCGCCTATGACCAGGTCGGCTGCCGTAACGTGCTGCTCGATGGCATCGTGGGTTGAATAGACCGTATTGAGCGGGCGGCCGAACTGGCGCCACAAGCCGCGCAAGACGTCGACGGAGCGGTCAAGGACCCACACGTCGGCGCCCATGCCCAGGGCGATGTGGCAGGCGTGCGAGCCGACCACGCCGCCGCCAAGAACCACGACCTTGGCCGGATCGACGCCAGGCACGCCGCCGAGCAACACGCCCAAGCCGCCGTGCGGCTTCTCCAGGTAGTACGCGCCGGCCTGCACGGCCATGCGGCCGGCCACTTCGGACATCGGCGCGAGCAGCGGCAATCCGCCTGACGGCGAGGTCACTGTTTCGTAGGCGATGCACACCGCCCCGCTGGCGAGCAGATCCTTCGTCTGGTCGGGATCGGGCGCGAGGTGCAGGTAGGTGAACAGCACCTGGCCTTCGCGCAGCATGCGGCGCTCGATTGCCTGGGGCTCCTTGACCTTGACGATCAGCTCGGCGCGGGCGAACACCTCCGCCGCGGTGTCGACGACGACGGCGCCAGCGCGGCGATACGCCTCGTCGTCCATGCCAATGCCCTGTCCCGCGTTGCGCTCGACGACGACTTCGTGCCCGTGATGAACTGCTTCACGCACACTGGCCGGGGTGAGCCCGACGCGGTTCTCCAGAACCTTGATTTCCTTCGGTACGCCGATGCGCATGGCCCCTCCCTGAAAATAAGGTAACTCGAAGCGGTCATGCGGGCTAGGGGTCATCTCTATGGCCGGTAAGGGACCCATAAACCCAAGTTAAGGCCTCGATCGAAATAAACGAATTGAATTATATATGACCGATCCATAACTTATCCCTCGTGCTCGTTCGCGAGCCAATCGCCAACCTGCGCGGCGCCAGGGCGCCCGCATTGAAAAGGAACAAGTGCATGAAAACCGTAGGTCAGAAACTGGAGCCGTTTAGCGTCGTCGGAGTCAAGCCGGGTTTCAATCGGCATGAGGAAAACGGTGCATCGGCCTTTGCGCCGCTCGACGAGCGGTCGTTTCCGGGCAAGTGGAAGGTTATCTACTTCTATCCGAAGGATTTCACCTTCGTCTGCCCGACCGAAATCGTCGGTTTTGCCAAGCTTGCCAAGCAGTTTGAGGACCGCGACGCGGTCGTGCTCGGCGGTTCGACCGACAACGAGTTTGCCAAGCTCGGCTGGCGCCGCGATCACGCCGAGCTGAGGAGCCTTAACCAGTGGCAGTTCGCCGACGTCACCGGCTCGCTGGTGGACCAACTCGGCGTGCGCGACGCCAAGGAAGGGGTGGCGCTGCGGGCGACGTTCATCGTCGATCCGGACAACGTCATCCAGCACGTTTCGGTGAACAACCTCAATGTCGGCCGCAGTCCGGAAGAGGTGCTGCGCATTCTGGACGGCTTGCAGACCGACGAGTTGTGCCCGTGCAATCGGGCGGTCGGAGGCGGCACGTTGTAGCCGCTCGACCCGGCAGGTGGACATGACCCTAATCCGAGCTAAGTGAGGCTTCGCCATGGAGTGGTTGCAAACGATCAACGACCGCATTCCCGATTACGCCAAGGACCTGCGGCTCAACTTCGACGCGGTGATCAGCCGCTCGAGTCTCGCCCCCGCGGAGGCTGTCGGCGCAGCGCTCGCCGCCGCATTCGCCGCCCGGTCGGCGCCGCTGGTCGAGGCGTTACGCGAGGCGCCGCCGCTCGACGCGACGCACGCCCAGGCCGCGCTTACTGCCGCCGCCTTGATGGGAATGAACAACGTCTGGTATCCGTTCGTGGAAATGGCGGCGGACGCGGAACTCAAGACCGTCCGGCCCGAGCTGCGCATGAACGCCTATGCGACGCATGGTGGCGTTGAGCGCAAGCGCTTCGAGCTCTACGCGCTCGCCGCATCGATTGTCGGCAAGTGCGGCTTCTGCATCCAGTCACACGCCAAGCTGCTGCGCGAGTGTGGCCTGAGCACGCAGCAACTGCGCGACGTCGGACGCATCGCCGCCGTGGTCAACGCAGTGGCGCAGGTGCTTGCCGCCGAGCCGGTTACGACCGCTGCGGCCGTCGCCGCCTGAGTGTTGCGTCCAAGCGCTGGCCCGGGGGGGCGTCGCGCGCAGCGCCCGCGGCCTCCCCCGCCTCGACGCGGGGCTCCGCCGCCGGCGCGACAGGGGCCTCTAGCCGAACGACCGGATTAGGACTAAAAAGCAGGTTGTCGCGCGGCCTTTCGACTGCCCGCGCCCGACCCGGAGAACATGATGGACCATGCCGAAATCACGCGGCGCGACCCCTCGCAACCGCGCCAGGCCTCGCTCGACGAGTACTGGATGCCCTTCACCCCCAACCGAGATTTCAAGTCCGATCCCAAGATGGTCGTGCGCGCGGAGGGGATGTTCTATTGGAACGATCGCGGCGGCAAACTCATCGATGCCTCGTCGGGCATATTTTGCGTCAATGCCGGTCACGGTCGGAAGGAGATCGCCGAGGCCGTGTCGAAGCAGCTCATGGAGCTCGATTTCATCGCCCCGTTTCTGCGCGCGCACCCCAAGAGCTTCGAGCTCGCAACGCGAGTGGCCGAGCTCACGCCAGGCGACCTGAACCGGATCTTTTTCGTCAACTCCGGTTCCGAGGCCGTCGACACGGCGATGAAAGTCGCCCTGGCCTACCACCAGGCGCGTGGCCAGGGCGGGCGCAACATGTTCGTCTCGCGCGAGCGCGCCTACCACGGCGTCAACTTCGGCGGCGTCGCGCTGTCGGGCATCGTCAACAACCGGCGCAAGTTCGGCCCCGGCGTGCCGGGCGTCGTGCACATGCGCCACACGCACTTGAAGGAGAACTTCTTCGTCAAGGGCGAAGGCGCGCAGGGTGCCGAGCTCGCCGATGACTTGCAGCGCCTGGTCGCCTTGCATGGAGCGGAAAACATCGCCGCCTGTTTCATCGAGCCCATCGCCGGCTCGACCGGCTGCCTGGTGCCACCCAAGGGTTACCTCAAGCGCGTGCGCGAGATCTGCGATCAGCATGGCATTCTGCTGGTGTTCGACGAGGTGATCTGCGGGTTCGGCCGCACCGGCAAGCCGTTCGCGGCGCAGAGTTTCGGGGTAACGCCCGACCTCATGACCATGGCCAAGGGGCTCACCAACGGCGCCCAGCCGATGGGCGCCGTCGCGATCAGCGAACGGATTCACGACACGGTCATCGCCGCGGCGCAGGACGGCGCGATCGAGTTCTTCCACGGCTACACCTACTCGGGCCATCCGGCGCCGTGCGCCGCGGGTCTGGCGACGCTCGACATCTACCGCAAGGAGGGCCTGTTCGAGCGCGGCGCCGCGCTGTCCGCGTATTTTCTCGACGGCCTCTGGTCGCTCAAGGATCTGCCTGCGGTTGCCGATCTGCGCGGCTACGGCATGCTGGCGGCGATCGAGGTGCATCCGGCGGGCGCGCCGGGCGCGCGCGGCCATCTGCTGCAGAAGAAGCTGTTCGACAACGGGCTGCATCTGAAGACCACCGGAGACTCGGCAATCATCGCGCCGCCGCTCATCGCCGAGCGGCAGCATATCGATATGATCGTCGATTGCTTGCGCAAGACTCTGGTGACCGTCTAGCATCACCCGGCACTCCGATCGTCGGCAAAGGTTCCGGCGGCGGCTCATGGGAGGAAATATGCATCGCTTGCTGGCAGCAATGACGTTCGCCGCCGTTTCGGCACTGGCCGCCGCGCCGGCGTCTGCGCAGAAGACCGTAACCTTCGCCTATCAGGACATGATGAATCCGTGGCGTTGGGTACAACAGAGTCAGGAGATCGAAAAGGCGACCGGATTCAAGATCAACTGGCGGCAGTTCGGCGGCGGTGGCGATGTGATCCGGGCCATGGCCTCCGGCGACGTGCAGTTGGGGGAGGTCGGCTCGACCGGCGTCGCGACGGCAATCAGCCAGGGCATGGACGTCGAGCTGTTCTGGATTCTCGAGGACATCGCCGCGGCCGAGGCGCTGGTGGCGCGTAACGGCAGCGGCATCAACACCGTTGCCGATCTGAAGGGCAAGAAGATCGGCACGCCTTTCGTGTCGACCTCGCACTTCCAGCTGCTCTACGCCATGCAGAAGGCGGGACTCAAGGCGTCCGACGCACAAGTGCTCAACATGCGACCGCCCGAGATTGCGGCCGCATGGAGCCGCGGCGACATCGACGCGACTTTCATCTGGGATCCGGTCCTGTCCGAGGTCAAGAAGAGCGGCAAGGTGCTGCTCACCTCCGGCGACATCTGCAAGGAGGGCGCCTGCACCTTTGACGGGCTCATCGTGAGCCAGAAGTTCGCTCAGCAGAATCCGGAGTTCATGGTCGCCCTGGTCAAAGCGCTGGCCAAGGCCGACGCCGACTATCGGGCCAATCCCAAGGCATGGACCGCCGATCCGGCCAAGGTGGCGGCAGTGGCTAAGTGGTCGGGCGGCAAGCCGGAAGAGGTGGCGGCCGCAATGGCTCTCTACGGCTTCCCGAGCCTGGCGGAGCAGGCGTCGCCGGCGTGGCTGGGCGGCGGCGCGAACGGCGCTGCGACCAAGGCGCTGACGCAGCAGGCGAGCTTCCTCAAGGACCAGGGCCGGCTTACGGCGGTGGCACCCGACTTCAGCAAGAACGTTACCATCGAGTGGGTGACCAAGGCCGCGAAATAGCCCTCCCTGGGCATCCTGTCATGGTCGCGGCGGCGCCCGGTGCGCCGCCGCATTTCTGTCAGAATGGCCTCGCGCCGCCGCCATGCCGGCGAAGAGACCCCGGTTGCCCCAACTCGACATCCGCCATCTCGGCGTCCGTTACGCGACCAAGACGGGCATCGTCGATGCCCTGGCCGACGTCAATCTGACGCTGCGCGACGGCGCCTTCCTGGTCGCCATCGGCGCCTCGGGGTGTGGCAAGACGACGCTGCTCAACTGCATCGCCGGCTTCCTGCCTGCCACCGAAGGGACAATCGAGCTCGACCGCCGCCCGGTCGACGGTCCGGGGGCCGATCGCGGCGTGGTGTTCCAGAAGCACGCCCTGATGCCCTGGCTCAACGTGATCGACAACGTCGAGTTCGGCCTGCGCATGCGTGGCGTCGCCCCCGCCCGGCGGCGCGAGGTGGCGATGGAAAAGCTCAGGCTGGTCGGGCTGGAGGACTTCGCCCGGCGCGCAATCTACGAGTTGTCCGGCGGCATGCAGCAGCGCGTCGGCATCGCCCGCACGCTGGCCTCCGATCCCGAACTGATGCTCATGGATGAGCCGCTGGGGGCACTCGACGCGTTCACCCGCGAATCGATGCAGGAGCTCATCCTCGACGTCTGGCAGCGCACCGGCAAGATGGTGTTCTTCATTACCCATTCGGTCGAGGAGGCGTTGTTCCTTGCCACCCACCTGGTGGTGATGACGCCCCGACCGGGGCGAATCTCGCACGAATATCGTCTCGACTTCGGACGGCGTTTCGTGGCAACGCGAAACGCTCGGGCGATAAAGTCGGACCCGGACTTCATCGCCGTGCGCGAGGAGGTGCTGGCGGTCATCCAGCAGCGCGAGCCCGAGCGCCCCGCGATCGACCACCAGGGATGAGCAGCGCCCAACCCGCCGGCGCCAGCCGGCCGAAAACCTCGTCGTTCGCCACCCCGGGCGAGGGCTCGAGCACCGCGATCAGTGCGCTGACCATGGTTGCCCTGTTGGCCCTGTGGTGGCTGGCGAGCCATCTGCGCTGGGTGCCGCCGCTTTTTTTGCCCACGCCGGAGACCGTAGCGGCGCGCCTGTACGAATCGGCACTGGGCAAGCTCGCTGATGCTCCCTTGGCCGAGAATTTCGGCTGGTCGATGTTCCGCGTGTTCAGCGCCTTCATCGCCGCCTGCGTGACCGCCATTCCGATCGGCGTCGCCATGGGGGTGTCGCGAATTGCGCGCGGCATCTTCGATCCGCCGATCGAGTTCTACCGGCCGCTGCCGCCGCTTGCCTATCTGCCGCTGATCGTGATTTGGTTTGGCATCGACGAATTGTCCAAGGTGCTGCTGATCTACCTCGCCTGCTTCGCGCCGCTGGCAATGAGTGCACGCGCGGGCGTGCGTTCGGTGTCGCAGGAGCAGATCCACGCGGCGTATTCGATGGGCGCATCGAAGTGGCAAGTGATCCGGCACGTGATTGTCCCGGCCAGCATGCCGGAAATCCTGACCTCGATGCGCATCGCCATCGGCTTTGGCTGGACCACGTTGGTGGCGGCGGAAATGGTCGCCGCGACCAAGGGTCTGGGCCAGATGGTGCTCAACGCGTCGAACTTCCTGCGTACCGATATCGTGATCATGGGCATCGTCGTCATCGGCGCAGTGGCCTACCTTTTCGACCTGCTCATGCGCTACGTCGAAAAGCTCGTCGTGCCATGGAAGGGGAAGGTCTGAGCAGCAAGCGAGGGTTACACGGAGGGAAGCGCGCTCGAGCCCATCGCGGCCACGCCAGCCCTGCGTGCGCCAGGGTGCTGCGACGGCTGCCCGCTGGCAAATGCCGGCCATCGGCACAGGGTTGACAGCCTCGCCCCGCTTTGCCACGCTGACCTCATGGCCATTCGCCCCCACTTCCAGCGCCTCGTAGATCGCGCCCGCAATCTCGCCCCGCTCGCGGCGGCGGTCGTGTATCCATGCGACAGCGATTCGTTGCAGATCGCGCTGTCGGGACAGTTCGCCGGCTATCTGGCGCCGGTGCTCGTCGGGCCGGAGGGCCGCATCGCCGACGCCGCCGCCCAAGCCGGCCTCGACCTTTCCCGCATCGATCTGATCGACACCCCGGACGAGCCCTTTGCCGCCGCGCAGCGTGCGGCGGAGCTGGCCAAGAATGGCGAGGTGCGGGCGCTCATCAAGGGAAGCCTCTACCCTGACGATTTGATGCGGGCGGTGGCAACGCCGGAGTCCGGGCTGCGTGGCGAACGACGCCTAACGCATGCGTTTTTTGTCGACGTGCCGGGCTACCCACGCCCGTTCATCCTCTCCGATGCGCTGCTCAACATCGCCCCCACGCTCGCGGCCAAGCGCGACATCGTGCAGAACGCTATCGACTTCGCGCACGCGCTCGGGATCGCGGCGCCCTTGGTCGCCGTGCTGAGCGCAGTCGAGGGCGTCACCCCGGCGCTGCCGTCGACCGCCGACGCGGCGGCGCTCTCCAAGATGGCCCTCCAGGGCATGATCACCGGAGGCGTAGTCGATGGCCCGCTGACCGCGGACAGCGCACTGTCCGCCGCCGCCGCGCGTGCCAATGGCGTGGAATCGAAGGTCGCGGGCGCCGCCGATGTGCTCATCGTACCCGGCCTCGAATCCGGCGCACTGCTGCTGCGCACGCTCATCGCCATGGTCGGCGCGCTCGCCGCCGGCGTGACCCTTGGGGCGAAGGTGCCGGTGGTTCTCTTCGGCCGCGGCGAGTCGATGGAAGTTCGCATGGCGGCGTGCGTGCTCGCCTGGCTGACGGCGCAGGCGCCGCGGCCGGCCGGCAGCGCGACCGAGCCCAAGTCCGAGTCGGCACCGGCGTCGGCAACCGCCGGCGTCGCGGCCTAGCGTCGCACCGGCGCCGCGTCGATCGGCGCCCTAGCCGGCTTGCCCCGTCTTGGCGGCTGCAGCCTCTGGGTAGAGCACCTGCCAGACACGGGCCGAAGTTAGCGGCATCTGCATCGCGTCGAGGGCGCCGCTCACGCCGTGGCGAGTCAGGGCGTCGATAACGGCATTGACCACGGCCGGTGTGGCGCCGATCGTTCCCAGCTCGCCGACGCCCTTCACCCCCATCACGTTGTTCAGGCACGGCGTCGACTCATCCATGGTCATCGTAAAACGCCCGACCGTGGTCGCATTGGGTAGCGCGTAGTCGAGCAGGCTCGCAGTCAGCGCCTGGCCGGACTCGGGGTCGTAGACGAAGCATTCGCACAGTGCCTGGCCGATACCCTGAGCCGCGCCCCCCTCGAGCTGGCCGACAACGATGAGCGGATTGATGACTCGTCCGACATCGTTGACCGACCAATAGTCGGCCACTTCCACCGCACCGGTATCCGGGTCGATTTCGACTTCGCAGATATGGCAGCCGTTGGGCCAGGTCGCCCCGTCAACAGAGCTCTTCGAGTCGAGAACGATGCGTTGCGACGGCTGCTTGCGTGCGAGCTCGAACAGGCCGATGTGCCGGTCGGTCCCGGCGATGCGGAAGAAGCCTTGGCCATACACGAGATCGGCCGCCGCCGCCTCCAGCGCTTCAGCCGCAAGCTGCTGCGCCCTGACGACCGTGCGCTCGGCGGCCACGCGCACCGCCGAGCCGCCCACGAACAGCGAGCGTGAGCCCGCGCTGCCGAAGCCGGTCCCGCGGTCGGTGTCGCCCTGAACAATCTTGATCTTCTCGATCGGGACGCCAAAGACGTCGACGGCCACCTGGGCGAATGTCGTCTCGAGTCCCTGGCCCATAGGCTGCAGCGCATGGAAGATCTCGATCTCCCCCTCGCCGCTCACGGTTACTGTGACCCGCTCCTCGAAGACTTCCGCGCCGGTCCATTCGAGGAAAGTCGCCATGCCGCGGCCGCGCAGCCGCCCGCGCTGCTTCGCCTCGGCGGCGCGCGCGTCAAACTCATCCCAGCGGGCGAGTGCCACCGCCTTGTCCATGACCGCCTCGAACTGGCCGCTGTCGTAGGTCTGATGCATCGCATTCGTATACGGCATCTGTTCCGGGCGGATCATGTTGCGCCGACGCAGCTCGCGCGGATCCATGCCCAATTTGCGCGCCGCCGCGTCCATCAAGCGCTCGATGATGTAGATGGCCTCCGGCCGGCCGGCGCCGCGGTAGGCGCTGGTCGGCGCGGTGTGGGTGAGCACCCCTTGAATGCGGATGTCGATTACCCCGATGTCGTAGATGCTCGTCGACACCCAAGGCCCTATCATGAGTTGAATGACGACCCCCGCGGGCGTGGCGTAGGCCCCGAGGTTGGCGAGTGACGAGACCCGCAGTGCGAGGATGCGCCCGGACGCGTCGAGCGCGAGTTCGGCCTGGCTCGTCACGTCGCGTCCATGGGTCGCCGCCAGGAACTCCTCGATGCGCTCGGCGCGCCACCTGACGGGACGCTTGAACTCGCGCGCGCAGAACGCCACGACGACGTCCTCCGGATAGAGGCCCGTCTTCATCCCAAAGCCGCCGCCAACATCGCCGACCCGCACGCGCACTTTCTCAGGCGGTATGCCGAGCACCTCGTTGCACAGGGCATCGCGCAATCCGGTCGGTGTCTGGCAGCTCACCCGCAGCGTGATGCGATCGGTCGGTGCATCGTAGCTTGCCAGCACGGCACGCGGTTCGATCGGACAAGGGGCAACGCGCTGATTGACGAGCTCCAGGGCCACGACATGCTCGGCCCGGGCAAACGCGGCCGCGGCGGCGGCCGCGCTGCCGTGCCGGATTTCGGCTGCGACGTTGCCCGACGCCGCGGACCACACCAGCGGTGCGCCCTGCGCCACCGCGGCCACGGTCGCGGTGACCACCGGCAGCGGTTCGTAGCGGACGTCGATTGCCTCGGCCGCATCGCGCGCCTGCGCCACGCTCCGGGCAACGACTGCGGCCACCGCCTCGCCTACGAAGCGAACCGTCCCGACCGCGAGGGCGTGCCGCGGTGGCGATGCGGAGGGCGTGCCATCGCCGCGCTTGAAGTCCGCCGACGACGGCAGCGGTCCCACCCGCGCCCGGAGCAGATCGTCGCCGACGACCACCGCGATCACGCCCGGCATTGCCGCTGCGGCGCTGACGTCGATGCCGAGCAGCCGCGCATGCGGGTGCGGCGAGCGCAGGAAGTAGACGTGCGCCTGATCGGGCAGCGCGACGTCGTCGGCAAAGCTTCCTGCGCCGGCGAGCAGTCGCTCGTCTTCGACCCGCAGCACGGACTGCCCGCTGCCGAAGCGTCGGTAGTTGGTTTCCAGGCTCACGCCGTACAGGGTCGCAACGCGCTTGGCTAGCGCGGTCGAACGCAGTCGATGAAATAGCGCAGTTTGCCCCCATCGTTCTGTTCGACCAGACCGTGAATATCGGTGTCGAAGCCCGGGAACTGCTGGTTGAAGCTGCGGGCGAACTGCAGAAACTCGACGATGGTGCGGTTAAAGCGCTCGCCGGGTATGAGCAGCGGGATGCCCGGCGGGTACGGCGTGAGCAGCACGCTGGTCACGCGGCCCTCGAGCTGGTCGATCTCGACGCGGTCGATCTCGCGATGCGCCATGCAGGCAAACGCGTCCGAGGGCTTCATGGCCGGCAGCATGTCGGACAGATACATTTCGGTGGTGACGCGGGCCACGTCGTTGGACTTGTACATGTCGTGGATCTGCTGGCACAGATCGCGCAAGCCCACGCGCTCGTAGGACGGTTGTGAGGTGCAGAACTCGGGCAGGATCTTGCGCAGCGGCTGGTTCTTGTCGTAATCGTCCTTGAACTGCTGTAGCGCGGTCACCAGCGTGTTCCAGCGCCCCTTGGTGATGCCGATGGTGAACATGATGAAGAACGAATAGAGGCCTGTCTTCTCGACGATGACGCCATGCTCGGCGAGGTACTTGGTTACAATCGATGCCGGAATGCCGGTCTTGGCGAACCTGCCGGAGACGTCGAGTCCAGGCGTGATCACGGTCGCCTTGATCGGGTCGAGCATGTTGAAGTTCTGCGCCAGATTGCCGAAGCCGTGCCACTTCTCGTTCGCGCGCAGCATCCACTCGTCGCGCTTGCCGATACCCTCGGCCGCAAGCTTTTCCGGTCCCCATACCTTGAACCACCAATCCTTGCCCCACTCGTCGTCGACCTTGCGCATGGCACGGCGGAAATCGAGCGCTTCGGCGATCGACTCCTCGACCAGCGCCGTGCCGCCGGGCGGTTCCATCATCGCCGCCGCGACGTCGCACGAGGCGATGATCGCGTACTGCGGCGATGTCGATGTGTGCATCAGATAGGCCTCGTTGAACACGTTCACATCGAGCTTGCGCGTCTGCGACTCCTGTACCAGGATTTGCGAGGCCTGCGAGAGCCCCGCCAGAAGCTTGTGTGTCGAATGCGTGGCGAAGATCAACGCATCCTTGCTCCGCGGTCGATCTTTGCCGATCGCGTGCATGTCTTTGTAGAATTCGTGAAAGGCGGCATGTGGTAACCACGCCTCGTCGAAATGCAGCGTCTCGATCGTGCCGTTGAGCGTGTGCTTGAGCATCTCAACGTTGTAAACGACCCCGTCGTAGGTGCTCTGCGTGATGGTGAGGATCCGCGGCGTCTTGTTCTTCGCCACGCGCGCGAACGGGTTGGCCTCGATCTTTTTGCGAATGTTCGCCGGCTTGAATTCGTCCAGATGAATCGGCCCGATGATGCCGAGGTTGTTGCGGGTCGGCGTCAGGAACACGGGAATTGCGCCGGTCATCGTTATCGCGTGCAGGACGGACACGTGACAGTTGCGGTCGACGACGACGATGTCATCGGAGGCAACGTTGGCGTGCCAGACCATCTTGTTCGAGGTCGACGTACCGTTGGTGACGAAGAAACAGTGATCGGCGTTGAAGATGCGCGCCGCGTTTCGCTCCGACGCGCCGACCGGACCGCTGTGATCGAGCAACTGGCCCAGCTCATCGACCGAGTTGCAGACATCTGCGCGCAGCATGTTCTCGCCGAAGAACTGGTGGAACATCTGCCCCACCGGGCTTTTCAGGAACGCCACCCCGCCGGAGTGCCCCGGGCAGTGCCACGAATAGGAGCCGTCCTGGGCGTAGTCGACCAGCGCGCGGAAGAAAGGCGGAGCGAGCGAATCGAGGTAGGCCTTCGCTTCGCGGATGATGTGGCGGGCGACGAACTCCGGCGTGTCTTCGAACATGTGAATGAAGCCGTGCAGCTCGCGCAGGATGTCGTTCGGGATGTGGCGCGAGGTCCGCGTCTCACCGTAGAGGTAAATCGGAATTTCCGCGTTCTTGAAGCGGATTTCCTCGATAAAGGCGCGCACCTTCAGGATCGCTGGATCGAGTTCCGGGCCCGGTGTGAATTCTTCGTCGTCGATCGAAAGGATGAACGCCGACGCGCGCGACTGCTGTTGCGCGAACTGCGACAGGTCACCGTAGCTGGTGACGCCGAGGATTTCCAATCCTTCCTTTTCGATTGCCGCCGCGAGCGCGCGAATCCCGAGCCCGGACGCGTTCTCGGAACGAAAGTCCTCATCGATGATGACGACCGGAAAGCGGAATTTCATGCCGCGGCTCCTGCGCTGCCAAAAGAAAGCGGGGTGTCGGCCGGAGGCCACACCCCTGTCAGGGCCGCATTGTGCACCGCGGCCGCGCCCGATGCGAGCGCTTTGCGGAATCGGGCCCCGGCGCGGCGGGAGGCGGCGCGAAAGGCGCCGCTTGCTCCGTCCCGGGCCCGACCGATCAGAGCGTTAGGGCGACAAGGGTAGTGCCCCAGGCGATGAGCCCCAGCCCCAGCGGCGTGCGCAGCCGACGGCCCCAGGAGAGGTTCTTTTCCGCGGCCATGGCGGCGGCAACGATGAGCATCCAGCCCAGGTTGCCCATGCCGACGACGAAGGTGACCAGCATCAGTGCCCAGCAGCAGCCCACGCAGAACGCGCCGTGCGCGAAGCCGATGTGAAATGCCTCGCGCGACGGCCGTCGCCCGTGCCAGCGCGCGTTGACGAAGGCGAAGGGTGTGCGGCAGCGCTCGAGGCAACGATACTTGAGCCGGCTGAATTGAAACGCGCCGGCACCCACCAGGACCAGCGCCCCGACCACCTCGCCGCGCGCCACCAGCCAATCGGACTTGGCAGCGGCTACGTGCAGCGCGCTGTCCAGGCCGTGGGCGAGCAGTCCGAATCCGAGCCAGGCGAGCGCGTAGCCAAGGACGACCCAGGTCAACAGCGTTCCGGCGTCCGGCCTGGAGGCGGTCATGCGGCCGAAGATGCGCAGCAAGGGTAACGTGGTCGGCAACATCATGGCCGCGATCATCAGCAGCCACGCCAGCGCATAGAGCAGCGCCGGTAGCGCGGGCCCGCCAGGCAGGCTGCGACACAGCACCGCGAGCCAGCCCGGTTCCTCCCAACCCCCGTGATCGAGATAGCGTGCGTAAGGGCTCGCACTCCAGAGCGCCAGCGCTACCCACGCCGCCGCCGACAGCGCCGCGACCAGGCCCAGGCGCAACGTCGCCCGGTCAGCGCCGGGCGCGCGGTCTGCCACAAGGCTCATGCGCCACCTGGCCCGAAAGGCCCCACTCGGCAAGGGCTAACCGCTCAGGCGTCGAACACGAACGTGCTTTGCAGCGCGTTGTGACCGCTCATGTCCAGATTGATGCCGAGCTTGTCGTTCTTCGACCGGTAGTGCGGACTCTTGCCCACGAACACCGGTGCGCCGGGCACGGTCGAGAAAACGGTGTCCAGCAACGTCGTGGTCTTGCCGGTCGCGCCCTGATAGGGCTCGAGCTCGGCGTAGCCGCTGTTACCGACCTTGAGGGTTCCCTTGCCGCCCTGAACGTCGAACTGGATGGGCACTTTCTCCACCGATACGACTTCGCCGACCAGCTTGGCCAGATCCGCCACCGGACCGCCGAGCTTGCCCGTGTAGACCCCGAGGATTGCCTCTTCCTGCTGCGGCGTCACCTTGTCGTCGAGGTACACCGCGGCACGCCAGTTGCCCTGAAGAATGTTGCCCGGAATGTGGGCGATCATCGCGATCGTGCGCCCGGAGACATCGACGCCGTTGATCGTACCCTTGTCGAAATGCCACGAAACGATGGTGTCGCAGGTGCCGAAATCCGGATCTTCCCCGATCCAGCATGGGCAGAGCACGCGACAGTTGCACACCTCCAGCAGCCGTCCTTCCAGATGGTAAGCCACACTTTCCTCCCTTTCGAAGTTGCCTGGAATTCCGGCGCGCTCGCACAGGGCGACTGCCGGAACAAGCCGAATGCTACGCCGGCGGGGCTGTGGCTGCCACGTGAATATCCGACGAGTCGTCAGCGCCGTCCGCCCGCCAGCCGGACCGACCGCGGATCGGCGCGTAACCGGGCCATGGCCCACACGCCGACCGCCGGCCCGATCGCCAGTGGCGTGAACGCGTAGCGCCAGCCCATCGCTTCGACCCACTGCGGCAACAGATGGATGGTGGCCAGCGTCAGGGTGAAGCCCAGTGCGGTTTGCGCGGTGAGCATGGTGCCCACGCGCGCCGGGTCGGCGAGTTCGGCGACGGAGGCGGAGAATTGCGCCGAGTCGGCGACCACGCTGATGCCCCAGATCAGGCAAATGACCATCAGCAAGGTGGGGGATCCACCGTAGAAGAGGCCTATCGTCGCCGCGCAGCTGCCGCTGATCGCCATGGCGACGATCGTCACCGTCGTCCGCCCCACGCGATCGGCGAGCAAGCCGGCTCCGACGCAGCCGATGGCTCCCGACGCAACCGTGGCGAAGGCCGCGAGCTTCGCCGCGACCGGTGCGGTCGCCGGCGGCAGGGACAGCGCGAAGCTTGAATTCAGAAACACGGCGATCCACGCCCACATTGCATAGAGCTCCCACATGTGCCCGAGGTAGCCGAGATTGGCGAGCCGCAGCGGCACGTCGCGCCAGGCGACCAGTACTGCGCGGGCATCGAATCGCGGCGCGGCAGTGCGCTTCGGGCCGATCCCGGCGAGGCCGATCAGCGCCGCGGCGACGAGCGCAGCTGCCGACGACCCCACAACCGTCGGCCTCCAGTCCAGTCCGCCCAGCGCGTTGAACAGGTGCGGCGATGCCGACCCGAGCGTCAGCGCCCCGACCAGGATCCCGACCATAAGCCCCATGTCCCCCTTCGCCCACGTCGCGACGAGCTTCATGCCGACGGGGTAGACGCCGGCCATGCACACCCCAGTCACGACCCGCAGCAGCGGCGCGGCCGCGGTGGACGGATCGATGGCGAGGAGCAGGGCATTGGCAAGTGCGCCAACGACGGCCGACGCTGCGAACAGACGCCGCGGATCGATGCGGTCGGGAAGCCCGAGAATGGCGCTCGCCAGGCAGCCGATGACGAAGCCGGCCTGCACGCCGCTGGTCAGTGCGGCCTGGGAGAAGTACGAGAGGTGAAATTCGGCGGCGAGCGCTGGCGCGACGGCGGAGGCGGAAAACCAGAGCGCCATTGCCGCAACTTGGCAGATCGCGATGATCGCGACCGAAACGCGCTTTGACTTCGCCCAGATCGCGAACATGCAAGCTCCATGCACGGTCGTCAAAGTACAACGTCACGCGTCGGTGCGACTGCGGCGCGAAACCCGGTCGCTCGCAGCAGCAAAGCGCGGGCGCTAGCCGGCTAGATCTTCGGCAGCGTGACGCCCTTCTGCCCCTGGTACTTGCCTCCGCGGTCCTTGTACGACGTTTCGCAAACCTCGTCGGACTCGAAAAAAATCACTTGCGCCACGCCTTCGTTGGCGTAGATCTTTGCCGGCAGCGGCGTGGTATTCGAGAATTCCAGCGTGACGTAGCCCTCCCATTCCGGCTCCAGAGGCGTCACGTTGACGATGATGCCGCAGCGCGCGTACGTACTCTTTCCTAAGGTGATCGTGAGCACATTACGCGGAATTCGGAAGTACTCGACGGTGCGCGCGAGCGCGAACGAGTTCGGCGGGATGATGCAGGAATCGCCGTGGAAGTCGACGAACGACTTCTCGTCGAAGTTCTTCGGATCGACGATGGTCGTGTTGAGATTGGTGAACAGCTTGAATTCGCTCGAGCAACGGATATCGTATCCGTAACTCGACGTGCCGTAGGAAACGATCTTGTGGCCGTTCACCTCGCGCACCTGGCCCGGCTCGAAGGGCTCGATCATGCGCTGCTCTGCCGCCATACGGCGGATCCATCGGTCGGACTTGATCATGGGTTCGCTTCTCCGTGAACGTCGTTTCCGCCGCAGCGGAGTGCGGTGTGCCCGGCTCGGCCCCGCCCGCGCGGCGACAACGCAGCTCTTCTAGGTGTTCTGAACGACGATGCTTGGAAACTTGGCGGAGAAATCCTCAACCCTTTGGGCGACGAAGACGGCCGTCTTGCGCGCGATTTCCTTGTACACGGCCGCGATCTTTCCGTCGGGATCGGCGACCACGGTTGGCCGGCCCGAATCAGCGTGCTCGCGGATACGAATATCGAGCGGCAAGCCGCCCAGAAAGGGCACGTTGTAGTCCTTGCACATCTTCGCCGCGCCACCCTCGCCGAAGATGGCTTCGGCATGGCCGCAGTGCGAACAAACGTGGGTGGACATGTTCTCGACCACGCCCACGATCGGTACGCCGACCTTGTCGAACATCTTCAAGCCCTTGCGCGCGTCGATCAAGGCAATGTCCTGCGGCGTGGTGACGATGACTGCTCCGGTCACCGGCACTTTCTGCGCCAGGGTCAGCTGGATGTCGCCCGTACCCGGAGGCAGGTCGACGATCAGGTAGTCGAGGTCGCGCCAGTTGGTGTCCTTGAGCAGCTGCTCCAGAGCCTGCGTCACCATCGGTCCGCGCCACACCATCGGCGTATCGGTGTCGATAAGAAATCCGATCGACATCGCCTGCACGCCCCAGGCCTCGAGCGGCTCAAGCGTCTTGCCGTCCTTCGATTCCGGGCGGCCCGCGATGCCGAGCATCATCGGTTGCGATGGCCCGTAGATGTCCGCGTCGAGCACGCCGACCTGGGCGCCTTCGGCAGCGAGCGCCAGGGCGAGATTGACCGCCGTTGTCGATTTGCCGACACCGCCCTTGCCGCTCGCGACGGCGATGATGTTCTTGACGCCCGGGATGAGTTTCACCCCTCGCTGCACGGCGTGCGAGGCGATTTTGTGCGTGATATTGACCGTTACCTTGCCCACCCCGGCCAATGCCGCGAGCCTCTCTTGCACCAGCTTGCGCAGCGCCGCGTACTGGCTCTTGGCCGGATAGCCGAGCAGCAGGTCAACGGTTACGCTCGACGCGTCGACCGCCACCTTGCGCACGACTTTGGCCGCAGCGAAATCGCGGCCGGTGTTGGGATCGACCAGCGCGTTGAGGCTGGCCAGGACGTCGGCCTCGGCTATGGGCATGAACGACAATGGAGCAACGACATTAAGGGGTTCTGAGTGTAACGAAAAAGCGACCCGGCCGGTACTCAGGCGCAGACCGCTTTGTTAGAATTAAAGATTCCCCTTTCGCTGCAAAGGTTTCTCGCTGCAATGGCGCGCCGCACGCTGTTCGTCACCACTGCCCTGCCGTATGCCAATGGACCGTTCCATATCGGTCACATCATGGAATACATCCAGGCGGACATCTGGGTGCGCTTCCAGCGCATGCAGGGTCATGCAGTCCATTTCGTCTGCGCCGAGGACACGCACGGCGCGCCGATCATGCTCCGCGCGGAGGCGGAAGGCACGACTCCCGAAGCGTTGATCGCGCGCGTCGCCCAATCGCACCAACGCGACTACCGGCGCTTCCACCTGAGCTTCGACCACTGGTATACGACGCACAGCCCCGAGAACATCGAGCTCTCGCAAGGCATCTATCGTCGGCTCAAGGCAGCGGGTCTGATCTACGCCAAGCCGGTGGAGCAGTTTTTTGATCCGGTGAAGAACATGTTTCTGCCCGATCGCTACATCAAGGGCGAATGCCCGAGGTGCGGCACCCGGGACCAGTTCGGCGACGCATGCGAGAATTGCGGCTCGACTTACGCCGCGACCGAGCTCAAGAATCCCTACTCGGTACTGACCGGCGTCAAACCCGAGCTGCGGCGCTCGGAGCACCTGTTTTTCCGCCTATCCGATGCGCAGGTGGTCTCCTTCCTGCGCCAATGGACCGCGGCGACGCCGCTGCAGCCGCAGGTAAAAAACAAGATCGGGGAATGGCTCGGCGGCGACCATGGCGTGAGCGAGCTTGCCGACTGGGACATTTCCCGCGACGCGCCCTATTTCGGCATCGAGATTCCCGACGCGCCGGGCAAGTACTTCTACGTCTGGCTCGACGCGCCGATTGGCTATCTCGCGAGCCTCAAGAACTACTTCGACAGCGGCAAGGCACGCGAGAATGGCGAGAGCCGGTCGTTTGACGAGTTTCTCGCGGCGCCCGAGGTCGAGCAGTATCACTTCATCGGCAAGGACATCATCTACTTCCACACGCTGTTCTGGCCGGCGATGCTCAAGTTTGCGCAGCGCAAGCTGCCGACCAACGTCTTCGTCCACGGATTCATCAACGTGTCGGGCGAGAAGATGTCCAAGTCGCGCGGCACGGGCATCAGCCCGGAGCGCTACCTCGAGGTCGGCATGAACCCCGAGTGGCTGCGCTATTACATCGCGGCGAAACTGAACGACAAGGTCGAGGACATGGAATTCAATCCCGACGATTTCGTCGCGCGGGTAAACAGCGATCTCGTCGGCAAGTTCGTGAACATTGCCAGTCGCGCGGCGAAGTTTGTCGTCGAACGCTTTGACGGCCGACTCGCCGCGGTGATTGCCAGCGAGTGGCCCGCAGGGCTCCTGCCGCGCGATGGCATCATGGCCGAGATCGCTTCGTGTTACGAGCGGCGCGAATTTGGCCGGGCGATGCGCGAGATCATGCAGGTCGCCGATCACGCCAACGGTCTGTTCGATGCGGCGGAACCGTGGACGCTCGCCAAGAACGACGATCCCGCGGGCCGCACCCGATTGCACGCGGTTTGCTCGGCGGCAATCGACTATTTTCGTTTCCTTACCGTGATGCTGGCACCTGTGCTGCCCGGGCTGCGCGAGCGCGCCGAGCTGTTTCTGCGCGACGATCTGTCCAGCTGGAGCAGGGCCGAACAAGCGCTGCCGGCGGGGCATCGCATCGGCAGCTACTCGCATCTGCTGACGCGCGTCGACCCGAAGCAGATCGATGCGCTGTTCGATGTGCAAGAAATCGCGGGAGCGCCGCCCCGGGTCTCTCCCGGCAAGCCGGAGGAAACCGTAGCCGAAGCGGCTGCGGCGGTGATTTCCATCGCCGACTTCGCCAAGGTCGACCTGCGCATCGCCAGGATCGTCAACGCGGAATTTGTCGACGGCGCGGACAAACTCCTGAAACTCACGCTCGACGTCGGTGAAGGCCGACCGCGCACTGTCTTTGCCGGCATCAAGACAGCCTACCAGCCCGCGGATCTGGTCGGACGCCTGACGCCGATGGTGGCAAACCTTGCGCCACGAAAAATGAAGTTCGGACTGTCCGAAGGCATGGTGCTGGCGGCGTCGGGCGACGGTCCGGGAATCTTCCTGCTGGCGCCCGATTCGGGTGCGACGCCCGGAATGCGCGTCAAATGAACCGTGCGCCGCAGCGACGGCGCACCACTACGCCGCTCAGCACTCGCGCGCGGTGATCAGCGCGCTCCCCTTGATCGTCGCTGCGATCGCCGCCTGGCTTGCGATCGGGGCGCTGGGTCTGGTGCGGCCACGCAACCTGATCTATGTCGGCCGGGTGCTGTTCAGCGCCGGCGCCGTGGTCGGGCTCTTTGTCGCCGGCATCGCGCTGTTGGCGCTGACCCAGGTCGCGCAGGCCGCCGTGCTCCCGCTTGGGCTGCCCGATCTGCCCTTTCACCTGCGTCTGGACGCGCTGTCCGCCTTCTTCCTTTTCCTGCTCGGCGCCACCGCGGCCGGCATCTCGATCTTCTCCGCCGGATACTTCCGCGCCAGCGAAGGCGCTGCGCCGGGCTTGCTGTGCCTGCAATACCACACCTTCCTCGCCGCGATGGCCTTCGTGCTGATCGCCGACGACGCGTTCGTATTCATGATCGCCTGGGAGACGATGGCGCTCGCATCATTCTTTCTGGTGACGACCGATCACCGCATGCCAGAGATTCGCCGCGCCGGCTTTCTCTATCTGTTGGTCGCGCACCTCGGCGCGCTGTCGATCCTGCTCTGCTTCGGCGTACTGCAGGGAGGTGGCGGCGACTATACGTTCGGCTCGATGCGTGCAGTCGTATTGCAGGGTGCTTGGCCGTCGATCGCGTTCCTGCTCGCGCTCGCCGGCTTCGGTGCCAAGGCCGGACTGCTCCCGCTGCACGTGTGGCTGCCGGAGGCTCATCCGGCCGCGCCTTCGCCGGTGTCCGCGCTGATGAGTGGCGTGATGCTCAAGACCGCAATCTACGGATTGCTGCGCGTGACCTTCGATTTGCTGCCCGGCCAGCTCTGGTGGTGGGGCGTGATCGCGCTCGTGCTCGGTCTAGCGACCGCACTGTTTGGCGTGCTGTTCGCCACGGTTCAGACCGACATGAAGCGGCTGCTGGCGTACTCGTCGATCGATAACATCGGCATCATCGTTGCCGCAATCGGCCTGGCCATCCTGTTCAAGACCTACGGCAAGACTTTGCTCGCGGCGATCGCGCTCACCGCAGCGCTCTATCACTCGCTCAATCACGCATTCTTCAAGAGCTTGCTGTTCCTCGCCACCGGCTCGGTGCTGCATGCGACCAAGGAGCGCAGCCTCGGCAAGCTCGGCGGATTGATCCACCGCATGCCCTGGGTGGCGTGGCTGGCGCTGGTCGGGACGCTGGCCATCGCCGGCCTGCCGCCGCTCAACGGCTTCGTGTCGGAATGGCTGTTGTTGCAGGCGTTTCTGTTCACGCCAAGCCTGCCGCAGTCGTTCATCAACATGCTCGTTCCATTGGCCGCCGGCGCGCTGGTGCTCGCCGCCGCATTGGCGGCCTACGTGATGGTCAAGTTCTACGGGGTGGTCTTTCTCGGCCGGCCGCGCGAACCCAACCTCGCCTACGCGCACGACGCCGGACGCTTCGAGCGCGTGGCCCTGGCCTGGTTCGCCGCAGGTTGCGTCCTGCTCGGCCTGTTTCCGGTTCAAGTCATCGCCCGTATCGACGCGGTGAACGCGATGCTGATCAGTGCCACCGTCTACCGCCCGCAGATCAACTGGTGGCTGCTGGCACCCATTGACGCCCACCGCGCGAGCTACAGCCCGCTGATCGTGCTCATCGTCATCGTCGCGGTGTTGCTGCTGACGATCCAGGTCGTGCACCGCTTCTACCACGGTCGCCTGCGCAGGGGACCCGCGTGGGATTGTGGCTTTCCATTGCAAACCCCGCGCATGCAGGATACCGCCGAGGGTTTCGGTCAGCCGATCCGGCAGATCTTCGAGCAGTTCTTCCGCATCGAGCGCGAACTGCCCACGCCGTTCGACGTCGCGCCGCGATATTTCGTCAGCGCCGAGGATCCGCTCTGGTACTGGCTCTATGTGCCTATCGCGCGCGCCGCGGACTGGGCGGCTCGGCGAGTGGGTCTGATACAGCAGGGACGCATCTCGATCTACCTGATGTACAGCTTCCTGACCCTTCTCGCTCTACTCTATTTCGTCCGCTGAGCCCGCGATGACCGTCAGCGGTTTCCTCTCCCAGATGCTGCAACTTGCTATCGCGCTGCTGCTCGCGCCGCTGCTGCTGGGCTGGGTCAATCAGTGTCGCGCGTGGCTGCAGAACAAGAGCGCACCGCCGTTGCTGCTTCCCTATCGGATGATTCGCAAGCTATTCCACAAGGACGCCGTGGTCGCAGTCAACGCCTCGCCGGTGTTTCGCATCACGCCCTACGTCGTGTTCGCGGCGATGGCGCTGGCGGCCGCGATCGTGCCGTCGCTCGCAACCAATCTACCCTTTGCGCGCGCCGCCGATGCGATCGCGCTCGTCGGGCTATTTGCACTCGCCCGCGTATTCCTCGCCCTTGCCGCCATGGATCTCGGCACCGCGTTCGGAAGCATGGGTGCGCGACGGGAGATGCTCGTGGGCTTTCTCGCCGAGCCCGCCCTGCTGATGGTTCTGTTCACGGCGTCGCTCATCTCCGGCTCGACGCTGCTGCCCACAATTGTCGAGACGTTTGCCCAGCGTGACCTCGCCATCTACCCTAGCCTCGCCTTCGCCGGTGTCGCCTTCACCATGGTCTCGCTGGCTGAGAATGCGCGCATTCCGGTCGACAATCCGGCCACCCATCTCGAGCTCACGATGATCCACGAGGCGATGATCCTCGAGTATTCGGCGCGGCACCTGGCGCTGATCGAGTGGGCCTCCGCGCTGAAGCTGTTCAACTACGCCTGCATCGGTCTGGCCTTGTTCCTGCCCGTCGGTATCGCGCAGGGCGATGCCGACGTGGGCGCCATTCTGGGCGCGACCCCGGTGCTGATCGCCAAGCTGGCAGTCGGCGGCCTCGCGCTGGCGTGGATCGAAACCCTGTCGGCCAAGATGCGTATCTTCCGCGCGCCGGAGTTTCTCGGCACGGCGTTTCTGCTCGCCGTGCTGGGCATGCTGGTCAACTTGCTGCTGGGAAGCTAAAGAGCGCTTGATGACGGGCATTCCGCTCTGGGCCCAACTGATCAACCTGCTCGCCGCAGTGCTGCTGCTGCTCGCCTTCGCGATGCTGGCGCAACGCAGGGTGTTCACGTTGATCAACCTCTACGCCGCGCAGGGCTTTGCGCTCGCGTGCTCGACGGCGATCGTGGCCTGGGCAACCGGCCAGCCGCACCTGTACGGTTCGGCCGCGCTGACACTGATTCTCAAGGTCGCCCTCCTGCCGTGGCTCCTGCACCGCTTGGTGCAGAAGCTCGACGTGCGCTGGGACGTGGAAGGGCTGCTCAACATCCCGACGACCATGTTGATCGGCATCGTGCTCGTCGTCTTCGCGTTCAACCTTGCGACTCCGATCGAGCAGCTGGCGCGCACGATCACGCGATCGACACTGGGCATCGCCATGGCGAGTGTGATGCTGGCTTTCCTGATGATGATCACGCGCCGCAAGGCGATACCCCAGGTGATCGGGTTCCTGGCGATGGAGAACGGCCTGTTCTTCGCCGCGACCAGCGCTACCTACGGCATGCCGATGGTGGTCGAGTTGGGAATCGCGCTCGACGTCCTGGTCGCCATGCTGATTCTCGGCGTGTTTTTCTTCCAGATCCGCGAACAGTTCGACAGCCTCGACTTAAAGCACATGGAGAAGCTCAAGGAGGACGAGTGATCGAAACCCTCGCGCTGCTGGGCTGCCCGCTCGCCGGCGCGCTGTTGCTGGCGATAGTCGGCGAGCGCCCCGCCGCAGCGCGGGTCAACGTCGCAGTGAGCCTGCTCACCTGGCTGGCGTCGCTGGCGCTGAGCCTAAAGGTCGCACGCGACGGCCCGTTACTCGTCCTGAACAAGCTCTTCTTCGTCGACTCGTTCAATGTCTTTCTGATCGCGCTGACCGCTTTTGTGGGTTTCACCACCGCTCTTTTTTCGCGGCCATACATGCAGATCGAGTGCGCCCACGGCCGCCTGACGCCGGGTCGGCTCAAGCTCTATCACAGCATGTTCCAGGTGTTCAATTTCACCATGCTCCTTGTGCTGCTGAGCAACAACATGGGCATCCTCTGGGTCGCTCTGGAAGCGGCGACGCTCGCCACGGTGCTGTTGGTGTCGCTCTATCGCACGCCGGCGAGCCTCGAGGCGGCATGGAAATACTTCATTCTCTGCGGTGTAGGTATTGCCCAGGCGCTATTCGGCACCATCTTGCTCTACTTCGCTGCCGAGAAGGTGCTCGGTGCAGGCGGCGGAGCGCTGCTCTGGACGGAGCTCAACGGCGTGAAGGCGCAACTCGAGCCAACCGTCCTTTCCCTCGCCTTCGTGTTCCTGCTGGTCGGTTACGGCACCAAGGTCGGATTGGTGCCGTTGCACAACTGGCTGCCCGATGCGCATGCGGAGGGGCCGACGCCGGTGTCTGCCGTCCTGTCCGGCCTGCTGCTCAACGTCGCCCTGTATGCGGTCATGCGCTGCAAGGTCCTAGTCGAAGGCTCGCTCCAGACCTCCTTCGCCCGGGAGCTCTTGATGGGCTTCGGCCTTGTCTCGGTTGTGGTGGCCGCCTTCCTGCTGTCGCGACAGAAGGATATCAAGCGCTTGTTCGCCTACTCGTCGATCGAGCACATGGGGATTATCACCTTTGCCTTCGGCATGGGCGGCCCCATCGCGAATTTTGCCGGCCTGCTGCACATGACGGTGCACTCGCTGACCAAATCCGCGATCTTCTTCGCCGTCGGTCATGCCGCGCAGAAGACCGGGACGCAGCTGATCGAAGGTATCCGGGGACTCATCAGCGTGAGCCCGTTAATCGCCTGGGGGCTCGCGCTGGGGTCGCTGGCGATTCTGGGCATGCCGCCTTTCGGGGTGTTTGCGAGCGAATTCCTCATCCTGACCTCCGCCATGCGCGAGCACCCGTGGACAACCCCGCTGCTGTTGCTTGCGCTCGGCATCGCCTTTGCCGCGGTTTTTTCCAAGGTGCAGCCGATGGTGTTCGGCGAAGCGACGGCGGCCCGTTTGCCGCATCGCCCTGCGATGACACCGGTGTTTGTGCATCTGGGTCTGGTGCTCATGCTCGGGATTTGGATTCCGCCGTTTCTTGCCGACTGGTATCGTCAGGCGGCCCGGCTGATTGGATGACGCGCCCGTGAACGTCTCCGCCCTCGGCATCGCCACGGCAGCGCTTCCCGGCGGCATCCCCACGCAGCGCGCGCCGGTGAGCGCGGCGCAGCTCCTCGCCGCCTGCCGGCTGGCCTGGGAACAGGGTGGGCAGATGGTCGCCCTGTGGGCGAGCGACGAGCGTGATCGTGCGCGCGGCTTCACATTGCGCGTGCTGCTCAAGGATGCCGGGGGACTGATGCTGCTCGAGCACACCCTGTCCGACGAGGGCGCGCGTTATCCGGATCTGGCGCCGATATTCCCGGCAGCGAACCGGATGCAGCGCGCCGCTTTCGATCTCGTCGGGGTCGAGTGCGATGCCGACGATCGACGACCGTGGCTGTGGCAGGCCGCATGGCCGATCGATCGTTTCCCGTTGCGCCGCGACTTCGAGAGCTCCTCCCGCTGGGAGCCCGGCGAGGAGGATTATCCTTTCGTGCGCGTCGCCGGCGATGGCGTGCACGAAATTCCGGTCGGGCCCGTGCATGCCGGGATCATCGAGCCGGGCCATTTTCGGTTTCAGGTCGTCGGCGAGAAGGTCCTCCGTCTGGAGGAGCGCCTAGCCTATAAGCACAAGGGTATCGAGAAACGCTTCGAGGCGTACTCGCTCGCCGACGGGCATCGGCTTGCCGGCCGGGTCTCGGGCGACAGCACGGTCGCCTATGCCTGGGCTTACGCGCAGGCCGTCGAGGTGATCACCGGCGTCGGCGCTCCGCCGCGCGCCGCCGCATTGCGTGTGCTCTGCCTCGAGCGCGAACGCATTGCAAACCATCTCGGGGACCTCGGCTCGCTCGGCAACGACGCCGGGTTCGCCTTCGGGCTGGCCCAATTCTCGCGCCTGAGGGAGGACGTGCTGCGCCTCAACGCCGAGGCTTTCGGCCACCGCCTGCTGATGGACCTGGTCGTTCCTGGCGGGGTCGCGCGCGATCTCGATCCGGCCACCGCGACCGCCATGGCCGCCCAAGGCGGTCGCCTTGCGCGCGAGCTGCGCCTGCTGCGCGGCATCTACGATGAACATGCCGGATTGCAGGATCGGTTCCGCAACTGCGGTCGAGTGACGCGCGAGCTGGCCGCTCAACTCGGGTTGACCGGTTTTGCCGCTCGCGCCAGCGGGCTCGCGGACGACCTGCGGTGTGATTTTCCGTCACCACCGTACGACACGCTGGCGGTGCGCCGCGTCACCCGCGCGGACGGGGATGTTGCCGCGCGGGTCGCGGTTCGCTTCGACGAGACGCAGGAGTCATTGCGCCTCTGCGAACGGTTGCTAGCAGCGCTGCCGGCCGGCAGAATCGCCACGCCGCTCCCCTCGCCTGCGGGGCAGGGCCTCGCCCTGGGCATGGTCGAAGGCTGGCGCGGGCCGGTGGCGATCGGCCTGGAAAGCGGACCGGACGGCATCATCCGACGCTGCCATCCGCACGACCCCTCGTGGCAAAACTGGCCGGTGCTGGAGCATGCGGTCATCGGCAATATCGTTGCCGACTTTCCGCTGATCAACAAGTCGTTCAACCTTTCCTACAGCGGCCACGACCTGTAGCCGCGCCGACGCCATGTTGACCATCCTCCGCCAGATCGCGACGATCGGGATCAAGACCGAGCCGGCGCCCTCGCCGGCAGAAGAGATGGTGCAGGTCGCCCGCCTGCAGCGGCGCATTCTGCACACGCTCGGTCGCGCGCTGACCATCCGCCACGTCGACGCCGGCTCGTGCAACGGCTGCGAGCTGGAAATCCACGCCGTGGGAAACCCCTATTACAACCTCGAAGGTTACGGCATCAAGTTCGTCGCCAGCCCGCGGCACGCGGACATGCTGCTGGTGACCGGGCCGGTCTCGAAGCACATGGCGATCGCGCTCAAGCGCACCTATGAAGCCACGCCGGACCCGAAACTTGTCGTTGCAGTGGGCGATTGCGCCTGCTCCGGCGGCATCTTTGGCGAGAGCTATGCCAGCTGCGGACGCGTCGCGAACCTCATTCCGGTCGATGTCGCCGTTCCCGGCTGCCCGCCGTCGCCGAGCGTGCTGCTGCAGGGGATACTCGCTGCGATCAGCCAGGCCAGGCACCCGGACCCGGCGCGCGAGGCGCCCGGGCCCGCGCCGGATAGCGGCCCTTGAAATCGACCCGGCAGTCGCCATCTTGCGGGCATAGGCGGCATCGGACTGCCGCCCACGATTTCAAAAGGAGAGCTATGATGAATTCATTGTTGCGTTACCCGAGCCCGCTCGATCGGGCGTTGGGTGCGTTCTTTGCGCCGGTCAACGGCGCGGTAAGCGGCGGCGTGATTGATCTCGACGTCGTCGAAACACCTGAAGCGTATGTGGTCAAGGCGGCGCTGCCGGGAGTGGCGAAGGACAAGATCGAAGTCAGCGTGGACGACCGCGATGTAACGATCGCCGTCGAGTACCGCGAAGAGCTCGAGGCCAATGGCAAGATGCTTTGGCGTGAGCGTAGCCTGGGCAAGGCCAGCCGGGCGATCCGTCTGCCGGAGGCGGTGGATGCAAATGCCGCGCAGGCAAAACATAGCGACGGCGTTCTGCAACTGACGCTGCCAAAGTTCGCCAAGGCGAATTCGAAGCAGATCACGATCCAGTAAGTTGCAGTAGTACGGCGGTCCAAGAGCGCGGCTGCGGCCGCGCTTTTTTTGGCCGCGTTGCGTCGACCGATGCCCAGGCATAGACTAAACTTGCGCTACATTTCCGGAGGGGATCGGTGATGGTTTATCTGCATCGCAGTCTCGCCCTTGCTGTGCTGGCCGCAGCATTCCTCGTTGTCGCCTGCAGCAAATCCGAGCCGCCCCCGCCGCCGAAGACCCAAGCGGTCCCCGCCCCCAGCGTCAACGAGGAGATGAAGAGGCTTGCGACCGAGGTTTACGTCTACGCATACCCTCTGGTGCTGATGGATGTGACCAAGCAGGTGCAGACCGCGAAAACCCCGGTCAACACATTTCAGCAGCGGCGCTTCTCGCCCGAAGCCACCGAGGTCGCCAACCCGAACCCCGATGTGGTTTATTCGGAGGCCTGGCTGGATCTAACGGAGCCGATGGTGCTTTCGCTGCCGGACACGCATGGACGCTACTACGTCATGGCGCTGCTCGATGCCTGGACCAACGTCTTTCAGTCGCCGGGCAAGCGCACGACGGGCACGAAGAAAGGCGACTTCGCAATTGTCGGGCCGAAGTGGAAGGGCGAGCTGCCGCAGGAAGTCGACGAGATCAAGTCTCCGACCACGATGGTCTGGTTGCTCGGCCGGACGGAGACCAGCAGGGCTGACGACGCCGCGGTTGCGAAGCTTGTCGAGCAGTACAAGCTGACCCCGCTGTCCCAATGGCACAAGCCCGGCGCGAAGCCGGCGCATGTGGCCGGACGTGCCGGAGCCGACACCAAGACAGCGCCAGCCGAACAAGTCGCGAAGATGGACGCGCAGACGTTCTTCACCCGCTTCGCCGAGCTCTTGCCTGGCAATCCGCCGGCCAAGGAGGACGCGGGCGTGGTCGACAAGATTCAGAAGCTGGGAATCGTCGCCGGCCAACCGTTCACCCCGAGCAAGCTCGATGCCGCGTCGGCGAAAGGCGTCGAGGATGGGGCGAAGGCCGCGCTCGACGCGATCGTCCTGGCGGCAAAGGGTAGCCTGGGCGAGCTGCGCAACGGCTGGACCATTCACTGGGACCTGGCCCGTTACGGTACCAACTATGGCCTGCGTGCGGTCATCGCCCTTGTGGGTCTCGGCACCAACGCCCCCGAAGACGCGATCTCTCCGGCGACCCACCTCGACTCGGGAGGCCACCCGCTCAATGGCGCGAACAAGTACGTATTGCATTTTGACAAGGGGAAGGCGCCGCCGACAGAAGCTTTCTGGTCGCTTGCCATGTACAACGACAAGCAGGCCTTTGTCGCGAACCCAATCGACCGCCACGCCATCGGCGATCGCGACAAGCTCAAGTTCAACGCCGATGGCTCACTGGATCTTTACCTCCAGAACGAGGACCCGGGCACGGGCAAGGAATCGAATTGGCTGCCGGCGCCAAAGGAAAACTTCAGCGTGATCCTTCGCGTTTACTGGCCCAAGCAGGAGCTGCTCGACCGGAGCTGGACCCCGCCGGCGATCAAACGCGTCACCTGAGCCGGTCGCGAGTTCAGCCGAGCAGGTCCGCCGCCTTCTTGCCGCGGCCGTTGCGCTCCTGCTCCGGCGGCGGGCGCACGGCCTTGCGCCCTGCCTGTCGCTCAAGCACCGGCTTGAGGTAGCGTCCGGTGTAGCTCGCAGGGACCGCCGCCACCTGTGCGGGCGTGCCCTCGGCGATGACGCGTCCGCCGCCGGCGCCACCCTCGGGCCCAAGGTCGATAATCCAGTCCGCGGTCTTGACCACGTCGAGGTTGTGCTCGATGACGACCACCGTGTTGCCGTGATCGCGCAGCCGATGCAGCACGGTGAGCAGCATTTCGATGTCATGGAAATGCAGCCCGGTCGTCGGCTCGTCGAGGATGTAAAGGGTGCGGCCGGTGTCACGCTTCGACAGCTCGAGCGCCAGCTTGACCCGCTGCGCTTCGCCGCCGGAAAGCGTCGTCGCCGATTGCCCGAGGGTGATATAGCCCAGGCCCACGTCGAGCAGCGTCTGCAGCTTGCGCGCGACCGCAGGCACGGCCTCGAAGAAAGCATACGATTGCTCGACGGTCATCGACAACACGTCATGGATGTTCTTCCCCTTGTATTGGATCTCAAGCGTCTCGCGGTTATAGCGCTGGCCATGACAAACATCGCACGGCACGTAGACATCAGGCAGGAAGTGCATCTCGACCTTGATGAGCCCGTCCCCCTGGCACGCCTCGCAGCGGCCACCCTTGACGTTGAACGAAAAGCGCCCTGGCCCGTAACCGCGTTCCCGCGCTTCTTTGACCTGCGCAAATAATTCCCGGATCGGCGTAAACAGCCCGGTATAGGTAGCCGGGTTGGATCGTGGCGTCCGCCCGATCGGGCTCTGGTCAACGCTTATCACCTTGTCGAAGAACTCCAGTCCAGAGAGTTCTTCGTACGGCGCCGGCTCGGCGCTGCTGCCGTACAGATGATGCGCGATCGCGTGATAGAGCGTGTCGTTGATCAGCGTCGACTTGCCCGACCCGGACACGCCGGTCACGCAGACGAACAGGCCGACCGGCAGCTTCATCGTGATGTGCTTGAGGTTGTTGCCGGACGCTCCAGTGAGCGTCAAGCAGCGCGCGGCGTCGAGCTTGTGGCGATGCGCGGGAATCGGAATCTGTCGATGCCCGGCAAGGTACTGGCCGGTGAGCGAATGGGCCGCGTGCCGGATTTCCTCCGGAGTGCCCTGCGCGACGATCTGTCCGCCGTGCTCCCCCGCGCCGGGGCCCATGTCGACGACGTGGTCTGCCGAGAGAATCGCGTCCGTATCGTGTTCGACGACGATCACGCTGTTGCCAAGGTCGCGCAGGTGCTTGAGCGTCGTTAGCAGGCGGTCGTTGTCGCGCTGGTGCAAGCCGATTGACGGCTCATCGAGCACATACATGACGCCGGTCAGGCCCGAGCCGATCTGCGAGGCGAGTCGAATCCGCTGCGCCTCGCCGCCGGAGAGCGTTTCTGCCGAACGGTCAAGCGACAGGTATTCCAGTCCGACGTTGTTGAGGAACTGAAGCCGGCTGACGATCTCCTTGATGATCTTGTCGGCGATCGCCTGGCGCTGGCCTTCGAGCTTGAGGCCGCGAAAGAACTCCCCGGTCTCCTTAAGCGGCCAGTTGCTCACCTCGTAGATCGCGCGCCCGCCAACCTTCACGTGGCGCGCTTCGCGGCGCAGTCGCGTTCCATCGCATTCCGGGCACGGCTTGGAATTGAGGTACTTCGCGAGCTCCTCGCGCACCATGATCGAGTCCGTCTCGCGATAGCGGCGCTCGAGGTTGGGGATGATGCCCTCGAAGGCATGCTCGCGCACCATCGGCTTGCCGCGGTCCGAAAGATACTGGAACGCGATCTTCTCCTTGTCGCTGCCGTACAGGATCATCTGCTGCACGCGCTCCGGCAGCCGATCGAACGGCCGCTCCAGGTCGAAGCCGTAATGCTTCGCCAGGCTCTGCAGCATCTGGAAGTAGAACTGGTTGCGGCGGTCCCAGCCTCTGATCGCGCCGGAGGCGAGCGAAAGATGGGGAAAGCCGACCACGCGTCGCGGATCGAAAAAGCTGATCGAGCCAAGCCCATCACAGCGCGGGCAGGCGCCCAGCGGGTTGTTGAACGAGAACAGTCGCGGTTCGAGCTCCTGCAACGAGTAGCTGCAGATCGGGCAGGCGAACTTGGCCGAGTACAGGTGCTCCTCGCCGGAGTCCATGTCGACTGCGAGCGCCCGGCCGTCGCCGTTGCGCAGCGCCGTTTCGAACGATTCGGCCAGCCGCTGCTTAAGCTCGGGGCGCACGCGCAGGCGATCGACGACGACCTCTACGGTGTGCTTGCTGTTCTTGGCGAGCTTGGGTACCGCGTCGATCTCGTATACCTTGCCGTCGACGCGGACGCGCACGAACCCCTTGGCTCGCAGCTCGACGAGCAATTCGATCTGTTCGCCTTTGCGATTGACGATCGCCGGCGCGAGGATCATCAGCTTCGTTTCCTCGGGCAGCATCAGTACCGCGTCGACCATCTGCGAGATGGTCATCGCCGCGAGCTTCTGCTCGGGGTGATTGGGGCAATACGGTTCGCCGACGCGCGCGTAGAGCAGGCGCAGATAATCGTGAATCTCGGTGACCGTCCCGACGGTGGAGCGCGGGTTGTGCGACGTCGCCTTCTGCTCGATGGAGATCGCCGGCGACAATCCCTCGATCAGGTCAACATCGGGTTTTTCCATCAACTGCAGGAACTGACGGGCATACGCCGAAAGCGACTCGACGTAACGCCGCTGCCCCTCGGCGTAGAGGGTATCGAAGGCCAGCGAGCTCTTGCCCGAGCCGGAGAGCCCGGTGATGACGATCAGCCGGTGCCGCGGCAGATCGAGATTGATGTTCTTGAGGTTATGCGTGCGTGCGCCGCGGATGCGGATGTATTCCATACCTTGCTTGCGAGCCTCGGAGGGGCCAGGCCAACCTGCTAATATACTCTTTTTCGCTCGCTCCTTCTAAACACTTCCCACGCCGGAACGTGGCAACCGCCGGCCAGGCCACAGGGCCGGGCACCTCGGCGAGCATCCGGCCGACGACTGAGCGACCGCTTCCAAGAGGAGAATTTGCATGGCATCCGTAAACAAGGTGATTCTGGTCGGCAACCTCGGCCGCGACCCGGAGACGCGCTACACGACCAGCGGCGACGCGGTGACCAACATCCGGCTGGCGACGACCGACACCTGGAAGGACAAGGCGGGCGAAAAGCAAGAGCGCACCGAGTGGCACAACATCGTCTTCTACGGGAGGCAGGCGGAAATCGCCGGCGAGTACTTGAAAAAGGGGCGCCAGATCTACGTCGAAGGCCGGCTGCAAACGCGCAAATGGCAGGATAAGGAGGGCCAGGACCGGTACACGACGGAGATCATTGCCGACCGCATGCAGATGCTCGGTAGTCGCGAAGGCGGTGGTGCGCCCGTGGCAGCCGAACCGTCGGAGCGCGCATCGGGCGCGGAAGCGCGTGCCGGCGGCAAGGGCAGCGCTCCGGCGGCGAAGAAGAACGTCGACGATCTGGACGACGACATCCCGTTCTAGGCAAGCCCGGGAGCGCGCCCGGCTGCCCTCGTCGCGCCGGGTTTCAGCCGGCGGCGCCAGCGCCTGCGTCCACCTCCCGCGCCCGCGGCGCCAAGGTAGCGTCGTGGCCTTGAATCAGCGCTCCGCCGAGACAGCGGTCGCCGTCGTAGACAAGGAGTACTGCCGGGTATAGGCACCCAGCGCCGCGTATTCACTCGACTCGGCGACGGTTCGCTTCGGTGAACAAGTGGCCACCGCGGCTTCGCGCCGTGGGTCCGCTTTCAGTTTCGGCGCGTTGCCCAACCGTCGCCTGGCGCGGAACGATCCCGACGGCCCGCGCCAAAAGTAAAAGGGCAGGACCATCCCCCTGCCCTTCGCTGCGGTTGGATGCTCGATCGCTCAGGAACCAGGCCCGGCGTTCTTTTCCGTTTCTTTCAGCGCCTTCTGCTTCGCCGCCGCGTCCGGCAACGGCTTGGGCTGCGACTTGAGCGCGTTGATTGCCTTTTGTTGTTCAGGCGTGATGGGAGGATTGGGCTGAGCCAGAGCTTCCTGCGCCTGCAGATCCATTTGCCGCTGCGCCTTCATGCCCTTCTTGTACATGGCCTTTTCTTCCGGCGTCATGCTGGCGTAGGCGGCCCTCGCCTTCGCGGCGTTTTCCTTGAGTTGCTTGCTTTCGGCAGCCGTAGTCGGAGGCTGGTTCGTAGCCTGACTCTCAATCAACTCCAGATCGTGCTGCCTCTGCGAGGCCATGCCCATCTTGTAGGCTGGATTGTCTTCGTCAGCGGCCATCGCGGCGACTGAGCCAAGAGCGAAGGTGCCGGTGATCAATGCGGCCATCAACTTGTTCATCAGTTTGCCCCAGAGAGAAAATTCATTTTTTTATGATATTGAATTTTGCGAAGCGAGGCAATGATGATGGCCACTTTCAGAATAACTCATACGCCTATTCGCTCAACAACATAACGTCGACGAAGACCGCCGACGGCAAGTGCGGCAGTGTGTTCGCGGCGACCAGGCCTTCCGAGACCTCGGAGTCACGCTGACGAACGATCGCTGGGGCGGTTGCGGCGTGAGTCCCGCGGGTTACAAGGTATTCACCGCATGGACTCCGCCGCCGCAGTTCTACCCGTTTTAGACAGCTCCGGGGCGGCGGCCGGGTGCCATCGTCGCGCCAGGCTTCAGCCGGCGGCCAGCGCCGCGTCCGCCTCCCGCGTCTGCGGCCCCAAGGTGGCGTCGTGGCCTTGAATCACCGCTCCGCCCAGGCACCGGTCGCCGTCGTAGAGCACGAGATACTGCCCCGGCGTAGGCGCCCACTGTGCCGCCTCGAAGGTCGCCCGCCAGCGACCGTGGGCAAGAGCATCGAGTCGACAGGGGGCGTTTGCCATGCGATAGCGGGTCTTGGCGGCCAAGCGGATTCCGGGGCGCGGCGGTCGACCGGCAATCCAATGCATGGCGTCGAGCTCCAGGGCATTCGCATAGAGCCGCGGGTCGTCGTGCCCCTGCACAACGATGAGCGCATTGCGCGCGGCCTGCTTGCCGACGACGAACCAGGCGGCCAGGTTGGCGCCGCGCATGCCCCCGATGCCCAGCCCCTGTCGCTGGCCGAGCGTGTAGTAGGCGAGCCCCTGATGCTGACCGAGCACGCGCCCTTCGGGGGTCTCGATCGGACCGGGCGTGCGCGGGAGATAACGCTCGAGGAAGGCGCGAAACGGCCTCTCACCAATGAAGCAGATGCCTGTTGAGTCCTTCTTCGCAAAGGTCGGCAGCTTCTGCTCGCGGGCGATCGCTCGCACCGCGCTCTTGCGCAGATGGCCGACTGGGAACAGTGTCGGGACGAGCTGATGTTGATTGAGCCGGTGCAGGAAATAGGTCTGGTCCTTCGCGCCGTCGACGGCCTGTAGGAGCTCGACGCGGTCTTCGGCCGCCCTCAGCTGCGCGTAATGTCCGGTCGCGATGCGCTCGGCACCCAGTGCCACCGCGTGGTCGAGGAAGGCGTTGAACTTGATCTCGCTGTTGCACAGCACGTCCGGATTGGGCGTGCGACCGCTTGCGTATTCGTTCAAGAAGTGCGCGAATACCCGCTCGCGGTATTCGCGAGCGAAGTTTACCGCTTCGATCTCGATGCCGATCACATCCGCGACCGCCGCCGCATCGACCAGGTCCTCACGCGACGCGCAGTAGGCGTCGGTGTCGTCGTCTTCCCAGTTCTTCATGAACACGCCGACGACCTCGTGTCCCGCGCGCTTGAGCAGCCACGCTGCGACCGACGAGTCGACGCCCCCGGACAGGCCGAGAACGACACGATGTTTCGAGCTCATGATGGCGGGCGGAGCCAAGCAGAAGGGGCACCAATCCATCGGCCCCACCTCGCCTGCTTTTCGGTCAGCTGATGATTGTCGCGGCTTGGCACCGAGGGTCCGCTTTCAGCGTGGCGCGCCAAAACAAAAGGGCAGGACCATCGTCCTGCCCTTCGCTGCAGTTGGATGCTCGGCCGCTCAGGAACCCGGTCCGGCGTTCTTTTCCGTTTCCTTCAGCGCCTTCTGCTTGTCCGCCGCAGTCGGCAGCGCCTTGGGTTGCGACTTGAGGGCCTTGATTTCCTTTGTTTCCGCAGCCGTCGTCGGAGGATTGTTCGTGGCCTGGGCCTGCTGCTCCTGCAGATCCATCTGCCTCTGCGCCCTCATGCCCTTCTTGTACATGGCCTTTTCTTCGGGTGTCATGCTGGCGTAGGCGGCCCTCGCCTTCGCGGCGTTTTCCTTGAGCTCCTTGCTTTCGGCAGCCGTAGTCGGAGGCTGGTTCGTGGCCTGACTATAAATCAGCTGCAGATCGTGCTGCCTTTGCGAGGCCATGCCCATCTTGTAGGCTGGGTTGTCTTCGTCAGCGGCTATCGCGGCGACTGAGCCGAGCGCGAACGCGCCGGTGATCAATGCGGCAATTAACTTATTCATCGGTTTGCCCTCAGTGAGAAAGTTCATTTTTGATCGGCCACTTACGCGTGCCAACGATGCGGTCGGCAAAAATCGTTTTTGATTATATTGAATTTTGCGATGCGACGCAACTGTTCGCAACAGTTCGGGGACGTGCTCGTCCCGAACTGTTGCGCCGGCGCAACGACGCGTCCTGCTCTTACTGCTTGGTCGTGCTGTCCTTGCTCATCCCGTTCGTCGTGCTGTCCTTGCTCATACCGCTGCTGCTGTCCTTGGCGGCGTGTTTGGTCTTCGACGTCTTGCTTTTTGTCGAGTGGGTCTTTGTCTTATGTGGCTTCGTCGTCGACTTCGTCGCGTCGGTTGACGCGTCCTTGGTGGCCGGAGCCTTCGCCGCGGGAGCCGTTGCGTCCGGCGCCGGCGCTGAGGTTTGCGCCGCAGCAGTCAGCGACACGGCAAAAACGCCTGCAAGCAGCGCCGACATCAACTTGGTCATATTTCAGTCCTTTGTTTAGTGGGTTACAAAATGACACAAATCCGCGTGTCAGGCGCAATAACGCCCTTCGCGCCTGGCGGTTGACAAATGTTTCACGATCATGACCGGTAAGGCAAGTGGGTCTTTACACACTTTGCCGTGGGGGACTCAGCCATCGCCCGACTGGCGAAACTTTTCACTTTAAAATCATGCCGTTGTGCATAATCGTCACGGGCCTAGGGGCCCTCGAGCACGCCGCCCGGCGCGCTGGGCGAGCGTTGGTGCCGCAGCCACAGCTTGAGCAGTGGAACCGTCACCGGTCGTTTGGCGGCGAGCGACAGCCGATCCAGTGCAGACAGGGTCGCAAGCAGGGTGGGCATGTCGCGGCGGCCATGCCGGAGCAGATAGTCGATCACCTCGGCAGAGAGGTGGAAGCCGCGTTGCGCGGCATAAGAAACAAGCGCCGCGGCCTTGTCCTCGTCAGCAAGCGCAAGCACTTCGTACACCAAGCCCCAGCCCAGACGCGTACGTAAATCCTCGCGCAGCGGCAGTGTGGCGAGCGGGACGCGACTTGCCGCGAGCAAGCGCCCGCCGCATTGCTTTAGCCGGTTGTAGAGCGTGAAGATGCGCGCCGCGGCCGCCGCCTCTGCGACATCGATGCGATCGATGGCAACGAGTCCCTCCGCTACGCCCTCGTCGTTGGCGTCGACCGCCTCCGGCTCGGCGTAGAAGCGCACGCCGATGCCGCCCTCGGCGGCGAGAGCCGCCGCGGCGCGCAGCAAATGTGTCTTGCCAGCGCCGGGCGCGCCCCAGAGCAGAAAACCCGTTTCGCCCCCGCGCTCGGTGGCAAAGCGCGCGAGCGCGGCGATCAGCTCAACGTTGCGGCCCGGCAGGAAATTGGCCATTCGCGGCGGCTCGGGCGCCGCGAGCTCGAACACCAGTTGTTCCAAGTCAGCGATACAAATCCGAAGTGAAATAGGTCCGGCGCAGGTGGCGCAAGCCGACGAGCAGGGCCGCGCTTACCGGCAGCGCCAGCAAGACGCCGGCAAAGCCGAACAGCTGCCCGAAGGCCAGAAGGGCGAAGATGACCGCCAGCGGATGCAGCCCGATACGATCGCCGACCAGCAGCGGCACAAGCACGTAGTTCTCGAGCAGCTGGCCGAAGCCGTAGACGGCAAGCACGGCGACGAACCCGGGCCAGCCGGACCACTGCAGGAGCGCGGCAAGCACACCCAGAATCAAGCCCAGCCCAAAGCCGACGTACGGAATGAATACCAGCAGGCCGGTGAGAATGCCGATCGGCAGCGCGAACTGCAATCCGGCGAAGGTGAGCATCACCGAGTAGTACACGGCGAGCACGCCCATGACGAGGAGCTGGCCGCGCAGAAACTCCGCAAGTACGCGATCGATTTCGCGGGCAATGGTCTGTACGCGCGGCAACCAGCGCCGCGGCAGCAGATCCTCGATGCGCGCCACGATACCGTTCCAGTCGCGCAGCAGATAGAACATGACCACCGGAATGAGCGCGAGATTGATGATGATCGCCAGCACCAGCGTGCCGCCGGCTTTGACGCCCGACAGCAGTTTGAGGGTGAGCGACTGCGCGCTGGTCAGATTCTCGGCAATTAACTCCCTGGCCGACGCGAGATCGAGCGGAAGCTCGATGCCGAAGCGCTCGCGCAACCACGGCACCAACTGGCCGTAGGCGTCGGTGGCCATTCCGGGGAGGCGCCGGGTGAGCTGCGCCGCCTCGCTTTCAACCAGCGGTACCAGCACCAGCAGCAACGCCAGCAGCAGCAGCAGGATAACCGTGATCACGAGCAATGTGCCCAAGGCGCGAGGGATGCGGTGCCGTTGCGCCCAGCTCACAACCGGGCTGCCGAAATAGGCGAGGATGGCGCCGATCAGGAACGGCGTCAGAATGGGTCCCAGCCAATGCACCAGTGCCGCCATTGCAAGCGCGGTACCGGCGATCCAAAGATAATGCACCAGTCGCAGCGGCGCCGGCGCCCGCGGCTGCGCGTCGGCTGGCGCCGACCCGGGCGCGCTGTCGAGATCCGGGCCGGAAGCAGTCATTTTCGGTAAGATTGCGGGCAAAGCGTTGCACTGTACCCTGCCCTTTGCTGCGACTCAATCCGATGCCCCCCACCGCCCCCGGCCGTACCCTGACCTACCGCCAGGCCGGCGTTGATATCGACGCGGGGGAGGCCCTTGTCGACGCGATCAAGCCCTTCGCCAAGCGCACGCTGCGGCCCGAAGTCATCGCCGGTATCGGCGGCTTCGGCGCCCTCGTCGAACTGCCGAAGCGCTATCGGCAACCGGTTCTGGTCGCCGGCACCGACGGCGTAGGCACCAAGGTCAAGCTCGCCTTTGCCCTCGGCCGACACGACACGATCGGTATCGATCTGGTCGCGATGAGCGTCAACGACATCCTGGTCCAGGGTGCCGAGCCGCTTTTCTTTCTCGACTATTACGTCTGCGAGCACCTCGACGTGGCCGTAGCAACCGAGGTGATCAAGGGTGTCGCGGTGGGCTGCGAACGGGCTGGCTGCGCACTGATCGGCGGGGAGACCGCCGAACATCCGCTGGCATTTGTTGCCGGTGAATACGACTTGGCGGGTTTCGCCGTCGGCGTGGTGGAAAAAACGCGCGTGATCGACGGGCGCGCGATCGTGGACGGCGACGTGCTGGTCGGGCTCGCATCGAGCGGGCCGCACGCCAACGGTTTCTCGCTCATTCGCCGCATCCTCGAAACGAGCCGCGCCGATCTTGCGTGCGCGGTGCCGGGCGTCACGGGCTCGCGCACGCTGGGCGAAGTGTTGCTCGAGCCGACGCGCATCTATGTCAAGCCGGTGCTCTCGCTCTTAGGCGAGATGGAAGTCAAAGGCATGGCGCACATCACCGGCGGCGGGCTGAC
>DASZFQ010000061.1:0-3209 GCA_035939595.1 Casimicrobiaceae bacterium
TGTCGTCCGTCACCATCCCCAACATCAGCCCGTCGCAGAACACGCCGGTCTTGCCGAACATGCGCCGCGTTGTGACGCGGCCGAGCGGAGCGAGCTGCTCGCGCAGGAACGCGGCAAAGCTGTCGCTGGCGACCATCCTGCGTCCTCCGTCCCGGCCTCCGCGGTCTCAGCGCTGCAGGATAGCACGGACGATGTCCTGCGAAATAGAACGGTCGCCGGGCCCTTGCCGACCGGCGCCGTACTTGCGCCCGGGTCCCGCGTGGAGAACAATGGGCGGCGACCAGCAAAATAACGGTCGGGCGGCCGGTAGTGGAGAATGACATGGACCTCGGGTTGCAGGGCAAGCATGCGATCGTGACCGGCGGCAGCCGGGGCATTGGCAAGGCCATCGCGCGGGAACTGGCGCGCGAAGGCGTGGATGTGGCGATCGTCGCGCGCAACAAGGGGGACTTGGAGGCGACGGCGCGGGAGTTGGCTCACGAGACGAACCGGCGCGTCATTCCTCTGCCGGCCGACGTTACCAGCAAAGAGCAGGTCGACCGCATGGTCGCCGAGGCGGCTCGGCAACTGGGCGGGCTGCACATCCTGGTAAACAGCGGGTCGGCGCCGGGAGGGTCGGCCACCGCGACCGGTCCGATCGAAACCGTCGTCGACGAGGATCTGCTGGAAGACTTCAACGTGAAATATGTCGGGGCGCTGCGCTGTGCCCGGGCGGTCATTCCGTTCATGAAGGAGCAGGGCTGGGGTCGCATCGTCAATATCAGCGGGGCCAATGCGCGCAACGCCGGAAATCTCAGCGGCGGGGCGCGCAATACCGCCCTGGTGCATATGACCAAGACGCTGGGGGTGCAGCTCGGCCGTCACGGGATCACGGTCAACTGCATCCATCCGGGCACGACCCGCACCGAACGCACGCCGAAGCTGCTCGCCGCCCGCGCCAAGCAGCTGGGCGTATCCCCGGAGGAGGCCGAGCGGCAGGACTTCGCGCCCGATTCTCCACGCGGCAATGCCATCTGCCGCATGGTGGACGCCGCGGAAATCGCATCGGTCGCGGTATTCCTGGCCTCGGAAAGGGGCTGGGCGGTCTGCGGCGAGTTGGTCGCGGCGACCGGGGGAGCCGGCCGGACGGTTCACTACTGACGGCTCACTACTAGGGTGGCGAAGCGCCCTGCCCGGCGGTCCGCCGGCGCCGTTGCCTGACACGTCATGCTTCCAGCACCAGCCGAGGAGAGGCCGATGGCCCGCATTCCGCTCGTGACGAGAGACGCTGTTGCGCCAAAGGAGCAGGCCGCCTACGACGCCTTCTCGGCCAGTCGGGGAAGCGAGCCGAAAGCCGGGCCCTATTCAATCATCGCGCATATGCCGGAGATGGCGCAACGCCTGGAAGCGCTGCGCACGTACCTCCGCAAGGAGGCTAGTCTCTCCCAGAAGCTGCAGGAATTGGTGATGCTCACGGTGGCCCGCGAAATGACTTGCGGGTATATTTGGCATGCGCATGCCGCTGCAGCGCGACAGGCAGGGGTGCGCAACGACGTGGTCGACAACATCAGGGAAAAGCGGGCGCTGACCAACCTCGCCCCCGACGAGCAAATCGCCGTCACTTTTGCGCGGGAGCTCTTGCGGGATCACAAGGTTGACCGGGCCACGTTCGATGCCGCCACCGCCCAGTTCGGTCAGCGTGGCGTCATGACCCTGATCAACCTCGTCGCCTGCTACGCCGTGCTGGCTTACAATATGAACGCTTATGAGCTGGAGGCACCGGCGCACGCGACGGAGCCGGCATTGCCGGCGTGAAGGCTATCGGACACAGAGCATCCGATAGTCCTCGCGTCACGATAGGTGTATGAAGCGAATACACAGGGCAACCATAATGACCCGTGCCCAGAAGCTTTGGGACCTATATACACGCTGTGTCAGAGCCAACGATGGAGTACTCTTCCACGACCACGGCAGAGTCTTAAAGCGCGTCATGCGTCGTCCTGGCGAGTTGCAGGGCATCCCCGTACCGACTAAGTTAATGCTCGCCGATGTGCTCAAGAGCTGGGAGTGGGTGTACCAAAAGACGGCCGACGGGCGCGATGACGACGAGGACACCGCCGAGGTCTACAAGGAAATCGCTCGGCAGATCGAGACGCTGTGGGACCGTAGCGCGGACGACCTAATGCAACAGAGCGATAAGGTAATCGACCTGTTGGCTGACCACCTGCTCGTCGACATCCCTAGGTCGAAGCCAAAGCGCCGCTAATCAGGTTGCCCGCTTTCTTGCGCTGCCGCGATCAAGCCGTCGATGTTCTGTCGGAGATTTTCCAAATCCTCCTCGATGTGCGCCAAAAAAGCTGTGCCGAGCGCGAAGGCGAACGTAACGACTTCCATATAACCTGAGCCGTGCTCTTTCTCATGCTTCTCCAGCTTGGCAGTCTTTGAGCAAAGCTCTCGGAGTCGTTCTATCTTGACCTGTCGATCCTCATACCCGTGGTGTGCGATTGTGTTGCGAAGCGCATTGAGTGCGATCACAACGTCCCAATGTGGATGCTCGCTCGCGTTCCGCGACATCGCACGTGCTAAGCGCAGCTTTCTATCGAAATTGAAAACGAAGGGCTCGCCCAAAATTCTCTCGGGATGAAAAAAGATGTAGCGGATGATCCTGTCTATGTCTCGCTCAAGGACGTAGTGACCTCGCAGGACAAGGCTCGCAAATTCATCGACCAGCCGAATGTCCTTTTTGAATTCTTCGTAGACGTCGCCTTCATCTTCATCATCGTCAGCCATTCACGCCTCCCAGACGTGCGATAATTGCCGCAGGCCGTCCTTACGGCCGCGGGAAACCGCGCCCTTTAGACGGCACCCGGCACCGACGCGAGCACTGTCACCAATGCGATCGTACGGATCTCGCGCTTGGTGGATCGATGCGATGTCGTTGCGCCGATCGATCGGGAAGCGCCGCGCTCCCTGAATCTCAAGCAGGAACGCGGTAGACCCGCGCCGCCGTGTCATGGAACATCTGGGCGCGCTCGGTCGCCGAATAGCTCTTGGACAGTCGTTTGAACGCGTTATACATCACGTGATAAGAGAACGAGACTTTATCGACCGGAAAGTTGCTTTCGAACATGCACCGGCCGGGGCCGAACTGCTCGATGCAGTAGGTCAGGAACGGGCTCATCGCCGCCGCCAGCTCCTCCGAGCCGACGGGTTTTTCCCGCGCATGCCAG
>DASZFQ010000062.1:0-30389 GCA_035939595.1 Casimicrobiaceae bacterium
GGTCAATTTCCCTGCAGCGTGTCGTAGGTATGCTGGGCGATCATCCGCTCTTCGTCGGTCGCGATGACCCACGCTGCAACCGGCGATGCGGGAGTGGAAATGCGCGGTCCATGGTGCAGGTTGGCAGCGGGGTCGAACTGCACGCCCAGCCACGCCGCATCGCGGCACACACGTTCCCGGATCGCTACAGCGTTCTCGCCGATACCGGCGGTGAACACGATCGCATCGAGGCCGCCTAACGCTGCCGCCAGCGAGCCGAGCTCGCGCCCGATGCGATAGCAGAACAGCGCGATCGCCTCGCGCGCCGATGCTGCGTCCGATTGCAGCAGCTCGCGCATGTCGCTCGAGATGCCCGACACGCCGAGCAACCCCGAGCGCTTGTAGATCAACTCCTCGATCGCTCGCGCGTCCATTCCGCGTTCGTCGAGCAGGTACAGCAGCACGCCCGGGTCGAGGCTGCCGCAGCGTGTACCCATGGGCAGACCGTCGACCGCGGTGAACCCCATGGTCGTGGCGATGCTCTTGCCCTCGAGCAGGGCACACATGCTCGCCCCGTTGCCAAGGTGCAGGACGACGGTGCGTCCGCTGCCCGCGCGCGCATCGTACTGCGGCAATACCGAGGCGATGTATTCGTATGACAAGCCGTGGAAGCCGTAACGGCGAACGCCCGCGTCGGAGAGCTCGCGCGGCAGCGCGAACGCCTGCGCTACGGGCGGCTGGGAGCGATGAAAGCCGGTATCGAAGCAGGCGACCTGGGGTAGCTGCGGCAAACGCACGGCGAGGGTACGAATCGGCAACAGATTGTGCGGCTGATGCAGTGGCGCGAGCGGCACCAGCCGCTCGAGGTCGGACAGGATCGACGGGGTCACGCGTACCGGAGCAGCGTAGTGGACACCGCCGTGAACAACGCGGTGGCCGACTGCCCAGAGTCGTTGGTCTTCCAAGCGCGCCGGTAGCCAATCGAGGAGAAAGGCGATCGCGCCGTCTTGGCCCGGCGGCTGCGCGTCCGCCCAGGTGTGCGCATCGACCACTCTGCCGCCTGCATCCTGGGCGCGAAAGCGCGCGCGACCCTGCAGCTCCTCCAGGTTCCCGGCGAGGCGCAATCCCAGCTCGGCGCCCGCGGCAAAGACAGAAAACTTGAGGCTCGACGAGCCCGCGTTGAGCACCAGAATCGCCGCGGGCATTGGCCTAGCGCGCTTCGGCCCGGCGGCGCAACGCGCGCGCGAGCAGCACCATGACCGCTGCCGACGCCTCGCGGGTGCGAGCGCTGTCGGCGCGACTGGTGAGCGCGATCGGAACCTTTGCCCCGAGCACGATCCCCGCGCTTTCCGCCGCCGCCAGATACGACAGCTCCTTGGCCAGGATGTTGCCGGCTTCGAGGTCGGGTACGACGAGAATGTCGGCGTTGCCGGCAACCGGCGAGACAATCCCCTTGATTTTCGCCGCGGCGGCGCTGATCGCATTGTCGAATGCCAGCGGGCCGTCGAGGGTGGCGCCGGTGATCTGACCGCGCTCGGCCATCTTGCACAAAGCCGCCGCATCGAGGGTGCCCTGAATCTTCGGATTGACCGTCTCGACCGCGGACAGGATCGCCACCTTCGGGCTGTCGATGCCGAGCACGTGCGCGAAGTCGATCGCGTTCTGGCAGATGTCGCGCTTGGTCTCGAGGTCAGGGTGAATGTTGACCGCGGCGTCGGTGACGAGCAGCGGCTTCGGATACGTCGGCACGTCCATCACGAACACGTGGCTGACGCGACGATCGGTGCGCAAGCCGGTGCCGTCGGCTACGACCGCGCCCATCAGCTCGTCGGTGTGGAGGCTGCCCTTCATCAGCGCCTCGACCTCGCCCGCGCGCGCCATCGCCACCGCCTTGCTGGCCGCGGCGTGGCTGTGCTCGGTGGCAACGATCCGGTACCCGGCAAGGTCGATGTTTGCCGCGGCGGCCACGGCGCGAATCTTTGCCTCGGGCCCGACCAGCACCGGGGTGATCAGGCCCTTCGCCGCTGCGTCCAGGGCACCGAGCAGCGACTCGGTGTCGCAGGGATGCACCACTGCCGTCGGGACCGGTGGCTGGCCCTGCGCCCGCTCAAAGATCGCCTGAAAGGCGTTGTAGCGATGGAAGGCGACCTCGACCTCGCCCAGCCGCTCGACCCGGCGTCGCTCCGTCGGGCAGTCGACCAGCAACGTGCCCTCGGTGACGGTCTGGCCGTGCTGGTTGCTGCACTTCGCGTCGAGCAGCAATTGCCGCCCGGCACTTTTCTTCTCGCGCACCGTCACCGTCGCCGTCAGCACATCTCCCACCGCCAAGCGACCGTTGAAGCGCAGCGTCTGTTCACAAATGTGCGCTCCCGGGCCGGGAAGCTGCGTGCCGACCACCGTGGCAAGAAGGACGCTGCCGCCGATGCCGTGGGTCGAGCCCGCTCCCAGCGGTCGATGATTGGTCTCGCTCGCGATGCGATCGCCGGTGAGCATCACCAGCAGTTCAATGTCGGCGGCATCGAGCGTGCGCGCGTAGCTTGCGCTCTCCCCGACGCCGATCTCGTCGAAGAGGCGGGTGGTCCAGGTCGCCATCGTCGGGTCTACGCTGACTACGCCTCGCGCCGCGGCTCGTCGAGGCAGAGCACCTGCGCCCAGCGCGCAAACCGGGGTTCGTGCCCGGGTGCCATGGGTGTACGCGCCTGGTCCGAGAGCAAAAGGAAAGTCTGTCGCTTGAGCGATTCCTTGGGTACCGAGAGCGTCGGCCGCGCAGCGCGAGTCTTGGCTTTGGTATTGGCGTTGGGCATGGGCGAAGCGCGCTCGTACCCCGGCGGCGCCGCACTGCGCATTATGCGCCGCGGCGTGTGTTCGATCTCCCGGCGCGGCTCCTTTGCGTATCCTGAGCGGGTGGACGCAGGGTTCATGCGGTTGCTCTTCCTGGCGCGAGACAGGGCGAGTAACCTAATCGACGGGCTGCGAGGCGTCAACGCGCGCCAGCCACCGCCGGAGGGATAGCGGTGCGTGCCCGGCCGCGGTTCCCGCACGCCGCGCCGTTGACCCGAAATTTCATGAGGCGTAGATTTGCAGGCATTCGGCCCGACGGCTGGTCCAGGACGGCGACGCAATGGCACCGTGCCCCGCCTGCGCGGAAAAGCTGCGGCTGCGGTTACTCGTAACCCGCCGCTTCCGCTGCCCGCGCTGCCACACACGGCTGCATTCCAATGCGTCCCTGGCCTTGAATCTCGCCGGCGCGATCTCGGGGCCGCCTGCGGTGCTGCTGGCTTTGGTGTGTGAGACGTTCATGTGGCCGATTGTGACCTTTGTTGCCGTTTTCGCAGCCCTTTCGAGCTCGCTTGCGGTGGTGCTCCTGCACGCCCGTCGCGACCCTGATTATGTCTAGGCTTGCCGCAGGCCGGTGGCTGGTGCTTGGCGCGATGGCACTCGCCGCCGCCCCGGCTTGGGCCGTCGACACCCCGATCTACAAGTGTTTCGACAATCACCTGAGTCTGGTTTACACCGATCTGCCGTGCAAGGATGGCGAGGTCGTCGACATCCGCGCCGGCAGTGCCGACCCGGCAGCCGTTGCCCGCTTGGAACACTCGCGCGATCAACTCGATCAGAGCGCCGCCGAGCGCGCGCGGGACGAGCGCCGTGCGGCGGAAATGCGCGGGATGATGTCGCCGCCGGACGATGACGTCGCCGCGCCGCAGGCCGCGGCCGAGCCCTACGACTATGGCTACGGTGGCTACGGTGGCTACGGTTATCTCCCGTATCCGCCCCTTCGCCCGCACCACCCGCGACGGCACCCGCCGCATGCGGTGGCTGGCTTTGGGAACGGCATGCACCGCGTTCTCGCGCCCAGTGCCCCGCACGCGCCCAGAACCTAACGGTTAACGTATCACCGGGCCGGCCTCGGGTCGGACCGTCGTCTGGCACACGTCCCGCGTCTACTCGAGTCGCCACAAAAGGAGTAACCGATGAGCATGCTCTCCCCCGAGGAGCTGGCAAGACTCGCGTCTGCCGAATCCCTGTTCCCGTCGCCGATCCCGGTGCAATCGGTCTCTAGCGACGAATTCATGCCCGGGCCGCAGACGCAGAAGCAGCGCGCGTTCGAAGCGCGGGTTAAAACGCTCGGCGCACAGATTGCCAAGCGCCTGGGCGTGAGCCGGCGCCGCTTCTTCCAGAGTGCGGCCGGCATGGCGGCCGCATTTCTCGCCATGAACGATACCTACGGCCCGGTTTTCGGGGTCACCAAGGCGGAAGCCACCGAGCCTGAGCGTGCCGATGACCGCGCGCAAAAGCTCTCTGGCCAGTTCATCATGGATATGCACACCCACTTCCTGCGCCCGGGCACGCGGGTCATGACCTTTGTCGCCCAGCGCCAGGCGGTCGGCAAGGCTGGCTGGAACCCGGAACTGCGCGGCAAGGAACAGACCATCGACGACTTGATGTTCACCAACTACCTGAAGGAGATCTATCTCGACAGCGACACCAAGGTCGCCTGCATCAGCGGGGCGCCCTCCGAGATTCCCGAAGACTGGTTCCTGACCAACGAGATGAAGGCGCAGGCGCGCGCCGATGTCAACGGCCTCGCGGGCAGCAAGCGGATGTTCGCGCACGCCATCTTCACGCCGGGCTACGACGGCTGGATGGAGCAGGTCGATCATGCGATCAACGACCTTAAACCCGACTCGATGAAGGGCTACACGATCGGCGACAACACCAACAAAAACCTGTCGAAGCACCCGTGGCGCATGGATGACGAGAAGCTCGTCTATCCGGCCTACGCCAAGTTCCTCAAGGCGGGCCTCAAGAACGTGTGCGTGCACAAGGGGCTGTTTCCACCGTCAATCGAGCAGCAATTCCCGAACCTGCTCGCCTACTCCGACGTACGCGATGTCGGCAAGGCGGCGAAGGACTGGCCGCAGCTCAATTTCATCATCTACCACGGCGGCTATCGCTTCGCCGGCGGCGGCAACGTCGAAGACGCCTGGGCGCAGCTCGAGCGCACCGGGCGCATCGAGTGGATCACCGACCTGGCCGAGATTCCCGCCAAGTATGGCGTGACCAATGTCTACGCCGATGTCGGCCAGCTGTTTGCACAATCGACGATCGCCGATCCACGGGTGGCCGCTGTCATGCTCGGCCAGCTCATCAAGGGCATGGGCGCCGACCACGTGTGCTGGGGCACCGATGCGATCTGGACCGGCTCTCCGCAATGGCAGATTGAGGCCTTGCGGCGCATCGAGATTCCCGCCGACCTGCAGAAGAAGTACGGCCTGCAGCCGGTCGGCCCCGCCGATGGGGCGGTCAAGACCGCTATTTTTGGCGCCAATAACGCGCGCTTGTACAACTTCACGCCCGCGCAGCACATGGCGCTCGCGAGCGACGGGCTCGCCCGCTACCGGGAGCTCTACGCCAAGCATGGTGCCGGGCGCACCAACCTGGCCTACGGCTATGCCTTGAAGTCGCGCGCGTAGCGGCGGCATCGTGCAACGCGAACGCGCCGCACCCAAGCGCCGGGATTTTCTTGCCGCGCTCGCAGCAATCGGTGCGGCCACGACTGCCCCGGCCGCCACGGCTGGCGGGCAGCAGGCCGCGCTGTCTCCAGGGCTTGCCGAGGTAACCGGAAGCGAACACTGGACAGACAAGCAGGTGGGCACGGACCACGTCCGCCTCTTCCTCTGGCGCAAGCAGCTAAGGAATCGTGATGCGACCGACGCTGGCGCCGACGCACACCGCGGCACGATCCTGTTCGTGCACGGCTCCTCGGTGTCGGCGACGCCGGAATTCGACCTGCAGCTCGCGGGGAAGCCGGATGCGTCCATCATGGACTGGTTCGCGCGCCGCGGTTACGACACCTGGTGCGTCGATTGCGAAGGCTACGGTCATTCCGACAAGTCGCGGGCGATCAATGCCGACGTGGCCTGCGGCGCCGACGATCTTGCCGCCGCTTCGGCGTACATCCTGCAGCACAGTGCAGACAAGCAGCTGCTGGTCTATGGCGTGTCCTCAGGCTCGCTGCGCGCCGGCCTGTTCGCGCAACGGCATCCTGAACGCGTGCAGCGCCTCGCGCTCGATGCACTGGTATGGACCGGCGAGGGCAGCCCGACCTTGGCCGAGCGCAGGAAGCGCCTCCCGGAATATCGCGCGAGCAACCGGCGCCCGATCGATCGCGCTTTCGTGCGCAGCATTTTTACCCGCGACCATCCGGGTACGAGCGACCTCAGCGTGGTCGATGCGTTTGCCGACGCGGTGTTGGCCCTCGATACCTCGGTGCCGACGGGGACGTATGTCGACATGACGGCCAATCTGCCGCTCATCGACCCGGAAAAAATCAGCGTTGCGACCCTGATCATGCGCGGGCAATGGGACGGGATTGCCGCGTTCGAGGACGTGGCCAACTTCTTTGCTCGGCTACCGAATTCGGACAAGCAGTTCATCGTCATGCCCGGCATTGCCCACTCGAGCATGCGATCGAAGAATTACGCGCTCGTCTATCACCTGCTCGACGCCTACTTCAGCCAGCCGGCGCCGGTGTACGTCGGCTGAAATCAGGGCTTGCATCGCGCCTGACCGGGTTGGCTGCAGACACCCATGCCTTGGGAAGACTTGTGAGCCCTGCCTGCCCTGCGGCGTCGGTGGCGCAGCAGCCACGCGACGGGGAACGGGCCGCCGCGGACGCGCTTTGTGACTTTGTGCGTCGGTACCGGCGGCTGTTCGTCCTTTCCGGTGCCGGGGTCAGCACCGACTCGGGGATCCCCGGCTACCGCGACGCGCAGGGCCTCTGGATGCGTGCAGCACCGGTCTTGCTGCACGATTTTCTGCACTCGGCGGCGGTACGACAGCGCTATTGGGCGCGCAGCATGGCTGGCTGGCCGCTCGTCGCCGGCGCGCGTCCGAACGGCGCCCATCGCGCGCTCGCCCAGCTCGAGGCGGCCGGCCATCTCACGCAATTGGTAACCCAGAATGTCGACGGCCTGCATCAGCGGGCAGGAAGCAGACAGATCATCGAGTTGCACGGCAACATCGGCTCGGTCAGCTGCCTTGATTGCGGTGCGCAGCATCCCAGGGACTCAATCCAGCGCAAGCTCGAGGCGGAAAATCCCGATCTCGTGGGCGCTGCCGCCGCCGCGGCCGCCGACGGCGACGCCGAACTCGGGTGGCAAAGCGGCAAGGGGTTCAACATTCCTGCCTGCGCGCGCTGCGCGGGGATGCTCAAACCCACGGTGATCTTCTTCGGCGAGGGCGTTCCGCGAGCGCGCGTGGAGAGCGCACTGCACGCGCTGGAGCAAGCCGAGGCGTTGCTCATCGTCGGCTCCTCGCTCATGGTCTACTCCGGATATCGCTTCTGCGTGCGGGCGGCCGAGCTGGGGCAGCCGATCGCGGCCGTCAACCTCGGTCGCACCCGCGCCGACCCCCTGCTCGCCCTCAAGCTCGAGCAGCCTTGCGCGACGGCGCTTGGCGGCCTGGTCGCAAGGCTGGGCATCGAACCCTAGCGCTTTCGGGGTGGGCGGCGGTTGCCAAGGCGCTTGACAGGCACCCAGGAATCGGCTGTATTATTCATATATGAAGAACCGCGTCGCCCCGGCCTCGCGCCGCAGCGCGCAGCCCCCGGCACCTGCCGCCGAGCAGATGCTGTTCTCGCTGCTGCACGTCGCACGCAACCTCGAGCAGCGCATGGACGCCGCGCTGGAGGAGGTGGGCTTGTCGAGTGCCAAGTTCGCCGCGCTGACGCACCTCGTCGAAGCGGGCGCGCCGCTGAGCTTGAGCGAATGCGCCGCGCGCATGACCTGCGTGCGCTCCAACATTACGCAGCTCATGGACCGTCTCGAAGCGGAGGGGCTGGTGCGCCGGGTCGACGACCCGAGCGATCGGCGCGGAGTGAAGGCCGTGGTCACGCCACTCGGGACCGAGCGCCAAGCTGCGGGCGCGACGACGATGGCCCGCTTGCAAAAAGAATTCGCCAAGACGTTGTCCGGTGTCGATCAGGGTGCGCTGGCGCGCGCGCTGGCGGCGCTGCAGTGATTTTTTTTGCCGTATTGATACATATATGGATGATGCAGTACCGAAGTTGAACCGTGGGCGCGAGGCGGGATTTCGTCGCCTGGAGATCCTTTCTCATCGAACCCGCGGTTCATGGCACCACCGGCGTAGCGACGCTTAGATCCAACCCTTAACCTTGGGAGGTTTTGACATGAGCCATGTTCTGTTTGTAACGAGCAGTCCACGCGGCTGGCAATCGTATTCGCACCGCACTGCGCGCGGGATCGTCGATGACTTGAAGATCCAGGATCCGGGCGTGCAGGTCGTTGTCCGGGACCTAGCCAGGCAGCCGCTGCCACACACCAGCGAGGATTACGCCAGCAGCCGAGCCCTGCCGGCCGACAAGCGCGACCAGGCCGCGGCGCGCGCGCTGGCGCTGTCCGATGCGATGGTGGACGAATTGGTCGCGGCCGATGTGGTCGTCATCGCCGCACCGATGCATAACTTCGGTATTCCTTCAGCGCTGAAGGCGTGGATCGACCATATCGTCCGGCCGGGGCGGACATTCTCCTATTCGGCGCAAGGTCCGCGCGGACTGCTCGAGGGCAAGAAGCTCGTTCTGGTCCTCGCCCGCGGCGGAGTCTATGCCAGCGGGCCGATGCAGGTGTTCGATTTCCAGGAACCTTATTTGCGCACGGTGCTCGGTTTCATCGGCATGACCGACATTGAAGTGGTGCGCCTCGAGGGTCTCGCGCTCGGTGACGAGGCGGTGCGGGCGGCGCTCGCGTCCGCGGCCGCGCAGGCAGGCGACTTGGTGCGCCGAATCGGCACCGCCGGCCGCGCTGAGGTGGCGCGCGCAGCCGCCTGAAGCGCGCGATCGGCGCGACGGAAGCATTCTGCGCCGGTCCGGCTTCCCTGCCGGTCGCCTGCTCGGCTTGTCGTGAGTCGGCACGCTTTTCGCCGCGGCTGACGACGACGCCGGCAGGTACCGCGCTGCGGTCGGCCCCGGCCTCGCTTTCACCGTCGCGCTTGCGCTCGCGGTCAGGTGCGGTGCTTTGACCTTGCTGCCCCGCCGCACCGGGGAACTCCGATCGCTCCGCTAACGCAACGCCTGTCGCCTGACAGCGCGTGCCGAATGCCGCCGCGTGCGCTAGGCTAGAATGCGTGCGAGAAACCATGATGGCGCACGCCGATCTTCATGCACAACCCCGCCGTCTGGCCCGCAACAGGCCGACGGGGAATCGGCGCGGGGACCGACGCCGGTGATTGCGTCCATGCATGCCTGGTCGACCATCGCCAGCGCGTTCCTTGCTTCCTCGGTGGAAGCGGTCGAAGCGCTGACTGTCGTCCTTGCCGTGGGCGTGGTGCGCGGATGGCGATCCGCCCTGCTGGGAACGGTGGCCGCGCTCGTTTTGCTGGCCTTTCTGGTCGCTGTTTTCGGGGTTGCGTTGGGGTCGGTGCAGGTCACCATCCTGCAACAGGTCGTGGGAACGCTGCTGCTGCTCTTTGGCATGCGCTGGCTGCGCAAGGCCATGCTGCGCGCGGCCGGCGTAGTCGACCGTCACGACGAGCAAGCGGCGTACGAAGACCATGTCCGCGCCTTGGGCGGCGATGGTGATCCGCAGGTGTCGGGTTCGCGCTGGGATTTGATTGCCCTCGTGACCGCGTTCAAGGCCGTCACGCTGGAAGGGGTCGAGGTGATCGTCATCGTCATCGGCCTGGGCGCGGTTCAGGGGCTGCTGGTAGAGGCGAGCCTGGGTGCGTTGGCCGCCTGCCTGCTGGTGGTGGGTGCGGGACTGATCCTGCAGCGGCCGCTCGCTCGCGTGCCCGAGAACTCGCTCAAGTTCGTGGTCGGGATCGTGATGAGCGCGTTTGGCCTGTTCTGGTTCGGCGCGGGGATCGGGTTGCAATGGCCCTATGACGATGGCGCCATTCCGGGGCTCATCGCGATTCTCGCCGCGGCATCGTGGCTGGGGATCCGGGTGGCGGCGCGGTTGAAGGCAGCCGGAGAAGACGTCGTCATGCGCGGAGAGACCCTGTGAACGCCGTCGTGCGTGCGCTGCGCGGGCTCTTCGGCCTGTTCGTCGATGACGGCATGCTCGCTCTCACCCTCCTCGGCGTGCTCCTCCTAGTGGCGCTGTTGACGCACGTCGGCGCGCTCGACGGACCGCTCGCGCTGGGGCTGCTCGTCGCCGGATCCGTCGCCGCGCTCCTGGCCAACGTCATTCGCGCCGCCGCGACGACCCGGCGCTAGGCGCCGTGCGACGAGGCGGCGAGGCCACCGACAAGCCATCGATAACCGACAGGAGAAGGAGAACGTCAAATGTCCCCGCACGAAGGAGTTCCCATCATTCAACAGGCGATCCAGCTGTCGATCACGCCGGTGTTCCTGCTTACCGGGATAGCGGGCCTGCTCGGGGTCATGGCCAATCGCCTGGCGCGCATCGTCGACCGGGCACGCGCCCTGGAGCTAAAGTGGACCGCGTTAAGCGAAAAGGCCCTGGTCTATGCACATGCAGAAATTCGCAATCTCGAACGGCGACGACACATGGCCAGTTGGGCGATCAATTTCTGCACCGGTGCGGCGCTGCTGGTATGCATCGTCATCGCCGCGTTGTTCTTCGAGGAGTTCTTTGGCACGGACCTCAAGTGGCTCGCCGGCGCCCTGTTCTTGGGCGCGGTGGTCGCGCTGGTCGGCGGGCTCACATCGTTCCTGCGCGAGGTTTATCTGGCAACCCATACCGGACGCATCGAACCGGATCGCTTCGCCCTGTGACGCCCCGGGCGCGGGGAGCATGAGGGCTCGCGCCCGGAAGCGGCGGTCCTACCAGCGCAGGTTGACGTTCTTGACTTGGGTGTAGCTCAACAGCTCGTCGAAGCATTCCTCCTGCCCGAGCCCGCTCTGCTTCGCGCCCCCATAGGGAGCGCCAAGGTAGCGACCGGTGGAGTTGATCCACACATAGCCCGCCTCGACGCGCTCGGCCGTCTCCATCGCCCGGCTTAAATCATTGGTGACAATGGCGGCGGTCAGGCCGTACTCGAGGGCGTTGGCTTGCTCCAGCATCGCCTCGACGTCGGTCCAAGCGAGCACCGACATGACCGGCCCGAAGATCTCCTCGCGCGCGATGCGCATGGTCGGGGTCACGCGATCGAATACGGTGGGGGCGATAAAGAATCCCCGACGCAGGCCGGGATCGGTCGGCCTGCCGCCGCCGGTAAGCAGTTCCGCGCCCTCGCTGCGCGCCGAATCGATATAGCCCATTATGCGCTCGAACTGACGCTCGGAGACGATCGGGCCCACCTCGTTGTGCTCGAGCCATGGGAAACCGATTGCCAGCGCCTCGGCCCGCCGGACGAGCTCCGCCACCACCTCGTCGTGCAGGGCACCATGCACGAACACACGCGAAGTCGAACTGCATGACTGTCCCTGGCGGTTCATGTTCATGCCCTGCACGGCGGCGGCCGCCGCCTTCTTCGGATCGGCGTCGGGGAAGATGATGATCGGGTTCTTGCCGCCGAGCTCGAGGGTGACCCGCTTCAGCCCCTCGGCAGCGTCGCGGGCGATGGCGCGCCCGGTCGGTATCGAGCCGACGAAGCCGATGCGGCGCACATCCGGATGGCGCACCAGGGCGGAGCCGATTCGACCGTCACCGGTAATGATGTTGACCACACCCGGGGGAAAGATTCCGTCGCACAACTCGCCGAGCTTGAGCGACGAGATCGGGGCCTGCTCGGAGCCCTTGATCACCACGCAATTGCCGGCGGCGAGCGGCGCCGCGGCCTTTTCGGCACAGAATCGGAACGGATGATTGAAGGGGTTGATCTTGGCGACGACGCCGTAGGGCTCGCGCCGGGTGAAGTTGAGATGACGTGGTCCCTGCGAGAACGTCTCGCCCTTGATCTCGGTGATGAGGCCGGCAAAAAAGTGGAGGCTGTCAGCCGTCCACACCATGTCGCCGCGCATGCCGGTGATGGCGTTGCCCGAATCCACCGCGTCGATCAGCGCGAGCTCATCCTTGTGCTCGAGGATGCGCGCGGCGAGAAGCTCGAGGCAGCGGGCGCGTTCCTTGATAGGCGTACGCCTCCACGCACCGTAGGCGTTCCTCGCCGCGCGGCAGGCGCGGTCGACATCGGCTTCGCTCGAATCGGGAAGTTCGGCGAGCTTCTCGCCCGTGGACGGGTTGATGGTGGTAAACGTCTTGCCCAGCTGGGGCGCCACCCAGCCGCCCCCGATATAGAGGCCCTTCGGCGCGAAATCGAGGGCGGGTGCCGTCACCGGCTTTGCCTCCAACCCGGTGCTCACGGGACGATCGCCGCGCGCAGCACCGAGCGCTCCGACGCCTTCTTGAAGGCAAGATCGAGCTCCTGCAGCGAAAATTTCGAATCGACGATCCGATGGAACGGTACCCGGTGCCGGTTCGAGCGCACGAAATCGAGGGCCTGGATCAGATGCCGCGGGTGATAGTTGTGGATGCCGCGCAGGGTAATCCACTTCTTCAGCAGCAGGTTGGCGTCGAGCGTGACGTTCGCATCCGGATTGACCAGGCCGCCTAGAGTATAGCGGCCGCCGACACGCAGCATCTGCAGCCCCTGCGGGATGACCTCGGGCACTCCGCACACCTCGATGCACACGTCTGCACCGTCGGGAGGACAGGCCTCGCGCACCCGGGCCACGATTTCGTTTGCGCTGCTACGACCGACGTCGAGCACCAGGTCGGCGCCGAACTGCTTCGCCTTCTCGAGGCGCTCGGGAACCGCGTCGAGGCCGATGGCAAGCCGGGCCCCGCGCGCCTTGGCGAGCGCGAGGCCATAGAGTCCGAGCAGCCCCAGCCCCTGCACCACCACCGTGTCGCCGAGCGCAATTTCCGACGCCTCGGTCACCGCGACCATCGTCGCTACCCCACAGTTGAGCGGCGTCGCCTCCTCGTCGCTCAGTTCGTCCGGCAGCTTGAGAATCCAGGTGCCGGGAAGGATGTAGCAGTACTCGGCAAACCCGCCGAGGAAGTGCGGGTCCGGCTCCACCGCATCATGGCCGTATTTGCGCACCCCCTGGCATTTCTGCGGCAGGTCGTGGATTTCACGGTAGTAGCAGTCGCCGTCGAAGAAGTACTCGCTCCAGGTGATGCGCTCGCCGCGCTGCAGCCGATCGCCGCGCATGTCGCGTTCGACGCCCTCACCGAGTTCCTCGATGACGCCGATGATTTCGTGCCCGAGGATTCCCGGGAATGGATTGGGTCGCCGGCCTTCGTAGGAGTGGATATCCGAACGGCAGATCGTCGCCATCTTGACCCGTACCAGCACCTCGCGCGGCCGCACCGGGCGCAAGGGGTATTCCTTGATGACGAAAGGTGTGTTCGGCGCCTCGCAGACGGCTGCCTTCGCGCTGCGCATAACGTTCGTGACCTGTTGCGGCGGCGCGGCGCGGCGCGCTGACCCCGCTTCCATCAGCCGACCTCGAGGCCGTTCAGGGCAAAATCGAAAATGCTCTGACTCTTAAGCCCTCCCGCGGCGGCGCGCTCGGCGTAAGCCGTGGTCAGAGGGCGGTTGAAAATGAACGGCACCGAGCCCTCGGACAACCCACCATGGGTGCGCAGGCGGTGTCCGGCGAGGCCGGACAGATCGTGCGCTGCCTCTGCCCCGCCGATGCAGCTACCGGCGTCGCTGATAACGACGAGGTCGCCTTCGCGGTCGAGCGGCAGCTCGAAGCGGCGCGCCGCGTCCTCCTTTTCGAGCACGACTTCGATTCCCGGAAGTGCGTCGATGTGCTGCATCACAACCTGCCGCTTGGCGCCGTCGCGGCAATAGACGCGAACGAAGCCGCCGAGGGCGCCATGGTGTCCGACGAAGCGGTCGGTGATCGGGCAGATGACGATGGTGCGCCCGGAGCCCAAGCTCTCGTCGAGGTGATCTTGCAACCAGATGACGTTGGGCGACCCGTCCGGCTTCGACTTGTCGTTCATGCCGTGGTCGGCGGTAAGCGCCACGATCGCGCCCAGCGCGTCGAAGCGCGCGAACATCGCGTCCATGGCCTGGTAGAACCGGTTCGCTTCCGGCTCGCCGGGCGCGTACTTGTGCTGAACGTAATCGGTGAGCGACAGGTACATGAGGTCGGGCCGCTGCTTCTCCAGCAGACGCACCCCGGCCTCGAGCACGAACAGCGAGAGCTCCATGGAATACATGTCAGGAAGCGGCATGCCGACGAAGCGGAGCACGTCTTCGATCCCGTGCTCGTCCTGGCGGCACGTATCGGCGCACTGCGAGGAGAAATTGATGCTGCCGCCGGTCATGGCGAAGTCCTTGCCGAGCTGCTGCCGCAGCTTGTCCTTGGCGGTGATGGACACCACCCGCGCGCCATGCCTCGAAAAGCGCCCGAGGATGGTACCCGAGCGCAGCAGTTCAGGCCCGGTCATGACCACTGCTTCGCCGCTCTCCGGATCGAGATAGAAGTTGCCGGAGATACCGTGCACCGAGGCGGGCGCGCCGGTCGCGATCGACATGTTGTTGGGGCAGGTGAAGCTGGGGATCGTGCCCTGCGCGGTGGTGCTGAAGCCGGTGCGCATGAAACGATCGACAGTCGGGATGATGCCGTCCTTGAGCCCGCGCTCGAAATACGCGGGGTCGCCGCCGTCGATGCAGATCACCACGACCGGCCGCGTTGGCCAGCGGTAAGTGATGTCATTGAGCGCGACGTCGGCTGGGGTCATGTCTTGGTTAGCGGCAATCGAACTCGCACGCCCGCGTTGCGCGGCCGGATCGGGGTGCTGAGCGCCTAGCAACGGTTGACGCTACCGATGTCGAATAACACCCGCGTGACAAGTCTGGAAAAATTCGAAGCGACCGCAGAGGTTGCACAAAGTCCGGGCCAAGCCTGCGAGCAGCGTGAAGTCCCTCCTGCCACCTCCTGTATACGCAGCCATGCTCGACCGGCAAGACAGACAGAATTTATTTCATGTTATCAATGCATTACAAGACTGTTCTCAACCAAAATCACATCCACGCTGCAGCCTGCGCACGCGGGATTCAAGACGCTCCTCGCCGGTCACTCGACCGGCACGGCGGCGAGCCGGCGGGCAACGCCTATGGCAGGCAGTGCGCGACGATCAGCATGCAGTCCGCATAGCGCGGCGCGCAGTAACGCCGCGCCGGCGCAGGGCCCGGCGCCGGATCGGGCCCGCCCGCTTGATGCGTCAGGCTTTCTTGGCCCAAGCGTTACACCAGCCCTTGGCGCTGACCAACTTGCCTCCAAACGCCGCGCAGGGGCCATCGGCCGCGTCGGGCTTGCCCGAATACAAGCTGCAGTTGGCGCAAGTCGCGGTCTTGTCCTTGCGCGCGGGGGCCTTGGTCGCGTCGGTCTTGTAGCCCAGCGCGACTGCCGTCGGATCCGATTCGCTGAGGGTGTCGACCGCCTGTGCTGCCCCGCTGAACAACGCGGCGAATGGCGTGGCAGCGAGTCCGGCGACACTGATCTTGATGAAGCGACGGCGGGTTGCGGGTGCGGTCATGGCGCTCTCCTCGGTTGGTGGTACGTGTGCCTGCTCAATCCGGCGTTATCTTGACAATGGCTGCCCTGTTTGTCGAGTAGTGGCATCACGGAAAGTGCCGGGTTCCACCCGACTGAACGGCCCGCGACACAGCCCATCGCATGGCAGAGGCCTGGAGCGCTCGCGCATACGGGCGTCTTGACGGTCGATGCGCGTGTCTGCTGTGACACCCCTGCCCTCGTTCCTGCCACGCCATGGGTGATGCGCCGCCGCCACGTTGGCGCGAAGGGCTGACACACCACCGTAACACGGTCGCGCATTGCAAGCCGAGCGGCTCAAAAGGGCAAAAGGAGAGCTGCCAGCCCTTATACTTATGCGCCGTCGGCCGACCGCCGGCTTGCGAATCATCCCCGCGCTTGGGACAAGCGTGCGCCCGGAAGGCCAGGCATGACGGAACGTCCTTACCCCGCAACAACCGGGCAGCAGGTCGACCGCGGCTGGCGCTATGGCTGGATCGATGCGCTCGTCATCCTGGTTGTTTTCGTGCTGCTGTGGCTGGTGTCGGTTCTGAGCGGCGACATGCGGGTGCGCTTCGACGAGCTCAACCCGCCGCCGCTGCCCCTCGACCTGAAGTTCATTCCCTACTACACCGCGCGCACGGTGTTGCGGATGTTCATCGCCTTCGGATTCGCGCTGCTGTTCACGTTCACCTACGGCTACATCGCGGCGAAGAGTCTGCGCGCGCGCAAGGTCATGCTGCCGTTGCTCGACATCCTGCAGTCGGTGCCCGTGCTCGGCTTTCTCTCCATCACCGTGACCGGCTTCCTCGCGCTCTTTCCGGGCAGCCTGCTCGGAGTCGAGTGCGCCAGCATCTTTGCCATCTTCACGGCGCAGGCATGGAACATGACCTTCGGCTTCTACCACTCGCTGATCACGATTCCGACCGAGTTGCAGGAGGCCGCCTCGGTCTATCGGATGAACCGCTGGCAGCGCTTCACCAAGGTCGAAGTGCCCTCCTCCGCGATCGGCCTGATGTGGAATTCCATGATGAGCTTCGGCGGCGGCTGGTTTTTCGTGGCCCAGAGCGAGGCCATTTCAGTGTTGAACAAGAACATCAAGCTGCCGGGGCTCGGATCGTACATGGCCTCGGCGGTCGAAGCCGGCAACACGCGCGCTGCGGTCTACGCCATCATCGCCATGATCGTCACCATCGTGGTCATCGATCAGCTCTTGTGGCGGCCGTTGGTGGCGTGGGCGGAGAAGTTCAAGCTGGAGCAGACCGAGGGCAGGGACAACCCCACCTCGTGGGTCCTGGACCTGCTGCAGCGTTCCTACATCCTGGCCTGGTTCTCCGATCACGTCGGTCGCGCCTTGGCGCGGTTCTCGGAGCGCACATCGGTATTGGGGGCCGATCTCGGTCAGACCATCGCCGGACATACCCCGGCGGCGGCGAAATGGCTGTTGCGCATCGGCGTATGGGTCCTCGCCGCGGTGGTCTTTGGCTGGCTCGTCTCGGATGCGATCGATATTGCGCAGCAGATCAGGACCGACATGACCGGTGCGCAGATGCTGCATGTGGTGTGGCTGGGCGTGCTCACGCTGTTGCGCGTGGCGGGCATGAGCGTCCTCGCAACGCTGATCTGGACCCCGATCGGGGTGTGGATCGGCCTGCGGCCGCGCGTGGCCCGCATTGCCCAGCCGCTGGCGCAGATCGCGGCGTCCTTTCCGGTGAATATGACCTTTCCGTTTATGGTGGCCTTCTTCATCTTTGCCCACATTTCGATCAACTGGGGAAGCATCCTGCTGATGGCGCTTGGCACGCAGTGGTACATCCTGTTCAACGTCATCGCCGGTGCGATGGCGATCCCCACCGATTTGCGCGAGGCGGCGGCGATGTTCGGTCTGCATCGCTGGCAGCTCTGGAAAACGCTGATCATTCCGGCGATCTTTCCATTCTGGGTAACCGGCGCCCTGACCGCGACCGGCGGGGCGTGGAACGCGAGCATCGTGGCCGAGGTCGCTACCTGGGGTAAGGACAAGCTCGTCGCCGACGGACTGGGCGCGTACATCACCGAGGTCACCGAAAAGGGCGACCAGCCGGCGATTTATTTCAGTATCATGGTCATGGCGCTTTTCGTCGTCGTCATCAATCGCGTCTTCTGGCGGCGCCTCTACGATCTGGCGGAACGCAAGTTCAAGCTCGACTGACCAAGGCAAACGAGGCGTGGCGGCGCGCGGGGAGAACGGGCCGGAGCCTGTCGGCGCGGCCCTGCCCCCTATATGGAGTAGTGGATGGCTGCTGACACGTTGCTGGCCGAAAGACCGCAGCCCGAACTTGGGTCGGACAGCGGCGCCGGTCTCGCACCCTTGATCGAGCTGCAGCACGTGTCGAAGTCATATGTCGGTGCCGAGGGCCCGCCGGTGACGATCCTCGACGACATCAGCCTGGAAGTGCGCGAGGGCGAGATGGTGGCGTTGCTGGGGCAGTCCGGGTCCGGCAAGTCCACTATCCTGCGCCTGATGGCCGGGCTGACCGAGCCGACGCAGGGCGCGGTGCTCAGTCATGGCGCGCCGGTGGAAAGCGTCAACCCCAACATCGCCATTGTGTTCCAGAGCTTCGCCCTCTATCCCTGGCTCACCGTGCAGGAAAACGTTCAGGTCGGGCTCATGCAGCGGCGCCTGACGGCGGAACAGGAGCAGGAAGAGATCGACGGGGCACTGGAACTCATCGGCCTGTCGGGCTATGAGAACGCCTACCCGAAGCAACTCTCCGGAGGCATGCGCCAGCGCGTCGGTCTGGCGCGGGCGCTCGTAGCCCAGCCCGAAGTGCTGTGCATGGACGAACCCTTCAGCGCGCTCGACGTCCTTACCGCGGAGAGCCTGCGCACTGAGGTTGTCGACCTATGGCGCGGCGCCGGGCGCGTCGGCCTGAAGAGCATCTTTCTGGTCACGCACAACATCGTCGAGGCGGTGTTCATCGCCACTCGAATTGTCATCATCTCGACCCACCCTGGCCGCATCCGCAACGTCATTGTCAACGCGCTTCCCTATCCACGCGATGTCAATTCCAAGCCATTCGCCGCCATGGTCGACCAGGTCCATGCGGCGATCACGGCGCTGGTCCTGCCCGACGAACCGACCGAGGCTGCACTGCCCGCCGGCGGTCCTGGCACGGGGCAGGCAACCGTGGTCGCGGGTGCGCCCGATCGGGGGTCCGCCGCAGCGGACCGGGTGGAGCCGATTCCGAACGTGCCGGTGGAAACGATCATCGGGCTGCTCGAAATCATCGAGGACGCGAAGGAAACGATCAACGTATTCGACCTCAGTGCCCGGATCGGCAAGGAATTCGGCGAAACGATCGCCATTGTCAAGGCGGCCGAGATGCTCGACCTGGTCGACACGCCCAAGGACGACGTGCTGATGACCCAGGCGGGGTGGTACTTCCTCGCCGCGCCGCCTCCGGCACGCAAAACACTTTTCCGGCAGGCGATCCTTAAGCTGCGCCTGTTCCAGATGCTCACGACGCGCTTGGAGGAGTCGGAGGACGGGCGGATCAACGCCGACAGCGTATTGGATGACCTCTCGACCCTGTTGCCCTACGATCACGCGGCGAAGCTGCTCGAGACGCTGATCGCCTGGGGACGCTATGCGGAATTGATCGACTTCGATCAGAATACGAATGCCGTTTACCTGCACGAAGCGAGCGAAGACGAGGACGAAGATGAGTCTTAGGCGTGATCGGGCGCATCGCCGCGCGGCCCCGTTAAGCGGGAGCGATCGGTCGCGATGAATCCCCTGGGCGAATTACTGGCCGCGGACGACCTACAGCTGGATGTCGACGTCTCGAGCAAGGAGCAGGTGCTGCGCAAGATCGCCTCGATGCTCGCGGCGCGGCATGGCATTCCCGAGGCAACCATTCTGGACGGGATGCATACGCGCGAGCAACTAGGCTCAACTGGGGTGGGTCACGGGGTCGCCATTCCGCACGCGCGCATGACGTTGTGCAACGCGGCGGCCGCCGTATTCCTGCGCACCAAGACCGGTGTTCCGTTTGACGCGCCCGATGGCAAGCCCGTCTCGGTCTTTCTGGGGCTGATCGTGCCCAACATGGCGAACGAGAGGCACCTGCAACTCCTTGCGACGGCCGCCGGCATGCTGGGCGACAGAGCCTTCCGCGACAAGCTCAGGGCAGCCACCGATCCGGCGGCGGTGAAGGAACTGCTTACGACCTGGCCCGACGCGCCGGCCGGCAGCGAGTGAGCAGCCCTGCGCCGGCGTGGATGGTTGCGCGCTGCGCGCGCCGTCGGGAAACAAGTCGAGCTCGGCCTTCGTCTCGCTTTGCGGGAAAAAACGCCTGAGCCTGGTCTCGGCCCGGCACTCGCGTCTCGGGGCGTCTCGTATGCTAAAGTCGGCCGCACTCCGGGCGTTAATTGGAGGCGTGGCGGCCCGGGGCGAAGCGCGCGCGCAACGCACCTCTGGCGCGGCGCCGGCGGCGCGCAAAAAAGACCAACTTCCACCGTGGAAATCCGCAGATCCGCACTGATCGGCCGCCCGGCGACAAGCACCTTCGATATGATCGAAGCAGCCGAGCATTACCCGGAATTTCTTCCCTGGTGCGCCGATGCAGTCGTCCTTATGCGCGACGAGAGCGTGGTCGTGGCGAGGCTCACACTCAACTACCACGGACTGCACTTCGACCTTACGACCCGGAACCCGAAGCGGCGTCCGCACTGGATGGCGATTCATCTCGAGCGAGGGCCCTTCCAGCGCTTCGAGGGAGAGTGGCAGGTGGTCGAGCTGGCGGCCGAGGCCTGCAAGATCGAATTCACGCTGCACTACGAATTCGACAGCGCGCTCGTAGGCAAGCTCGCCGGCCGCGTTTTCGACGGCATTGCCGACAAGCTCGTCGATGCCTTTGCGCAGCGCGCCGAGCAGGCTCCCTACCCGCAGTAGAGAGACCTCGACCCGCGTTGCAAATTGTCATGCCCGCGGTCGCGCTTCACGCGGGAAGCGCTCGCACCCGCTGCCCAAGACCGGGAGAATCCCCCGATTCTCGCAGTCTTGGAATCTGCCTTATGGCGGACAGGATGGCCTGCGCTTCGTGCGGGTGTGTTCCTTCAGGCTAGGGAAGTGAAAAGATGATGATCGCCGCCGTGCCGCTGCCGCCAAAAAACCCGGAGACCACCCCGGAGGTCGTGGCGACGTACTGCTTGCCCCCGATCTCGTAGCTGATGACACCACCGCCGACCGAGCCACCCGTATTGAAGCGGTAGAGCGTCTTGCCGTTGGCGGCATCGATGGCCAGGAAGTTGTTGTCGAGATCGCCGGTGAAGAGCATCCCGCCGGAGGTGACGGTGACGCCGGCGATCAGCGGCGTGGGCCATTGCTCTTTCCAGTCCACCTTGCCCGTCGCGGCGTCGATCGCCTGCAGCCAACCCCGGGACTGCTCGCGCGGATCGGGGGTAACGGCGCCGCCGTAGTAGTGGGCGTTTTCGGTGAACTGCGGCGGCTTGTCGGTTTTGGTGAATGTCCCGCACCAATCCACGGTGGCGACGTAGACGGTCTTGGTTAGCGGGCTGTAGGCCGGGCCATTCCACTCCATGCCACCCAACAGTCCCGGACAACCGTGCACGCCCGCGACGACCGGCACTTTGTCAAAATCGGTGCGCGTGGTGATCGGCAGCTCATAGAGCACCTCGCGGGTATCGCGGTCCAACATACGCAATAGCCCATCCTTGCCGGAAACGGTGAGCAGGTCGCGCGGCTTTCCCTTCACCGTCGCACTGAAGAGTGGACTCACCTGGCTTAAATCGCGGTCGTTGGCATCGCTGGGACCGAATTGCTTGTACCAGAGCAGCTTGCCGGTTCTGACATCGAGTGCCACCGCGGAGTTTGTGTACAGATTGGTGCCAGGGCGCACGTCGGGATAGAAGTCCGGTGACGGATTGCCCACCGGCACGTAGAGCACGCCCTTCTTGACGTCGAGCGACAACGGCGTCCACAGGCTGCCGCCGCCATGTTCACGCGATGCCTGATCGGTCCACGTGTCCGCGCCTGGCTCGCCGGCATCGGGAATGAGATTGAAGCGCCAGACTTGCTCCCCGGTAGTGAGCTTGAAGGCGCCGATCCAGTTCTTCGCCCCCCAGTCCGCGCCGGCCGGGCCGTAGATCACCAGATCCTCATAGATCAGCGGCGGCATGCTCAAATACTGGCTGGTCTTGGCATCGGCGATCTTCTGGCTCCACAGCAGCGCACCCTTCGCCATGTCCAAGGCGATCAGGTAGCCGTCGGCGGTACCGCGCACGAGGCGCCCGTCCTTTATCGCCACCCCGCGATTGGTCGGCGACAGCACCGCCCCCTTGAGATCCCAGTTGTAGGTCCATTTCTCGCGGCAGGTCGTCGCGTCGATGGCCACAGTGGCTCGGTCGATGGTCAGATACATCACGCCCTTGTAGACCAGCGGGTTGGTCTGGAACGAACCGGACACGTTGGAGCGATAGATGCAGGCGGCACGCAACTGTCCGGCGTTCTTGGGCGTGATCTGGGCGAGATCGACAAAGCGCTGACCCGCGTAGTCCTTGCTCGCGTAGAGCCAGTTCTGCTTGTCGGCTGCCGCGTGCAGCAGCTCATCCTGAGTCGGTCCCTGGGTGAGCAGCTCGGCGTGGGTCGCCGGCGCGGCGGCCGCCGCCGCGGTGGTGCGGCCAAGCGTTTCGAGATAGGCAATCACGTTGGCCCGGTCGGTGCCGTTTGGCAGCGAAACCGGCATGGAGGTCCCGGGCACTTCCTTGGTCGAGGAAGTGAGGAACAGATCGAGCGTCCTCTCATTCCAGGTCAGTCCCGACTGGGCCATCGCGGGAGAGTAAGTGTAGCCGGCAAGGCTTCCCGCCTTGCGCTCGTAGACGCCGGCCAGGGACGGCCCGAAACCGTTCTTGCCGACCTCGACGGTGTGGCACGACGAACACTGGTTGGCGAACACGTTCTTTCCTACCGCGGCGTCGCCGCCGGCGGCGCTCGCCTGCCCATAGCCCATAGCACCGCCAAGAAGAACGAGCGCGGTCAGAACGGCTCGGGGGTGAAACCCGGAGCACGGGCGCGGGACCTTTGTTTGGCTGCGGCCAAATGAAGCCACAAGCGTGGCGCTCGATGATGTCTTGGACGGATCAGTCATGGACGCTCCCGGTACGAAGATGGATTGCTTACACCACTGCCGAAGGGCTGAAAAGGGATTACAGCGCAGCATTGTGACGCGTTTTTGATCGGTCTCCGCAGCGCCTGGCGCTTGCTGCGCGAACGAAGAAACGGGGAAAAAGCGGCCCTAAGCATGATGGGGTCGATTCAGCGAGTCAAGACGCCCGTGGGCGCCATCCCGGCGGTTGAACACGGTGTCAGGCTAAGCCAGTGCGCATGGGTCGTCTTGTCGAATCCTGATCGTCTTAGCACGATCATGAGCGGGCCCTGCGGGCACGCTTCTGGTGCCCTATGAAGTCGGGGGAAAGACGCGGGCGGCGCCTCGTCACCTGCACACGGAGGGCCCGCGGATCGACTCCGGGGCTCCTCGGGGCCACTCCCAACGGGGTGCCAACGGGCAATCGATTGTGACAGGCCCCCTGCGGCGGCCCCTTCTGGCGCGGGCGAGCCGGTCACGGCGCGCTTCGCCGATGTCATACTGCCCGCCACGCGGGAGCGCGCCGGGACCGCCGCGCACTTTTGCGTTGGCCGGCCGCGATATTCGTGCCTTTTGTGCCTTGCTATGGATGGGAAGAAATGCCTAGTCGACAACTGGATGACGCCGGCCTCGATCTGATCTTTCGGGCCGCCCGCACGCGCAATGGCTGGCAGGACAAGCCGGTGCCCGAGGCAATGTTTCACGCCGTCTATGATCTTGCCAAATGGGGGCCTACGAGCGCGAATTCCTGTCCCGGGCGCTTCGTTTTTGTGCGCTCGGTGCAGGCAAAAGAGAGGCTGCGGCCGCACCTGTCTGAGACGAACGCCGACAAGACGATGCGGGCGCCCTGCTGTGTCATCGTCGCCTACGACACGCGCTTCTACGATCTGCTGCCGAAGCTGTTTCCATCTCGGGATTTTCGCTCGGGCTTTGCCGCCAATGCCACGCTCAGTGAGGAGACCGCGTTCCGCAACGGGACGCTGCAGGGAGCCTATTTCCTGATCGCCGCTCGCGCTCTTGGACTGGACTGCGGGCCGATGTCCGGATTCAATCGCAAGACGCTCGACGCCGAGTTCTTCCCCGACGGGCGCTGGCGCTCCGACTTTCTGTGCAACATCGGCTACGGCAGCGACGAAAACCTATTTCCGCGAAATCCGCGGCTCGATTTCGACGAGGCGTGCTTGGTCCTATGACGTGGATTGCGGCGCACCGCCGGCGCAGCTCGAGGCAAGGTTCCGAGATCCCAGCGGCTGATGCGGCGGTGGCTTCGGCTCGGCGTGTCGTGCCGCATCTTGCGCCTGAACCGAGACCGCACCGATCGGGCGCGCGACACCGTTGCCCTTGATCTTGATCGGCTCCCTCGCCGCGGCGGCGTCCTGGGCGTCCATCCTCCCGCGCAGGCCTTCGTCGAAGCGGCGGCAGGTGTAGTAGAAGCGCTTGACCTGGCGCTTGAAGAACCCGCGCCGCAGGTTGTACTCCTCCATGGTGATGACCTCCTGCTGAAACAGCGGGTCGAGCGCACGCAGCAGGTAATCCGTCTTTTCGATCAGTTGCAGGTAGCGATTGGTCAGCGGTGAGATGATTTCGGCGGTGTGACACAGAGGCGGTGAACAATTCGGCATCTCGGTGACTGCCAGCGTGATGCCGTGCGAGCGCATCAGCGCCTCGGCCTGGGCAATCGCCTCGTCGATTGCATCATTGGCCTTGAGCACTTGATCGCGCAGATCGGCCTCGACCTTCGCCACCACTTCGTTCGCCAGCCGCGAGCGTGCCTTAAAATGGATGAAGTGGACGTGTTTCGAGGCGTAGCGATAAAAATCGACGTAATAATTCTTCATGTCCTGGATCCACAGCTGTAGCGGATAGGGGCTGTACGAACAGCCAAGGCCGAGCAGCGGGTTTTTCTCCTCGAGCTGCTGCAGGAGTTCGGCATTGGAGCGCCGCGAACCGGACATGGGGTAATTGGAACCTGCCTGGAGCGTCTGCGCCGATGCTGGCAGCGCCGCGTGGCATGGACTACCCGATAAACGAGCGCAAAGGCCGAGATTAACTCGAAGCGCTGGAAATGGCCCTTATTGCGGTATTCTCGTGGAAGATGTGAGCCCGGCTGCGTGTCGCTTGAAACGCGAGAATCGACGACGAGCCAAGCGGAAGTATCTCCTGAGTTTCACCCGCATCCATCACTAAGAGGATGGCATGCCACTGAAAGTGATTGCAATTGGGATTGTTGGACTGGGGCTTACGATTCTCATGCCGTCGCAAGTCGCATTTGCGCAGGGTGCCGCGATCAAGAAGGAGATTCAACGCGGTGAGTACCTGGTCGGTTATGGCGGCTGCAACGACTGCCATACACCCAAACGCATGACACCGGACGGGCCAGTGCCGGACAAGACGCGCCTCTTGTCCGGTCATCCTGCCAATGCGCAGCTGCCGCCGGTTCCTTCAGACGCCGTGGGGCCGGGACCCAACAAATGGAGTGCAATCACCAACAGTGACTTGAGCGCGTGGGCGGGTCCATGGGGAGTCAGCTTCGCGTCGAACCTGACAGCCCGAGCCGTTGCCGCCTAAATAACAATGGGGTCGGCCCCGGCCCAGGCTCTGATCGATTCCGGTCCAAGCAATCCGCTGGGCCAAGCAGTTAGGCTCTCGAACCGCAAGATTTTGGAATACGGTAAGCGACAAATCAGACCGTGGTCGCATAGAGCTTGAGCTCTCCTTCATCTGAGTTCAGTGCGACTGTGCGCTCGAAGCGGAATCCGAGTTTCTCGAGCAGCTTGCTTGAAGGATGATTGTCCCGAGAGACAATGGCGACAATCCGGGAAAGGCCCAGAACGTTCTTGCCGTAGGCCATTGCCGCATTGGCCGCTTCATAGGCATACCCGTTGTGCCAAAAGTTTGCAAGAAAAGCAAAGCCCAGGTCAACGTGTTCCAGAGACTCCCGCTTTATGAGACCGCAAATGCCAAGTGGCCCACTACCATCCCTCAACTCAACCAGGTAGAGGCCGAACCCAAGTCGGCCGTACATCTCAACGGGCCCGTTGCGAATGTAATTCTCAGCATCTTGGAGGGTTCTTACACCCTTATCGCCGATGTACTTCAGCCACGATGGCTCATTGACGAGTCTAAGAATGAACGCGGCATCGTCAGTGTTGAGCCAGCGTAGAATCAACCGCTCTGTTTCCAGAACTTTCATCGAGGATCGTCCCGAATCCCAAGGCCTAACGCTACGATTTACAACTTTGTGCAGAACGGTGACAACGTTTGCTCCTTTGCTAGATGCAGGGGTGGAGATGCATCGCCCAAGCTATCACGGAAGAATGCTCCGCACGGCACACGCAGTTTCGTTGTAATTTTCTACGACACGACTGCAGCTTTCATGCACTGAGAGGTCTACAGTATCTCCGGGACTGGGACCGCGCTGTCCGCCAACGCCGGTTTTGTCGGAAGCACCGACGATGATCCAATTGACAACTACTTCGGCCTCGGCAACCTCAGTTACGACGGCACATGCCCGGCGAGCGGAGCCCCGCATGTCCATCAGTACAGCCGGATCGCCGTGTCGAAATACCAGGTTCGGCGGATCTCGATCACGTCGAAATCGCGGGACAGGCCCGGCGGGAACACCTGGTAGGGCGTCTGGCTTTGCACGACGTGTCGTATCGCTTCGTCGAGGGCCGCCACGCCGCTGGATTGAACGAAGGTCACCGATTCTACCGAGCCGTCGCTGCGAATGGCCACCGTCACGAGCGGATTGGTGTGAGGCTGCTTCACCGCTTCACGGACCATGTCGAACGTCATGTTCAGCTGGATCTTCCGGGCCCAGGCTTCCGCGTACAGGATGAGTTCCGCGTTGGGGTCAGTGCGTCCGAAGAGTCTGTATCGACGTCCGGTGCCCGACGGGCGCGCTGCAGCCATCGCAGCCTCGCGCCGGGCGGCCTCCTCGTCCAACTGTTTTCCTATCGCGCGAAGCGCCGCTTCCCGTCTTTCGGCCGCCTCTTGCGCAACTTTGACCCGTGCAGCCTCGACCTGTGCAGCCTCGACCTGTGCGGCCTCGGCCCGCGCAGCCTCGACCCGTGCGGCTTCGACCCGTGCGGCCTCGGCCCGCGCAGCCTCGACCCGTGCGCCCTCGACCTGTGCGGCCTTGACACGTTCGGCCTCGACCCGTGCAGCCTCGACGCGTGCAGCTTCGACCCGTGCAGCCTCGACCTGCTCCGCCTCGACCCGTGCAGCCTCGACCCGTGCAGCCTCGACCTGCGCCGCCTCGACCCGTGCAGCCTCGACCCGCGCAGCCTCGACCCGTGCGGCCTCGACCCGTGCCGCCTCGACCTGTGCGGCCTTGACTCGTTCGGCCTCGACCTGTGCGGCCTTAACTCGTTCGGCCTCGACCCGTGCCGCCTCGACCTGCGCAGCCTCGACCCGTGCAGTCTCAAGTAGCGCGGCCTCCTGCCGTGCCGCCACTTGTCGCGCCGCCTCTTGCAGGCCTGCCGCCTGCCGTGTGGCCTCAAGTAGCGCGGCCTTCTGTCGTGCCGCGACTTGTCGCGCCGCCTCTTGCAGGTCTGCCGCCTGCCGCGCGACCTCCTGGCGTTCGGCCTCCAGTTGCGCGTTCTCGGCCCGCGCCGCTTCCTGACGGGCGGCGACTACCCGCGCCGCCTCCATCTGCTCCTCCTGGCGTTGCCCTTCCTGCTTGGAAGGCGGCTCGACCTTGGCCAGTTCGACGGCGCGCTCCTCCGCTTCTTGGTCGATTCGCGCCCGCCCTGCACCGTCAGCATTTGGTAGCGACGGCAGCGCGGTCTCCGGGCCCGGGGCGCTTGGCGCTGCTTCGATGAAGGGCGTTGGCACCGCAGGAGTGACGGGTACGACCCACGTAGACTCGTCGGTCCGCGTCACGGCGATTACGGCCGGCGCGGGGGTCGGCGGGGGCGCCGTGTCACCGGGCTGATCGGCGCGCAAAGGCGTCTGCGCAGGGACCGCACCGGTGGCCGCGTCTGTCCTTGGATTGGCCACTGCCCCTGGATTGGCCTCCGGCACGTTCGCTGCTGCAGTTTGCTGCGGGGTCGGCGGACGGGACGCGGATGGCGTCAGCACCGACCCACTGGCAACAGGCTGCTCGACCCGTGCCTGCTGCATCGGCTGCGCGACCGGCGTGACCGCCGGCTCTGCGGCTGTAACCTGCACCGGAACGACTACGACCCGCAAATCGGGGGCCTCAATACGTCGATCCTGCCAGGGGAAACCAAAGCCCGGAAGGCCAATTCCCTGGCCACCGAAGGTCAGAGTCAACAGCAACGCGTGAATCAGCAGCGAGAGCAGCAGCGCATGCGTCAGTCGCCTGTGCTCAGTGCTCATGCGTTGGCTGGTGGTGCGCCGCTGGAACCTGTGGAACTCAAGCGTGCTCCGCCGTCACTGCTCGAGCACTGCTGCTGGCGCGGGGTCGGATGGCACCATGTCCGGTGGGCCTATCGACCTGACCGGCCCACCGGACATGAGCTCGCCAAGGGAGACATTCGTCAAGCGCATCCGGTCCATTGTCATATCCACACCCGTCAGACGGAGAATGGCTGCCAGCGCCGACGCCGGCGCGCAAACAGCGACAAACAATAGAAGCGTCAAACCAATTGCGCGAATTACCCTCACCGAAGACCCTCACTACCGCCGACGCTCTTCCCCGAAAATCAGTATCGGCGGCAACGCTAAAAGCGCAAATTTGCCATGACACAGGCCATCACTGAACGTCGCATCGCCGAAGCGAGCCGAACTCTCTTGGAAAGTTTACTCGACGTTTGCCGCTGCAGTTTCGCGAACGTCCGTTACCCGGCGGAGCGACCGTCAGGTAGGGGACCGGAAGCGGATATCGAGCGCAATAAGAAACGGTCGTTCGCGAGACGGTTAAGCGCGTAATGCTTTACGGTGCCCCAGCGACGTTGACCGGCGCCGAGCTGCTCGTAGTCCAACTGTTGCCGAGCTGGCCAAAACTGTTGTCGCCCCAGCAGTACACCGCACCGCCGGCAGTCGGGCTGCCCGGAATGCCGTAACTGGTTACGCCGCAGGTGTGACTGCCGCCCGCGCTCACCATGGCGAAGTCAAGACTGCCCGCAACCGCGACGGGCGTCGCACTGTTTGTCGTTGTGCCGTTGCCGAGCTGGCCGGAGCTGTTATCGCCCCAGCAATATGCGTAGGAGAACGGCGTCCCGGTGGAGCTGTTGACGGGGCCACAGGCGTGCATGCCGCCCGGACTTATCGACGTGAAGTTAGGTTCCCCGGATACGGCGACGGGTGTCGTGCTGTTTGTTGTTGTGCCGTTGCCGAGTTGGCCCACACCGTTATTCCCCCAGCAAGATGGGAAAGTCAAGAATGTTGTCGGGGAACTCACGGCGCAGGTGTAAAGAGTCCCCGCGCTCAAATCCCCTATAGCGGGATTGCCCATCACAAAGACGGGTACTGCGCTATGGGTCGTCGTGCCGTTGCCAAGTTGTCCGGAGCTGTTATTTCCCCAGCATACGTCCGCCCGAAGGCTCACAAAGCCATCTTGATACGCGGCGACACCGCACGTGTGGCTGCTTCCCGCGCTTACATTGATGATGCCTATACCGGTGCCTACTCCGGTGTTTACATCGGTTGTAACGGCCACGGGGACTGCACTGTTGGTCATCGTGCCATTGCCGAGCTGGCCGGAACTGTTGTCGCCCCAGCAAACTGCACTGTAATAACCCTCTTGACCGCACACATGCTTGCCACCGACACTCACGCTGATGAAGACGGCGCCGCCCGCAACGGGGCTCGGCGTAGGGCTGTTCGTCGTTGTCCCGTTACCGAGCTGACCGGAGCTGTTATCTCCCCAACAGTATGCAGCTCCGGCAGGGGTCAAGCCGCAGGTTTGATTGCCACCCGCACTTACCGTCGAGAAGCTAAGCCCGCCCGAGACAGACACAGGCGTCGCGCTGTGGGTCGTCGTACCGTTGCCGAGCTGGCCCGAGCTGTTATCTCCCCAACAGTATGCAACGCCGCTAAGGGTCACACCGCAGGTGTGGTTGCTTCCTGCACTGACCATCGCAAACGAGAGTCCCGTAGTGGTCGCGAGCGCAGCTGTCCCACTCCCTCCCCCACTGGTTGCGGTTATCGTGACTTGGCCCAATGAGAGCGCCCTCACCAGCCCCGTCGAGTTGACCGTGGCAACCGCCGCATTGCTGCTCGACCACGCCACCGGCCCGGTTCCGCCAATGATCGTCGCCGCCAACTGTATCTGCTGACCCACCATCACACTCGCCATTGGCGGCGTAATGGTCACCATGACGGTTGATGCGGGTGGTGCGCTTGATCCACCTCCACCCCCGCAGGCGGCGAGCAGCGATGCGCCGAGGCAATACAGCAGGCGGCGGACGTGCTTCACTGCGATGCTTTGTCGGCAAATGGCATATATCTTTCACTGAACGCTGAGAGCAGCGTACTCTTTCACGAGGGGATGCAGCAGTGTCGGCACCAAGAGGGCATAGTACGCCCGCCATAGCGCCGCGAACCAAACGCGAATAGCAACGCGCAGTCAGCGCGTAAGCTCTGGCGTTGGATTTAGGACGTGCAGCCCGGGGGCGTCGGGCCGACGCGACTCAAGGTTATGGTCCCCGACAGCCCGCTGCTGCTGCCACCGGTGAAGTTGTAGCTGAAGGTCGCCGCCGTGCAGCTCTGGAATGCCAGCGTCCCGGTCCCCACGGCCACGGTCTGCTGGCCAACAGGCGTCGGCGTGTTGAATATCCCACCGGTGGTCGCGTAGATCGTAACCGGGATCG
>DASZFQ010000063.1:0-1886 GCA_035939595.1 Casimicrobiaceae bacterium
GGAGACCGTTTCTACGATATCCACCTCGTCTCCGAGACTGGTGGGCAGGTATCCAGTTCGCTCGGCAGAAGAATGGATGCCGAACGTCTGGGAGAAAGCTCATATGACACGGTGGTGGTCGGCGCGACCGTAGGTGTCCACGCGCCGACACCAGATACCGTCGCCTTTCTGCGCGAAGCAATAACAACTACAAGGCGTATCGCATCCGTTTGCGTCGGCGCCTTCACCTTGGCCGAGGCTGGGATTCTCGACGGGAGGCGCGCGACGACGCACTGGGGTTACGCGCAAGAGCTGCAACGACGCTTTCCGAAGGTCATAGTCGAATTGGATCGGATCTTTGTTGCAGATGGTCCGGTTTGGACTTCCGCCGGAATGACGGCGGGCATCGACCTGGCCCTCGGACTTATCGAGCGTGACATGGGTCGGGACGTCGCGCGCGCGACAGCCAGAACGCTCGTCGTCTATCACCGACGGGCCGGTGGCCAATCACAGCACTCGGCGATGCTGGAGCTCGACGCGAAATCCGATCGCGTTCAAACTGCGCTTGCCTTCGCTCGGAAGAACCTTCGTGAACCACTGACCGTGGAACAGCTCGCCGAAGCCGCACGGCTCAGTCCTCGCCAGTTCAGTCGCGTATTCAGAGCGGAGACGGGCCAGTCGCCCGCCCAGGCCATCGAAAATCTTCGGCTCGAAGCCGCGAGATTCATGCTGGAGCAAGGGCGCCTGCCGGTCGGAGAGATCGCCCGCGAGACCGGGTTCGGCGATCGGGAGCGGATGCGTCGCAGTTTCCGGCGGACCTTCGGGCAAACGCCGCAAGCAATACGCAATGCTTCGCGCCCGCTTGCCGCCTTCTAGCGCTAACCCGGGTGCGTCCGGTATTCTCCCGGTGTCGGAGCGGCATATGAGACGGCTGGCACCACAGAGTTGCTTGTCTGGGCTCGTGGCGCGTGCTCCGTTCGCGAGGGCTGCAGCGCCTGCCGCGAGGTTTCAGGCTCGCGAACAAACCATTTGCCACGATACTACTCGTTTCATTTCAGTGTTGCATTCCGGGCTGGTGCCGGTCCGAGCCGAGTTGTGATCGAGCTCGGACCGGCACGTGCTTTAGGGTCAAGCTTTAATCGCTGCGGCTACGGATGGCGCTGCGCTCTTGCGTCGCCACTGCTCGATGCTGATCGCTCCCGCCCCAAAGGCGGCGATCTGGAGCAGCCCGCCGGCCATCATCACGTTCTTCAGGAAGTGGATCATCTGGTTTTGATCGGCGAAATTGCTGTGAAACGAGACGGCGGTCGCCAGCGAGAAGGCGGCTAGCGCGAGAGCGGCCGGGCGCACGCGGTAGCCAACAACGAGAAGCAGTCCCCCTGACGCAAATGGCTGGTTGCGGCTGGCTATTGGTCGCGCGCCCGACGCCATGCCCCCGGACTTACGCCAACCATGCGAGTGAAGACTCGGGTGAGGTGACTTTGATCTGCAAAACCGCAGGACAGGGCCACATCCAACAGCGTCAATCGATCATCGCGCAGCTTGTCCTTGGCAGTCTCGACGCGACGGGCAAGAAGCCAGTTGTGCGGAGCTACGCCCGTGGAGCGGCGAAACGCGCGCGAGAAATGGCTCACCGACAAGCGGCATTCGCGAGCTACCTCCTCGAGCGGCACACGACCATCGAGGTTGGCGCAGAGAATTTCCTTGGCGCGCCTCGCTTGCCACGGCGCGAGTCCACCCCGGACCGGCCGTGGCAAAGATCGCATGCCTCCATAGGTCTGAGCCACATGTATCCCGGCCGCCAAGAGGACGTGGTCGACGAACAACTGGCTCGCTTGGTCGGGATGGCTGAGCGCCGGCAGCACCGCCCTCCCGAGACTGCCAACCGTGGCGTCGTCGAAACTCAT
>DASZFQ010000064.1:0-23415 GCA_035939595.1 Casimicrobiaceae bacterium
GCTGGACAGCCCTGTGCCCACGCGCCGGCGGAGATGAAACCAAGAGTCAGAGCGGAACACGCAAGTGCGGCCCAGCGGATAAAGGATCGATTCATCAGTAGCTCCCTGGCAGAACGCCGGTGATGCAGTGACTCAATGTCAATGGCATGTAAATGGCGCCTGCAAGTTCCGCGCCAGCATTTCAAACGAAAACAGTTAATTATACTCCATTTCTCTAGCCATGTAGGAATCCGTCTGTCAGAAAAGCGCTGCCGCTCGGCACATTAACTCGCCTGTTACAAATCGGAGGCTTCGCAGGCGTGGCGCGAGCAATCGTTCCGGCGTTAAGCCGTCAGAGCCATCGCAAGCGGAATGAAGCGTACCCCGGTGCGAGAAAAAAAAGGGCGGAACCGAAGTTCCGCCCTTGATTCAAGTCCACGTTCGATCAGTTCGTGATGACTGTCGTCGCCTTCTGCCCGAACTTGCTGCCGTAGTTCGCCAACACCGCCGTACCACTGACTGTCAGCACGCCGTTGGTGTAGGACGCGGCGGCAAAGCCGACGACCGGAAGACCCATGTACGTCTTGGTCTCGCCAACGGTCAAGCCTCCCGCGGCGGAGAAGATATGCGTCGTGGCGGTCGTGTTAACCAGCGCGTGATAGGTCGCCGGAGCTTTCGGCGGCGCGAACCCCAGATTCAGCCACCCGTGCTGGAAGCCGGTGTTGATGTTGGCTGAGTTCTGCGATCCAAAGACGTTGCCGCTGTTGAACGTGATGATGTTCGCTTCCCAGCAGATCGAGTTGGTAAACGTCGGCGGCGGCGGCGAGAAGGTCGTCGGCGTCGATGTCGTCTGTTCTTCGCGATCGTAGATGTTCAGCGTAACGTCGTCACAGGCTCCAGCCGCGTTGTTGAAGTTGCGCTGGAACAGCTTTTCCGCCGGGCCCGTGCCGGTGAGCACATAGAACCGCTTGGTCGGGAAGGTCACCACCCAATCCGTCGCCGAATTGGTGACGGAGTCGAGAATGAACTCATTCATGACCTGGTTATGCATCAGCACCGCGCTGACCGTGTCGGCCGGGTTACTCGAGCCAGTCCAATCCGAGATGTAAACGTTGACGTCGGACCCGTGGGCGGTATGGACCCTCGCTCTCTCCGCGTCGTAAACCACGCTCTGTTGCGGGTGGGCATCCGTCAACTGGGGCGAAACGCTGTTCGCGAACTGGTAATTTCCACCGTCGACGGTATTGAACCGTTGCAGTGCCACCGCGTCCGCGTCGTAGTCCCCACCGCTGTCGACGTTGATGATCTGCACGGCTCCAAAAAGCCCGCCCGTCGCGCTGCTCGAATCGGAGAGCGCCTGCCCGTCGCTGATACCGGCACAGTCTTTCGGAATGCCGGCGATGTGCGTGATGTCGATGTACGTGCAGGTGGTGCTAAAGAAGTCCGACATCTCGATCATTTCGACGTAGCCTTCTTTCGTCCGGTCTAATCCGGTATCGGCTCCGTCCGCAGCACTGCCCGTGTACGCGAAATTGACAAAGTCGACGCCCGCCTGCAGCAGCGTGTTCGACGGGATCGTGCACGATTGGTCGGTCGTAAATACGCGCCCGCCAGCGGTAACCGGGCTCGGGATGACCGCCCCAGTCCACACGTCGTAGGCCGACAGGAACAGGTTGAAGTCGAGCACTTCACGGCTGTCCTTGCCTTCGAGGAAGCGAACCTTGACCGCCTTCGCCGAATTGGTCGAGTTGACCACCGAAATTAGCGAGTTGAACGCGTTGCCTCGGCTATCGGTGTTAACGGTGTAGTAGGGATAGATCAGGACCTGGCCCAGGCTGTTCGGATTGACGTTTACCGCATCGGCGGTACCCGTCACGCCCAACGCGCCCACACCGGCTAGAGCCGCGTACAGCGATTTTCTTTGGAACGAGTTCATGGTTTTTGATGACTCCTCTGTTTCGGATTTAAAGTGATCACTTTAGATTCGACAGCGCGTCGAGTTTATTACAACCTGCCCAGGTTGACAAACAAATCCTACACCTACTCGGCCCAGCGTGCCGGCCTTCTGTCTGATATTTGCAACGTCTCGGACCTCATTCTAGCGATAAACGTACCAAGCCGAACCTTGTTCGATGATCCAAGTCTCCCAAACCGGGGTGGTTATACCCTTCATCATCCGGTTGTCATAGGTGACTGAAAGCTGCGCCTTGCAAATTTCCGCCTCGCAGTCAACTTTGTCCACCTTAACCTGGCGCCACATCCCGGGCTTGATCGTCGCCGCGTAAACCTTTAGCGGCGTCGCCTTTTTCGACGCCGGGCTCAAAAATTCGTATGCCGTATCCAGATCGCCCTTCATGAGCGCCTGCCACCGCGCTTGCGCCCGCTCGGCCACGACTTTCTGTTTGGCCTCCGGGGCAGAGTCCGCGTTGAGCGACGCGCAACCCGTAAGGGCCAAGCCTGCCAGAACCGCCGCCAGCCACGCCGTACGTCTCAACCCGGCCACAAGAGGGGGGCGCGCCACCGTTTTCCCCTGCTCCGCCTTCGTGCATTCGCTTCGAAGCCTATATAAGCGCTTTTCCATCGTCAATCGCCTCATCCTCAATTCTCCCTCTCACTCCCGTTTGTTGCATTCTCGCAACATTGATGGCGTCGCCATTTGGCGACGGTTTATGGCGTTGAACCGCCCTCCGGTGCAGTTTTCTGCTTTGGAAACACATCATCGAGCCGTTCCATCTTGCGCCGCAGGTCGTCGATTATTCGGGTGACATCCAGCTCGTTCTCGACCACACGGGGCGTGATGAACAGAACCAGCTCGGTGCGATCGTTTTGCAGGGTTTGCGTGCCGAACAGGCCGCCCAATACCGGAATGCGCGAGATCAGTGGCAACCCGGCCGAATTGTTCTGTTTGCTCTCGATGATCAGGCCGCCCATCACCATGGTCTGGCCGGTGGGCACGGCGAGCAGCGTCTGCACCGAGCGGGTGTTGATCGGCGGCGCCAAGTTCGGGTCCGATGATGTTCCGGGCGTGCTCACCTCGGCGTCGACTTCCATCGTCACCAGGCCCCCCACATTGATGTGCGGCGTTACCTGTAGCAACACCCCGGTATCGATGTACTGCGAGGTGGTGGTGATCACGTTGGTGGTCCCGCCCACCGTGCTGTTGGAGGCGATCGGGATGCTGTCGCCGACCTTGATGGTCGCCTTCTGGTTGTCGAGCGCAGACAGGTAGGGATTGGAGATCACCTTGGTGCTGCCGTAGGTGTCGAGCAGGTGCAGCGCCGCCTGCACGCCGCCGGGGAAATTGGAGTTGTTGATGAGGTAGTTGAACCCCGTCGCCACCGCGAGCCCAACCGGAGTCGCCCCGGCGACGGCGGCCGCCGCCAAGGCCGGGTTGAACGGCGTCGAGGTGTTGAACTGCCCGCCGCTGCCGCGCCCGGAGGGGGCGGCACCCTTGAACAGCCATTCGGTGCCGGTCGCCAACTCGTCGGTCAGGGTGACCTCGGCAATGGTCACCTCGATGGACACCTGGCGCTGCGGCACGTCGAGCTTCTTCAGCGCCGCCTCGATGATCGTGTACTCGGCCGGCGTGGCGACGATGAGGATCATGTTGTTATCCTTGTCGGCGACCACCTGCACGTTGCGGATCACGCCGGTTCCCTGGCCCGGAAGCGTGCCCCCGGCGATCGTCTGCAGCGCCGTCTGCGCGGGCGGCGGCGTCGGTGGCGCGAACGCGGTCGACGGCGCGCCGGAAGGGTTGTTGGGCTGGAAACTGGGCGCCGAGACGATCGTTCCCGCCGGCGTGCTGGGGGCGAGCTGGGGTGGTCCCGGGCCCTGCGCCTGCTGTGTCACGCGCCCGGTAAACGCCTGCTGCAGGAGCGGCCCCATCCGTTCGGCGCGGCCGTTCTGGACGCGGTAGATGTAGAAGCGGATGCCGGTGCTGTCGGTGCCGGCCTGGTCCAGCCGCTCGATCCACTTCCTCGCCTCATCAAGGTATTCCGGCTGCGGCGTGATGATCAGAAGCGCGTTCATGCGTTCGATCGGAATGATGCGCAGGATGCCGGCAAGCGGACTCTTGTCGGGTGTGCCGAATGCCTTCTCCAGCTCCGTCATCACCGACTTGACATCAGCGCTCTCGAGCGTGAACACGCCCGCCGACATGCCCGCCATCCAGTTGATGTCAAACATGTCAACTGCGTCGGTGAGGTGCCTGAGCTCCAGTTCGGTGCCGGAGAGGATCAGCAGGTTGCGGATATCGTCGACGCGCACGGTCGTCTGGTCCTTGACGAAGGGCTCGAGCAGCGCCGCCATCTGGTGCGCACCCACATAGTGCAGCGGCACAATGAGCACCGCGAAGCCCGCCGCCAGCGGGCGGGTCGACCCGCCGAGCTGCGGCGTGAGGTTGCCGCGCACGGCGGCGGCGGCGGGCAGTATCTTCCACACGCCGGCCTCTTTGACCATCGCCGCGCCGTTCATGCGCAGCAGCATTTCCATCGTCGCCGGCAGCGCCTGGCGCGGAATGCCCGAAGTCGTGCGAATGGTGACCGTGCCGCCGACGTTGGGATCGATCGTGTACGACTCGCCCATGATGTCGCCGATGATGTTGCGCACCACGTCGCGGATATCGGCGCCCTCGAAGTTGAGCGTCACCGCCGGTCCGCTAGGCGGTGGCGGCAGCGATGTCGGCGGCACATCGCCGCCCTGGCCCTGCCCTTGAACGAAAATGCCCGACCCCTTGTACAACTTCGCTTCCGGGGGTTTCGCTGGCGTGGTGACATCGATGGCGGCGCTGGCATCGGCCGCGGCGGCAGGCGCGGCGGACGGTTGCGACTGCGCCTGCCGGTCGCCATGGGTGATGGCGCAGGCCGCCAGCAGGAGCGAAAGCGGCAGGGCGAGCGTCAGCTTGGCATAGCGTTCAGTCATCATTTTTCCGTGTTGTTGGCGACCCTGGCGCCCGCCATTGCCGAGGTCGGCGGCGCTCACTTGCCCTGCCCTTGCGGCATATAGCCGGACCCCTGGTTGGCTCCTTGCGACGCTGCCCCACCGCGGCGAGCGGCCCGGGCGGCCTCCACTTGCTGCACTCGCGCCGGGACGGCCGCGCCGCCCGCGGGGCGACCGACGGGCGCGCCGCCAGGCGCTGCGGGTGCTGCCGCCGCGGGTGCGGTCGCCGCCGCGACCGGCGGAGGCGGCGGGGGAGCGATGGTCGTCTTCGGTCCCTTGGCAACCTTGAGCACCAGCTCCTCGGATTCATTGCCCAGCGTCAGCTTCACCCGCTCGGGCGTCACCGCGGCGACCAGCATACCGTTGATCTTGTCTCCTTCGCGCACGGTGCGCGACTTGCCTCCGGCGACCTCCTTCAGGAAGGCCACGTTGTGCTCACCGCCCAGCGCCGTTCCCAAGAGCAGAAATTGCCCCGGCTTGAGGCTGGTTGGTCCGCCCTCGCCGGCAAGCGCTGGCGCCGGGCGCCGCGTCGCGTTGAACAGGGTGCGGCTTACCGTCTCGCCGTTGGCGACCAGACCGCCCTCGATCGCATATTCGGGCAGCAGCAGCGGCGTGACCGGTTTGGGGTCGAGCGGCGGCGGCACGAACGGGACGCGGACAATCTGGCGCCCCCAGTCGATCTCCCAGCCGACGAGCAACCCGAAAAGAAGCGTCGGTACCAGCCACCAGGCCCAGCTGCGGGCGCGACTTGCCCCGAACATCGAGGGCAGCGCGCTCATTTCTTCGCACCCTCGGCGAAGGTGAAGGCGGAGACCTCGAGCAGCACCGAAAGCTCGGGTTCGTTGCCCGCCGCCGGCTTGAAACCCCGGAACGCGTTGAGCGGCCGGACGGTGAGGCTATCGATCAGGATGTACGGCGTCTGCGTTTCCAGCCCAAAGAGTATCTTCTGCAGATTCGGCGTCGTCGCAAACAATTGCACGTTGATGCCGATCTGCCGGAATCGCCCGTCGTCGCGCGGCTGCGCTCCCTGGATGGTCGTGATGCGACCGCCGTTGTTCTCGATTGCCGCGCGGACGAGATCCTGCAGTTCGGCGGCGGCTAAATTCGGCGCGGTGTTGTGCAGGAAGAAGCGCCGCCCGTTCTTGGCGCGCACGGTGTCAAGCGCGCGCTTGAGCTCCGGCATCTGCGCGGCGACGCGACGAAAGCGTGCGAGATGGTCCTGGGTCGCCTCGATGGCGAGGTCGTAATGCCGATGCAACAGCAGGAAGGGCGCGAGCAGCAGGCAGATTCCCAGCACGGCGGCGGCGACCAGCAGGGCAATGGCCAGGATGCGGCTTTGCCGGGGCGCGAGCGGCAGCGCGAGCGTTGCCATCAGTTCGCCCCGTCTGGCTGCGGGGGCGCAGCCGGCGCGGTGTCGTCGCCGGCCGGCGCCGGCGGGGGCGGTTCCGTTGCGACCGGAGGTGCCGCCGCCGCGGGCGGCGGTGCAACGGCCGCCGGCGGTGCTGCCGCGGGCGGGGCCTGCCTCGTTGCGGGCGCGGCTTGTTTTGGCGCGTTTGCGTCCGGCGCCGGCCCGAACGCCCACGCATGCGGCACTTGCATCTCGCGCGGAGCTCCCGCAGACGGTGCGCCCGGCCCCGGTACCTGGCGCGCCTTGCGTTGCCGTTCGCGGCTTGGCGCGGCGGCTGCTTCCGAGGCTGGCTCCGGCGCTGGCGCCGCGCCTGGCTCCGAGGCGGGCACCGCTTCAGCCGCCGCAGCGGACGCTGGCGGCGGCACATTGGCCTTGGACGGCGCCGGCGGCGGCGAGCTCGGCGCCGCCAGCTCGGCCACCTCGACAGCGACCGGCGCGGGGAGCGAAAGCAAGCGCAAGCGCGCGCTCAAGTCGAAAACCTCGCCGCTCGCGCCTTGGATCCTGGTCGTTGGCGAGCGCGGCGCGGCCTGCTCGACGAGCTTCGAATCCTCGAGCAGCGCGATCAGCTTGCCCGCATCCGCCGTTTCCCCGCGCAGGTACAAATCGCGCTGCGTATCCTTGCCGCGCCCGGTCGCCTTCAATTCGAATTGCGTAAGCCAGGTGTCGTCGGGCAGCACGCGCGTCACCTCATCGAGCACGTGCACGATGCTGGGATAGGCGTATTTCCTCGCCAGGATGTAGTTGTAGTCGTTCTGCATGCTGTCGAGCTGCTGCCGCACCGCGTTCGCCGCCTGCGCCCGCTGTGCCGCTTCCGTTTCGGCTGCAATGAGCGCGATCGCGTATTGCCTCTTCTGCACCAGCGGCACCAGCACGGCCGCGAAGGTTACCGCAAAGACGAGCACGAGCGGCGCCCACACCTGCCAGCGCCGCCAGTGCAGCGGCTGCAGGCGCGCTCTGCCGGGAATGAGGTTGAGCCGCGTTGCGCCCGCTGCCGGTGGACCCGGAACGACCGCAACCGGCACCGCGCCCCATTCCCCGACTTGCTTGCAGGCGTCGTCGACAACCGTCTTCAGCGCGGCGACCCAGTCGACGCGAATCGTTCTCTTTCCCGTGTCACGGCCGACGACGACTGCATCGAAATAGAGCTGCTCGGGCCGAAATGGCGTGTGCCGATCGAGATCGTACGCCAGCGTCTGCGCGAGATTGTCCTCGACCGCGGCGGGGAGCGCGAGTTCCTTGCGCAGCACGCGGCGCGGAGGCAGGGCCACGGTAACGCGGGGCATGGCGATGCCGCCGGATGCCTTGGCGGCGATGCGCGCGATCGCGGCGCGACCCGCGGCAAGCACTGCAGAAGCGTCGCCGATCAGCGACACTCGCTCGGCAATGGCCAAACGCGTCGCGTTGTTCGTGAATTCGGGCCGCCAGATCACCGCCTCTCCGTCCGTGAGCTCGATTACCGGACGCGTGAAGCGACGCTGCAATGCCACGCGCCAAGCGTCGGGAAGCAGCGGCGCGAGTTCGCTCATCCACCAGCGCCAGAAGCGCGGGAGCCCGGTGCGATGGGCCGCGTCGCGAACGCGTTGCCGCCAGCGTTTGAGGTCAATCTTCATGGCTTCGCCATCGATGTTTGCTCGTGCTTGTTGCGCCGCATCAGTTCAATCCTCCGGCGCACACGATACGAAATGAGCACAGGCTCAGGACAGCCCGGCGCGGCAATGGTTCGCTCGCGCGAGGGGCGCACCGCGGTCCAGGCCGACCCGGGGCAACTCATTGTGGGGCCGGGGGGGGTGGAAGCAGGCGTTGACCGCCTTCCTGCCACAACAGCACCGTCACCGGATGCACTGCATCGCCGCCCTGGCGTAGCACGGCGTCACGGATGAACGTTGCACCATCGGCCGTCGTTACCTCGGCGCGAATCCTCCACACATTAACCTGCGCCGCGCCCGCGCTTGCAAGCGGAAACGCCGGGGCGGGTTGTCCGTTACTGAGCGCCTCATTGCGCTGCGCGATGTAGGCGTCGACAATTTCCGGCGTCGCGTTCGGAAACGCCAGCAAAATCGTCCGTGACGCATAAGCGGGATTGACGCCGGCCTGGTGGCTGAATACCGTCAGGCTGTCGGCGACGGAAGCATAGATCGCGGGCGTCATCCCCAGCACCCGCTGCAGGTCGGCGACCGTCTCGAAGGGCGCGTTCGCCGGTCCGTACGACAGCCCCGCCGCCTGGTAGTCCGACGCCTTGGCCCCGTTCACGCGCTTCACATCACCGGGAGACTTCCAGTCGTCGATCGCATCGACCAGATGTGCCGCGGTGTCGGCGTCGACGCCTCCGGTGGTCTGCAACAAGCTGTTTAGCAGCGCGTCCGACGTCGTGTTCAGGTCTATTTTACCAGATTCGTCCATGACGCTGACGGCGATGCTGGCTCCCTCTTCGCTCCAGTAGTGCACGCCGCCGTCGGCGCGCCAGGTTTCGCCCAGCGCCATTCGCGGCCGTATCAACTCGAAAGCGGTACGTGAGATCGCACCGTCGGCGAGCGTGCGGGCCTGCGCCATCGCGATCGCGTTGCGCGCGGCGAGGGCTTCGGTGCGCATGCTGTACGCGAACCCGGACGCGATCACGGTGAGCAGGATCGTGAGCCACAACACGAGGATCAGGGCGATCCCCGCCTCGTTGCGCGCTCGGCGCCCGCGGTTCACCGGAATCGCTCCCGGCAGAATTCCCACAGCTGCGGCCACACCTGCAGCGCTCTGCCGTAGGCAGCGGCGAGCGAGCGCGTGGCGGACGGCGCAAGCACGCGACCACGCACCGATGCGGCATCGACGGCGAGCGCCGGCGAGCTTAGCCAGGGCATCAGCTGCGCCTTCCACTGCGGCGGCGTATCCGGGTCGTCGAGTTGCTCAGCGATCGCGAAGAGCGTGCGGCTGCCAGCGTCGCTCGCGTGGTGCAGCAACATCTCGGACAGCGCCGCATCGTTCATCGCCGCGACGTCTTGCAACAGCACGCCGGCTGCAGCCAGCCGCCGCTCCGGCGCCTCGGCTACAACGCGTGTGGCGTGTTCGTCGAGCAACGCGTAGAGCACGTGCAACGGCTCCTGCATGAATGGCGCAGTCGGCGCCAGCCACCGCTTGGCCGGCGAGCGCAGATGCGGCAACCCAAAGGGCAGGTCGACCAACCAGCCCTGCGGATACATAAACTGCGCCACGATGCCGAGCAGCACGTCTTCGCTGCGGTGGACACGCGCTGCCGGTGGCATGAGGCGCGAATTGTCGCAGCCCGTCAGCGTGGTCAAGGTCAGCACCCGGCGCGGTGCGAGGCGCAACCGCGCCTGACCGCGCCAGTGGGTGCGCTGCGCGAAGGCCGACGCGGCGGCCTGCGGATCGGCCGCAAGCCGCTGTCGCGACCGAGGCGGCAACGTCAGCAGCTGCAGCGGCAAAACGGACGATCCCGGATCGCCACAGGCGTGATTGTGGGTGAAGAGCACGCGCGCCTCGGGCCCGAAGCGCTCCGCCTGCAGCGCCGGAAAGCCGATTTCCGCGACGGGTCCGGCTTCCGCTTCGGCGCGCGCCCACGCCGCTGCCAGCGGCATGCCGATCCAGCTCGCGTGCGCGGCGAGCGGGTCGAGCGCTAACGGCGGGCAGTCTTGCCACAACGCGTCCTCACCGTCGTAGCAGAACAGTTCATCGGCATCGTCGCTGACCGCCAATCCCGGCTGCGCGAGTGCCGGTCGGCGCGCATCGAGGATCACGTCGTCGTCGATACTGAGGAAGGCTTGGCCGGCGAAGCGCAGCAGCGCATGGTTGAGCGGGCGGCCGTAGGTCGCCTCGGTGGCCGATCCCGCAGCGAGAAGCCAGGCGATTTCGCGCTCCAGGTGCGGAAACTCGGCGCGCAGTTCCGCCTCGAGCGCCGCCGACTCGACTCGCCCAACATACGCAACATCGAGCGTGCGGCAGTTCGCCACTGCGGCGCGGTTGGCAAGCTCGTGTGCCGGGTCGCGCGAGTCGTCAAAAACGAACCAGCGCCACGGCGGCGTCCCGCGCGCCGCGAGCGATTGCGCACTCGTCAGCAGGCGCGCGAGCAGTTCCGGCCGGTCGGCGGTACGGATGGCGATGCCGCCCAGCGGAGAAGGCGCTGCGCCGGTCGGTGCGCCGAAGCGCGCGACCAGGTCGGGCAGGGAAACGAACAGGCCCTGGCTGGCACAGCGCCCGAGCAGCTCGCGAAATACCGGCCGGTGCGCGGCCGGCGCAGACAAGCGCAGCGCGGCGTGCGCTTCGTGTGTCGCAAGAGGTTGCCATCCCTCGCAGGCCGAAACAATCGCGTACTCCCCGGCGGACAACTCCTGCGCCGCGCCGTTGAGCGGGTTGCGCGCGAGGCAGCGATCGGCCGCGAGCGGCCAGCTGTGCAGCGCCGGCGCCAGCCACGGCATCGTCGCCGTGTCGGTCGTGCTCATCCGAACCTCTCTCGGCAGTGATCCCAGATTTGGGGCCAGGCCAGCAGCGTGCGCCCGTATTGCTCCGCCTCAATTCGCACCTGCTCCGGCGCAACAAGCGGTGGGCGCATCGCGTCGAGACGCAACAGCGGCGAGCGCAGCCACTGCTGCAATAGCGCCTGCCACGCGACGGGCAACGATGCGTCGGCCAACTGTTCCTCGGTGCTGAAGCGGATCCTGGCCACGTAGTCGATCGCCTGCTCGTCGAGCAAATCGCGGAGCTTGCTGTCGCTGGCGGCGGCGAGATCGAGCAGGCACGCGCCGAGCGTGTGCATCCGCGCCGTAGCGCCGTCGGCGCGAATCGCCGGCAGCAGCGCGCCCGCGTGCCTAATCAGCACCAGGCTGGGCTCGAGGGCGAGCTGCTCATCCGGTCGCAACCATTGCCGCGGCGCATCGCGCAGGTGCGGCAGCGCAAACGGCAGCTCGGCCTGCCAGCCGGAAGGGTACACACAGCGTGCCGCTTCTCCGAGCAACTGGTCCCCGCCGCGCGTGCTGCGCTTCGTCGGCGGCAGCAGCCGCGAATTGTCGAATCCGCTGAGCGTGGTCGCGCTCAAGGTCTGATGGGGAGCGATGCGCAGCGCTACCCGACCGCGCCAGTGCACCTGGCTTTCGAAGGCGTAGCGTGCGGCGTCGGGGTGGGCAGCGAGCCATTGCTGTGTCTCCGCCCCGAGCACCAGTAGTGCGCTGGCGAACTTGGCCCATCCCGGGTCACCGAGGACGTGGTTGCGTGTGAACAGGACGCGCGCGTCGGCGGCAAAGGCTGCACCGCAGGCTGGCGGCAGATCACCCACGCGCAGGCCGCCGGGAACCCGCGTCGCCTGCATCCACGCCTGGGCGAGTGGCAGGCCTAACCATTGCGCGTGCGCGGCGAAGGGATCGACGTCGAACGCTGGACAGGCGCGCAATGCCGCGTCGGCACTTTCGTACCAGTATGCGACTTCCGGCGCCAGCGAGACCTCGGCGCCGCGCGGCGAAAGCGCGGGCCGACGCGGATCGACGAGGGCGTCGTCATCGAGCATGAGCAGCCGACGGCCGGCGAAACGCAGGAGCATGTAATTGATCGGTCGACCATAGGTCAACTCTTCACCGCGTGGCGCCGCAAGCAGCAGGCCAATTTCGGCGCGGAGATGGGGAAAGTCGCCGCACAGCTCGGCCTCGAGCGATTCCGGGAGCGACAGGTCGTGATGCATTGCGCCAAGCACGCTGCAGCGGGCGATTGCCGCGCGATTGGCGCGCCGGCTCTCTTCGTGGCGCGAGTTATCGACGACATGCCAGCGATAGATGCAACCGGCGCGGGTGTGCAGCTTTTCGGCGCCCTGCAGCAGTCGCAGCAGCAGCTGCGGCCGATCGGCGGTGCGAACGACAATCTCCGGCGGCGGTGCCGCTGGCAGCAATTGCGGCTGACCGAAGCGAGCCACCAAGTCCGGCAGCGACATGAGCAGGCCCTGCCGGGCGCAGCGCTCGAGCAGCTCGCGAAACGCCGGCCGATGTTCGGCCGGCGCGGAGAGCTGGCGTGCGGCCTGCGCTTCATGCGCGGCAAGCGATTGGCAACCCTCGCACGCCGAGAGGACCGCGTATTCGCCGGACGAGAGCTCGACTGCAGCGCCGTTGAGGGGGTTGCGCACCAAGCAGCGCCGTGCCGCGAGCGGCAGCATAGATAACGACGGCACGAGCCACAGAGCGGCCGCCGTTGCATGCGCGTCCGGGGCCGGGTCCGCGGCAGGCGCCGCAGCGACGGTGGCTGCTCTTGCCGCGGCCTGATCCGAGGGACTCACGCAAAACGCTCGCGACAGAATGACCACAGCTGCGGCCAGGCGAGAAGCGCGCGGCCGTAGTCGCGCGCCATCGTCCGCACGATGCTCGGCGTCGGAAGGCTGGCGCGCAACGAGGCGGCATCGAGCTGCAACTGGGGCGAGTCGACCCAGCCGCGCAGAGCGCCCTTCCAGGTCGCGGGCAGGGTCGGGTCCTCGAGCTGTCGATTGATGTTGAAGACCAGCCAAGCCACCCAGCCTACGGCCTGCTGTGCGAGCAACTCGAACAGCACCGCATCTCGGGCGGCACCGGCCTCGAGATAGAAGGCGGCCAGCGTCGCCATGCGTTCCTCCACCGTATCGGCGGCGAACGCCAGCGCCGGCACGAACCAGCGCATGGCGCCCGCCTCGGGGAACGCCGCGGCGGCACGATCGCTTGGGGCAAGGTCGGAGTCGAGCATGCTCGCGATCAGGCGCAGCGCTGCGCCGCGGCATTCCAACTCGGACAGCCCACCTCGGGCGCGAGCCGCGGCTCGACCATCAAAGTGGGCCACGGCGTCCCGCGCAGCGGCGTCACGTCGATGCTGATCAGGTCCGGCAGGCGCTGCGGGTCGTCCCAGTGATCACGCCAAGTGGGATCGACCAGGCTCGACGCACCTGCATCGCGCCCGAAATAGCCAAAGCGGACTGCGGCGATGTCATCGGCGAGCACCGAGAAGTCGCTGCCGAATTCGGGCAATTGCCTCGCGGCATAGTCGGGAATGACGCGCGCGAGCGTCAGGCGCGAGCTGCCACCGTTCGGGGTGACGGCGACGCGAAAATAATACATGCCCGCTCCCGCGCGCCCGGTCAGCGCCGCTGCGTAGGCGAGCGTGTCGTTGGTGCCGAGAAAATACAGCGGTTGCGCCACCACCTTGTGCAAGCGCAGCGGATGCTGGGCGGTCAAGGTGCGGCGCAGGAAATCCTCGGTCAGGCGCATCTCGCCGGTTTGCTGCGCCTTCGCCTCGCCCCGGTTCCAGCTGCTGCCGGCGAGCGACAGCGAGCCGTAGAGCACCGAGGAAATCAGCGCCAGAAGGACCAGGGCTACCGAAAGCTCGATCAGCGTGAAGCCGCGGGCGGCGTTGCGAAACGGGCTGTGGGTCATTATTTCGACCTCAGTCCGGGTTGATTGGTCGCGAGGCGCACGGTCGACAGCGCAATGGAGCGCTCGTTGCCCAGCGTGCCGGGCCAGGAAACGCTCACCGCGATGCGCCATAGGCGCACCGTCGCTGCATCCGCGAGGCGAAGCTGATCGGGGGTGGAATCGGGCGGCACGTAGGCCGCGGTAGTCGTCGTCCACGCATAACGCCCATCTTCGGACACGCCTTGATCGCTTGCCTCGCGCAGCGGCACCACCGCCGCCGCTGCGGCGAGGCGGCTTTCCGCCAGGACCACCGCCCGGCTGTATGCCTCGGCGGCACCGGCGTTGTTGAGCGAGGAACCGAACAGCCGGAAGAGCACGGTGCCCACCAGCGCCAGGATGAGGAACGCGGTCAGCACTTCGAGCAGCGAGAACCCGCGTGCACGCTTTGAGGCAATAGGGCCGGCAGCGCCGATCACGGCTACTCCAGGATCGCGACGCGGCCGGTCAGCCAATCGACGTCGACGTCGTAATGGCGCTCACCCGCGGCCAGCGTGACCCGGCCGCCGGTCGAGCCGCCATCGGGATAGAAGCGGATTGCGCCGACGCGGTCGTTGACGAGGTCGCTCTGGGCGGTGAACAGCTTGATATCGATGCCGGGGGGCAGCGCGTGCACGCGCGGGTCTGGCAGCACGCGAAAAGCGCGCGCGGTGACGTCGAGCTCGAGCACCGCCTCCGCACGTCGTGCGATGGCCTGGCCCCGGGCGAGGCGCAGGCCGGCGGCGACTTCGCGCGCCGCGCTCTTGAGCTGGGTGGTCGACACGCCGCCACGGAAGGTCGGAACCGTCAGGGCGGCGATGATCCCCATGAGCATGAGCACGATCAACAGCTCAAGCAGCGTCACGCCCGAGGCGTCGCCTGCCGCACCGCCGGCACGTCTCACGCGGTGACCGGGCAGCCGTTGCGTAGGTTCACGGATCCCAACTCGTGATCGCCTTGTTGGTACCTTCACCACCCTGCTGCCCTGTGGGGCCGTTGGAGATTAGGTCGTAGTCCCCATGCTGCCCGGGGAAGACATACTGGTAGTCGTTACCCCAGGGATCCTTGGGCACGGTGCCCTGCTTCCAATACGGGCCGTTCCAGTTGGTGACGCCCGCGGGCGCGCTGACCAGCGCCGACAGCCCCTCCTGCGAGGTCGGATAGCGGCCGATCTCGAGCTTGAACAGATCGAGCGACTGGCTGATCTGTCCAATCTGGATCTTCGTCGCCTTGCGTTTGGCCGTTTCGCCCTGGCCGATGAAGTTGCCGCCGACGATGCCCATGACGATGCCGATGAGCACCAGGACGACCAGGATTTCGATCAGGGTCATCCCGTTGTTGCGCGATGGCGCCAAGGGTGCGGCGAGTCGCCGCAGTCGCTCCGTATGCATGAACATTCCTCCTCGATCGTCGCTGGGGCCGGGGGGCTATTGGACGCCAGCTCAAACGACAAGTTCGCTCATGGCCAACACGCCCATGAGGATAGAAAGCACGATGCTGCCGATCAACACCGCGAGGCTCAGAATCAGCACCGGTTCGAGAACGGCCAGAAAGCGCTTCACCGCCGCCGCCACTTCGCGGTCGTAGACGTCGGCGACCCGATGCAGCATCTCCTCGAGGCGGCCCGATTCCTCCCCGACCAGGATCATCTGCGTGGCGAGCCGCGGGTAGAGGCCGGTTTCGACCAGCGGGCGACCGAAGCCTTTGCCTTCGCGCAGCCGCGTCACCACGCCGTCCAAGGCGCTGGCGAGCACGCTGTTGGTCATCGTCTCCTTGACGATCGACAGTCCAGCGAGCAGCGTCACGCCGTTGGCAAGCAGCGTCGCCAGCGTGCGCGCGAGGCGCGCCACCTCGATCTTGGCCAGCAAGTCCCCGAGCAACGGCGCCCGCAGCAGGCGCCCGTCCCAGCGAAACCGCACCTCAGGACGCGCGAGCCGGCGGCGGAACAGCCACACCGCGGCGGCGACGCCAAGCAGCATGAGCCACCAGTAGCGGCGCAACGCCGTGCCGACGACGATCACCACCTCGGTCGACAGCGGCAATGCCTTGCCTGCCTGCGCGAACGTCTGCTGGAACTGCGGCACCACCACCACCAGCAGGATCATCACCGAGGCGACCGCTACGCAGACGAGGATGGTCGGATAGATCAGCGCCGACTTCACGCTTTCGCGCAGCTCCTTGTTGCGCTCCATCGTCTCGGCCAGCCGCGACAGCACCGTGCCCAAGGCCCCGCCGGCCTCGCCGGCGCGCACGACGTTGGTGTAGAAGCGGGAGAACACCTGGCGATGCATCTCGAGCGCCTGCGACAGCGACTTGCCGCCGCGCACGCTGTCGCGCACCGACTGCAGCAGCGTCGCGACCGGCGCTGCGCTGGCGAGGCCGATCAGGACCTCCAGCGCGCGGTCGAGCGGCAGTCCCGCGCGCAGCAGCGTCGAGAGCTCGCGCGTGATGGCGAGCACGTGGTCGCGCGTGACACGCCGTGGCGCGAACCACGACCGGCGCGAGCTCTTGTGCGCGGCCGGAGAGCGATCGCCAAGGGCCGCCACGACCTGCATCGGCATCAGGCCCTGATCGCGCAGGCGATCGACGATCTCGGACTCGTTGGCGGCGTCAAGCTCGCCCGCGGCGACATCGCCGGCCGCGTTTACCGCCTTGTAGCGAAAGACCGGCATGGCGCAGGCGGAATCAATCTTCGCGCGTGACGCGAAGGACTTCCTCGAACGTCGTCACGCCGGCAACGGCCTTGCGCACGCCGTCTTCGTACATGCTCACCATGCCGCCCTTGATCGCCTCGGCGCGCAGGTCGGTCGAGCTGGCGTGACGCATGACGAGGCTGCGCAGCGGGTCGGTCATCGGCAGCATCTCCATGATGCTGATCCGGCCGATGTAACCGGTGTTGGCGCATTCGTTGCAACCCCTGGCGTGATAGAGCTTCATCCCGCCGTTGCCGGCGAACTTGCGCAGGTCCATTTCCTCGACCAGCTCGGGCAACGCGACATACGGTTCCTTGCAATGCTGGCACAGGGTGCGCACCAGCCGCTGGGCGAGAATCCCGATCACCGTCGAGGTCAGCAGATAGTCCTCCACGCCCATGTCAAGCAGGCGGTTCACCGTCGAGGGCGCGTCGTTGGTGTGCACCGTCGAGAGCACGAGGTGGCCGGTCAGTGCCGACTGCACCGCGATTTGCGCGGTCTCCAGGTCGCGGATTTCGCCGATCATGATCACGTCGGGGTCCTGGCGCACGATCGAGCGCAGCGCATTGGCGAACGTGAGATCGATCTGCGGTTTGACCTGAATCTGGTTGATCCCCGGCATCTGGTACTCGACCGGATCCTCGACGGTGAGGATCTTGACGTCGGGCTTGTTCAGGCGATCAAGCGCCGTGTAGAGCGTGGTCGTCTTGCCGCTTCCGGTCGGTCCGGTCACGAGCAAGATGCCGTGCGGCTCCAGCAGCACGTCGAGGAAGACCTTGAGCGTATCCTCCTCGAAACCCAGCCGCTTGAAATCGAGTGCGACGCCGCCCTTGTCGAGGATCCGCATGACGACCGATTCGCCGTGCATGGTGGGCACCGTCGAGATGCGCAGGTCGATGTCCTTGCCTTGCACGCGCAGCCGGATGCGCCCGTCCTGCGGCAGCCGCCGCTCGGCGATATCGAGGCTGGCCATGATCTTGATGCGCGAGATCACCGCGGCGGAAAGGCGGCGCGGCGGCGATTCGACCTCGTGCAGCACGCCGTCGATGCGGTAGCGCACGATCAGGCGGTTCTCGAACGGCTCGATATGGATGTCCGAGGCGCGCATCTCGAGCGCATTGGTGATGAGCAGCGACACCAGCCGGATCACCGGCGCCTCGGAGGCGAGGTCCTTCAGCTGTTGAATGTCGGCGTCAAAGGCGAGCTCGTCACGCTGCTCGACGTCGCCGACTAGCTGTCCCAGCACGGATTTGCCTGCGCCGTAGAGCCTTTCGAGCGCGGCTTCAAGCTCGGTCGGGACCGCCACGCGCGGCCTGACGGTGCGCCCGGTCACCATCTCGAAGGCATTGACCGTGTAGCTGTCGGTCGGATCGGCCATGGCCAGGGCCAGTTCGTGCTCGTCTTCGGACAGCGGCAGGGCGCGCGCGTCACGCAGGAAGCGCGCCGACACGCGCTCCTCGAGGATCGGCAGCTCGGGGTAGCCGCTGGCTTCGACCAGCGGCATGCCCAGCTGCTGCGCCAGTGCTTCGGCAACGTCGCGCTGGGCGACCAAGCCCAGCGTCACCAGCAGGCCACCCAGCTTTTCGTGGGTTTCCTCCTGCAGGCGCAGCGCCCGCTCCAGGCCGGCGGCGTCGAGCTTGCCGCGCTCGATCAAGATCTCGCCGATTCGTTTCCGCGCCGAGGTGTCCAAAGTAACGCTAAGTCCCCGTTAAAAATACGAAATTCTACCACGCGGGGCAGCCGCGCCGCGACCTTTGGACGCCAGCGCGGGCCTACAGTTCAGCTTTGCGCCACAATGCGCCGCCTGTCGCCTCGCCGCCGCGTCCGACGTCAAGCCGATCGCCTTCTACCCGCCGCAGTTCCCCGCCATCCGGAGAACAGTGCCTAGCGGGCTCCGGGCTTCGCCGACTGAACGAATAGGCGTCGGCCCCGGCCGAACCTACCGCCGCCGGCTCGCACTCGTCGTCGACCGGACGCGCCGCACGCGCCCGCCCGACGAGCGGTTGGTCTTCATCAACGCCTGGAACGAATGCGGCGGAGGTTGTTAGCTCGAACCCGACGCGCCATACCGCCGCGGTTGTCTCAATGCAACGCTTCAGGCTCTGAACGCACATTATGCGAGCGTGCCAGCGAATGCCTGCGCGGCGGTCGTTGACTGCTCGTGGTCTAACTATTCAATGGCGCTTCTGGATCCATCAGCCGGCACTACCCCTCGTGTTTTGGAGTGATTTCTTCGGAAAACATACCTAAAATGAGCTATGGCCAGATTCCACTTGATGCACTGTATTCATCCTAAATTGCACGGGTTAAACGGCTACAAGGAAATTATAGAATCGGTTGCTTGGGGCCTTGAACAGTTGGGGTATGACGTGAGTTACGCCGTCAATCGAGCCGAACCCGACGCAACAAACGTTATTTTTGGGGCGCAAGTCCTGTCGACCGAGTTTCTGAAGTGCTTGCCAACAGATACCGTCGTATACCACCTCGAGCAGTTGCGTGATATTGACATACAGCAACTACGGGACTCGATTCGCTACTGTGCGGAACATTTTAGGATTTGGGAATACAGTCACTATAACCTTGATTGCTGGAAGCGATTGGGCGTCGAAACTGTCGAACATGTTCCGGTCGGATACGCTCCCGTCTTGACTAGAATTCCAAAGGCACCTCGGGAGGACATTGAAGTACTTATGTACGGACACTCCGGAAGTAAGAGGGGCAACGCATTTCACCTGCTGTCGCACGCAAATCTCAGTGTCCTTTTTGTAAGCGGAATGTATGGCGAAGCGCGAGACAGTCTTATTTCCCGTTCGAAAATTGTTCTCAACGTTAATGACGACCGCGGAGACATATTTGAAATTGTTCGAGTGTCTTATCTGTTGGCCAACAAAAAGGCCGTGGTCTCAACATTGGATCCAAGAACTGCCATTGAAGACGACATAATTAGCGGCGTTAAATTTACGGAAATGGATAAACTTGTCGATGATTGCGTGAAACTGATCGACGATGACAATGCACGATCAACACTTGGGGCTGCCGGGTTCGAGTGCATCTCGAATCCGAAACGTGACATTAGAAATATATTAAAAAATGTTCTTGGCTGAACTGGATCCAATGGATGCTGGATGTCAGCGCTAACCGGCGTGCCTGAATTTCGGCACGTGGGCGAATTGAACGCGTAGTCGTTCAACCTGATTGGCGAATTCTACGAGAAGATCACACCCGAGGGAGGAAAACGTCAAGTCCACATTTGCGCACATGACTAAGGAAGCGCCCACGATCGGCGGGATCCCCGAGAAGAGGATGTCGGTAGATGTCGCGGAAGAATCGGGACAGTAGTTGCTCTATTTCAAGCCGCGTCGACAAGCCGCGGTCTGAGAATGTGTTTGCACCGTGCACGCGGTAGATGTAGAGCGGTTGATCGACCATGGCCAGCGCCGTATGGTAGCTCGCTGCCAAGATGAAATCCCAGTCGTGGCAAACAGGCAGTGCGCAGAACCCGCCTGTCGCCTCGAGAAGCTCTCTTCTAAAGACAAAATTTCCGCTCGAAATCGCGATATTTCGGCTAATCAGAGCGTACACCGGATGCGGGGCTTGAAATCCACGGGCAACGAACTCGCGTAGCTCCGCGACGTAGCGATCGTCATCTCCGATGATCGCACCTGCTTCGTTGACAAATGATGTAGCAGAGAAGGCGAACGATGCATCGCGCTGAGCCATGGCATTTAGACAATGCTGCAGGCGTGTCGTCGCGTAGAGGTCATCCGAGTTGATCAATGCCACAAACTGGCCACGCGCCAGTGCCAGCCCACGATTGATCGCCTCATGGGCGCCGGCATTTTGTTGGTGCACCACGGTCAGCGGATGCGTAGTGCAACGCCGCGCATAGTCATCGAGCACTTCGCCGGTTGCGTCACGCGAGCCATCGTCAACAACGATGACTTCCAAAGTGCCGTACGTTTGGGCAAGCACCGAATCGAGCGCCCGGGCGACAAAGCTCTCGTGATTGTAGGCTGGCATCACTACGGAAACCGTTGGGCCTTGCCCGTTCATCGGCTGCATGGCGATTGAACGAACCAGCCTCGTCTGCGCCAGCCCAACGCCGACGTGGCTCCGATCACCGCTGGTCGGCCACGTTGGGCGTTCAGGTGCACCGCGATTGGCTTGCTCAATCGCATCGCTCAATGCAACAAGATATTGCCGACCGTAGCGCGCGTCCGGTTCGAGGTGGCAGCCAACGTCCCATTCATTCCAGGATCGGACGAAAATCAGACGCTCGTCACCGACGAGACGCAAGATCGCTTCATGCGCGATTCTTTCAACCCAGTAACCAAACGCTTCGGGAGATGACCCGGCGAAAGTGACACCTCGAAGTCCCTCACGTGGGGTGTTGTCCCATCCTGGCATGGCGGTGCGAAACAGCTTGTAGCTTGGCCGCGCGCGACCAAGCAACTGCGCCGCCAAACTCCGATAGGACCGTACGTCGCCACAAAACGCCGGATCAACTGGAACGACGGTACCCAGCACGCTTTCCGGCGGGAAACCCATCGGCGGCAGCTCGATCGTCGCATCGAAGCTAGGTGCTGTGCTGCGCACGCCGTTGACGCCGACCAGATAAGGATCTCCCGCACCGCTTCGCGCGCAGTCGTCTCGATACGTGGCAACGACGGACGCGAGGTCCTCGAGGAGTTCTGGCACGGCTACGATCAGTATCGGGCGTCCATGGACACGCAAGTAGTGGGGATCTGCGAACAACGGCAACAGGGTGCGAAGAAAGACAAGAGACTCCGCAACAGAGATCGGGCGACGCGTGATGCCTGGTGACGGGGCGGAGCCGGAAACATGATTGGGGATGGCATTTTCCCAACACACACAGTAAGGAAACGCCGCCGACGCGTTGCGTATCGCGTTGAGCTCGATCTCAGGAGATGGCGTCGCCCCGGTCCATTCGCAGAAATAACAAAACGCGTCGATGCCGTATGAACGAGCCAACGCCACCTGCGCCATCTTCACGTTAGCGTCACCCGCGGCGTAATACCCAAGCTCGGCGGGAACATGCGGTTGATAGTGGCCCACGAAGTTTGCCTTAGCTCCGCTAATACGCAGCCATGCCGCCGAAGCGGCTTCGTGCGCAGCTCCGGCTATCACGTCGCGCGAGGCGCCAACGCGATAAAATGCGACTACGCGGAGGCCCGACGTCCTAGAGCTTGCAGCGGGAGGTGGAATCGTCACAGGGTCGCATTCGTTGCGTGCGCCGCTGGCGCGACGATTATTTCGGTAGCGAACGGCAGCCTGTATGCAAGCTTGGCGCCGCAGCAAAGCAGTCCGACTCGATGCTGCCCCTGGCAAGACAATTCCCGAATGCGATCAAGGAGCGGCCCTGGTTCATCGCGAGTGACAACTAGCAGGCTTCGCTCGGGACGCGCCCTGTCGAGCCACTCGATGGGTGAGAATTCAGTGCCGAAAAGGACCAGCACCCCACCAACGGGGTGAGCCCCCCCCGGGGGGTTGATGGCGCGCGCATTCCGAAACTCGGACGCCCTCGCATCCGCCCACAGGCGCATCGGCGCTGCGCCGCTCGTCACGATGATCGACTCGAGAAATGCCGCGTCGAGCGGCGTGAGGACCTGCATGATAACCAGGTGCACGACCGACGCCGAGGCCGCGAGGGCGGCGAGCTTGTCAACCTGCTGGACAAGCGGTGCGAGCCGTGGCAGCACGCCGCGACAGAGCTCTTCCTCCCTCCGCCGCGCGCCCTGCACTATACTAAGATTGCCCCATGCTTCGGCGACGTTGGGCCGCAGTTGTACTGCTCGCGTAAGCAAACGTAGCGCGTCATCGTAGCGCCCGCGATGATACTGAACCACGCCGAGCATGTGCGTGGCATCGAAGTGCACCGGATCGAGCCGAAGCACGTCTTCGTAGCGTTCAGCCGCTTCAAGCAATCGGCCACCAACTTGCGCCGCGAATCCCAAGTGAACGAGATCTGAGATGGCTGCATTTGGCGCTGGCGTTACCATGCCGATCACGCAAAAAGCCTAGGCGGCAAGCTGCACCGTGGCCTGCTTGCCGCAGGTGATCAGGATCTCGCCGCCGCAGTTCCGTTGCGAGCCGTCCAAAGTGATCGTAAGTGCCCGTCCGAAATGCGAAATTCTATCATGCGGGGCAACCGCGCCGTGACTGGTTGGACGTGCGCAGCCTGTTACCTGTTCAGCTCTCCGCCCTAGAAAGCGCAGCTTCGCCTGCTGCCGCGTTCATCTTTTGTGTGCGACGTCTGCACCGGCGGTCAGCGTTGCGCCTGGTACTCGGCCCAAATGTGTTCCATCAGCGCAGCGAAGTCTTTCGTGTAGCGGTCCATGTCGAACAGGGGGTGGGTGTGGCGATGCGCGGCGAGGCGCTGGCGGTAGCCTTGTAGCAGGCCCGGCTCGGTAGCCAGTTGGAGGGCTAAGCGCTCGTAGTCGGCCAGGCTGGTGGTGATGAGTTCGGGCAGACCGATGGCGGCGAGTTGGCTGCCGGCGATGCGGCTAACCAGCGTCTCGCCGACACAGGTGATGAGCGGCAGCCCGGCGAGCAGCGCATCGTTGGCAGTGGTGTGCGCGCCATAGGGATAGGTGTCGAGGAAGAGGTCGGCGGCGGCGGTGCGCGCCAGGTGCGCCTGCACGCTCACCCGCGGGACGAAGATCAGCCGCTCCGGTGCAATGCCCGCTGCCTGTGTTTCACGGTGCAGATTGGCCCTGGCCTCGGCGGAGGTCTCGAGCAGCCACAGCACGCTTCCCGGCAGCGCCGCAAGCAGGCGCATCCACAGCGCGAACATATCGGGCAGGATCTTGAAGGTGTTGTTGAAGCAGCAGAACACGAAACCGGTCTGCGGCAGGCCGCAGGCGGCACGCGAGGGCGGCGGTCCCGGCGGCAGGCGCGTGGTGTCGCTGGGGAAGGCCATGTGCGGCATGTACAGCGGGCGCTCGCTGTAGAACGGCGTCAGATGCTCAGGCAGGCTGAAGCG
>DASZFQ010000065.1:0-66597 GCA_035939595.1 Casimicrobiaceae bacterium
GCAGTTCGACCCCGCTGCCAACCTGCACCATGGACCGCGCATTTCCACTCCCGCATCGCCGGTTGCAGCGTGGGTCATCGCGACCGACGAAGAGCGGATGATCGCCCAGCATACCTACGACACGCTGCAGGGAAATTGACCCCAGGCTCGCGCGCCCTGTCCGTCCAACGGTCGCGTCGGTAACTGCCGCGGCAGGACGCACAATCGCTCCGGCGCGCGCAAACGCGATGCGGCAGTGCAGTCCGATCGGCGGGGTCCGGCACCGCCAAGCAGCCTCGGTCCACCCGATGCGAAGGCCGTCGCCGCTGCGATAGTTTTATATGCTACACATCAAGTAGTTAAACAGGTAACTCACCCTATAACCTTAAGAACACCACCTGCCGCGTTGGCCGTGGCGCCAGTCGCGCAAGGCTGTTATGCTAACGTCATGAGCCCTCGCCGCCGGCCAAATGGGCATGGGGGTTGCATCCCGGCGAGGAGTGCCCGCGCGGCAAGCAGTTCTGCGGCCCGATGTCGCGGGCGGGCAGGGCAGGGAGACTTCTAGGAGGCGCGATGGTGAACATCCACGATCTTCTGGCGCCACGGCGCGGATCCGCAGTTTTCGCGGCCGCGGCGGCGTTCGCCGCGGCTGTGTTATCGCCGCTAGCGACGGGCGCGAGCGTGACCTTTACCAGTTCCAATTGCAGCAGCTATGTCCTCTCCGGCACACCGCCCAACCAGACGGTCACCTGCGTAGCCGGGGGTGGTGGTGGCGGCGGCGTGCCGGTTTGCGCGCCAACGGCCAACCTGCTCACTCCCAGCCGGGGACAGACGTCGACGATCAGCGCCAACTGTAGCAACCAGCCCACAGGCTACACGTGGTCCCGTGGCTGTACCAATGCCAAGGCGACCTGCGCCGTCATAGAAGGGAAGCCGACGTCGATCACCTATACGGTCAGCGCAACCAACAGCACCGGTACCGGCGCCACGGCCTCCATCACCATCACCTGGCATTAACCGCGCGCGATGAGCGTTCGCATGCGTCACTCCGCGATGGTCATTGCCCTGGGCTGCGTCGCATTTGCAGCCACACCGGCGGTGGCGTACGACTGGTTGCAGTTTAACGGCGACCAGCCGCGCGCCGGCAACAATACGTCCGAAACGATCATCGGCGCCGCCAATGTGGGGTCGCTGACCCAGTTGTTTCAGGTCGGCCTGCCCAATGTCGCGGATGGCGCGCCGGTGCTGCTGCAAGGTGTCACCACCCTCGCCGGCGTTCAGGATCTCCTGTTTGTAAACACCACCGACGGCTGGATCCTCGCGCTCAACGCGCAGACCGGCGCGACCGTCTGGAGCAAGCAGCTGACCGGTTCCAACTTCATGACCACGTCGCCGGCAATCGATCCCAACAGACTGTACGTTTACAGCTACGGTCTTGACGGGTACGCGCATAAATTCCAGGTCGGCAACGGCACAGAGATTACGACCGGTGGTTGGCCCGTGAAGACGACCACGAAGGTGGGTGTAGAAAAAGCCTCCGCTCCGCTCGCGACCGCAACCGTGAGCGGAACGAGCTATCTCTACGTGGTCCACGGCGGATACCCGGGCGACGCAGGCGACTACCAGGGCCATTTGTCGGCGATCAACCTGGGTACGGCTGCTGCCAACGTATTCAACGCGATGTGCAGCACTCAGACCGCGCTGATCATCAGCGGAGGCTGCGTGGGCAACGGTTCGGCGATCTGGGGGCGGCCCAGCGCCGTTTACGACGCGGGCACCGGCAAAATTTACGTCGCGACCGGCAATGCCACCAACGGTTTCGGCGGCGCAGGCACCTGGAACGGCACTACGATGTGGAGCGAGTCGCTGCTCGCGCTCAATCCGAACGGCACCGGCGCATCGGGCAAGCCGCTTGACAGCTACACGCCGAGCGACGTCGACAGCTTAGACCAGGGCGACACCGATATCGGCAGCACGGCAGTGGCAATCCTGCCCGTGCCGGCCACTTCGAACGTGCCGCACCTAGGGGTACTCGGAGGCAAGGATTCGATCCTGCGGCTACTCGACCTTGATAACTTGAGTGACAGCGGCACGCCTGGCCCCGGGCATCAGGGCGGCGAAATCTTTACCATCGGGATTCCGCAAGGCGACGAACTGCTCAGTCAGCCCGCCATATGGGTCAACCCTGCCGACGCTTCGACGTGGGTCTTTATCGGCAATACCAGCGGGCTCTCCGGCTTGCAGCTCGCCATCGATGGCAGCGGCAATCCTTCTCTGGTCAAGAAGTGGCAACTCGGATCCCAATCCGCGGCTTCATCGCCACTGGTCGCGAATAACGTCCTCTACTTTTTTGGCAGTGGCGCATTGACCGCATACGCCCCGACCACCGGCACGCAGCTCTGGAGCGTGGCCGTGGGCGGCGGTGTCCACTGGCAAAGCCCGGTCGTTGCCAACGGTGTGCTATACGTCGAGGATGGGGGCGGTAACCTGAACGCGTTCGCCCCTCCGCCCGCCGTCACTCCCGCCATCACCAGTGCCAACAGCGCGACGTTCCAGCTCGGCGTCGCCGGCACGTTTACGGTTACCGCCACCGGCTCACCGGCACCGACATTATCCGAGTCGGGGGCCCTGCCCAACGGCGTGACGTTCACCCCGGCGACGGGTGTGCTGGCGGGAAAGCCGACCGTTTCAGGCAGCTTCCCGCTGCAGTTCACGGCCAGTAACGGTAATCCGCCCAATGCGGTGCAATCCTTTACGCTGAAAGTCAACGGCGTGGCCAATCCGGCGTCGCTGACCTACAGCGACCCGAATTGCGCCGGTTTTGCCCTTAGTGGCTCGCCACCCAACCAGTTGCTCATTTGCTCCGGCGGTGCGGCGCACCCGTCGACGCTGGTCTACAGCGACCCGAGTTGCTCCAGTTTCACCCTCAGTGGCTCGGCGCCCAATCAGGTCCTGAACTGCGCTCCCTAGACAAGTTGCGCAGCCGGTAGGCCGTCACCGCAATCAGAAAAACGGTGCGGTATTGGAAATGAGCGTCGCCTCCCACGCGAACGCGCAAGCGTTCACGCAAGCTGCCGTATCATCGCGTCGATGCCCGGAGTGTCGCAGCGGCTGCGCCGCGTCGATCTGCCCGTTGATACCGCGACGCTGGCGCGATTCCTCATCGGCAAGACGCTTGTGCACGATCACTCGGACGGGCGCATGAGCGGCCGCATTGTCGAGACCGAGGCCTACGTCATCGGCGATGCCGCCGGCCACGCCTATCGTGGCCGCACGGCACGCAACGGTTCGTTGTTCCTCGAGCGCGGACACGCTTACGTCTATTTCATCTATGGTTGCTGGTACTCGCTCAACGTCAGCGGCGAACGCGCCGACATCGGCGGGGGAGTCCTGCTGCGGGCACTGGAACCTCTCGAAGGCATGGCGCAGATGGCGCGCCGCCGCGGGGTCGTGCGCGCGCTTGAGCTGGCGCGGGGCCCCGGCCGGCTGGCCACGGCACTGGACATCGACCGGCGCTACGACGGCCATGATCTGTGTGCGCCCGGCCCGCTTTGGCTCGGGACACCGGTTCGTCCGGTCGGCCCGGTCGGCCGCAGCACCCGGATCGGCATCAGCCGCGAAATGGAGCGTAAGCTTCGCTTCTTCGAACGCGACAATGCGTTTGTCAGTGGTCCGCGGCGCTTGCGCACGTAATGCCCAAACGCGGCAGGCCACGGGGAAGATCGCGATGCCCACAGCAAATACTGCCGCCGGTGTGCGCACCGGCACCTATCTCTACTATCGCCACCGTCTGCCGGTGCGCATCATGCACTGGATCAATGTCGTCGCGCTGACAATCCTGCTCCTGAGCGGACTCAACATCTTCAGCGCGCATCCGGCGCTCTATTGGGGCAAATCATCGTATACCGGACGCGGGCCGATATTCGAGATCTCGGCACGGGAAAACGCCAACGGCGACCTGGTCGGGGTCACCCGCCTCTTCGGCCATGACTTCATCACCACCGGGTTTCTGGGTGCGTCCGCGGGAGACGACGGAGATCTGGTCCCGCGCGCTTTTCCGTCGTGGCTCACGATCCCCGACTCGCGCTGGCTGGCGATGGCGCGCCGCTGGCACCTGTTCTTTGCCTGGGTGTTCGTGCTCAACGGCCTGTGTTACCTGGCCTACACCATCGCCTCGCGCCATCTTTCACGCGACCTTGCGCCCAGCGGCACCGACTGGCGCGCGATCGGCAGATCGGTCGTCGACCACCTGCGCTTCCGCCACCCGACCGGCGAGGCGGCGAAGCGCTACAACGTGCTGCAGAAGCTTGCCTATCTGGCGGTGATTTTCATTCTGCTTCCGCTGGTCGTGCTCATGGGGTTTGCGATGTCGCCACGGCTCGATACCCTGATTCCCGGCTGGGTCGACCTCTTCGGCGGGCGGCAATCGGCGCGGACGATCCACTTCATCGTCGCCTGGCTGCTGGTGGCCTTCCTGCTCATCCACGTCTTCGAGGTAATCGTCAGCGGTTTCTGGAACCAGATTCGCTCCATGATCACGGGGCGCTACCGGGTCGATGTGGAGGCAGCCGATGAAACCGCGCGCTAGATCGTCGCGCCGCCACTTTCTCGGCCGCGCCGCCGCGACGGCCGGGGCGCTGGCGCTGTCGGGCTGCGATGCGCTGTCGCGCACGGAGTGGTTTCCCAAGGTGCTCGGCAACGGCGAGAAGCTCTCCGAGACGGCCCAGCAGCTGCTCACCCCGCGCCGGGCGATGGCGCAGGAATTCACCGAGGCGGATCGCTCACCGGTGTTTCGCAGCAACGGGACGGCGATGCCGGACAGCGCCGAATACGAGGCGCTGGCGGCGCGGGAATTCGCCGCCTACCGGCTTCAGGTCACGGGCCTGGTCGGCAATCCGGCCAGCTTGTCGCTCGCCGCCCTGCGCGCATTGCCCAGCCGGACCCAGATCACCCGCCACGATTGCGTCGAGGGCTGGAGCGCGATCGGCAAGTGGAAGGGCGCGAAACTCTCCGCGCTGCTGGACATCGTGCAGCCGCGCCCCGAGGCGCGCTTCGTCGTGTTCTATTGCGCCGATCCGATGGAGGAAAACGGCACCAACCTGTACTACGAAAGCATCGACTTCGACGATGCCTTCCATCCGCAGACCCTGCTCGCCTACGAGCTCAACGACGAGCCGCTGCCGGTGAAAAACGGCGCGCCCGTCCGCCTGCGCGTCGAACGGCAACTCGGCTACAAGCACGCCAAGTACGTCATGCGCATCGAACTGGTCGCTTCCTTCGAGCACATCGCCGGCGGCAAAGGCGGTTACTGGGAGGACAACGGCTACGAGTGGTACGCCGGCATCTGACCGGGCTTACCCGTAATGCGGGATCGGGCCGCTCGCTGCGGCCCGATCCTTTTTCGCTGCCGGGCGTTGACGACATCCGCCGCGCGCCGCCACACTGCGCCTTTTTTGCCCGCCGTCCCGCCACGATGCCCCGAATCGCTATCGACCGCTTCTTTCGCTACCGCGAGCTCACCGACGTGCTGCGCACGCTCGCGGCCGAATATCCGCGCCTGTGCAGCATCGAATCAATAGGGCGCAGCCACGAAGGCCGGGAGATCTGGCTGCTCACCGTGTCCAATCAGGCCACCGGCGCGGCGAGCGACAAACCCGCGTTCTGGGTCGACGGCAACATCCACTCGGTGGAGGTGGCGGCGTCGGCCGCCTGCGTCTACTTCCTCCAGTACCTGCTCGAAAACTACGCAACCGACCCGGAGGTCACGCGCGCCCTGGACACGCGCGTCTTCTACATCTGCCCGCGAATCAATCCCGACGGCGCGGAATGGGCGCTTGCCGACAGGCCGAAGTTCGTACGCTCCAGCACGCGCAGCTACCCGTATGAGGAGGACGCCATCGAGGGGCTGACCGTCGAGGACATCGATGGCAACGGGCGCATCCTGCAGATGCGCCTGGCCGATGCGAACGGGCTGTGGAAGACGCATCCGCAGGAGCCCCGGCTGATGGTCCGGCGCGAGCCGACCGAGGTCGGCGGCAGCTACTACCGCATTCTTCCCGAGGGCCACATCGAAGGCTACGACGGCTTCAGCTTAAAGGTGAAGAAACCAAAGCAAGGGCTTGACCTCAATCGAAATTTCCCGGGAAACTGGCGTCAGGAACACGAACAGCTCGGGGCCGGGCCCTATCCCACCTCCGAGCCGGAGGTGCGCGCCCTGGTCGACTTCATCATCGCCCATCCGAACATCACCGGCGGGGTTGCGTTCCACACCTGGGCCGGCGTGCTGTTGCGGCCCTTCGATCATCTGCCCGACACCGACATGCACGCCGAGGACCTTTGGCATTACCAGCGCGTCGGGGCCAAGGGAACCGAGCTCACCGGCTACCCCAACATTTCCGTCTATCACGAATTTCGCTATCACCCGAAGCAGGTCATCGGCGGGGCATTCGACTGGATCTATGACCACTTGGGCATGTACAGCTGGGTGGTGGAAATCTGGAGCCCGATGCGCGAGGCGGGGCTCGAAAAGTATTCCTACATCGACTGGTATCGCGATCACCCCATTGCCGACGATCTGCGCCTTTTTCGCTGGAGCGAGGAGAAGCTAGGTGGAGCGGCACACGTCGATTGGAAGCCTTTCGACCATCCGCAGCTGGGGCCGGTCGAGATCGGGGGCTGGGACCGCTTTCATGCCTTCGTCAACCCGCCGCTGCAGTTTCTCCAACGCGAGCTGGCGCGCTTTCCGCAGTGGCTGCTGTGGCAGGCACTACTTTCGCCGCGGCTCGAACTGCTCACCGCCGACGCGCTGGCATTGGGCGAGGGCCTGTGGCGGGTGCGGCTGGTCGTGCAGAATACCGGCTGGCTGCCGAGCTATGGCAGCAAGCGAGCACTGGAGCGCAAGGTGGTGCGGCCGCTGATCGCGGAGATTGCCGTGGCCGACGGCGTCGAACTGGTGACCGGCAAGCGGCGGGAAGAAGTCGGCCAGCTCGAGGGCAGGGCCTACAAGCACACCGGCATTTCGTTCTGGCCGGATTATCATGTCACCGACGACCGCACCAAGATCGAATGGGTCGTTCGCGGCAAGCCGGGCGATCGCGTCGATCTTGTCGCCCGGCACGAGCGGGCGGGGACGGTGCGCGCGAACGTGGTATTGAAGTAGAGGAAACGACGTCATGGCACGAGTGGTCGGCCTGGGGGGGCTGTTTTTCAAATCGCCGGACCCGGAGCGCCTGTTGGCTTGGTACGCCAAGTGGCTCGGGATCGGCGACGGCAAGTCGTCGGTCGAGTTTCCCGCCGGCACGCTGCCGACGCGCAGCTTTACCGTGTGGAGCCCGTTTCCGGCCAACACCGACTATTTTTCACCGTCGACACGCGAGTTCATGTTCAACCTCATCGTCGACGATCTGGACGGCGCGCTCGGTCAGGTTCACCTCGGTGGCGCACAAGTGGTGGGCGAAGTCGAAGAACACGAGTACGGCCGCTTCGGATGGTTTATCGACCCGGAAGGCAACAAGGTTGAGTTGTGGCAGCCATCGCCTTCGACGGGCGAGCGATGAGTGCGGCCGGTCAGTCGGCGGGGCAGGGGAGCTAAGGCCGGATCCGCTCGTTCCGCGCGGCGGGTTGCACGCCGTCACCGGGGAGTTCCATGACTGACGTCGAACGCCTCAAATACCTGAAACTTTTTCTTCGGGTCGTCGCGGTCATCGCCATTTTTGGCCTTTATCCACTTACGGTTCTCTGGCCCTCCGGGTGGGCCTGGTCGAGCGGGCGGTCGGAGTATCTGGAGATGATCATCGCGATTTACGCGACCTTGGGTGTGTTTCTGCTCATCGCCGCCCGCGATCCGCATCGACATCTCAGTCTGATTTCCTTCGCCATTTGGTCAAGCATCGTGCATGGTGCAGTCATGGCGGTCCAGTCCGTGCTCGATCCGTTGCACGTTCATCATCTTTACGGCGACGTGCCCGCGTTGTTTGTCATTGCCGGCGTTCTTGCATTCCTTTCGCCCGAGGCATTTCGCTTGCCCTTCGCCCGTCGTGCGGCTGCTGTGCCGCCAGCGCCGAAGGCGGTAAATGTGAAAGAAGGCGCCAGGAAGCACACCCGCCGGCGCCATGCACGCAATTGACACCAATGCGCGGGAGCGTTTTTTGGTTCGCGATGATCCACGCCAACTCGAGGCTGCCGAAGGGTTCATCGCCAAAGGCGCATGGATATCGCGCTTCGCGCTCGTCGAGAGGCTTTGGGTTCTGGACGCTGTCTACGAGCGCTCAGCGGAGCAAGTTACCGCCGCGGTGGAGTCCTGTTAGCGCATGCCATGATGCCCAGCGTGGCTGAATTCGTAGGACGCATAATGGTTATTATGTTAAGTTATTAGGAAAGCCCGCAGGCGACGCTACGGCCTTACACCCGCCTCGCCCTCTCGGCCAGGAACGTGGCGATCCCGGCGACAACTGCGTCCCCGTGCCCCACCAGCAGATGGCCTCCGCTCGGATAGGTAACCAATTGGGCGTCCGCAATCTGCGCAGCGGTATAACGTGCGCCATCGAGCGTTCCGAACAGATCATCGGCCGCGCACATCACCAGCGTGGGTACGGCGATTTGCTCCAGGTCGCCGCGCTCTAGGGCAGCGATCACCGCAACGTCGTTGAGCAGGCCGCGACGGCGAAGGCTGATGGGCAGGACGTGGCGCAGCATGGCATCGATTCGTGCCTGCTCCTGCCGCGTCGCACCCTCCACGTCCTCCGGCGGGGTCGCGAGCAGCGAGCGGACGAGCAGCGGGCGCGCATACCGGATGCCGGCCCAGAGTAGAAAATCGGACTTGAGCACCGTCCTCAACAACAGCTCGGTCGCAGCACCTGCCCTGGGCACGCCGGTATGGACCCGCGGGGCGAACGCGACCGGAACGATGAGGACCAGCGCACTGCACCGCTGCGGATGACGAAGCGCGAATTGCAGCGACGAGGGTGCACCGGCGGAGGCGCCCACCATCGCGACCTGGGGAATGCTCAGAGCATCGAGCAGACCAGCATGGGCGTCGGCCTGTGCTGCCGCGGAAGCGTCAGCCGGAAGCGGCGTGCGAAGGTAACCGAAGCGCGACATGGCTGTCACGCGAAAGCCCCTGCCCGCCAGCGGCGCGCCAATATCCAGCCCCTGATCAAAGCCGCCTCCCGCACCGTGCACGATGAATACCGGAACTCCCGCGCCGATCTGCGCGTACTCGATCGGCCCGCAAGACGTGTGCGCGAGCACGCTTCGCGAGACGCGTTCGCGAGCCTCATTCATCTCGCGTCGATAACTGGAAAGGATCAGCACGGCTAGGAGGGCGCCACCAACGGCCAAAACCGTCAGTATCCCGCGCCCGCGTTGCGCCCGGCGCGACCGCCCTCGCCTGGATGGTTCGAGTGCCGGCTGGCGGATCGAGCCGCGGTGATCCCCCCGACGGCTCACGTTCGGCTCACTCAGCCGTGATAATTATTACGAAACATCAACGATATAGAAAGAATATCTGAAGAATTACGCGATGATCGGGTACGCCGCCTCCGGCCACACGCTATGCAAGCGTTGGCTGGGTTGCCGCCACCCACCCTAGTGGGTTTGCGCGTCGAGCCAGCTGCACAAGGCCTGCTTGAGCGCGACACCGGCGCCTTCGTAGCCTCGATCAAGCGGATTGAGGAGCAACGCGTGCTGCACGATCAGTCCGTAGGCGCGCTTCTTGTCCTCCGGTGTGAGCGCCGGATCGGCGACCAACTGGCGAAACGCCAGCACTTCCGACACAAAGGTCTGCGGCGTGACACCGCAGGCGGTGAAATCAACTCGGGTACCCATTGCCTGACTCCTTGACGGCCTGCCCGACGGGGCGATCAACCTGCTTCGCGTCACCGGCGTCACGGGCCGCCTAGCTTTTCCTCGTGCCAGGCTAACCGCAAGGAGCGTACCAAGGCGACGACCGTCCGCCGGCCTGCGCGCTGGCGGACGATCCAGGGGCAAATCGGGTCCCGGGTCGAAGCCCTCCGGCACCGGCTGGGCGCGGCGCGGCGGCAACTCGGGGCGCAAACTGACGCCCGCGCGCCTGGAGCCCGGCCGGCGCAGGTGCCGCGCGACTCAGCCCTGGACCGTGGTCATTCCCCCAGGGCGCGCAGGCAGTAGCCTGCCAGCGCTTCGATCACCGCGGCGTCGTCACCGATGGCGGCCACGCAGTGAAAATCCACGTCCGGATGCCGCTGGCGCAAGGTCTCGACCCGGGCCGGCAGGTCGCGCTTTACGTGCCCCCCCTGACCGAAGAAGACCGGCACGATATGGATCGAAGCTACGCCGTCGGCGATCAATGCCTCCGCCGCGGCATGAAGGTCCGGGGCGATGAGCTCCAAAAACGCCAGGCTGACCTCAGCTGTTGTCCGCGCGCGCACCTTCGCCGCAAGGCGCTCGAAGGGCTGCACCCACTGCGGATCACGCGCCCCGTGACCGAATAGGATCAAACCCGTCTTCACCCCGACGACCCGCCATTGGGGCGTTGCGTCAGCTCCGTCCTCATATATCCCATTGCTATCATCTAATCGCCAAACATTCCTTTTCAGTATATGAAGGCATCGGTAGGCTTTGCACATTCGGAGCCTGCGCGTGTACCGCTACGACACCTACGACCACCGCTTCCTCGCCGAGCGCGTGGCGCAATTTCGCGATCAGACCCGGCGCTTTCTCGTCGGGGAACTGTCCGAGGACGAGTATCGCCCGCTGCGCCTGCAGAACGGCCTGTACATCCAGAAGTACGCGCCGATGCTGCGCATTGCCATTCCCTACGGTTTGTTGTCGTCGACTCAGCTGCGCCGCCTCGCGCACATCGGGCGCAAGTATGACAGAGGCTACGGGCACTTCACCACGCGCCAGAACGTTCAGTTCAACTGGCCGCGGCTCGAGGACGTCCCCGACATCCTGGCCGAGCTCGCCGAGGTCGAGATGCACGCGATCCAGACCAGCGGCAATTGCGTGCGCAACATCACCACCGATCACTACGCCGGCGTTGCGCTCGACGAGGTAGTCGACCCGCGCCCCTACTGCGAGCTGCTTCGGCAGTGGGCGACCTTTCATCCGGAATTCGCCTACCTGCCGCGCAAGTTCAAGATCGCGGTATGCGGGTCGCAAACCGACCGCGCGGCAACGCTGGTTCACGACATCGGCGTCCATGCGCTGCGGAATGCCGCTGGCGAGGTCGGCTTCCGCGTGCTCGTTGGCGGTGGCCTTGGCCGCACGCCGATGATCGGCCATGTCATCCGCGAATTTCTGCCGCGCGCCGAAATCCTCAACTACCTCGACGCCATCCTGCGCATCTACAATCGCTTCGGCCGCCGCGACAACAAGTACAAGGCGCGCATCAAGATTCTGGTCAAGGAGATGACCCCGGAGATCTTCACCCAGCAGGTCGAGGAGGAGTGGGAGCGCAGCAAGGGCGGCCCGGGCTCCGTTCCCCAGGCCGAGATCGAGCGCCTCGCGGCATGCTTCAGCCCTCCCCCGTACAAGCGGCTGCCCGCCGACGACGCCGATTTCCGCTCCGCCCTCGCCGACAACCGCGCCTTCGGCAACTGGGTCAAGCGCAATGTCTTCGCGCACAAGGTGCCCGGCTACGCTGCGGTCACGCTGTCGCTCAAGAAAACCGGTGTGCCGCCGGGCAACGCTAGCTCCGACCAGATGGACGCGGTGGCCGATCTCGCCGACGCCTACAGCTTCGGCGAGCTGCGCGTCACGCACGAGCAGAACCTGATCTTCACCGACGTCGAGCAATCGGCACTGCTGGCTCTGTGGGGTGAACTCAAGGGGCTCGGCTTCGCCACGCCGAACATCGGCCTGCTCACCGACATCATCTGCTGCCCCGGCGGCGACTTCTGCTCGCTTGCCAACGCCAAGTCGATCCCGATCGCCGAGGCGATCCAACGCCGCTTCGACGACCTCGACTACCTGCACGACATCGGCGAGCTCGCCTTGAACATTTCCGGATGCATGAACGCCTGCGGCCACCACCATGTCGGCAACATTGGTGTGCTCGGCGTCGACAAGAACGGCGCGGAGTGGTACCAGGTTTCGATCGGCGGCGCGCAGGGCGAGCAGGCGGCGCTGGGCAGGGTCATCGGTCCGTCGTTTGCGGCCCAGGCCATCCCCGATGTCGTCAGCGACCTCATCGAGGTCTACATCGAGCAGCGGCACGAGGACGAGGACTTCAGCGACACCGTGCGCCGCCTCGGTATCGAACCGTTCAAGCAGCGCGTCTATGCCACAGCTCATTAAGGACGGCGCGATCATCGACGATCGCTGGACGCTGTTGCGCGAAGCGCCCCGCGCCGATCTCGCCCTGGATTGCGCGGCGATCGTTCCGCTCGCCTGGTGGCGTGAGCAGCGAAGCGCCCTGCTCGCTCGCGGCGAGGTCGGCGTATGGCTCGCGCCCGACGCCGATCCGCAGGCGCTCGCGTCCGACATCGGCAGCCTGCCCCTGATCGCGGTCGACTTCCCGCAATTCACCGACGGCCGTGGCTACTCGATCGCGCGCACTCTGCGCAGCCAATACGGCTTTGCGGGCGAGCTGCGCGCCATCGGCGAGGTACTGCGGGACCAACTCTTCTACCTCCGGCAATGCGGTTTCAATGCCTTTGCCGTGCGCTCCGACCGCAACCTCGAGGACGCCCTGCGCGGCCTGAGCGACTTCAGCGACAGCTATCAGGCGACCGCGGCAACGCCCCTGCCGCTGTTTCGCCGCCGCGGTGCATCGCCTGTACCCGGCGCAACGCCGGAGAGACGGTGAACGCCGAGCAACGCGTCACCGAACTCACCGCGCTGCTGAGCCGGGTCGTCGCTCGCCATCCACCGGTCGGATTCGCCAGCAGCTTCGGCGCTGAGGATATGGTCCTGACCGACCTCATCGCCAGGCAGTCCCTGCCCATCGCCATCTTCACCCTCGATACCGGGCGCCTGCCGGGCGAGACCTACGAGTTGATCGACCGGGTGCGCGCGCATTACGGGCTGCCCCTCGACGTGCACTGTCCGGATGCACCCGTACTCGAGACCTACATCCGCGTCCATGGCGTCAACGGCTTCTACCGCAGCCGCGAGCTGCGCGAGGGATGTTGCGCGATTCGCAAGGCGGCGCCGCTCGCACGCGCCCTCGCCGGCTGCGGCGCCTGGATCACCGGGCAACGCCGCGCGCAGTCGGTAACGCGCCGCGATCTGGCGATCGAGGAGTTCGACGCCTTGCATAACATGCCCAAATTCAATCCGCTCGCCGACTGGACCGAAGCCGAGGTGTGGCAATATCTCGATGCAAACGACGTCCCGACCAACCCGTTGCACGCCCGTGGTTATCCAAGCATCGGCTGCGCCCCCTGCACGCGGGCAATCGAACCTGGCGAGGACATCCGCGCCGGGCGCTGGTGGTGGGAGGATCCGCAATACCGGGAATGCGGCCTGCACCGCGGCTCCAGCGCCGGCGTTGTGCCCGTCGCCGCGGCCGGGGGCGCGGGGGGGCGACTCGCCGCCCATGGGCGACAGGAGTGATTCGATGACCGGTACGGTCTATCTCGTCGGCGCGGGCCCGGGCGCGCCCGATCTGCTGACCTTGCGCGCGGCGAGGCTTCTCGGCGAAGCCGACGTCGTGCTCTACGACGCGCTCATCCATCCGGACACGGTCGCGCTCGCGTCGCGGGCGGAAAAAATCCTCGTCGGCAAGCGTTGCGGCAAGCATTCCACGGCGCAGCATTTCATCAACAAGCGGCTCGTCGACGCCGCGCGCCGGCACCGGATCGTCGTCCGCCTCAAGGGCGGCGATCCGATGTTGTTCGGCCGGGCACAGGAAGAGATCGCGGCGCTCGTCGCCGCCGGCATCGACTTCGAAGTCGTACCGGGAGTCACCGCGGCGCTCGCCGCGAGCGCCGAAATCGGTATTGCGCTCACGCACCGTGGACACGCCCGCAGCGTCGCTTTTGCCACCCCGCGCGTGGGCGCCGGCGAGCGTCCCTCCGACTGGGCACGCAGCCTCGCAGCGGCTGACGTGGGCGCAATCTACATGGGTGCCGGCCAGGCGGCGGCGATTACGGCGGCATTACTCGCTGCGGGCAAACCCGGGGCCACGCCGGTTGCCGTGGTCGAGAACGCGTCGCTGCCCTCGGCCCGCGTGCACTACACCACGCTGGCCGGATTGCCCGCGCGCGTCGATTCGGGCGGCGCCGGACCGGCGCTGATCCTTATCGGAGCGCAGTTTCGCGCTCCGGCGTGCAGCGTGCGCGTACCCGCCACCACGTCGCACGACCTGCCGCTTCCCCGCGCCGCGAGCCGCTAGGCAACCCGCGGTGAGCATCGGTGTGTTTGGACTGCTCGCCAGCGTCGGCTTGCTCGTCGGCGTCATCGTCGGACTGACCGGTGTCGGTGGCGGCTCGATCATGACGCCACTGTTGATCACCGTCTTCGGTGTGCCCGCTCCGGTCGCGGTGGGAACCGATCTCGCCTGTGCCGCGGTGACCAAGGCGGTGGCAAGTATCGCCCACGGCGCCGCGCGCAACATCGCCTCGGGGATCGTGCTTCGCCTCGCGTTGGGGAGCGTTCCGGCGGCCATCGCGACCCTGGCCATCCTCGCCTTGGCGCACCTGGAAGCGGATCGCTTCCAGCACCTGATCCGGGTTAGCGTCGGCGTTGCCCTTCTGCTCAGCATCGCGCTGTTGCTGTTGCGCGACCCCCTTCGCCGCTGGGCGATGCGTTCGCCGCTGATCGACGCGCTGCGCCACCATCGCCCCGCGGCGACGGTCGCGGTGGGCGCGCTGATCGGCAGCGCGGTCGCCCTGACCTCGCTCGGCGCCGGCGCGATCGGCGCCGCTTGCCTCGCCATGCTCTATCCCGAACTGGAGCCGGTGGAGATCGCCGGCAGCGACATTGCGCACGCGGTGCCGCTGACCGCGGTCGCCGCCGCCGGTCATCTCTGGCTCGGGACCATCGATGCCGCGCTGCTGCTCGCGCTCTTGACCGGCGGCCTGCCAGGCATTGTCGGCGGAAGCCTGCTCGCGCGGCGCGTGCCGGTGCGCGCGCTGCGCCTCATCCTGATCGCCACGCTCGCCATCGCCGGCTGGCGCTTGCTCACCTGACGCGCGCTTCGTCGCCGCCGCGGGCGCGAGCGTTCGGCCGGCAGGAAGTCTCGTCGCCGCCAGGCGGTATCAGTATCATGACGGCCTGACGTCGAGCGGGCATGCGCTCGCGCTGACCTGTCGCCCGCGATGCCGATACCCTTGTTCGAACTCGCTCCTGCCGCGCAAAGGGCCTGGCTGCGCGAGCGCCTCGAGCGTCCGCCGCCGGAGGATGCGCGGAGCTTGTCCGACGGCTATCGGCTGCCGGGCCGCAGCGGCCCGCCCACGCCGGCGGCGGTCCTCGTACCACTGGTCAACCGCGAGAACGGCTTGAGCGTCCTGTTCACACAACGCAGCCTGGAGCTTCCCGATCACCCCGGCCAGATCAGTTTTCCGGGAGGGCGGATCGAGCCCGGCGACGCGGATCCGGGTGCGGCCGCGCTGCGCGAAGCGGAAGAAGAAGTCGGCCTGCCGCAAGCCCGCGTCACCCTGCTCGGCCACCTGGCCGAATACGAGACCGTCACCGGCTACCGCGTCACCCCGATCGTCGGCTGGGTTGAGCCGCCGTTCGAGGTCAGGGCCGATCCGGTGGAAGTCGCTTCCGTGTTCGAAGTGCCGCTCGTGTTTCTGCTCGAGCCCGCCAATCAGCAGCGGCATTTCCGCATGGTGGGAGACATCCGTCGCGATTATTACGCCATCCCCTACGGCGACCACTACATCTGGGGCGCGACGGCGGCCATGCTGGTGATCCTGGATCGCACCCTGCGCGCGGCTTGAATCATGTCTGAATCGCCCGACCACGACGTCGCGATTCTGCTTCCCGGCGGCGGTGCGCGTGCTGCTTATCAGGTGGGCGTGCTGCGCGGGGTCGCGCGCATCCTCGGGCGCGACACGGTGCAACCGTTTCGCATCATCTGCGGCACGTCCGCCGGCGCGATCAACGCGGCGACCCTCGCCGTGCACGCCGACAACTTCCGTCGTGGCGTGGGTCGTCTGCTGCGTTGGTGGAGCGCGTTGGACGTGGGCATGATCTACCAAGCGGACCTGGCGAGCGTGGCCGCGCACGGCATGCGCTGGCTCGCCTCCGTTTTGATCGGATTCGGCGGCCCGGAACGGGCGGCCTCGATGCTCGACAACGCGCCGCTGCGCACACTGCTGGAGCAACAGCTCGATCTCGGCCAGGTGGCCCAACAGGTGCAACACGGCAGCCTCCGTGCGCTGGCCATCAACGCGACGAGCTACAGCACCGGGCACGCCGTCACCTTCTATCAGGGCGCGAGCACCATCGCCCCGTGGCGGCGCACGCGGCGGCGGGGCGAACCTGCCGCCATCCGCGTCGATCACCTGCTCGCCTCGACCGCGATTCCATTCGTGTTCCCCGGCGAACGGGTCGACGACGATTTCTTCGCCGATGGCTCGGTGCGACAGATCGCCCCGCTCTCACCGGCGCTGCACCTCGGCGCGCGGCGCATCCTGGTCGTGCCGGTGGGCCAGTTCAACGGACAACGGCCGGTGATCGGCCCGGGCGCGGTGCCGCGCTATCCGTCGTTTGCCCAGGTGGCAGGACATGCACTCTCCTCCATCTTCCTCGACAATCTCGGCGCCGACCTCGAGCGGCTGCAACGGCTCAACCAGGTCTTGCAGCTGGTCCCGCAGGAGCGCCAGAAGCAGCACCCGGAGATCGTGCATCTCGACGCGTTGGTATTGAGTCCGAGTCAGGATCTCGGTGCGATGGCCGTTCCCTTCAAGAACAACCTGCCGCGAGGGGTGCGCTACCTGCTACGCGGATTCGGGAGCACCGAGGGGACTGGAGCGTCCTTGCTGTCGTATCTGCTCTTCGAGCAGCCCTACATCCGGGCTTTGCTCGAGCTCGGATTCCGCGATGCCTTGGCCCGACGCGACGAGATCGAGGCCTTCCTCGCCCCGGAAGGCACCCTTTTCGACCCTCTGTTTCCGCCGGAACTGAGCTAGGATCAAAGTACCATGCTGCAACCGCGCGAGTGCCATTTCCACAGCCTGAGCGCCCACGGTTTTCACCGCGTCGCCTACCGCGACTGGGGCCATCCGTTGTGCCCGCGGGTGGTCGTCTGCGTGCACGGCCTTACCCGTAACGGCCGCGATTTCGACACGCTCGCGGCGGCGCTGTGTGACCGTTTTCGCCTGCTTTGTCCCGACATGCCCGGCCGCGGTGAGAGCGACTGGTTGCCCGATGTGAACGATTATGCGTTCCCGACCTATCTGACCACGCTCACCGCGCTCCTCGCTCACGCGGACGTCGAGCGCGTTGCCTGGATTGGCACCTCGATGGGCGGGCTGCTCGGCATGGTGATCGCCGCGCAAGCCAATACGCCGGTGACACGGCTCGTGCTCAACGACGTCGGACCGGTCATCGCCCCGGCAGCACTGGCCCGTATCTCCGCCTACGTCGGTCTCGATCCGGTATTCGACACCTTCGCCGCGCTCGAGGCACACATCCGTGAAGTGTCGGCGCCGTTCGGCACGCTGACCGACGTGCAGTGGACCGAACTCGCCCGCAGCACGGCGCGGCAGACCGCCGACGGACACTGGCGGCTCAAGTACGATCCCGGCATCGCGGTCCCGTTTCGCAATGCCAACGTAGCCGTGCCGGACCTTTGGGCGGTCTGGGATGCGATCCGCTGCCCGACCCTCCTGCTGCGCGGAGCCGAGTCGGACCTGCTCGCGGCCGATACCGCCGCCGCGATGCAGATGCGTGGGCCGCGGCCGCGCGCGATCGAGTTCGCCGGCGTCGGCCATGCGCCGATGCTCCTCAGCGCCGACCAGATCGCGCCGGTCGCCGCCTTTCTTCAGTCTGCCTAGCGAGCAGAACAGCGAAACCGGGGCGCATCGTCTACAATCGGGGCGGAAAGCCTGCACCTGCCAGCGTCATGGCCTTGGCCCTAAGCCTCCCCGTCCTCGAAGCGCGCCCGGCAAATCCGCCGGAAACGCGGCCGGCGCGCGTCCAGCCGTGGCTGGAGGAAACGCTCAAGCGCGACCCTCTCGACGCCGCCGGCATCATCGGCGATGCACTCGCCGCGACCAACCGCGTCGTGGTGTCAGAACCGCGACGATTGGAGCTCGCCGAACGCTACTACGGCACCGCGCTCACGCTGTGGCCGAATCTCGAACGCCATTTCGCACGCGCCCACCACCCGCTGAGCGGCAACGCGCTGACCGCAGCCAAGGCGGCGCTGACACTTTCAAGCGAACTCGCGACCGCCTACAAGCATTTGCTTGCCCATGAATCGGAGAAGCGCACCCTGCTCTCCGGCAATCGGCTGCTGGTTGCGCTCATCCATCGCTGTCTGCAATGCACGGTCCGGATCCTGGTCAACAGCTACGAGGCGTACGCGCCGGTGCCGGCGCGAACCTGGCACGACGCCCACGCCATCTATTTGTTCGCGCACCAGCGCAACCTGCAAATGACCCCGATCGCCAGCGACACTGCCGAGGCGACGCCGGAGCGGCATTACGTGCAGGCGCTGCTGCTCGCGCTGGCCAATCCCTACGGCTTCATGCCGGGGCAGCTCGTGCAGGTGCTCCAGTACCTGCACGAGAACGCGCACTGGGCACGCATCACCGACGTGGCGCCAGTGCATCGCCTGGCGAAAGCGGTCGCGATCGTCCCGGTCGGTCACGACTTTCCCCCATTCGCGGCGAATAAGGGCGGCAACGTCGACGGCAGCAAGCTCTTCCTGCTGACCTTCGACCTCGCCTTCCAGCTGCAGGAGCAGTTGCGCGTGCTCGAAGCGGGCGGACCGCCACCGGCCAACGTCGGCCGCGACCCGGCGGCGAAAGCCGACTACTTGGCCTTGCTGCGCCGGCTGCTGCGGCAATGGGCCATTCCGCCGGCGCGGCAATTCAACCGCCTTCCCTCGCGCGCACGGGTCGTGATGTGCGCCGGGCTGCCGGGGATCTGGCAGTACAGCCGCGGCGCGCATGCGGAGGTCGCCACGGTCCCGGCAGGCTTGCCGACCATGAACGCCTGCCAGGTAATCAACCATACACCGGCTGGGTATGCTCTACGCCAGATCGATACCGTCCACGCCAATCTGCGCATCGGCGATCTGATCGCCCTGCGCGTCGAAGGCCGCAGCGCCCTGCAGGTGGCGATGGTGCGCTGGTTCCGCAACGTCTTGCGCGGCAGCGGGCTCGAATTCGGCTGCGAACTGCTGACCGACAATCCGCAGGCTGCCGCGGCGCGCGCCGAGGGTCTCGCCAAAGGTGCACTGCTACCAGCGGTGGTTCTGCCCGCCGACGGCCAGGATGGCTCGCCACCGATGGTGCTGTTGCCGGCGAAGGCCTTCGAAATCGAGCAGGCAATCTCGCTGCAGCTCGGGGAGAGTTCCGACACCGCGGTGCTGACCAAGCTCGTCGAGCAAGGACCCGGCTTCGAGCTCTACGAATACGTTGCCGTGTAGGGGCCCGCTCGGCGCTCTTGCGTCACCTCCGCTGTGCACCGTGTTCGATCCCCGCGCCACGCACCGCCCGGCGCGGGGTTCTCAGCCGCCCGCTGCGTCGGGATGGCGTCGCCGACCGAGGCTGTCGTAGATGAGCAACACCGCGCCGACGGTGATCGCGCTGTCGGCAACGTTGAAGGCTGGGTAATACCAGTCGTGCCAATGCAGCAGGAGGAAGTCAACGACGTGGCCGAGCGTCAGGCGATCCCACAGATTGCCCAGCGCGCCGCCCAGGATCAGGGCCAGCCCGGCGCAGTAGGCGCGATCACCGCCGCGGCGCAGCAGCCAGACGATGAGGACGGCGGCGGCGATGGCCACCGCGGAGAACAGGTAGCGCGGCCAGAGCCCGACGTCGCGCCAGAGGCTGAATGCCGCCCCGGTGTTGAAGGCGAGCACGAGACTGAAAAATTCGGTGATGACGCGCTGCCCCCCCGGGGGCAGCGTCGCGATGATCGCCGCCTTGGCGAGCTGATCGACGGCGATCACGCCGGCACTCAGCCCCAGCCACGCCCACCAGCGACGCGCTTCAGCCATCGGCCGCGATCTTAAGCCATCACGCGAAGGCGCGCGCTTCGCCCGAGCCGAACAGGTTGGCGAGGCAACGCGCGCAGAGCCGAGGATGCGCGGCGTCGGAGCCCACGTCGGCACGATAGTGCCAGCAGCGGGCGCACTTGGGGTGCGTGCTCGGCGTCACCTGCACCGCGCGCGTCGCGCCGCGGCCGACCCTCGCCGCAGAGGTGATGAAGACAAAGCGCAGATCGTCATCAAGACTCGCCAGCGCTTCGTATTCCGCGACGGGCGCGACCACGTCGACCTCGGCCTGGAGCGAAGAGCCGATTTCGCCCGCCTCTCGCGCCGCCTCGAGCTTCTTCAGCACCTCGGCGCGGTAGCCGCGGATAAGCGCCCATTTGGCCGCAAACGCGGGCGTGATGCCGAGGCCTGTGATTTCGCGCCGCCAGGTATGCACGAAGATCGTGGCGTCGTGGGGGTGGATCGTGCGCCACGCCTCCTCGGCGGTGAAGCTCAGCACCGGTGCCATGAACTTGAGCATTTCATCGCGGATGAGCACGAGCGCGGTCTGCGCCGAACGCCGGGCGCGACTGTTCGGCGCCGCGGTGTAGAGCCGATCCTTCAGTATGTCGATGTAGAAGCCGCCCAGATCCTCCGAGCAGAAATTCTGCAGCGCCTGTACCACCGGGTGAAACTCATACTTGGCGTAAGCATCGTCGAAGCTCGCGAACACGCCATTGGCGACGGCGAGCGCATAGCGGTCCAGCTCGAAGAGCTCGGGCAAGCCAACCGAGTCCTTCGCCGGATCGAAATCGGCCGTGTTCGCAATCAGGAAGCGCAGCGTATTGCGGATGCGCCGATAGCTCTCCACGACGCGCTTGAGAATCTCGTCGGAAATGAACAGCTCGCCCGAATAATCGGTCGCCGCCACCCACAGCCGCAGAATCTCCGCGCCGTAGGTGCTCGATATCTGTTGCGGGGCGATGACGTTGCCCTTCGACTTGGACATCTTCATGCCGGAGCCATCGACGACGAAACCGTGCGTCAGCAGCGCGTCGTAGGGCGGACGACCGTTGAGCATGCTCGAGGTCAGCAGCGAGGAATGGAACCAGCCGCGGTGCTGGTCCGAACCTTCCAGATAGAGGTCAGCCGGAAAACCCAGGTGCGGGTCGCGCCGCAGCACGGTTTCATGCGTCGAACCGGAGTCGAACCAGACGTCGAGCGTGTCGGTCAGCTTGCGGTACCTGCCCGGGTCAACCCCAAAGTCCTCATGCGTCGCCTCGAACCACGCCTCGATGCCTCCGCGTTCGACTTTTGCCGCCGCGAGCTCCAGCAGGGCCAAGGTATCGGGGTGCAACGCGTCGGTTTCCTTGTCGACGAAGAATGGCAACGGCACGCCCCACTGTCGCTGGCGCGAGAGTGTCCAGTCGGGACGGTTGGCGATCATGCCGGCCAGGCGCGCCTTGCCCCAGGAAGGAAAAAATTGCGTCTGCTCGACGCCGCGCAGCGCCGTCGTGCGCAGCGTCTCGCCGGGCTTGATACCGCGCCAGCCGGGAACCTCGTCCATGCCGGCGAACCATTGCGTCGTGGCGCGATAGATGATCGGCGTCTTGTGCCGCCAGCAGTGCATATAGCTATGGCGCCACGGCTCGGCATGCAGCAGTGCCCCGACCTCGCGCAGCTTGTCGACGATCTTGGGATTGGCCTCCCAAATGTTCATGCCGCCGAATAAGGGCAGCTCCTTCGCATAGCGACCGTCGCCCTGAACCGGATTGAGGATCGCCTCGTCCGGCCTGCCGTAGCGATGCCAGGTGTTGAAGTCCTCAACGCCGTACGCGGGCGAGGAGTGGACGATGCCGGTGCCCTGCTCCAGGGTGACAAATTGACCCAGGTACACCGGCGCGACGCGATCGTAGAACGGATGCTGGAACGACAGCCCCTCGAGTGCCGTGCCCTGAGTGTTCGCAACCACCGCGCCCTCGAGCCCGAAGCGCTTGAGGCAGCGTTCGACCAGATCGGTGGCGAGCAGAAGATGACCCCGCGCGGTGCGCACGAGCGCATAAGTGAAGTCTGGATTAACGTTGAGCGCCTGGTTGGCCGGCAGCGTCCACGGCGTCGTCGTCCAGATCACCGCGGCGATCGGCCCTGGCGGAGGCTCCTCGAGGCCGAACGCCCGCGCGAGCCTCGCCCGCTCGGCCGGCACGGTCAGGGGAAAGGCTACGTCGACCGCGAAGTCCTGACGGTCCTCGTATTCGACCTCGGCCTCGGCGAGCGCGCTTTGGCAGTCGAAGCACCAGTTCACCGGCTTCAGGCCGCGATAGAGATAGCCTTTCTCCAGCAGCCGTCCGAGGACCCGAATCTCGTCGGCCTCGTTGTGATAGCCCATCGTTGTGTAGTGATGATTCCAGTCACCCAGAACGCCCAGGCGCTGAAAGTCGGCCATCTGCAGCGCGATCTGTTCGGTCGCGTAGGCGCGGCAAAGGCGTTGCGTCTCCGCAGTCGACAGGTGCTTGCCGTAGGTTTTTTCGATCTGCACCTCGATCGGCATGCCGTGACAGTCCCACCCGGGCACGTAGGGCGCGTCGAAGCCGGCGAGCGTCCTGCTCTTGACGACGATGTCCTTGAGTATCTTGTTGACCGCGGTGCCGATATGGATCGCCGCGTTCGCGTACGGCGGTCCGTCGTGCAACAGGAAGCGCTTGCGGCCCTTGCTCGCCGCGCGAATGGCGGCATAGACCTTGCGCTGTAACCAGTCCCTGACCCACCCGGGCTCCCGCTTCGCCAGATCGCCGCGCATCGGAAACGGCGTGTCGGGAAGATTGAGCGTCGACTTGTAGTCGGTCTTCGGATCGTCAGGCATCGTCGCCTCGGGCTACTTCTGGGTGGCGAAATAGTCGCGTGCCTGCGCGACGTCGGCGTGGATTTGGCGCTTCAGGGCATCGAGGTCGGCGTAGCGCTCCTCGTCACGCAACTTGTGCAGGAACTCGACGCGGATGCAGCGGCCGTAGATGGATTGGTCAAAATCGAACACGAATACCTCGAGCAAAGGCGGCGCATCGGGCTTGATCGTCGGTCGCACCCCGAGGCTCGCCACCGCGGCGCGCGGCGAGTCGCCGACGCCGCGCACCCGGACGGCAAAGATCCCGGACAGCGGCGGCTTGCGCCGCAAGCGCAGGTTGGCGGTAGGAAAGCCCAGGCCGCGGCCCCGCTTGTCGCCGTGCACGACGTGGCCGCTGATCGCGTACGGCCGGCCAAGCAGGCGCGCCGCCGGCTCGACCTCGCCTCGGGATAGCGCGTCGCGGATGGCGCTGCTCGAGACGCGCTCGCCGCCGACGCTCACCGTGGGCATGGTTTCGACGCTGAAGGTTCGTGCCGAGGCTCGCAGCAGCGCCAGGTCGCCGCCACGGCCGCGACCGAAGCGGAAATCCGAACCGACGACCACCCAGCGCGTGCCGAGTCCGCGGACGAGAACCTCATCGATGAATCGGTCGGCGTCGAGCCCGGCCAGCGCGGCGTCGAAGCGTGCGATGCAAACCCGGGCGACGCCGAGCTCGGCAAAGCGCTCGAGTTTGTCGCGCAGGGTCGACAGGCGCGCCGGGGCGGCCGCCGGAGCGAAGAATTCGCGCGGATGCGGCTCGAAGGTCAGCACCGTCGGCGGCAGGTCGAGATCGGAGGCGGCCTCGGTCAAGCGCGTGAGCATTGCTTGATGGCCGCAGTGCACGCCATCGAAGTTGCCGATGGTCAGCGCTACGTGATCCGCCGCTGCGGCGGGAAAACCGCGAAAAACCTGCACGCTTGAGCTCGCCGTAGCCGCGCCGTAGCCGCGATGAAGCGGGCCGGAAGGCATTGAAAAAGCTTTGATTTTACCGTCTTGCTCCGGGTCCGGTCCAGCGCTGCCTGCGTCCTTGGCAACTGCTATCGCGGCGCCGACCACTCGCGCCAACCGGCCAGCAGCGGAAAGTACAGGCCCACGCGTACCGGCCGCGCGTCGAGCGCGCGCAGCAGGGCCGCATAGGCCTCGAGCTGGGGCCGATAACGTTCGCGCTCCGCGTCAAGAAATGCCGCCACGCCTCCGCCTTCGTGCGACGAGAGCTTGAAGTCGACGATCCAGCGCGTGCCGTCGGCGCTGACGAAGGTCCGATCGAGCACGCGGTGAATGAACGCGCCGTCGCACCACTGCGTGAGCGCCCATTCGCTGTGCGCATCGGTATGTTGCGGATCGAACAACCAGCGCCCGCGCGCGTCGTCGAGCGTCATCTGCAACGCGCGCAACACCTCGGCGGCGGCCGCGCTTGCCTCGGCGGGGGTGAATCCGAGCGCGGTGAATTCGCGCTCGACGCGCAGCCGTTGCGCCGCGACGCGCTCGCCACTCCAGGCCGCGAGACCATCCTCACCGATCCGGCGCAGTAGCCGGTGTGCAACGGTACCGATCCGGCGCGCCGTCTCGCGCACCCAGTCGAACGCCACGGTTTCGCCCGCTCGTTGCACCTCCGCCCGCGGTGCGAGTGGCGACGCCGGCGGCGGCGGGATTCGCCATCCCAGCGGCAACCGCGCCAGAGTCACCCTCGGCGCCGCGGCAGTCGAGCGCGATGGTTCCGCAACGCGCGGCGGCGGTAGCGCGAGCGCCTCCACCGCGGACCAGAGCGCCGCGAGCGAAGACCCGCGCAGCGGTGGCTTCCAGCGCGTCGCGCCTTGGGCGTCGACCTCAATGTCCAGGCTGGCAACCAGGTGCAGACGCTGCCGCGCCCGCGTGCAGCCGACATAGAGCAATCGGCGAAGCTCTGCCGCGTCTTCCTTGGCAGCGAGCGCGCCCAGGTAAGCGTAGACCGGGTCCTCGTCGCGGTTAGCCGCGGTTCGCGCCCGGATCGGCGCCAGCAGCAGGCCCGCATCGGCTTCGCGCCACAGCAGCAGCTGCGCGACGCTGGGCGGCGGCTTGCGCGCAAGGCCGGGCATCACCACGACGTCGAACTCGAGGCCCTTGGCGCGATGCAGGGTCATCACCCGCACCCGCGTTGCCGCATCCGCCTCGGCCTCCGCGTAGAGCGTGTGCAGCGCCGTGATGAACCCTGCCCAGTCGGGCAGGTCGGAACCGAGCGCGTGCTCGTGCAACAGCGCGAACACGCGCTCCGCCGCGGCAAGATCAATCGCCTCGTTCACGCAGGCCGGGCCGCCGAGCGCGAGCCAAACGCCGCGCAGCCACGCCACCAGTGGCACGCGACCGCGCTGCGCAAGCGCCGCGGCAACGACGGCGGCGAAGCGCTCGAAGCGTGCGCGGCCATGCGGCGACAGCCGCAGCAACACCTCGTCGAGGCAGGCGCCGCCGATCGCCTCGGACAGCGGTCGCTCGCCGCAGGCCGCCGCGAGCGCGAAAAGGTCCGGCAGCGCGAGCGCACACCACGGTGCGCGCAGCACCGCGAGCCAGGCGGCACGGTCATCGGGTTGCAGCAGCGCGTGCGCAAGCGAGGCGATGTCGAGGACAGCCTGGCGCTCGGACAGGCGATCGAGCTCGACCGCGGCGTAGGCGATGCCTGAGCCGCGCAGCGCAGGCAGAATCTGCGCCAGGTCGGCGCGCCGGCGCACCAGCACGGCGATGTCCTTGGCGTCAGTCGCGAGCGCGGCCCGGATACGTGCTACGACCGCTGCGGCTTCCTGCGCAGCGTCGGCGCCGATGTCGAGCGTTACTGCCGGTTCTGGACCCGGTCCGCGCGTCGCCACGGCGGGCCTGAAGGCGACCGCGCCGCGGATCGATGGCAAACCGGCAAAACTGCGGTTGACCCAGTCAACCAAGCCGCGTTGCGAGCGAAAATTGCGCGCGAGGGTCAACGGCTCGAGCCGGATGTTGCCCATTTGACGCTGCTGTTGGGCGCTGACAAACAGCCCCACTTCGGCATCGCGAAAGCGGTAGATCGATTGCATTGGATCGCCGACGAGAAACAGCGTGCGCCCATCTCCTGGCGTCCATCCCGCGGTCAGGCGCTCGATGAGCTCGTATTGCGCGCGCGAGGTGTCCTGAAACTCGTCGACCAGCAAATGCTCGATGCCGGCGTCGAGCACAAGCAGCAGGTTCGAAGGCGCATCGCTCGTCGCCAGCGCGCGCAGGGCGATCAGGGTTGCCTGGCTGAAATCGATCGCGTTCGACTGCGCGAATACGGTCTCGAGTCGCGCCGCCACGCGCGGCAGCACGGCGAGCAGCGCCTCGATGAACGCCCAAGCCGCATCGTCATAGCGCGGTGGCGGGAGGTCGCGCACGAACTGCAGTGCATCGGGCAGCCCCGGGATCGCGGCGAGAGTTGCCAGCAGTTCCTGCATCGCCTGCTTGCGTGCCCCGGACTCCGCCCCGGCTACAGCCGGAAAACCTTGCCGCTTGTCGACCCGCAGGCGCAAGGTCCCCTTCTTGGTTAGCAGCAAGGTCGCGATCGCCTGCCAGTGCGCCAGCGCCGCGCCGCTCGCCGCCGGCAGCGCATCGCTGTCCGGGTAGGTCGCCAGGGGATGGGAAGGGTCGTGGCGCGCCAGATTGCGCGCGGCATAGGCGAGCTGCCGAGACAGCGCAGGCGCCTGCGCGGGCGGCAGCAGGGCGCAGAGCAGGCCCAGTTCCACCTCGATCGCCGCGCCCAGTGCCACCTCAAGCGCCGCCCGCAGCGCCAGCGCGTCGTCGGTCACCAGATGCGGCAGCCACTGCTCGCGCTTGGCGAGCAGGCTCGCCATAAGCCCGACCAGCCGCTCGGCGTTATTGTCGAGATAGTCGAGCAGCTGCTGCCATGATTCGTCACCGCGGGCCGCGGCGTCGAGCTCCGCGCGAACGGCTTCGGCGTACATCGGCTCCGCGCGCTCGGTCAATCGCGGCAGCGCGCCAAGCTGCACTGCCAGGGGTGCCCGGCGCATCAGCGTCACGCACAAGGCGTCGATGGTGTGCACCTGCATACGCGCCGGGTGCTCGAGCAGGTTCCAGCCGAGTGCCCGGTCGCGCTCGAGCACCGCGCGCGCCAGGCGCCAGCTCAGCGCATGCTGCGGTTCCTCGGGCGCGGGCCCTTCGGCACTGCGCAGTGCGCCCAGAACGCGGGCGTGGATTTCGCCGGCGGCCTTGCGCGTGAAGGTCATGGCGATGATCGCTTCGGGCTGTGCCACCGCGGCGAGAAGCGCCAGATAGCGTTGCAGCAGGAGCTCGGTCTTGCCCGATCCAGCGGGCGCCTGGACGATAAACGAGCGCGAGCTGTCCAGCGCCATTGCACGCGCGGAATCGTCTCCCTTGGCGCCGGCGTCACTCATCCTCGGTCTCGCTATCGAAAAGCTCGCGCGCCGACTGGATCCGGCACACCGCATGCAAGTTGCAGCGGCCGCAGGCCAACGGCGATTCCCGCGGCGAGACGGCTGCATGGCCGTGTGCAATCTCGGTCGCAAGCAGACCCAGCCGCCGCTGCCACCAGGCCTCGAGCGCGGGCCAGTCGCCGCCGGGTGCGACATCGGCCACTGCGGCGAGGTCAGGCCAGTCTGTAGCGTCGGCGGCAAGGCCGAAGGCGCCGATCGCGCCGGCTTGCAGTTGGCCGTAGGCGATCACGCGTACGGGCAATGAAGGTTCCAACGCCCGTTGCGCCAGCGTGTACAGGCCGAGCTGCGATGCCCGCGGCCGCGTATCGAACCATTGCGCCGGCCGCTCCACACGCCCGGACTTGTAATCGACGATTGCGAGTCCGCCGGCGGCCAAATCGTCGACGCGATCAAGGCGCAGGCGGAAGGTCAGGCCGCCAAGGCCGAGGGTCTTTTTTGCCTCGACCTGCCGTACCGCGAACGGTGCGCGCCGGCGCTCCAGTCCAAGCCAGCTCTGCAGCAGCGCGGCAACGCGGCGCGTTTCGCTGGCGCGCACGACCGGCGGCACGTTGCGCCATCGCGAAGCGGGCAGCGCTACCAGGGCCGCTTCGACCGCCGCTGCGATGGCAGTCGCCAATGCTGCAGCAGAAAGCGCGCAGAGCGCCGCGTGGTCGGTGAGCGCATGCCAGAAATTGGCCAGCGCCGAGTGCAGCAGCAGCCCGCGTTCCGGCGCGGACAGGCCTGCATTCAACGCGGGCCACGGCTGTGCGCCGAGGCGGTGTCGCGCCACGGCCTGGAACGGGCAGTCGCTCTGCGCGGCGACGATTTGCGCGCCGCCGGGGGCGATCATGCCTTCGGCCAGACGCGGCGCGCGCTCGTCGGCGATCGCCTCGAGCGTTGCGCTGTGCGCGATTGCGTCCACCCAGGCCGATGCGGGCGCAGCCGGGACGCGCTCCGGATAGGCAAGAATCAATGCCGACGGCGAGAGCGCGTGGTCATCGGCGCTCGCCGCCGAGCTCAACGTGACTTCCGCTGCGGCGCGGGCAAAGCGCGCGGTGAGCGTTTGGGCGTACGCGAGCTCGCGCGTCGCACTGCCGCGCGGCACGTTGCGCTCACGTTGCCAGGCGATCGGCAGCAACGGGTTGGGTGCCGGAGGCGGAGGCCAGCGATCGGCGTTGAGGCCGGCGACCCACAGCGCATCGAAGGTAAGGCCGGTGGCTTCGAGCACGCCCATGATCTGGATCGGTGCCGCACTGCCTTCCGGCTGGAAAATCGTCTCCCGCGCCAGCGCACGCAGGGTGTCGAGCGCCGCCGTGGGGGCGAGCCGCCGGCTGACCGCGCCCAGGCTCGCCAACTGGCCCAGCATCCGTTCCCAGGCGTCGCGCGCCTGGTATTCGCCGCTGTCGAGGGGACGCGAACCCGGCCAGCCCGCGGCTGCGAGCCAGGTGCGCCAGGCGTCGACCCATTCCCGCGGGCTCGCCGCGTTCGTGCGGCGCAATGCATCCCGGCCCTCGCGCCACGCCGCGGACAGTTCAGGCGAGCCGGTCTCCAGCGCGGCGATCGCGTCGTTCAGCGTAAGCTCGCGCCGCCCGGCCTCAAGCCAGCTGCGCTCGGCGCCGGCGCGCGCGGCCCACATCTGCGCGGCCTGCGGCAGATACGGCGAGCGCAACAACGTTGCCGCCGCGCCAACCGCCAGGCGCGACGCGCCGAGCGTGATGAGATCGAGCGCCGCAACCACCAGGGGAACGGTTGCCAAGGGGATACCCAACGACACCTCGAACGGCGTACTGGCGGTGACGCTTCCCGGGAGGAGCGCCGCCGGGCACAGCAGCTCCACCGCCAGCGCCACGACCTCGTCGCGCCGCGCGGCGAGATCTTCAACCACGATGCCGATTGGTGTCCCCGCTCCCCGTTGCGCACGCAGGCGCGCCCAGTCGAGCGCGGCGACAAGCTCGGCGCGCGGCGATGCGGCAAGCGCTCGTGCCACTACTCCGCTGGCAGAGGGCAGCGTATCGAGCAGCCGCAGGCGCGTACCGCCGGCCGTGAGCGCGGCGCACAGGCGCTCCTGCTGCGGTGAAAGTTCGCTGAAACCAGCGAGGATCGTCGGCGGCGATCGCGTCGCAAGGGTGCTCAGCCGCGCCGGAACCTGGGCCAGATCCAGCGCCCCGGCGCGCTGCAATTGCGTCTGGTAGCTTTCGGCCCAGCGCGCAAACAGGGCCGCGTCGTCGCTCTCCTCGGCCTCGCGTCGCCATGCGCGCCAGCTCTCGCCCCCTGCTCCCCATTCATGCGCCAGCGTCCACGCTTCGGCGGCAAGTGCCGCGGCGCCGTGCGGATCAAGCAGCGGCATGCCTTCGCTCGCAACCACCTCGCGCCAGAGTTGCGCCGCTTGTGCCGCTGTCAGCAGCAGCTCGGGTGCGGCATCGTCATGGGCCGCGACAGCCTCTCGCCACAGCAACTCGAGCCAGATCGGATAAGGCACGATGTTCGGTGTGTTCCAGGCCTCGCGCCCGGCGGCGTGCTGCGCGCTATCGAACTGGTATTGCAGGAAACGCGCGAGACGACGGTTCGGGGTGACGACGAGCGCGCCTTCGCCCAGCGCGGCGTGCACAAGGGGATTCATAGCTGCGATGGTAGCCGACAGCTGCGCCGTGCCGGCGTCACGCCGACAGGCAACGGCAGCGTCCAATCAGGGCGCGCGAGGGGCTCGCGCCGGTGGAAGGCGCGCGATGCGAAACGGCGGGGAGGTCGCTTACTCGACGGAGGCGCCCGCTTCTGCGGGTGCGCCGCGTGGGCGTGTCGGTGCCTGAGTCGGCGCCTCAGGGGGTGCTGCAGGCGGCGGCTGTTCGGCGGCCAGGGCAACCGTTTCCGGAGGCGGCTCCTCGGCCATGCGCGTGAGCACGTGCCATTCGCCGCACCAGTCGTCGTCGCGTACCAGGGGCCACACGCCTTCGACCATGTAGGCCTTGGCCGTGACCGGATTCAAGAGCGGCGCGTGGCGCCGGCACTGGCCCCACATCGGCGCCTTGCCGTCGGTCGGCCGCGCCCGCCGCCGATCATAGTATTGGCAGTTGACGCATTTCTCGACGTTGGCGCCGGCTGCCGCACTGGCTTGCGCCGCAGTCGGTTGGGAGGCTGCGGGTGCGACCGCGACGGCGGACTCTTCGGCCGGCGTCTTGGCACGATCAGTAGGTGTGCGTCCACGCACCAACGGTTACTCCTCGGGATTGCATTGGTGGCGCCGCACGGCGCCTCCGCCTTACGCCTTACTTGTGCACAGTCAGTGTCGGGCGTGGCGTCCGCTGCGCGGCCCAGTGCCGCGGGCGATCGAACAACGGCCGCAGGTAACAGGAGCGTCCGGCGTCGCGCACGACGGCGATCAGCTCGCGCATGCTCCTGGTGCGCGTAGCCGCCCGCCGTACTAGCGTAACACGGTCGCAGGCCAGCGGGTCAGCCCGGGCCTGACGCAGGGGCTGCGTCAGGCGGCCCATGCCCGTATCACCGCAAGCAGAGGCGCCGGAACGTCCTGCACATGGCGCGGCTGCGTTGTGAATTGCGCATCCAGGCAGGCCTTGAGTTCGGCATCAGCCGCGGCCGCGGCACGTTGCAGCGAGTCGTCGTATTCGTGCCGCTGCTCGGGATCCGACAGCACCGAATAGGCCTGGTGAATGAGCCGGACCAGAACTTCGTCGGTTACGTTGTTGAGGCGTTGCCTGAGCGTTTGGTAGGCTACCTCGATGCGCGTGGTCGACGCCCCAGGGGGTAGCTCGAGGTAGTCGTAGTGGGTATAGAGCACAGTCGTTCTCCTGTTGCGTTCCGGCGCAGTTGTTGATGGTTTCCTGGCGATGGGGCAGCAACATCCATGCCATAGCTCGCGCGGCACACCCGAAAGCAAGCCCAAGTTCATGATTTTTAGCGCGTGCAGGCGAGACTGACCCGGTCAGAGCGACGCCGTGGTGGCGGACCCGACAGCCCTCCGCCGGGGCGCAGTTGGCTGCCGCACGGCGGCAGTTAGGGACCCGCCCGCTTAAGGTCAATCGGCCGTGCGGCCGATGCAAGCGCTGTTTGCCAACGCCGCCACGCCGCTGCTAGATCGTACGCAGCGGGGTCGGAGCCGTCGGGGGCGGAAACGCGCGCTCGATCTCCTGTCGCAGATCCTGTCCCAGGGAAACGTCGAGGGCTCTGCGGTTGTCCTGGACATGCGCCGCGTCGGCCGCCTTGGCGATGATGGCTACCTTCTGCGCCAGCAGCCAGGAAAGCGCGACCTGTGCCGGCGTTGTCCCTGCGCGCGTGGCGAGCCTGCCGAGTCGGCGCTCGGTGAGCAGTCGCCCCTCGTCGAGGGGCGAATAAGCCATGATGGCAATGCCATTCCGTTGACAGAACGGCAGCAGGTCCCATTCGATGCCGCGACAATCCAGGTTATAGAGAACCTGGTTCACCGCGCAGTGTTCGCCGCCCGACAGTCCGAGCAGCTCCTCCATGTCGGCGCGATCGAAGTTCGACACGCCCCAGGCGCGAATGCTGCCCTCGGCACGCAACGCCTCGAAGCCGGCGATGGTCTCGGCAAGCGGGATCGTCCCGCGCCAGTGCAGCAGGTAGAGGTCGAGCCGATCCGTCGCGAGCCGCTGCAAGCTGCCCCTGCAGGCATCGATCGCGCCGCGCCTGCTCGCGTGGTGCGGATAGACCTTGCTGACCAGAAACACGTCCCCGCGCCGGTTGGCGATGGCCTCGCCCACCACGCGCTCCGCGCCGCCTTCCGCATACATCTCTGCGGTGTCGATGAGCGCCATGCCCAGATCGATACCCAGGCGCAGGGCGGCGATTTCTCGGCCGCGGTCGCGCCGTCGTTCGCCCATGTGCCACGTGCCCATGCCCAGCAGCGGCATCGTCGCGCCGGAGCGCAAGGCAATTTGCGGCAGCGAGTCGGCCATGGCAGCGCGCGGGAGGTCGCAGAGCATACCCGAAGCCGCCTTCGCGCGGGGGCAGGTTAGAATGGCGCGATGCCGCCCGATGCCGCAGCCGTTTCCGCCCCGGCGCGCCGCGTCGTCCGCGGCGCCTGTCCGCACGATTGCCCCGACACCTGCGCGCTGCAGATCACGGTGGAGAACGGCCGCGCGATCAAGGTCGAGGGCGCACCGGATCACCCAACGACCGGCGGCACCCTTTGCACCAAGGTCGCCCGCTACCTGGATCGCACCTATGCACCCTCCCGGCTGTTGCAGCCGCTGCGCCGCGTGGGTCCCAAGGGCTCCGCTCGCTTTGTGCCCACGACCTGGGACGAAGCGTTGTCCGAAATCGCCGCCCGCTTCGGCCAAATCGCCGCCTCGCCTGACGGGCCACAGGCCATAGTTCCCTACAGCTACGCCGGAACGATGGGCCTGCTGCAATCGAGCTCCATGGATCGGCGCTTCTTTCACAGGCTCGGCGCCTCGCTGCTCGATCGCACGATCTGCGCGAGCGCTGGCAAGGCGGGCTACGCGGCAACGATCGGCGCCTCGATCGGCACCGACCTCGAGCAGTTCGAACACGCCCGGCTGATCCTCATCTGGGGCTCCAACCCGGTCGTGTCGAATCTGCATCTGTGGAGCCGGGTGCAGGAAGCGAAGCGCCGCGGTGCCAAGCTTGTTGCCATCGATCCCTACCGCAGCCTCACCGCGGAGAAGTGCCACGTCCATCTCGCCCTGCGTCCGGGGACCGATGCCGCGCTGGCGCTGGGCATGATGCACGTTCTGATCGCCGAGGATCGGCTCGATCACGACTACATTGCCCGCTACACGCTGGGCTTCGATGCGCTCAAAGTGCGGGTGGGCGAATATCCGCCGTCGCGCGTGGCACAGATTACCGGCCTTGCCGTCGACGACATCGTCACGCTGGCGCGGGACTACGGCACGATCAAGCCCGCCGTGATCCGCCTCAACTACGGCATGCAGCGCCATGCCGGCGGCGGCATGGCCATCCGCACGGCCGCCTGTCTGCCGGCGCTGGTCGGCGCCTGGCGCGACCCTGCGGGCGGCGTGCTGCTCTCGTCGAGCGGCGCCTACCCCGTCGACCGCGACGCGCTCGAGAGACCCGACCTCATCTGGAACCATCCGCGCACGATCAACATGTCCTGCATCGGCGACGCCCTGCTCGAGGTCAAGGACCCACCCATCCGCGCGCTCTATGTCTACAACTCCAATCCGCTCGCCGTGGCGCCGGACTCCGCCCGAGTGGTGGCCGGCTTTTCGCGCGAGGACCTGTTCTGCGTGGTCCACGACGTGTTCCTGACCGACACCGCCGACTACGCCGACATCGTGCTGCCGGCGACCACCCAGCTCGAGCACCTCGACGTGCACGCGTCCTACGGACACCTGTACGTGCTGGCGAACAATCCGGCGATCGCGCCGGTGGGGGAAGCGAAGCCCAACACCGAGGTGTTTCGGCTCCTCGCGCAACGCATGGGCTTCGACGAGCCGTGCCTGCGCGACAGCGACGAGGATATCGCCCGCCAGGCTTTCCGCAGCGACCACCTAACCATGCAGGGCATCAGCTGGGACAGGCTCAAGACGTACGGTTGGCAGAGGCTCAACCTGCCCTCGCCTTTCGCGCCCTTCGCCAACGGCAACTTTCCGACCCCGTCGGGCAAATGCGAGTTCTATTCCGAGTCCTTGCAGCGCGAGGGTGTCGATCCGCTGCCGACCTATACGCCGCCGCGCGAGTCGGTGGCGAGCAACCCGGAACTCGCGGCGCGCTATCCCCTGGCGATGATCTCGCCGCCTGCGCGCCACGCCTTGAATTCGAGCTTTGCGAACCTGCCAACCTTTCTTGCCAACGAGCCGACGCCGCACCTGGAAATCCACCCCGACGATGCCGCCGCGCGCGGCATAGCGAGCGGCGACCGGGTGCGCGTGTTCAACGATCGCGGCGCGCTGGTGCTCACCGCGCGGGTCAACGCGCGCACCCGGCCCGGGGTGGTCGTGGCGCTGTCGATCTGGTGGCGCAAGCTCTCCCCCGACGGAACGAACGCCAACATGGTCACCGGCCAGGCGCTCACCGACCTCGGGCGCGCGGCGACGTTCTACGATTGTCTGGTCGAAGCAGAGCGCATCGCCGCCTAGGTGCGCTTAAGGCAGTTGCCTCAAATCCGCGCGTCAGCCGAGTTCGATCAAGGCGGGGCGCAACCCGGAATCGACTAAAAGCGACAACAGCGTTCCCTCGCCCCCAGCGCGCGTCCCGCCGATGCCGCGAAAGCGCAATGCGCAAGCTCGGCGCGGCAATCGTGAGCGATGTTCGAGGCGCGTCAGGCCGTCTTGCGCACGAGACCCACCATCACTCCAAAGATCTCGAGCGTGCCCTCGGGGCGGATGACCGGATAGGCCTTGTTCTCGGGGCGCAGGATGAAATGGCCGCGTTCGAGATCAAGGCGCTTGAGCGTAAACTGGTTGTCGACGATGGCGACGACAATTTCGCCCCGGCGCGCGCTGCCGCGCTTCTCGACCACGACCAGATCGCCATCGAGGATGCCGGCGTCCTGCATTGAGTCACCCTTGACGCGCACGAAGACGGTCTGCGACGGGTGCTCGATCAGGTAATCGTCGAGCGTCAGCGCCTCCGTTGGCGCGTCATCGATTGGGTTCGGCAGCCCGGCCTGGACCGCCGAGTCGGCAAGCGGCCGCTCAAAGAAGCGTCGCGTTGGCGCCAAGCGACGGTCGGGCGTGGACTCGACAAAGCCGGCCAGCTTCAGCCGGGCGACAAGGGCCGCGACCGAGGATTTCGAGCGCAGCCCGAGAAGCCCGCCGATCGAGGCGTAGGAAGGCAACGCGCGATAGCGCGCGTAATAGTCCTGCAGGGCGCTGAGGTAGGAACGATCGTTCGACATTCGGGGTAGACTAGCGAACGATCGTTCACCCGTCAAGCCCATGTTTGCGCCCGCCGTCGCCTTTGTCGACCTCGAGACCACCGGCACCGCCGCCGGTGCCGACCGCGTCACCGAGGTCGGCGTCGTGCGCGTCGACGAGGGTGCACGGGTCGACGAATGGAGCACGCTCGTCAACCCCGAATGCAGCATTCCGGCGGAGATCCAGGCACTGACCGGCATCACCAACGCCATGGTGAGCGCTGCGCCGACCTTCGGCTGGATCGCCGACGAAGTCGCCGCGCGCATCGCCGGCTGCGTGTTCGTCGCGCACAACGCACGCTTCGACTACGGCTTTCTCAAGCATGAGTTCGGCCGCCTCGGCCGCGCGTTCACGGCCAAGGTCCTGTGCACCGTCAAGCTGTCGCGGCGGCTCTACCCGGAGGCAGGCCGACACCATCTCGACGCGCTGATCGCGCGCCATGGCTTGAGCCCCGCCGACCGGCACCGTGCGCTGGGCGACGCCCGCATCCTCTGGCAATTCGTGCAGGCGATCTACCGCGACCAGCCCGCGGCGGCCATCGACGCGGCGGTCAGCCGCATCCTCAAGGTGCCGAGCCTACCCCCGCAGCTGCCTGCCGACGCGCTCGATGCGATCCCGGAAGCCCCGGGCGTCTACCGATTCTATGGGCTCAACGCCCTACCGCTCTACGTCGGCAAGAGCATCAACCTGCGCGAACGTGTCGCGGCGCATTTCGCCTCCGACTATCGCAGCGCCAACGATCTGCGCTTGTCCTCGGAGATCACGCGCATCGAATTCGAGCAGACCGCCGGTGAACTGGGGGCGCTGTTGCGTGAATCGCAACTGGTCAAGACGCTGCTTCCCGCGTACAACCGCAGGCTGCGGCGGCGCGCCGACATGGTCGCGCTGGCGCTCGCCGCGGAGCCGGCCGTTCCGGAGTATGTGCGATCCGACGCCATCGATCCGCGCCGGCTCGAGCATCTCTACGGGCCGTTCGCGTCGCGGCAGCAGGCGCGCGAGGCGTTGCGCACAGTGGCCGCGCAAGCGGGGCTTTGCTGGACCGCGCTCGGACTCGAGCGGCGCCAGGGCCCGTGCTTCGCGCGCCAGGTGCGCAAGTGCGCCGGCGCCTGTGTGGGCGCCGAGCCGCCGGGTGCGCATCACGCCCGCCTCCACGCCGCCCTGGCACCGTACGCGCTGCAGCGCTGGCCTTACCCGGGCGCGATCGGCGTGCGGGAGATCTCGATCACCGGCGAGCGCACCGAACTGCACGTGCTGCGCGACTGGTGCTGGCTCGCCACGGCCCGCGATGAGAGCGAGCTGCAGGCCCTAATCGAGGCGCCGCCGCGCGTGCCCTTCGACCTCGATATCTACCGCCTGCTTGTCAAGCACTTGCCGCGGGCGACGATCCTGCCGCTGCCGTCCTGCTCGCGGTCGTAACCGCACCACCAATGGCAACGCCGAGCGCTTCATCCAATCGGCATTGCGCGAATGGGCCCATGGCTTCATCTACGAAACCTCCCGCCGGCGCACCGACCAACTCGACGCCTGGATCCATCACTACAACTGGCACCGGCCTCATCAGGGCAGCGAAGGCGTCGCACCCATGAAGGTCGGTATCGGCGAGCGGTGCCAACTCCACCAGCCGCACCCCGTCCGCAAACGCGTCCTGCAGCTCACGCGCAACCGCTTGCGCCAAACGCGTCTTGCCAATCCCGGCCGGCCCGACCACGGTAACTAGCGCGTGGTGGCGGACTAAATCGCGCAAGGCGGCCACATCCTCGGAACGGCCGTAAAGCGCTGGTAAGCCGGTGGGGGCATCGGCGGGGGCGGCGCTCTCAACCGACATTGCAGGTGGCGCTGATTCGGACCGCGCAGCCCGCGCCGATGCCTCGACGGCTGCCAGCATCCATCGATATCCTCGCCCAGGGATGGTTGCGATCGCCTGCGCCCCGATCAGTTTGCGTAGCGTGCTTATCTGAACCTGCAGGTTGTTCTCTTCGACGACAAGGCCGGGCCAGACCAGGTCCAGCAACTGGTGCTTGGACACCAACTGGCCGGCGCGCTCAACCAGCACTACGAGGACATCGAAAGCCCGTGGGCCGAGCGCCGCGGGGCGACCGTCCTCCAGCAGCCGGCGTTGATCCGGTTGCAGTTCAAACGTGCCAAAGCGGTAGGTGGCCGTCACGGCGAGAAACGTGGCAGTGGCACTTCGGGTACCGATTGCCGCGAATTACTCCAACGCCTGCGCTTTCAGGACACTTTCAGAACGTTTAAGCCCGCCTAAAGGACTGAAGCGGCTCGCCAGTAGGAAAGTACGTCCACCAGCACCGGACTTTTCCCACGACCGAAGGAGACTGCCATGAACGCCAATACCACTCTCGCCCGCCGCCACGTTGTCGCGACCCTCGTCGCCGCCACGCTGTCGGCCTTCATCGCCATTGGGTTGCTCACAGCCGTCACCGACCTGTTCCAGCGCGACGGCGCCCCATTTGAGCAAGTCGTCATCGCCGAGCACGCCTGCGCTAATCATGCGTTCGTCTCCGAGCGCCAGAACTGCGTGCGTTTATACCTCGCCACATCGCGCGTCCAGAACGTCGCAAGCCGCTGAAGCTGTACGCAGCGATCCATCGACACTTGGTCGCAGCTGATCGAACGTGGCGACCCCCAGGACGCAGGTGTATGTCGCATCACAACGTGTAAAGGAGAATGACATGAATCGAGATCGGTACATGAATGCTGGCTGCTGTGCGTTTGGTGCAACACTTGCACTTGCCGCGACTGCCGCGTTTGCGAACCCCACGGCTTTGCAAACGTCGGTTCCTCAAACCTCGATGAAACTGGCCGTCGCCGATAGCACAGAAACGGTGGTGCGGGTACCAGGTTCAACAGCACCGCGCGACTATCCTCCGTTGCAGGCTGGAGTCCGTCGAGCCGCTGCGCAAGGACCCGAAGCACTACGTCGCTATGTCTGGCGCACTCAGATGATCTATAACTACTACTTCTGGAACTTCGTCAAGCAGGAGTGATTTGCCGCACGGTTTAGTGCAGTCGTTCACCTGGGCGCGGCCACCGCATGCAGTGCGTGGTGGCCGCGGCCCGACTCCACGCAGCCTCCCAAAGTAGCCTGCCGGCATTTGTCGTCTCCTCTTCGGATTCACTGCAGATGAACGGCTGGAACGACAGAAATAGACACTAGGGGGTTGCAGTGCTGCGCGTTGCTTCGGTGAGGCCGTACACCATCTGCACGAGGTTGAAGCCGGGAAGAGTGAACTCGCCCAGCGGGCTAAACGGGGGGCAGCAATGGCGCGCAAAGGCATCGGAAGCAAGCACGGACTGTCCTAGTTTGCCGGTTAGTTTCTCGAGACGCGCCGCAAGATTGACCGCTGGGCCGATGCAGGTGAAGTCCAAGCGATTGCCGCCCCCAATGTTGCCATAAAGCACGTCGCCAAGATGGAGCGCCAACCCAAAGCGCACGTCATCGACGTCCTCGATCCCAGCGGAGTTGCCCAACTTGGCAATGCTCCTCCGGGCGTCGCAGGCAGCTGCCAGCGCGTTACGGCAAACGCTCTGAGTGTTCGTCCGGTTCTCGGCGACAGGAAAGATTGCGAGCAAGCCGTCACCGATGAATTTAAGTACCTCGCCGCCGCGATCGACGATCGCAGGAACTTGACAATCGAAATAGCGGTTAAGCAAGTCAGTCAGAGTCTGTGGCTGCAGCCGGTCCGCAAGCGCCGTAAACCCTCGCATATCCGACAGCCAGATGGCCGCGTGAATGACCTCGGTGTGACCGCGCCGGATCTGCCCGGAAAGGATGCGTTCTCCGGTGTTGCGTCCGACGTACGTATTAAGGAGATTGCTTGCCGTTCGCGTCAGCGCCCGGATCTCAGCGACTCGTGTCAGCGGCGCAACGATGGCTTCGATGCCGGCGATCTGTTCGTCCGAAAATCCATTGGGGTGCTTCGTCGCCCAGGTTGCCACGTGAATCGTACCGTCGGTGAAAGTCAATGGCGAGGCCAGGTAGTCCGATGCTCCCTCCGCGCGAAGATCGCGGAACACAGGAAAATCCGCAACGTCATCCTCTATTGCGAATCGCTGGCGAATCGCTGCCCCGCTGGCATAAACGCGCGCGACCGGGCTGTTCTGGAACTCTAAGGTTTCTAGGCCTTCGAACAGCAACTCCGACATTTCAACGCCCTGGCCCAGGCGCCACAAGAACCTGCGGCCTGTAACGTGGGGATGCAGCGTGCGCACGAAAACAGCTGCGCGCCACAGAGGAATCCCGCAACTGACGAGGCGATCGCACAAACCTTCCAGCACGTCTTGCGGCATGACGGCCGAACGCGCGCCATCGATCAACCAGCCTGCAATCGCTGTGGTGTCACACATGCCCATGACACTTGGTTGGAGCTTGTGTAGGTAGTCCAGAATTCTGATGGTACGTCTTTAGTGCAAAGCCGTCAGGGAGGGTGAGCCACGGAATGAGTTCTTAGTGGGGCGCTCGAACAACATCGCGTTGCGCTCACCGATTTCAACCTAACGCCCGACCGAGTGAGCGCCACGTCGGCCTTACTTTTGAGAATTTGCCGATCCACAACTGAATAACCTCGTCGACGAATGGAAGCCCAACCATACTACGCCCCCCAGCAAGGCCTCGTGCCCGCCAGCGGGTGGCTGCTTTCGGGAGAGTTTCGCGTCGCTGCCGAATGTCTCCATATGGCCCGATCTCGGCCTGTCGATCGCAACGACGATCTGACGTCGGCTTCTAGATCAAATCTATGGGCTACGACAGGCTCTTGCGCGCTTGGAAGACCCCGGGGCAGCCGCTTGACCCGATGCGACGGGCCGCTGCCACCTTCTCCCGGCATCTGTGTGGCACGTCAGCCGGTCAATCTCGTGCTGTGAATCGCTTTGATGCTGGCGAGCCAGATAAGACTCGAAACCATCTCTGGCGGACACATGGCTCCAAGATCGTCTTGAGCGGCAGCGCCCCATGATCGGAGCCGGTGTACTCCACTGAGCCAATATACTTCTCAGTGAACTTGGAGAGCTGCCTGGGCTGCGCACGCTCGCCGACGGGTGCATGCTACAACGTGGTCACCGACGGCGTTCCTTACAATGGGCTCATCGAGGTTTCCCATGGCAAGTCGTAACCCCTCGGAAGATAACTAAAAAGTGCGGATGGCTCGAAGTTTGCTAACCATGCTGGCTAGGCAAGGCACACCAGTCTTTTCTTAGTCTCGACAGGGAAGCCGACAGCATGCTTGGGGCGCGCAACACGATCCAGACCACGGGTCCAGTCCGTGGTGGCTTCAAACACGTTAGACAACCGCTTCTTCGTGGCGATCCACGTGATTACGTGATCGCCAGGGCTGACAGAATCGCATTTACGGCTGAGGTTGTTCGTTTCGGGTTTTGCCCTGCCGATTTCGCTCTCGATATCCTGCGGTTTCCCGGCAAACGATCGTCCCATTCGCTGGCCGCGACTTTCGCGATGACGGTTGAGAACCTTCATACCGGACGCCGCGCGACCTATCTCAGTGGACCGGACCGAGCGTGGGTTACCGAGTTCGTTTTGGATCTCATCGCAGGGACGTTCGGTCGGCCGTAGTCCAACCGCACCGGAGCGTCCCGGGAAATGCAGGCGCCGTGTCCTATCCGCGTGTAAGGATCCGAGGAAGCGCGCTGCCGGTGGCACCGGTAAGAATGCGTCTGAGCAGCGATGACAGTGATCTGAGCGCCGTTGAAGCTGCACTCACCGAACTCGATGACAGCGAACTGTGTGTGCTGATCGACTCGACAAACAATGTCACACAACTCGTACCGGGGCTGTTGACGTGGATCGGACATGCTTGCAATTGGGAACTGCATCGCCGTGCTGGCGTTGACTTGCCGCTGCTATCACCCCTCGCAACGATACCGCCGGAGGAGGACGCGGCGAGCATCGCCGCAGTGATGACGCTGCGCGCAAGGTTCGCTAAGGGGGCTGCCGGCGCCGTGGTCGCATTGTTTGATGCAATGATCCGAGTGCTAACCGGTGGCGAGCGTAGGCATTAGCAGTTAGGCACCTGCGACGATATCGCAGATCATCGCAGGACGCGCGTAAATCGGATTTGGTGGGACGGGGAGAGACGACACAGTAGTCAACCGGGAGCACGCATGGACCAATATCATCTCCACAATCGCATGCCCATCAGGCTGCGGTTTGCCTTCTTCAGGTTCCACGTTCGCAACGTGTACTTCATGTGGTACTACAACCGAAGAAACGGGAGGTACGTCCAGCAGCAACTCACCCCGGGCGAGGGGCCGCATCGGCGTCACGTAATGCCCGCGCATAGCCAATCTGCCAAGACCGCGCGTTGGTGGCAGTAACCAAGGCGGACCGGACCGGGGACTTGGCCGAAACTCCGAAAGAGGGGGCCAACGAAAGCCCGGGAGTGGCAGGACGGACACGGTATTTACGCCGTTGCGCCAAGGCTGGTTTAGCTAACGCAACAATTCGTACGGGCCGCCCTCCTCCAGAGCGCGCTTGTAGGCGGGCCGGGCGTGGATGCGCTCGAGCCAGGCCATTAGTCTCGGACGGCCCTGGTCTAATCCGCCGCGCGCGGCCGACGCCTCAACCACGAAGCTCATCTGCACGTCGGCGGCCGTGAACTCTTCGCCCGCGAACCAGGGGCTCCGCTCCAGTTCGCCCTCCATGAAGTCCTGGTGCATCTTGAGCTGCGGCCGAACGAAAGCCTCCAGTACCTTATTGGATATGCCGCGCGCGACTGGGCGCACGAAGAACGGCATCGGCTGATGCGGCAGTCTGCCGAAAATGAGCGAGAGCAGGAGCGGGGACATCGCCGAACCTTCGGCAAAATGCAGCCAATAGCTGTAGCGCAGGCGCTCCGGCGTGCCCGTAGGCGGTACCAGTCGTCCTCTGCCGTGGTACTCGATTAGGTACTCGATGATCGCGCCCGATTCGGCGATAGTGAGCCCGTTCTCGGTAATCACGGGCGATTTGCCGAGCGGATGCACCGCCCGCAGCGAGGCAGGCGCAAACATTGTCTTCGGGTCCCGCCCGTAGCGCTTAACCTCGTAGTCGACGCCGAGTTCTTCCAGTAGCCACAGCACGCGCTGCGAACGAGAGTTATTCAGGTGGTGAACCGTGATCATGGAGGTGAAGTCGGTTTAACCCAGAGTCGCAGATTCCAGGCGGTCGCTCACCATACTTAGCCCAGAGCCCAAAGTACCGAACATCTTAACCTTAGTACAGGGCACCGCATCTGCGAGTCGTGGCAGCCTACGATTGGGGACTCTGCACTACAAAAGCGCCGTCCAGTCTGTCGTCGGTTTCGACCCGATCATGGATGCAGGATCAGTTTTTGCACTCTCCAGTTCAACAACTCTCCAACGTAGAGAACGTTCTCGGACGGACACGCAATTTCGTGGATCCAGCCGAACTGCTTTAACTGCTTTCCGGATTCGCCGAGCACACCCAGGACCTTGCCCTCGAGGCTCAGCTTGTAGACCCGGCCAGGGTAGGAATCCGAGGTGTAAAGCACCTGGTGCGGCCCGGGCGTGATGCAGATGGTCCACGGCGCGCCCGGCGTCTGCGTGAGCGGCGAGCCGTCCATTTCCAGCTTGGCGACATCGGGGATATTGCCGATGGCCGGCTGCGCGTCGGGGTCGACCGGCACATCGATGGCGATCACCCGCAGCAGCTTGCCATCGCCGTCGAACACCTGGATGCGCCGGTTGCCGCGATCAGCGACATAGATGTTGCCCTGGGCATCGGCGGCGAGGTTGTGCGGCGTGTTGAACTGGCCCGGCTTGTCGCCCGGCTCGCCCCACGACTTCAGCCACTTGCCATTCTTGTCGACCTTGGCGATGCGGGAATTGATGTAGCCGTCGCTGATGTACGTATTGCCCTCGCCGTCCCAGGTGACATCGGTAACCTGCCTGAACAGACCCATCTCGGGCGGCAGCGGCGGCTTCGGATGCTTGAGCGGGCCCGTGTGCTCGTCCGAGGCCTCCTGCTTGCGCCCGAAGACCATCACGACGCGGCCTTGGGGATTAAACTTGATCACCATGTCCGAGCCCTTGTCGGTGACCCAGACGTTGTCCTCTGGGTCGACGCGCACCGAATGGCCGAACGACCAGGCGTAGAGATGCTTGCCGATCTCGCGTAGGAACTTGCCGTTGCGATCGAACTCGAGGAGCTGGGCTGCCGCCGCCCCATACGCCGGGCCCGAGGTGTTGCCGCGCGACAGAACAAAGACGTGGCCCTTGGAGTTGACAGCGACACCGGTCACCTCGCCCAGGTAGATGTCCTGCGGCAGCTTCAGCGGTTCCGGAATGGAGTCGAAACGAATCACCGGGACCGACTCCTGGGCATTCGCCACGACGCTCAACAGCAGGAGCGATGCGACAAGCAAACGTCGTTTCATGGTTCCTCCTATCGATGACAATTACGAGGCCATTTCGCCAAAAACTGGGCGACCTTGGGACTTCATACTATGAGTCGTAGCGTGCGTTACGCGACGGCGACACTACTTTTACAATAGACCATCTGAAAATTCCCGGCACTCGCTCACTGTACCCTAGCCCAAAGTGGCCCAGTACCCAGCAATCTCGACCTGGATACTTAAGTACCTTAGCTGCGAGGCGTGGCAGTCTATGACAGGGTACTGGGGCATCGGAGTTCGGGGCTGGGGGGCTAATGGCTAGGTACTCTGCCGTCAATGATAGGTGCCTGCCAAAGAGTATCGACGATGAGCAGCAACGATGCGGTTAACGACCGTCGTCAACCCTCTCCGGTCACTCACTCTGTCCCAACCCGGACAGTCGCGTGTCGCGGTAACGGGCGCCGCAACTTTCATCAACCGGGCGAGAACTATCCGTAGGCTGAGCCCGAACAAACCGTTCGAATTCGATCAGTCGGCTGGTAGTGAGGCTCACAACCGCTATGTGCCCTACGTCGCGGTCCCGCTCATGCCGGCTACCAGACATGAAAAAAAGGGCCGGACTGTTAGTGCCGACCCCTTTGATCAAATCCTCACCGCGAATTGGTCATTCGCGGGATGTAATTGCTTAGGACTTATGTCCAGAATAGATTGCCCAGGCGGCGTTGAACTCGGCGGCATCTAACTTCCCATCATTGTTCTTGTCTGCATCCTTAAAGTTGAAACCGTGGAGCTGCGACACGTCGTCACTCCTCAGATACCCCCGGTGCTTCGTATCGAGCTTTGCGAATGCGGACGGCCCGCTATCAGTGCGCATAGGCACGGCGACCTGATCTGCGGTCGGCGCCCATGACGCGTCCGGAGTTGCAGAGGGCGTCGGCGGGGTAGCAACCGGTGCATTGTACTGTTGTGCGAGGGCCACACCTGTGCCAAGGAAACCAGCGATTGCAAGCGCGAGGGAAGTACTCAAAAGAGTTCGTTTCATATATGTCCTTCGGAGAAAATTGGCGAGAGCCCGGATATTTGATCCGAGCATGGCACTGCGCTTTTGATGTGAGGCAGCGGTCACAAAGTAGTCGCTGGCCTCGGCTGCTAGCGCCATCACGGATACCAAAATCATTATCGACAATCCCGAACGCGTTGTCCGTACGCTGACACACTTACCGCTGCCTAGACCAGCACACCAGTCGCTGGCGAGGAGTGTGCGCGAGATCCTGCTTAAGGGTGAGTGTTGGTCGGTTGGTCCTTCAGATTAGACACGGCCAAGTAATAACGTAATCGAGTGTGGAAAATTCGCGAGGATCCGCTTGGCCGCGAGCTGCCCGTCGTTTCGATGACCGTTCACGACCATTGCCGACAATCCATGTACGCGGAGGCGGACATCGAGCAGCGGCTAAGCCCAAGGGTTGCGCTGGCACGATTAGTTAGTGCCAAGATGTTGCGCGAGAAACGTTGCGACCCGGCTGTAGAAATCGTAGCGATTCCGTTCATTCACGAAACCGTGCGCTTCGTTGTCGTACACCACCCATTCGACAGGCGTCCCTTCGGCTCTCAGTGCACTGCGCATCTTCTCGCCGTGATCAAGCGGAACCCGCCGATCCGCAGCGCCGTACGCCATCAGCACCGGCGCCTTTATCTTCGCGGCGTTTTCGAGCGGAGAAACAGCTTTGAGCAACTCGGCATCCTTGTCGGGATCGCCGATCAACTCTTTCGCTGTGTAGCGGATGAGATCGGTGTACGCGATGTTGGACCAGTTAATGTCGAACAGCAGGTTGATGTCGGTGACGCCGAAAGAGTTGATGCCGCACCGCCAGCGTTCCGGATCCCTTGCCAGCCCCATCATCACCGCGTAGCCGCCGTAGCCCATTCCCATGATGCACACCCGTTTCGGGTCAACGGTGCCTTTCCGCGCCAGCCAATCCACACCGTCGTTGAGGTCGTCCTGCATTCCGCGGCCCCATTGTTTCCATCCGGCAAAAAAAAGCTCGTGGCCCCAGCCGGTGCTGCCGCGGAATGCGGGTTCGAACACAGCATAGCCTAGCGAGGCAAGATACGCCGGCTCGGCGCTCCAACCCCAGGTAGCCCCGTGGACCCACGGCCCAGCGTGAACGAGCAGTACCAGCGGCAGGTTCTTCGGCTCCTTGCCTTTGGGAAGCGTCAAATAGGCAGGAATATCCAGTCCATCGCGCGCCGCGTAATGCACCGGCTGCCGCGTCGGCATCTCCTCCGGTTTGATCGCCTTGCGTCGAGTTGCGAGGTACTCGAGACGACGCTTCTCGGTGTCAAAGAGATAATACGTGCCGGGATCGGTATCCGAATAGGACGTGACCAGGACGCGGGTTCCGTCGCCTGCAATCACGTTCCTTCGCCTCGGCAGCGCCGCATCCACCGCCTGCTGCAGCCGCGCCCGATCTTCGTCGAACCAGGCCACGCCCGGGCGGTCCGCCTGGTAGGCGACGCCGACAACGCGATCCTTGCGCTGATCGTATAGCAGGCCGCCGGCTAAATCGACCTGCGGGTGCGCGGCGGCCAGGGCACCAAGCACCATTTTTTCGCTATCAAAGCGGTATATCGCCCATTTGTCGCGACCGATGTTGGAGGTGACCAAGAGTGTGCCGTCGCCATCGAACGCGAGCGGTTGAAACTGTGCAGCGCGCGCGGGAAATTCGCCAATCTGTACCCATTTCGCCTCTGCGTCGGGGCGCCAGAACACCCGGTTGATGGTCCCCTTCTCTACCTGGACGGCGGCACGCACGGCGCCCTTGCGGTCAACGACCCATCTGCCAATATCGCCAGGCTTTTCGAAAGACATGAGCGTTTTGTGGCCGGTCAGGGTGTTCATCTGGTACACGTCAGGGAACGGCGCATTTGTTTCCTTACCGGCCACCTGCTGCTCCCTATAGAGCACCAGCACATCGTCGCTGTCGCCGGGCAATGGCGAAAGCAGCTGCGCGTAGCGATAAGCGCGTTGCCCTTTATTGACTTGGTCGTGGAGCGTCGGCGCGAGGATCCGAAAGTAACTTCCATCGCGATTGGCGGCGAACAGGCCCCCGCCTAATGCCTGCCCGCCCAGGCCGGACTGCAGGTCTATCGCCGTGAACACCATTCGTTTGTCATTGACCCACTCGAACGTGCTGACGTCATAGCTGCCCAGCGCCGCCGCTATCTGGACTGACTTGGTGTCGAGGTCGATAACCGCAAGGCACACCCGCCCCCCCACCGGAACGAGCGCGCCCACGTACTTTCCCGAAGGCGAAAGCCGCAATTCCCCGTAGTCGTCGTGTTGGAAGAACGGCTCCGGCGCAACGCCGTCGGCGGATGCTGCAACTGACCCCAGTGCCGCGGCAACCAAGACGAGTAATTGCGCCAGGTACGTGACACGGAGCGCTACCGCGCCCAGTACACGGCGAATCGACTCCATGACAAATCTCCCTGTTCGCAGGCGGCCACTCTCCGCGGCCATCGTCCGGCTGTAACACTTCCACGGGAGAGGCTACGCTGGCTCCTCGTGACCGTCCAGCGATCTCCCTCAGGCCTCACACGGTACCCGAGCAGCTTGAATCAGCTTACGGATCACCCTTCAGAAGCTGTCGCGCCTCACGCCGCCTCTGGATCGCCGAGCGTGTATACCAGCCGTGCGTCGGCAATTGTTAAAGTCTGCTTTTAGCCGGTCAGCGACGGTCGCAGCTCGCCGAGCAGTCATGCACAGGTCGAGAAAGCGGTCATCGAACCGATTGCGGTAGCTGGTATTTTCGAGTTATGTGCACCAGCGCAAAGACCCCGGCCTGGTCCTTTCAGGCTGCGCCTGACACGAGCGCGGGACTCTTATGGCCCGACGCATCTATTGCCGTTGCATACCAGACCGCGCACACAATCAGCGGTCTAATTGCATTATCCGCGCTCTTCAACGATGTATTTTTCATCGCCGCTGTAGGGTTGCGGGTCATGTCCGACCTCGGTCCCCTCTCACTCCACTCTCGTCGCAATGTCCATGTCAAGCGCGCGCTGGCCGAATATCCACTGGATGTCGGTGCACGAGGTTTGCATCATCAAGCTCATGACCTCATCGGCGTGTTCGGGGATGACCGACTTCAGATAGCTGGCCATATCGTGCGCAACGCTGGTATACGTCGTCGGGTCGCAGACACGATTGGGTCCGTCTCCTCTGGCAGGTTGATGTAATCCGATCTTTGCAAGCGATCCCACGAGTATTCGCTCTGTGCCTCCCAAAAAAATTAGCGCGCACGCAGACGCGCACGCAGAGCGTGTGACGGTTCGAAAGCCTGCGTGCCGAATTTCGATACCCAGGTCGAGTGCGTCAAAAACCAGCCCGCCAGGCGATTCCAGCAGGAGGAGTGGGTTGCTGCAGCCCAGACTAGCGCCTCGCCGGATGACGTCATCGAACCGCGACGCTGTATCTTTGGTTATGGTTCCTTGAAGAGCGACGGCGCAAGCCCCGCTCGATGAGCGGACAACGACGAATCTACCGCCTTTGTACGGAACCACGATTTCCACTACGGATCTCAGAATGTCGAGACGTTCCCGCGCACGCTCCTTGATCTTGGAGGTTTCTCCAGCAGTGGAAGGATTGGTCATTACGGCGGCGTACCATTTCCGCGCCTCGGCGATGTCCTTCCCAAGCCCTGTGCCCGTTTCGTACATGACGCCCACGTTGTACTGCGCTTCCGTGTCTCCTTGCTGCGCTGCCTTGAGATACCAGCGAGCGGCCTCTGCAGGGTCCGCATCGACGCCCAACCCCTTCTCATACAAAACGCCCACCCTGAACTGCGCCGTTCGGTCCCCCTGTTGGGCCAATGGCAGCCACAACTTCAATGCGGTGGCGAACTGTTGCTGGTCGAACGCGGCAAGGCCGTTTTCGAACGGTCCCGCCCACGCGAGCGTCGTCGCCAGGACAAGGCAAAACTCAAATCGTACGAGCAGCTTCATGGCACTTAACCTGAACTAGAACCGTCGCAAGTGCACACCGACATCAGGTCACGTTACGCGACCGCTTGTGGTGGTCAACAGCGCGTTTTCGCGTTTCGGTGCACGGCGGATTCGGAGAGGTTTTCACCCATATCGGGCATCAAGAGTCCCAATGCCTGTTCAATTTCGATTACGAAAACAGGTGCATTCGCGCGGTGCCATGTGCTCTGTGGTGGTTGTGCCACTGGTTGGACTTGAGTTCGCACTGACTGAATCGTCGGTTCTTGGGGTATTTTCCATCGCCGTTTGGCCTTTTTCGCCTCCTCGGGCTGGGTTGAATGTCCGCAGTGGAGCACAAATTGCGAAGACCGCTTCTGGCTGATCGGCGACCGTCGCGCGGGACCCCAATGCAGACGCGATTGGACTGTGACGATGAGCCGGTTGCCTGGCCTTTAGGGCCGCCCCGTCCTATGTTGAGCCGTGTCGATATCGAGATAGTCCCACGGCACCAGGAAGTAGTGCACGTTCTTGCGGTAACCGCGAATCTGCGGCGCGACAACGGTGCTGCTGATGCGGTAGACATTCGCGCACCACGGCGCCTGCGCGGCAACGATCTTTGTCATGGTTTCGTAGAGCCTGTCACGTTCCGCGGCAGAAGCGGTCCGGTGGCTCTGTTCAAAAAGCGCATCGTACTCGGCGTTCTTGAATCGGGACAGGTTGGCGTTTCCGGCATTCGGCCCGTAGAAAAGGCGCATGAAATCATCGGCAGTGTCCCCACTCCAGCCGAATCCGGAGAATTGCAGCTGTCCGGCATGCGCGGCCTTGATCGCCTCTGGGAACGTCTGCACCTGGAAATCCATGCGGATGCCAACCTCGCGCATGCTTCGCTGCCACAGGTCGTCGAATTGCCGATATGCCGACCCTACGAGTGATAACTGGTGAATGACCAGTGGGCGGCCATCCGGCAATGACCGAAAGCCGTCTCGATCGCGGTCTCGATACCCAAACTTGTCGAGCAGGGCGCGGGCGGTCGCAGGATCGTAGGCCGACAACCCCTTGTATCCAGGCACGTGTCCTTCGACGTCAGGCGGAATGGGCTGTGTCGCCGGCAGCGCCTGACCGTTGCGGATGACACGAATCTCATCGGGGACGTTGTACGCGCTGCAGACTGCGCGTCGCAACGCGATCTTGTCCGGCGAGTAACCGCCCACGATCGGATCGTCCATGTTGAAGTAGGCAAATGTGACGCCGAGCTCGGTCGCGCGTTCGAGACGAAATCCGTTTGCGGCAAGTTCAGGCAAGAGATTCCCCCTGGCATCGATCATCTTGGGTGCGATGTCTGCGGGAACATCGAGCATGTCTAGCGCGCCCGCATTGAACATGAGCAGGCGCGGATTGGTCTCTTCAATAATCGCAATCTCGATGCGACCAATCTGCGGGCGACGCTTGCCGTGCATCGATTCCGCCACGGATTTCGATGCTGCGTCGGCGTCGCTTGGCGCAGACGGGAAGCGCTCCTCGCGATAGCCGGGGTTGGCCTCGAGAATGATGCGCCGGGCCGGCTGCCATTCCTTAAGCCGATACGGGCCGGTGCCGACCGGATTGCGCATCGCGCGGCCGCTTTCATCGGCGTATTTGTCGATCACCTCCCGGGCCACGGCGCGTAACGCCGGGTTGTCAAGGAGTTCCAGAAAGGTGTAATCCGGCTGGACCAGCTCCACACGCAGCGTGTAGCGATCGAGCGCACGCAGGCCCTGTATCTGCGCATCGTAGTCGAACCGACCTGAAGATTTCGCTTTGGCAACCGCGGCGTCGAGTCCGACGAATTTGTGTTCGAGCAGGTCCGAGTTGGGGGAGCGCACGCGTGGGTCCACAACACGCTTCCACTCGTATACGAAATCCGCCGCGGTCAATTCACGCTTCTTGCCCTCAAATGCGGGGTCGTCCGCGAAATAGATGCCCCGCCGGATGGAAATGGTCCAGATGCGACCGTCCGCGGAAACCTCCGGCATGCCGCTCGCGATGCTCGGTACGAACCGGTACGGTCGCGCGAGATAATCCCACACGTAGAGTGCGTCGAAGATCCGCGCTTCCACAACATTGGCGTAGGTCTCCTGGGTTCCGGCAGGGTCAAGTCCTGAGACATCAGTCGGATACGCGACTCTGAGAACCTTCGCCGGATCAGCCCAATCCACCGCGAGGCCTTGCGCCGCGACGGACCCAAAGATCATTGCCAATAGCGCACGGACAATGGCAGTCCACAACGGCATTAGAGTCTTCGGTGTCATAAGCACTTGGCGCCCACCACGGTCTAGCGTCGTAAATTGCTAAGGCCACCCAATATAGGCCAACCAGGTGGTATATGCATCCTGCGAACTGGCCATCGCGTACGCGTGGCTGCCGGCGGGTGGGAACTGCAGCTGGCCGGTTCTGAATAACCGGGGGTCCTCGCCGCGTCGCGCGGGAACCTTACCGCAGAGGCCGGTATCCGGATGCGCTCTGGGCGCGGCAACTACCACTTTCCAGTGACCGCAACGGAGAAAAACTTCACCGGCGGCCGATTTTGGCCCTGTCAGCGCATCTTTGCATTACATCGCGGAGCAAATATTCAGAACTTCCGCAAATGGGGAGAGACTTTTCTACCGAGGCGGCCCCTGGTCACGGCCATACATTATTCCAGATGCCGCCACTGAGCGGAGAATCTACAGCAAGCATCTGGTGATGCTCCGGGTATTGTATCCCGCGCTAATCCTCGGTCAGCCGCTGCTGTTCATGCTGCGTCCAGACTTGCTCCACGAAGCGGATCGGTTGTACGTTTGCATCTGAGAGATAGCACCATCGAATGGCCGGTCGCGCTTCTCAAGAGCAGTCGTTCAACGAATCAAGTTACCGGTGACGAGCGCAGATTAGTGCCCTAGGCGCGACAATCTCGGAACGAACCGTATGGCTGGTGTGCGTTGACAGGAGCGTCTACAGTCTTTACGTTCAGATGCCAAAACAAATCCATCCGAATACGATCCCATGAGCGCACGACCTCTCCCAGCCAAAGACAAGCTGACCCTCTGTTTCGCCCACGTCGCCTATTGCATGGGCGAACGCTTCGCCCTGCGCAACGCCGGCCTCGACTGGTTCGAGGTGCGCAGCCTCGACGATTTGAAGGCGCGCATCACGGAGGTGGACGTGCTGCTGTGCTCTGGGCTGTGGCGGAACGAACTGATTCCTGCGGCGTCCAGGCTCGCCTTCATCCAGTCGATCAGCGCCGGGACAGACCAGTATTCCCGCGACGCGCTGGGCGCCGCCGGTATCCGGGTCGCCAGCGCGCAAGGCGTGAACGAGCGCGCGGTCGCCGAGCATGCCATCGCCCTGATCCTTGCCATGGCGCGGCTGATTCCGGAGGCGCGCGACAACCAGACCGCGACGAAGTGGCGCGGCATGATCGGGGACATCTCGAAGCGCGAAGACGAGCTCGGGGGCAAAACGCTGCTGATCGCCGGCATCGGCCGCATCGGCTCACGGCTGGCCACGCTCGCCAAGGCCTTCGACATGCGCGTGATCGCCATTCGGCGCGATCCTTCCAAGGGCCGGGGGGCGGCTGACGAGGTCGTCGGCGAGGATGGCCTGCACAGTATGTTGCCGCACGCAGATTTCGTCGCTCTGACCTGCCCGCTCACGCCTAAGACCGAGAACCTGATCGACGTGAAGGCGCTCGCGGTGATGAAACCCTCGGCTTACCTCATCAACGTCGCGCGCGGCAGAGTGGTGAACGAGCCGGCACTTGTCGAGGCGCTCACCCAGAAACGCATCGCAGGCGCCGCGCTCGATTGCGTCTGGGAGGAGCCGCTGCCCGCCACATCGGGGCTGTGGCGGGTGCCCAATGTGCTGATCACGCCGCACACCGCCGGCGAGACGCGCCGCTACGAGGACAACGTTATCGACCTCTTACTGGAAAACCTTGAGCGCCTATGGCGCGGCGAAGCCGTGTTGAAGAACCAGTTCGTCTGACGCCCACTCGTCGCGCAGCGCGCAACGACTGATCGCAACCGGCCGAGATCCACTGCGGATTCAACCATTCGCCGTGCTCGAAAGCAGACGGTCAGCGAACGAAGCAGGTCGACACAACTGCGGTCATTCGCGACCCCTCCAGTCGCGTACAGCATCAGCTTGCAAGATCACTTCACGATAAGGTTGTATGTGGTTTTTGTCGACCATCCCCTAGGGTATGTCGTCGCAATCATTGCGACATCGGACCCAACGTATCCCGGATGGGATTGGTAATAGACAAGTGTTGCGGGTGATGGGTGCTTGTTGCAATCGTACTTCTGATCATCTTTGGCGTAATTCGAATACGCTGTCCCTTGCTCGAAGCTCAGCGTGCCATGGGCTGGCGCTGTTAGGACAACTATCTTCGGATAGCCCTCAGGTGTGCAATCCGGATTGAGCGAAAGAAAAGTGCCTACTCTCTGCACTGTCTCGGACGCTGTCGCTATGGTGTTTGTGTATGTGAAGGAATAACCCGCGTTTGATTGCTCTAGCCCTGCCGCCTGATTCGAACTCGGATCGTTTGTAGCGCAACCAAACAAGACCGGAAAAAATAATGTACAAGCGAAGAAGAGAATCGTTCTAAACTCGCCAACCTCCTTTGCTAAATGCTGCCGGAATCGAGGCGGTGCTAACGCAAGACGACTAGCCTCGTTCATGAGATCCTCCAATGCGGACAGTTCCGGCATAACGGGAGGTCATCTTTTGGAGCCACCTTGGCCTCATAAGCCTTTCCAGATTTGTGATGATAGTACGAACCGGTAGCATTGGGAGTGTTGTGGAGACTTGGCGCGACTGTCTGTTTTGGCCAAACTGAGACACTCACGATTGGCTGAGGCTGCTGCTCCCAGGCTGGCATGGCGACTGCGTGATCCACCGACGAGCACGAGGGCGACGGTCACCACGAGCAGCAGCACCCCCAGGCCGGGGGCCGAGACTTCCGTAGAATCGAACTGACGCCATCCTAAGAACGGTCGGCCACAAGAAAAACCCGGCCGAAGCGGGGTTTTTTGCGCCGCTGGGGCCACTACGTACGTTCCCGTACAGACGTGCAAGCTGACTGCGCGCACCATGCGATCGGTACAAGAAACGGCGAGTGCTGTTCTCAATCGTCACCGCACTCACATCTGCTTACGTAGGGAGCTGACCATGGCGACTACCGTAGCCCCCGGGAACTTATCTTCGTTGTTGAGCACCGAACTACTCAAACCGGAGGCACGCCTTGACGACGCGACTCGCGTCGCGCGGGCGATTGCGAAGCTCATGGATCCCGAGTGGCGCGAGTTTGTTGAGCAAGAGCAGGAAGAGCGCAGGATCGCTTCGTTGAAACCCTCCGAGCCTCGACCGCTCCCGTAGATCGAGGGCTAAGCGTCCGCCGCGGGCGTGCTGCTCTATCCGCCCCGCGACCAACGTGCCCAGGCGCGAGGCTGGGACACGTTGTGCGGCGTGCGCTACCTGTGGGAAGACAAAGACAACAGCGAGCTTCCGCTCGCGCCGAAATCGCTGCCAGTTTTCACTCCGGACAGTGATATCCACTCGGACTCTTGAAGCAACCAACCGATTCGGGCAGGACCAGCTTCGGTAGCCACAGCACGACCTTGGGGAAATAGATCGCAAAGGCGATGGTGGCGAAGAAGACGACGTAGATGGGCAATGCCGCCCTTAGCGCCAGCGAGAAGCGAACACCAACGAATTTCGATGCCATGAGCAGAACCAGGCCGTAGGGCGGGGTGATGAGGCCAAAGGCCAGCGTCGCGATCAGCACCACGCCCATGTGGACCGGATTGATGTTGCCTGCCACCGTTAGCGCATTGACCAGCGGCATGAAGATGATGATTGTCGGCACCGGCTCGATGAAGTCGCCGATGATCGTAAACAGGAGCACCATCAGCAACATGATCAGGTGCGGGTCGTTGTGGGCGATGCCGCTTATCCAGTCGGCGATCACGATCGCGCCGCGCAGATAGGCGAGCATCCAGCCGAAGGCATTGGCGGCGCCGATGGTGATCAACGGCAGCGAGAAGATGAGGCCGGCCAGGCAGAAATCGTATGGAAGCCGCTTGATGTGGCTCGGGTTCAGGGATGGAATGACCACGACCAGGATCCACACCGCAGCCACCACGCCCGCCTCGGTGGGCGTGAACCAGCCGGTAAGGATGCCGCCCAGCAGAATGATCGGAATCATCAGCGGCAGGGACGCCTCCTTGAAGGCATGGGCAACGTCGCGGAAAGCCGCCCGTGGACGGCGCATGCCCACCGGACCGAAAAAGTAGCAGTAGATCATCAGCCCGAAGCCGATCATGAATCCGGGCACGAAACCGGCCATGAACAGGCCGGCGATTGAGACATTGCCCACCGCCCCGTAGACCACCGCGGTGATACTTGGCGGCACCAGCGCCGCGATGGTGGAGGCCGCGGCGATAATGGCCGCGGTAAACGCCGGGGTGTAGCCCTCCCGCTTCATCGGCCCGCCCAATGTGCGACTGATCACTGCCACATCGGCGGTGGTCGAGCCCGACATCTCCGAGAAAAACATGCTGAATACGGTCACCACCTGCGACAGCCCGCCGCGAACGTGCCCCACCAGCGCCAAGGACAGGTTGGTGACCCGGCTCACCACGTTGGCGGAGGTCATGAGCTCGCCGACCAGCAGGAAAAAAGGAATGGCCAACAAGGCCTCGGAATCCATCCCGTCGAAAATCTTCTGCACGATCGCCGGGAACGTCACGTCGGTGCATGCGGCACCGACGAACACCCCCGCCATCAGGGAAAACGCGACCGGAACGCCCAGATAGCCGAAGACCAGGAACAGCACGGTCATCAGCCCGAGGATCAGCGTCGCGCTCACGAGCGCTCCCCGCCCGGTTCGAGCGCCTTGATCGGTGCGATGGCGAGGAGCTCTTCCGGAGACTCCGGGTGATCGAAGCCTTTGCGCCACCCGTTGACCAGCTGCTCGATGGTAAACAACGCGATCAGGGCACCCGACAGGGGGATCGCGGCATAGAGCGAGGCGATGGGAGTCAGCGACGGCATTCGAAAGCTGGAAAAGCCACGCAGGAAATTGATATAGCCGAAGTAGATGAGGAAGAAGGCAACCGCGAGCACCACCAGTCGGATGACGACCTCCGCCACGAGCCGTGGCGTTCCATGCAAGGCTTCGGCAACGGCGGTCAGGTAGAGGTGATCATTGCGCCGGGTGGCCACCGCCGCACCGATGAAAATGCCGTAGATGAAGAAGGTCTGCGTGACCTCCTGCAGCCAGAGCCAGGGATGACCGATGGTGCGGGTGACGATGTCGAACATCACCGTCGTCGAGAAGCCGAATAGCAGCACCCCGCAGAGGATCATGAGGATCATCTCCAGGACGTCGAGGGCAGGCCATTTGAGATGACGCTGCCGCTGCAGGACCAGCTTGTCGGCGATGCGCATCGGTCTTCTGCGAAGGACAAGGGGAGGCCAGCATGGCCACCCCCTCTGCACATGTCAGAGCACTACTTGACGGCGCCGATCAGGTCCTTGATCTTCACCGCGTGCGGGCCGAGTTCCTTCGCAAGCTTGTCCAGATAGGGAGCGGCAATCTTTTCGAAACTCGACTTGTCCACGTCGGTCACGATCTTTACTCCGAGCGCCTTCAGCTTAGCGGCCGACTCATGCTCCAGTTCGAGGGCCTTTGCCGGCTCGTTCCTGCCGACCTCGTCGGCGGCGGTCGTCACCCACTTCTTCTGCTCGTCGGTCAAGCTCTTCCACAATTTGTCGCTGACCCAGATCAAATTGTTATTGGCTTCGTGCTCGGTCATCGACAGCACCGGCGCCACCTCGTAGTGGCGGTTGAGCAGATAGACGTTGACGCCGTTCTCGGCCACATCGACCACGCCTGTCTGCAGCGAGGTGTAGACGCTGCCGAAGGGCATATGCACGGTCTGCGCGCCGTAAGCGGGAAACATGGTGTCTTCGGTTGCCGTGGCCTGGACGCGCACCTTCAACCCTTTCATGTCCTCGACCTTGTGGATCTCCTTCTTGCTGTACATGTCCCGTAAGCCCAGCGTGATCAGCGCCAGCGCATGGGCGCCCTGGACGGTGTCCTCGATCATGTCCTTGACCGCCTGCACGACCTTCGGATCGGCGATCGCTTTCTTCAAGTGATCTTCCGACCGGAATAGGTAGTGCAGCGACATGACGCCTGCCTGAGGTGAGAGCGTGGCGGCGTTGGCCGACGAGCTGATGCAGAACTCGATGTCGCCGGCCTTGATCAGTTGTAGAACTTGCGGTTCCTGCCCGAGCTGCGCGCCCGGATACTGGTCGATGAGCATCGTGCCCTTGCTCAGTTCCTTGAGCCTGTCGGCGAAGATGTCGCCCGTAACACCATACCCCGTGCCATGCGGCTGGTCGTAGGCAAAACGGTAGTGGTGAACCTCCTGGCTCCATGCGGCCGGCAACCAGGCGGTGAAGACCGAGGCAAGCGCGAGCAAGCAAGACCAATTCGCCATCCTGAACATGAATCCTCCTTATCCGATTTCTTCCTGCCGCCACGACCGGGCGGTTGCCCGACGCGAACGCCATCGCCAGGCAGAGTCTGCGACCTGCAGGGTTGTGGACGCGAGCGAGCGTTGCGCGGGGCTGAAATTCAACCCTACCATGCGGGTCCGCGCGCGACAAATGCCGGGCACGGCGGCTCAAGGCGTGGCGCTGCAGCAGGTGCCCTGCCCCGGCGCGCACGCGTGCAGCCGCTAGAGCATGCCGGCGACGAGATTGACCGTGAGGGCGAGGATCCCGGTGGCGTAGAAAAAGGAGATGATCCCCTGGGTAATCGCCAGTTGGCGCACGGCAGGGTCCGTAATCTGCACGTCGGATACTTGAAACGTCATGCCGATCGTGAACGAGAAGTAGACAAAGTCCCCGTACGCCGGCGGGCGCGAGCCGGGAAACACGATACCGCCTTGAATGCATTGCTCCTTGCCCGACGCACCCAGATAATAATCATGGGCGTAATGCAGGGCGAAAATCGTGTTGATCAGCGCCCAGGACAGCACGATCGTGACCACGACGAGCGCCAGTCGGGCGATCTGCTCGAACTGGGCTGCCGTCTTGATCAACGGTACTTCCGCGGCGATGACGACGAGGCTCGCCGAGGCCGCCACCACCGTGAGTCCGAGCACGGTCCATTTGCCGGTGACCTGCCGGGCCGCATAGGCGCGCATCCTTTCCGGCGACGCATGACGCAGGGTGACCAACATCAGGGTCAACGCCACCATGACGCCGATATCCCAGGCTACGATGAAGCGCAACCGGCCCGATATCGAGTCCACGAGCAGGAGCAACAAGTACACGACGATGCCGGTCGTAGTGCCCACGAACAGGCGCGGTCGCCGTAGGCGGGGCCAACTCCTGCGCGGTTGGGTGGACTCTGCTTGGCGATTCATGTTGTAGCTAGGGCCGATCCGGCAAAGAACCGGTGCGGAGGGGCCGCTGGCGCAGCGCCGCCATTGTAACGCGCGACCCTTCGCGCAGGGTCAGGGGCGTGCCCGCATGCGCGAATCTTAGGCGTCGCGGTTTGCGCGGACGCCGGTGCTGCGGATAAAGCGCGCCATGGACACGCGCCTGACCAGATCATTCACCATCGCGCCGAGCTTGACATCGGTGCGGGCCTTCGTCAGCCGATCCGGAAAGTGTGTCAATTCGGCGTCTGAGAACGTCGCGGTCGCATGCGCGTTGCCACGGAAGAGTTCCAGAACGTGCGATGGCCTCGCCACGAGCTGTTCGCCGTGGTTCCAGGTGACGCCGATGGGAACGACACCTGCCGCGGCGGCCCGGCGTCGTGCCTCCTGGCCGATTCCGTCTGCGCCGCGGGCGCGAGCCATAGCCTGCGAATCACCATTCATGGCGGACCTCCAATGCCCATTCCGTCGCGATGCTGTCACAAGGGCATCGGTAAAGTTCAGGATCTTTCCGGGTCAGCCCGGGCTGCGCCGTCGATCAGCTGGCCCTGCTCGTAGAACGGATACGGCCCGTCAAATTCACCCACGGCGACGCCGAAGGTTACGAAGCGCTTGTCGCTCCAGCGGTGCAGCATGTAGCCAGGTGGCTCCATGACAAACTGCGCCGGGCGATCGGGCAACAAGTCGAGCGCCACCTGGTGTGCCGGACTCGGGCAGGTGAGCGCAACCGTCCCGCCAAAATGAGCAATGATCGTGCGATGCAGGTGGCCGCAGAGGATCCTTTCGATGTTGGCATGGCGCCGGATGATCGGTTCGAATGCATACGCCGTCTGCAATCCCACCCGGTCCATGAACTCTATGCCGGTTACAAACGGCGGATGGTGCATCAGGATCACGACCGGCTTCTGCCGATAGACGACGAGCTGCTCCTCGAGCCAACGCAACCGGCTTCGGCACAACAGCCCTCCGCCTTCGCCGGGCAGCAGCGTGTCCAGGGCGACGATCTGCAACGGGCCCGCGGGTACGGTGTACTGGACAAATTCCTCGCCCCCATGCAGGTAGTGGTGCTGCGGGAACGCAGCCCGGAGCGCATCGCGGCGGTCGTGATTGCCAGGAATTAGATACAGCGGCATCGGCAACGGCGCCAGGAGCTGGGCCAGGTGCTCGTATTCCTCCGCGCGCCCGAAATCGGCGAGATCGCCGGTCGCAACGACCACATCCGGAAGCGGCCGTTGCGCCAACAGGTTCGCGACGCAGCGTTTGAGATGGGTTGCGGTATCGACGCGGCGATAGGCCAGCTCGCCGGGCCGACGAATATGCAGGTCGCTCAGTTGCGCGATCAGCATGGTGTCCTTCGCTAGGTCACGCCGATCGGCGTCGGCCGGTTGAAGACGACCCCGATCTGCGCGTCCGGAGCAGGGGCAGCAGCATCAGCAGAAAGATCAGCGTATACGCCGCGGCGATTTCGAGCCGCATCGAGGTCCGTCTCGGCCGCAAGGGGTGCCCGACTGGCGCGACCGCGTAGACCCAAGGCGCGAGAATACGTCAGAATGGTGACCATTGCGTGTGTGGCGCGCAAACGATCGGCGCGCTTGCCGTGAAACGCCGCCGCAAGCGGCGGCGTTGAGGTAGCGCCCGGCCTCGACCCCGGGAAAGCGCTGCCCGCGGAGCAAAGTGTCATCGAATTTTCATTTTCCACGTGTAGCTAAGCCCTTTCCCCATCTGCGGCCATCCAAACCATGCGCCTTCTGACCGCTCGATCGGTCATCCCTGTGCTGCTGTTGCTCGCCGGCTGCGCGGCGCCGCCCGCCGGTCCGGACCGGATCGCGCCGAGCCTGGCCAAGATCGAGCACATCGTCGTGATCTACGCCGAGAACCGCAGCTTCGACAACCTCTATGGGCTTTTCCCGGGCGCCAACGGCCTCGGCAACGCCACCCCGGCAACATGGACGCAGGTGGACCGCAACGGCACGACCTTGCCTGTTCTGCCCCCGGTGTGGAGGTCCGACGCCACGCCCGATCCGGCGTACCCGAAGGATCTCCCCAATCGCCCGTTCCGGATCGACGCCCCGCCAATCAACGCGCCCCTGTCGGTGGCGACACCGGACTTGATCCACCGCTTCTACACCAACCAGGAACAAATCAACCACGGCAAGCTCGATCGCTACGCAGCGATGTCCGATGCGGGGGGCCTTGTCATGGGAACCTACGATGGCTCCGCCCTGCCGTTGTGGAAATTGGCGCGTGAATATACGCTGGCCGATAACTTCTTCATGGGCGCCTTCGGCGGCTCGTTCCTTAATCACTTCTGGCTGGTGTGCGCTTGCACCCCTGTCTTTCCGAACGCCCCGCCGAAGCTGGTTGCGGCCCTCGATGCCGATGGCAAGCTCGCCCTCAAGCCGGGCTCACCGGCGAGCGCGCTCAACGGCCCGCCGCAATATGTCAATGATGGTGCCGTGACGCCGGACGGATTCGCCGTCAACACCATGCAGCCACCGTATGAGCCGAGCAATATACCGCCCGCCGCCGGCGGCGACTCGCGCTTTGCCGACCCGAAGCGAAATCCTCTGCCGCCGCAGACGCTGAAGACCATCGGCGACACGCTGTCGGCCAAGGGGCTGGACTGGGCCTGGTATTCTGAGTCGTGGAACGACGCTGTGCGCGACGGCATGCAACCCGCAGGCGCGCCGCGAAAGGTCATCGACAATGCCGCCTCGGGCGCAGCGGATTTCAAGACGCATCATCAACCGTTCAATTATTTCAGCAAGTACGCTCCCGGCACCGCGGAGCGCGCCAAGCACCTTAAGGATTACACCGACCTGGTGGCGCAGATCCAGACCAACAACCTCCCGGCGGTCGTGTTCTACAAGCCGCAAGGCAATCACAACGAGCATCCCGGCTACGCCGATGTGCTGGCTGGCGACATCCACATCGCTGACCTGGTCGGCAAAATACAGGCCAGTGCCGCCTGGACATCCACGCTTATCATCGTTACCTACGACGAGAACGGTGGCTTCTGGGATCACGTTCCTCCGCCCGCGGGCGAGCGCTGGGGTCCAGGAATGCGCATACCAACGTTGGTGATCGGGCCGATGGCCAAGAAAAGTTGGGTCGACCACACCTACTACGACACCACCTCGATACTGAAATTCATTACGCGCCGCTTCGCGCTCGAGGCGCTGCCTGGCGTGCGCCCGAACGCAGGCGACCTCAGCAACGCGCTCGAGTAAGCGCGTTTGCTGCAATGAGCCCTCGCTGCGGTCATAAATCCGCCATCGTGTTGCTGTAGGCTCCGTGTTGGCGTCACGAGCGCCACGACTTGCGGCTATCACTTGACAAGGATCGATCATGAAAGAGTTAAAGAAACTGCACGAAAAGGCGGCGGAGCATCACGAGAAGGCCGCCGAACATCACCGCGCGGCGGCTGAGCACGTTAGCGACGGTAACCACGAAGCGGCTGCGCACCATGCGCATGTCGCGCATGGGCACGCCATTCATGCCCACGAGCATGCGGGCCTGGCGAGCAAGAAACATGTCGAGCTGCACGCCGAAACGGCGGAGACTGAAGAGTAAGGCAATGGTGGCGGGCAGCCGGTGCCAGGGTGACGTTGCGGGACGCTTAGTCGTGAGTGCGCCGAGCGCCACTTAACCGCGACAGCCGGTGGCTGCGTTCGTTCCACGACGCTTCGCAGCGTGACAGGCAAGTGACCCCGCATTGCGCGGGGTTTTCTTTTTCGGGGCGGCTGCGCAGCGACCTGCCGATTTCAGGCAACGTATACGGATTTGATGTTGACGAATTCCTTGATGCCGTAGGCGGAAAGCTCGCGGCCATAGCCGCTCTCCTTGATGCCACCGAAAGGCAGCCGCGGGTCGGATCGCACGTTGTCGTTGACGAACACGCAGCCGCTTTCGATCATCTCCGCAGCGATGCGCTCGCCGCGCGCCAGGTCGCGCGTAATGACCGCACCACCGAGGCCAAAGGAAGAGTCGTTGGCAATGGCGATGGCTTCGTCTTCGTCCCTGACCGGGATGATGGCCGCCACCGGTCCGAACAATTCCTCGTCGTAGGCCGGCATTCCCTTGCTCACCGCGGTCAACACCGTAGCCGGATAGTAGGCCCCGCTGCCCTCGGGAATCTTGCCTCCAAGCAGGCACTTCGCGCCGCGGGCGATGCTCGCTTCAACCTGACGGTGCAGGCTGTCGCGCAGATCGTGCCGCGCCTGCGGCCCGATCTGCGTATCCTCCTGCAGCGGGTCGCCCATCTTGGCCGCCGCCATGCGTTGCACAAAGCGCGGTTCGAAGGCGGCCCGCACGCTGTCGACGACGATGAAGCGCTTGGCGGCGATGCAGCTCTGCCCGGAGTTGATCAGCCGTCCCCTGGCACAAACGGTCGCGGCAAGCTCGACATCGGCATCCTCGAGCACGAGATAGGGGTCGCTTCCGCCCAGCTCGAGCACGGTTTTCTTCAGCAATTCGCCCGCCTTGCGCGCGACCGCCCGGCCGGCCGCTCCGCTGCCGGTAAGGGTCGCCGCGCAAATGTGCGGGTTGCCGAGTACCGCCTCCACCTGCCCGCTGCCGACGATCAGGGTGCGAAACAAGTTCGGCGGGAAGCCGGCACGGCGGAAAATGTCTTCGATGGCCAGCGCGCACGCCGGCACGTTGGAAGCATGTTTGAGCACGGCGGCGTTTCCGGCCATAAGCCCGGGTGCGGCGAAGCGGAAGACCTGCCACAGCGGAAAATTCCACGGCATGATGGCTAGCACCACGCCCAAGGGAGCGAAGGTCACGAAACTGCTGCGTCCCTCGGTCGCGACCGGCTCGCGGGCGAGAAAGCGGGCGGCGTTTTGGGCATAGAAATCGCACACCTGCGCGCACTTCTGGGCTTCAGCCACACCATCGCGCACCGGTTTACCCATCTCGCGCGCCATAAGGCGGGCAAGGTCCGTCGCCTCGGCGCGCAGGATCTCCGCCGCCTTGCGCATCGGTCCGGCGCGCTCGGCGTAAGCAACGCGCCGCCAATCGAGAAAAGCAGCATGCGCCGCGCCGATGATGGCGTTCACGGCAGCCGGCGCCATTTCCTCGTAGGTGGCGAGAAGCTCGCCGGTTGCCGGGTTGATGGTCTTGATCGTCATGGCGCGACCTCGCTCAAGCATCGGGGCCCGCCTATCCCGGCAGGCGAAATGAAAGCAGTCGGCTGATGGTACACGTCCCTCGCCCACCGCGGCAGGCGAAAGTCCACTCTCGACCATTCCGCGCGCCATGCGCGATTGCGTTGCGCTGCCGTTTCTGTTGAAATCGTCGCAGGCCGGCGCTGCAGCACTTGTTGCTTTGACCGCCACGCCGCTCCTCCGTTCCCGCGTATGCAAAGCCTCCCCAGCGGCACTGTGACCTTCCTGTTTTCCGACATCGAAGGTTCAACGCGGCTGATCGAACAGCACCCTGAAAGCGCGAAAGACGCTATTGCGCGCCATCAGGCCCTGGTGCAAGCCGCCATTGATCGCCACCGGGGTCATGTCTTTCAGATCGTCGGCGACGCGTTTTGCTCGGTGTTCGACGAGAGCAGCGACGCGCTCGGCGCGGCACTCGACGCGCAGCGCGCACTGGCGCGGGAGAGCTGGGGCGAGATCGGCGCAGTGCGCGTTCGCATCGGCTTGCATACCGGTGTCGCCGAAGCGCGCAACGACGAATACATCTCTTCGCTTACCCTCGTGCGCGCCCAGCGCGTCACGGCGGCAGGGCACGGTGGACAAACGCTGCTCTCCACCACTGCCGCCGAACGGGTGAGCGAGGGGCTGCCAGCGGGGACCGCGCTGCGCGATCTGGGCGTGCACAAACTGCGGGGGCTTGCCGAAGCGGAGCGCATCTACCAGCTCATCGCCTCCGATCTGCCGTCGGATTTCCCGCCCCTGCGAGTCGAGGACGTCGAGGTATCGTTTGCGACGCCCTTGCAACAGCTCGTGCGCGGCAAGCTCGTGGGACGCGGCACGGAGCTGGAGCAGCTCAAGGGCCATTGGGTCCAGGCGCAGCAGGCGCGCGGGCACCTTGTCCTGCTGTCGGGCGAGCCGGGGGTGGGCAAGACGCGCCTTGCCCAGGACCTCATCACACACGCGCAGAACAACGGCGCGATCGTGTTGCGCGGTGGCTGCTACGAGTACGAGGCGACCACGCCCTATCTGCCATTCGTCGAGGCACTGCGCGACTGGGCACACTGGCAGAATGCGGACCAGTTGCGCTCGCAACTGGGCGCCACCGCGCCTGAGCTCGCGAAGTTCGCGCCCGAGATCGAGACGAAGCTTGGCGCGCTCGCGCCGAACGCACCCCTGTCCCCGAGCGAGGAGCGGATGCGGCTGTTCGACAATACCGCGCGCTTCCTGCAATCGCTCGCGGCGGAGCGCGGCCTGCTCATCTTCATCGACGACGTGCACTGGGTCGACCAGGGAACGCTGTCGCTGTTGCAATATCTCCTGCGCCATCTGCGCGGCCACCGGGTGCTGGTGCTCGCCGCCTACCGCGAGATCGAGCTCGATCGCGCCCATCCCCTGGCCGCGGCCCTGGTGGACTGGAATCGGGAGCGACTGGCGACGCGAATCGCGCTCGGTCGTCTGTCGCGTGCGGACACGGGCAAGCTCCTCGCCACGCTGTTCCACGAGGAAATCGTGTCGGACGAATTCACCACCGCGCTCTACGACGAGACCGAAGGCAACCCGTTCTTTATTGAAGAGGTCGTCAAATCCCTGATTGAGCAGGGAGAAATCTATCGCGAGGAGGGTCGCTGGGGGCGCAAGGAGACGCACGAACTGGCGATCCCGCAAAGTGTGAAGGAAGCCATCGGCCGCAGGCTCAACCGCATGAGCGATGCCGCGGTGGAGACGCTGCGTACCGCGGCTGCCCTGGGCAAGATTTTCCTTTTTCGCGATCTGGCTGCCGTCTCGGCTGCAGGCGAGGATGCGCTCCTGGACGCCCTTGACGAAGCGAGCTCTGCGCAGCTCATCCGCGTGAACAGCGCCGGTGACGACAGCTTTGCCTTCACCCACGACAAAATTCGCGAGGTGCTGTACGAAGAGCTCAATCCGATTCGCCGTCGTCGCCTGCACCAGCGCATCGGGGAAACGCTGGAGAAGCTCTATGCAACCGCGCAGCAGCCAGCGGCCGCATCGGGGCGCAACGACGAGCATGCCCAGGATCTCGCTCATCACTTCGCGCATGCCGGCGATCTCGAACGCGTCGTGACCTACGCCCGGCGGGCGGCGCAGAACGCTGCCCGCGTCTTCGCCCACGACGAAGCGCTGCAATACCTCGAACAGGCACGGGAGGCGGCACAGGGGCTCAGTCGCGGGGAGGACTTGGTGGCAATCGACGTCGCGATCGGCGATATCCACGAGGCGCGCGGAGTCATTCCGCGCGCCATCGAGAGCTATGAGCGCGCCCTCGCCACAGTGACGTCGCGCGAGGCGCGTGCCGCGCTGAAGGCGAAGGTCGGCAACGCCTACGTTCCGCTCGGCGACCCGCGCGGGCTCACCTACCTCGAGCAAGCGATCGCCGAGCTCAATCCCCAGACACAGACCAATGCCCTTGCGCTGGCAACCGCGCTGCTGGGTCGCTACTATCACTATCGGACCGAACATAAGAAAGCAATCGAGTATTTGCACCGGGCGCGGCAGTTGGCCGAACCGCTCGACGATCCGGCAACCCTCGCCAGCATCTACGCTTTCCTTGCTGGCGCGCACCAGCATCTGCTGCTCTATGAAGAAAGCGATGTTTGGGCGCGAGCGGCCATCGCCCTGGGTGAACGCACCAACGCTCCGGCAGCGGTTGCCTCGGGCAACGAATTCCTGGCGGAAAATTCCGCGGCCAGGGGCCGCTGGGACGATGCGTTGGCCTACGCCGCAAAGGATGCCGAAGAAGGGCGCAAGAGCGGCTCGCTGGCGCGGGTGGCGTGGAGCGAGTTCAGCCGCGTGCAGGCCTTGCACGGTAAAGGGGAGCTCGCAGAAGCCCTCGAGCGGAACCAGGCTGCGCTGGAACTGTGCGCGCAAATCGGCGAAGAGCGATTGGCGACCTGGCTCGATGCGTCCGCGGCGCTCATCGCGATCGATCTGGCCAACGACACGTTAGCCCGTACCCATGCGCAGCGCGGCTGGGCGCGCGCACAACAGCTCGATCAGCTGGTGTTGTCGGCATGGTCGCTCAATGCGCTGGGCTACGGGGCGGCAATGCGCGGCGATTTGGACGAGGCACTGGATTGGTACGCGCAGTATGCAGCGGTTGTTCGCAATACCGAAAATGGCGTGGCGCGCCACCTGACCCTCGCGCGTGCAGCCGAGGCGTACCTCAGGGCTGGGCGCCTGGCCGATGCGGCCCGGCTCGCCGACGAGGCGATCGCGCTAGGCGAATTCGCCAACGCCGCGCACTTCGTCGCCGTCGGCCGCCGGGTGCGCGGGCAGACTTGCGCGGCGCAAGAGAAGTATGGCGACGCGCGGCAGGCTTTCGATGCGGCAATAGCGCAATTTGATCGCTGCGGCAGCCGGCTGGAACTCGCG
>DASZFQ010000066.1:0-2074 GCA_035939595.1 Casimicrobiaceae bacterium
ATGAGATCGCCGCCGCGCATGCGGTCGCGGTTGATGAACGGCAGTGCCGCGAAGAACAGAAGCCAGATGGCGACGAACAGGCTCTCCCAGTCGACCGAGCCGTGCCTGGCGCCGCCCCAGGTGAGCAGGATTCCCAGTGGAATGAACGCCTCGACCTCGCGCGTCAGATTGCGGGAAACGACGGCCGACGGCAGCAACGGCCCGCCGCGGCGGTCGATCACCCGCAGGCCGACGAAGCGCTTGCCCGGGGTCGCCCCGCGCCAGGCGAGTTCGAAATGGATGAAGTACATGTTGCGCACCAGGAAGCCGACGAACAGCACTACGGAAATCGCCAGCAACGCCGCGTCGCCGCGGACGACGAGGAAGAACAGCGGCAAGTAGACGAGGATGGTCAGCAGCAGCCAGATGCAGAAGTCGATGGTGAACGCGGTCAGCCGCTCGCCGTGATCGGCAAGCTCGACCGTCACCGGCACCCCTTCCGGCGTGACGATCGTGCGCTGCTGCCGCCGCGTCCCCTCGAGGAATTGCGAGGTGCGCTCGTGGGCGAGCGTCATCGGCTTTCCTCCCGTCCGGCATAACGGAAATACGCGAACCACAGCACCCCGGTCGCAAGCCCGATGGCGAAGCGTCCGGGCGTGCTCTGGATGAGCTGCCGGCATCCGCCTTCCAGCAGCGCCGCGACGAACAGCATGAGCATGGCGCCGACCGCGATGTATCCGGCTTGCCGTCCGTGCAGGGCAAGGCTTTCGACCCGTGAATAACGCCCGGGAAACAGCATCTTGTCGGCGATCACCAGCCCGGCAGCCGCGAACAGCACGATGGCGGTCAATTCGGTGACGCCGTGGATCGAGAGCCAACCGAGGAAGTCGACGGTCAAATCGCGGTTGTAGTGCAGCGCCACGAAGGCGCCGAGCGTCAGCCCCTGATAGACCATCAGCATCACGGTCGGCACGCCGGCGGCGAGGCCCAGTCCGAACGCCAGCAAGCCGACAGCGGTGTTGTGGCTGAACAACTTGTTGGCGAACAAGCCGAACGACGCGGCGAACCCCGGCCACGGCGCGAAGATTTCCTTGTTGTAGAGGTCGGCGCGGGTGCTCGACGCTCCGCGGCCGCCGGCGAAGCTCGAGGGAACGAGGGTCGAAACCCACGATTCGTCCTGCACCGCGAGCAGGAAACCGGCCGCGGCGCCGACCACGAGGCACAGCGCCGCGATCAGGATATGCCAGCGCGCGGCGCGGACCGCCCGTGGCAGGTCGCGGGCGAAGAAGCCGCCGATGCCCTGGCGCGCGTCGACCCGTGGGCCGTACACGCACAGGAAGGCGCGCAGCGCGAGGTTCTCCAGATAGAGCAGCAGGTTGCGGTCGAGCGCGATCGACCGCGCGACCGACAGCGAGGACAGGGCGGCGCGATAAAGGATCGGCAGGCGCTGCAGCTCGTCGAGGGAGAGCGTACGGGCGCCGCGCCGCTCGACCCGGTCGACCAGCCCCTCCAGCTCGTGCCAGCTCGCCTCCCGCCCCTTGCGGAACTCGCTGCTCTTGAGCACGAGCTCGGGCCGCGCCGGGGGAGGCGCCGGCGCGGCGGGCGGTTCGGAGACAAGGACGGTGCTCATATCAGTCCGCGCTGCTTGATCAGAAGGTAGCGGTTGATCAGCGCCACCGACAGGCCGCGGCTCGGCACGTCGAGGCAATGCACCCCGAGCCGCTCCAGCCGCTCGAATACGATGCTGCGCTCGCGCAGGAAATCCTGGGCGATCACCGCCTGGGTCACGTCCTCGAACCGTTCCGGGGGCGCGTCGACCGCGCGTTGCAGCACCGAGCCGCGCTGGGTGACGAAGACGACGACGTGGCGGTTGGCCACCCGCTGCATGCTTTCGATCATCAGCTCGGCGGTGACCGTATCGACGAAGTCGGTGAACAGGATGACGAGGGCGCGGCGCTTGAGCCGGACGTTGAGCTCGGCGAGACCCAGGGTGAAGTTCGTCTCCTGATGGTGATAGGCGAGTTCGCCGGTCGCCCGCTGAATGCGGGCGAAGCCGGCGACGCCGCGGATCGGCCCGAGATAGTGGCGCACCGCC
>DASZFQ010000067.1:0-3567 GCA_035939595.1 Casimicrobiaceae bacterium
CCGGTTGGTCCCCCCGTAGGATTTATCCCACGGTGCGCGCCCGCGCCGCACTCCAGCCCCGGCGCCGGGTGAGCAGTGGGTAGGTTTCGGCAAAAAGGCGCCTGGCAAGTTTTGGGGGGGTTTGAGAAAGCCAGGCGCCAAGAAATCCGAACCGGGAAAAGGCTACCGAGGCAATATTGGTGCCGTCTGTGCAAAATTGAGCACTTTTATCGATATCCCCCCAGCGAATGATGGACCACGTACTGCGTGCATCATGGATGCCGATTCGACAACAATTCGAGCTCTCGAGACGCTTCTGACGAGCCGAGTTCCTTTGCTCGTTCGTACCAGGATCGCGCCGCCGGGACATTGGGGTTCAACAGCGCGACCCCGAGCTTCTGCAACATAATCGGATCATAGCTCGCCCCGAGCGCGAAGGCCGCGCGCACGTCGCACGCCTCCGCGGCCCGCTCAAACACCAGTCGGGCCGCGGACACGCGTCCCTCGCCCATGAGTTCTTCGCCGCGTTTGAGTAATTTCAGAGCTCCTGACATAGGGTAGCGCCAAAATGTCCGGTTTGGGGGTCGATCAGGGCGCCGGGGCAGCATCCGCCGAGGTGCTACGGTCGACCTGAGAGCCGGGGAAGGCAAGCCCGATACGCCGCGGCGGACACATTGTGAAGCGGATCCGCAAACGAGAACCGGGGAAGAGTGTTGCCGTCTGGTCGAGGATCACACAGAGCGCCTGGGCAGCCTGTGTGCGATGTGGGGAGCTGAGCGGAGCCAAGGTGATATTGAGCTCGCTATCGGAGACGCGGATGTCGCCTGCGGTGGCGAACAGCTCATGCAGCAGGGTTCGCCCCTCTTGATCGACACGCGCGTAGTGAGGCCGCAGTAACGCAAGCAGATCGCTCTCGGCCTGATAGGCGACCATCTTGATGATGTCGGTCAGGTGCTTGCGTTCGGTGGCGAGCTTGACCACGGCGCGCTCGTTGAGTTCTCGCACCTCGACGCGCTTGGGAACGTTGCGGAGCTGATCGAACAGCCGGTGCACGCGAGCGCGGGCCTTGCGCAGCTGCTTGCCGAGCCTGCTATGGGCGATCTTGAAGCCCCGCATGGTCGGCCGGCGCTGTTCGGCATTGTTCGCGGCGGCGGCACCCAATTCGCGTTCGAGCGTGGCCAGATCGGCGCGGGCCGCGCGGATCTCCTTGTCCAAAGCGCGGCGCTCCGGATTGGGGACGGTGCGGGTTGGGTCCTCCGGCTCGATCTGGTAATCGACCAGCGCGTCGATGAGGAACTCTTCGCGCATGTACTTGAAGAAGTTCTCCTGTCGCCAGCGCTCGAACATGCGGTAGGCGACTTCGATGTCGCGCAGGTCCCATCGGCTGGTGATCACTGTCGTCTGATGGCCGTCGTCGCACAAGCGCGTGACTTGCCGCAAGCGCAGCTTGCCCTTGAGAAAGCGCACGGGCTGATCGTGCAGAAGATAGTCCACCAAGCGCCCGTCGAAGTTGGCACGACGGCGGATGAACCGCCGCTCATTGATGCGACGGCAGCGGCCCTTGCGATAGGTGAGCACGTCGAAGTCGTGCTTGACCATCACGGCGAACAATTTCGGGCTCCAGCCGCCGCGGTCGAAGACGATGGTGACCCGTCGCTCGCCAACCACCTCCCGCACCTCTCGGAGCAGACGGGGCATGGCCTTGCTCAACGCAGCATCGACCTCTCCGGTGATCACCAGTAACGGGTCGCCGCAGCTGTCGTTGATCCAGTAATCGGTGCAGGCGGGCATGGCCAGATGGCGACGCGGGACGTAAGCATTGGAAGAGATGGCGCGTTGGCCATGATAGGCACGCACATGGCCGTCAATGTACAAAAACCCCATGAGATGTCCGCGCTGATCGACGCGCCGACGCGCAAGCTCCGCTCCCAGCTGCTCGGCACGATGCTGCGCGGCAAGCCGCGTGAGCCGGCGCCGCAGCGTCTTCACTTCCGGCGCACGATCGAGCCCGAGGAGTCTGCCGAACGCCGCCGGGTCTTTCTCCTTGAGCTGCTCGGGCCGCTTGATGCGTAGCAGCGCCATGAGCAGGAGCGTCAGCAACGTGGTGCGCAGGCCATAAAAGGCCGGACCGATTTCACCGTAGAGCTTGCGGCTGGTCTCAAACAGCCCGCTCGTGATCAGACACGGGAGAGCCAACAGGACACCGACAGCGGGAACCGAGGACCCCTGGCAAAACAGCGGTGCAGCATCCTCGAGCAGCCCAAGATAGGCGAGCTGCCGATCAAGCGTCCGATCGCTCGCGTCGCGGTCGAGGCTCATCGGCAGCGGCTCATCGTCGTTCACAGCCTCAGGCGCGGTGACCGTCTCCGCCGCCGATTCCGTGGCGCGATCTTCATCTTCGCCGCTTGGCGTGGCAGATGGCACACCACTCGCCGCTGGCTTCCCCGCCTCGGTCGTGATCGCGGGCAACGCAAGCTGCGCGCTCTCGGCGGGCTTCGAAGGTCCAACCAGCTTGCGGATGGCCCTCTCAGTGACGCCAAGGCGGTGCGCGATCGCACGGTTGCTCATCCCCTGGCTCTTGAGCATCTCGATGCTGCGCAGACGTTTACCGGAGATACGCCGTCGGCCGGGACGCCATCCTTCCTCGCGACCGAGCGCCGCCATCCCACCGTGCGCATAGCGCTGTTGATAGCGCCGAATCGTGCGCACCGACCGGCCAAACGCCCGCGCCACGTCCGATTGCTGGGCGAAGCCCGACGCCACCAAGAACACCATCGCATAGGCCTCGGCGACCAAATCCTCGGCGCGATAGTGATGCACCGGCAGTCCGGCGACGACGATCACGCGCTGATCCGCTTCGATCCGCAAGCTGCAGCGCGCATTGATGACCACGGTACTGGACGGTGCCCGCAAGGGCAGCGCCAAGGCTTCTTGGGTGCTCATGCGGCGGAGCAAGAAGCGGACACGTTTGGGTCCGCAAGTCCACGGCGAAAATCTTCGTCGATTCAGGCAGCTGCGCCCTGGAGATCGAAAAACCGGACAGGTATTGGTCCGCACCTGCTCGACCGAGCGCCGCCATCGCGCCGGGCGATCGCGCTTTCGGTAGCGCCAAATCGCGCGCACCGACCAGACGAACGCCCGCGCCACGTCCGATTGCTAGGCGAAGCCCGACTCCACCAAAAAAACGCTCGCATAGGCCTCGGCGACCAAGTCCTCCGGTCGTCGGCCATGACGATCACGCGCTGATCCGCTTCGATCCGTGGGCCGTGGGGCGCATTGATGACCACGGTCTTGGACGGCGCCGGCGAGCGCAGCGCCAAGGCCTGTGGACCAAAAACCGGACAGGTATTGGTCCGCACCCGCCCGCACCCGGACGCGCGCAAAGCCCAGTGTTTTCAGTCGCGGAAGTTGGCTATGTCAGGAGGTCTGAATTTAGCGCAGGGAAAACGGACGCATAGCTTCTGGCCGTAAGGAGAACACCGATGACCGCCAATGAGATTATGCGCTACGTGCGCAAATGGCATGAACAGATCAGCGACATGCCAAGCAAGCAAGCGAGTCCGGAGGTCCGTCAGATTTATCGCGAGA
>DASZFQ010000068.1:0-56250 GCA_035939595.1 Casimicrobiaceae bacterium
AGTTTCAACCAGCCCGGACTGCCCTCGGCACGTCGCTCGCCGCGAAGGAAATTGTCTTTGACTTGCGCCACAAAATCAAATTTGTAGCCCAGTGCCCCCGTGCCCATGGGTTCGCAAGCCACGGAAACGCTCCATGCACCGTCGAAGCGAGCGCCCCCAGCGGTTGCGACTGCGGGAGCGGTAGCTATCTTGTCCGCGGCGATCGAAGCGGTTGCGGCCACGGCGGTGTCAGCGGGCGCACTCGGCGCAGTGCGCGGGGCGGGGGTAGCCGCCGGCGCGGCCTGGCTTGCCGCGTCGCGCGTCGCGGCCGTCGCATTAGTTCGCGTACGCGCTGCGGCCTCGACGGCGTCGGCGCGAATGCGCGCCGCGTCTGCCAGGGCCTGGCTCCGCACTCGGTTTGCTGCCGCTTCGGCGTCTGCCTGGGCCTTGGCGGCACGCGCGGCTTCCGCCTCGGAGCGCGCGCGCGCAAGCTCTACCTGGGTTTCCTGTTTGACCGTAGCAGCATCGGCCGTCGTGGCCTCTCGATCAGCACGCGGTGGCAGAGACGGTGCGGAGGCTGCGGGCGCCGCCACCGGTGCCGGGGCGCCGGGCGAACCGCGGCCGGGCGCGCCGAAGGAGAGCCACCCTAGCTGCCACGCGGCGAGTCCCGCGATGGCCACCACGACCCCGGCGATTGCCCAGGGTAGGCTTCCGTGTGCGCGCCGCTCCGCCGGCGCAGGCGGCGCCGATCGCTGCGGCTTTGCCGTTCCGGACACGCGGTACACGCGTATCGGCCGGGAGATGTTCTTCAGGGTCTGCTCGCCGATATCCTGAAACCCGAGATCGAGCTTGCCGGTGATCTGGTCGTATACCGAGGACGAGATGCAGATGCCGCCGGGTTCGGCGATGGTCTCCAGTCGTGCTGCGACGTTGACCCCGTCGCCCAGCAGGTCGTCGTTCTTGACCACCACGTCGCCGAGGTTGACGCCGACCCGGAAATGCATCTGACTCTTGTCCGGCAGCGCGTCGTTGCGCGTCTTGAGCGCTTCCTGGATTTCCACCGCGCAGCGCACGGCTTCCACGACGCTGGAAAATTCCGCCAGCACCGAGTCTCCAGCCGTGCTCATGATGCGGCCGCCGTGGAAGGTGATGATGCCGTCGATGACGGCGCGGTGCGCCGCCAGGACGCGGATCGTGCTCTCCTCGTCCTGTTCCATCTGCCGGCTGTACCCGACTGCATCCGCGGCCAAGATGCAGGAGAGGCGACGCTTGACGCTCAGCGGGTCCACGCTTGGCTCCCTTGATTGCGCCCTTCGGTGCCGGCTTGGGCGGCGTGGTCGCCATCATGCATCGATCAGCGGCGTGGGGCAATGCAGCGGAGCGTTGCCGATCGTCGGCAATACCATCCTTTCACGCCCACGCGGATCTACGTCCGCTGGCGCCCGTAGTTGCGCGCGAGATACTCGGACGCCGACCGGGCAACGGTGCGACGGTGTACAAGACAAGCCTTGCGCGCGGTGCCTTAAAGGGCGCCGCGCGCAGCGAGAGCTTGCGCAGCAGAAGCGCTCCGAGCCTTCGTCGGCACGCGAGGGACCATTCGTGCTCAGGCACGCGCTCGCCCGCGAGTGATCGGGCGGGAGCGCGCCGCCGAAGCAAGGATGGACCCCCGCGCGATCAGGCGACGGTGCTCAGTTTGGCTCCATCCGGACTCCCCAGTCCGGTACACGCGTCCCATCCGGCAGCGGCTGCGAAACTGCCGTTGTTGCCTTGTGTGATGTCATTAAAGGCGCTGGGATTGCTATAGAGTTGCGCATTGATGTAACCAACCGGTGTACCCTTTCCCGCGTTGATGCGCGCGATCAGACCCGCCCATAGCGGCGCCACCGCGCTGGTTCCCCCGAACACCGTGTTCGTCCCATCGACGCGAACGTCATACCCCGTTTGCGGATCAGCGTCGCCCGATACATCGGGAACGCCTCTTTGCTGCAGCGCGCTCGCCACACCGCTGCCGCTGGTGATCTGAAGCCCCTGTTGCCACGCAGGCAGTGCAAAGACGCTGCTTACACCGCCGCCGCCCGCGCCGCCGTTGGCCCCGTCGTTCCAGACGACTTCGCTGGTGATTTTTCCGCCGGCGGACTGCAGGCTGGTACCCCCGCACGCCAGGGCGTGCGGACTCGAGGCGGGAAAGTCGACATGGTTGGCGCCGTCATTGACTCCATCACTGGAGCCGTTGTCACCTGATGCGACGCACACGGTGACCCCCATGGCGGCGGCGGCTTGAAACGCCTGGTCGAACGCGGTCATCGCCTGCGAGGTCCAGGTCGATTCCGGCCCGCCCCAACTGATCGAAATAACCGATGGCTTGTTCGTGGCGTCATGCACGGCCGTGGTAACGGCGTCCAGGAACCCGGCATCGGTATTGGGTGCAAAATAAACGACCACAGCCGCCCCTGGTGCGACCGCGCCTGCCACCTCGATGTCCAGCATCACCTCGCCGTCGGGGCCGTTGACCTTTCCGGTCGGGTGGTTCTTGCCATGGTCTACGGACACCGCGGAGACTTTCGGCAACGCGATGCCAAGTCCCTGGAAATAGGTCCGCAGATCGGCCGGACGATAGCCGCCACCGAGCTCGATAATACCGATGCAGGTACCCTGCCCGGTTCCTTGGGGAAAACCGTACAAGACCGCCAGCTGGGTCGGCGTAAAGGAAGTGGCGGCGGTCGAAGATGCCCGCGGCTGTGCGGTGCCGCCCTGGTCACGAACCCGGAAGTGCGGCATTGCCTGGGGGCGATCGTCCAGGCCGAGCACCGCTTCGACCACGCCCCGCAATTCGTCAGGCAGCTGAATCGAGCCTGTCCTGCCGCGATAGGATCCGCCGTCGTGCTCGAACCGCTCGAGTGTTACCCCGAAAGCATTGTTGAATTGGGCAACCGTGCCGGAGAGGATCACGGTCCGGCGCGCGGCGTCTTCCTGGACTACCGAAAGACCGTGCTGGGTCGCGAATTTCTTGATCGCAGCGAGGTCGCCCGGATCGGCTCCAAACTGCCGTGCGAATTCCTCGCGCCCCAGATGGCCGTCTGTATTGTCGCCCCCTGCGAGCTTCGTGACCTTGTTCTCGAGCGCTACAGCGCCGCGGCGGCGAACGAGCACAGTAACTTCCAGTCGCTCCGCCGGATCAGCCGCCCCGATGGACCGCGCCCCCGGCATCGGCTGTCTTTCGCTCCCAGTAAGTGGATGTCTTGCCATGGCTCAATACTCCTTCAAAGGCAGAATAGGTTGATCCGATAGTGTCCGTCTGTACTTCGTTGCCGCCTATGCGTCGTCGGGCGTGCTGCGACGGCGCACTCTGCGGGTCCCACTGTAGACGGCGGCCCTTGCCTTACTCAACGCAATACGCCCTATGGGCTTGGCAGAATATTCACGCGCAAGCACGTTGTTCCCTTTTGGGGGAACGTCAAAGCCTCCTCGAACCGCGCCGCGTCGTCGGAGCAAGCACCCGGTCTGATTGATTCCATCCTCGGGCGTTTGACCAATGCGCGCCAGACGCGGCCTAGGGGCAGACTCCCTGCGGGCAGACTGCACTCATATAGCCGCCCCCGCAACCGCTGGTGTGATCGCTGGCGATGTGCGCAAACCCGCCGCTTACGATTTGCGTAGCCAGATGTTCAAACCGCGTGAAGCGCAGTGTGGGTGAATCGGGTTGAATTGCGCCATCCCAGTCGATGAACTGCAGGGTGCCCGCGTAGGAATAGTCGAGATCCAGCCTGTGAACATAGGGCTGCGCAAACGGGACCGCTACAAACATGTTACGAAACGCGAGACTGGGCGGCATGTGCGGAACGATGTCATCCGCATACTCGTATCTCGTGCTGTTGGCGAAGAAATTGTCGTAGGCGGCCGCAAAGTCCTCGTCGCCCGGATGCGCCGCCGCAAAAGTCCGAACGGTGGGCGTGATGCCGCGCTCGAGCTTAAAGCGCATCGCGGCAAGATTCGCCATTGCCCCGCCTTTGCTGTGGCCGGTCAGGAAGAGGTTGCAACTCGCGCCGGCTTGACCCATCTGTCGCTGCGCCTCGGCTAGCACCGGTTGCCAGAATGAATCCAGCGCATTCCAGAAACCCTCGTGCACACGCCCCGGCACCCCCGTCGGCTGAATCAACTCCGCGTTGAGGTCGTTCATCCAGTCGCGGATTGTCTGCTCTTGGTCGGGACTGCGCGGCGGAAGCGTACCGCGAAAGGCTACGACGACCCCATCGACGGTGGTAGCGACGAGGCAGGCATCAATGGCGTCGGTACCGGCCACAAAGACGGTCGGCATCGGATTGAATTGGGCTGCATCAAAATAGGGCTGCTGCGGCGTTACGGTACCGTCACTCTCCACGCCGTAAGCGGATACGCTGGCGCAGAGGAGTCTGCATTCGACGCTGGTCGGCATTTTTTTCTCCTGGTGCTGGGTCAGGAATCGATCTGGGGCCGCTGTGCCTCACTTCAGCGTCCAGACAGATGCGGCGGAGAAATAGCAAAACCGTCGTTCCCATGAGCAACAAGATCCCCGCGATTTGAGTCGTGACCAGAAGCGTATTCGCTTCTTACCTCCCCCATGCTTCGTGCCTGGCAGCGTGGCGCCAGGGTTCTATTGTAGCCTTCATCATGTTTGTTTCAAGTTTCGCCATGATGACTTAACCTATTGATTATGCGACGCCTGGCCGCCATGCTACTGGCACACGGTGCCCGGTGCGCGGAACACCTGACGGGTGATCGCCTTGGTCAGATTTGCCTTGTTCACCCCGTCACCCAGGTCGACGTTGTACGCAAAACTGCCGTTGTTGCCGTTGCTGAAGCTGAAGGTGGCCGTACCCACCGCTGTCTGTCTTACCTTGGTCGGATCGAACGGTATCGATCCGAACGCCGGGCCGTTGGTCCGATAGAGCGTCCCCGCGTAGGTCTTCGGCCCCGTCTGCGCGGCAGTCGCCGACAGCCAGAGTGGATTGAAGCCGGCATCGTAGGTGAACCAGGTGGCAAAGATTGTTGTTCCCTGTTGCGTCAGGTTCACTCCCCACCCGGGCTGCGATCCCGCGGGTGCGGCCCACCAAAGGTCTTGGAAGTTCGTTGCCGTGGTGAGGTCGGTCTGCCTTCCCCACACGCAAGTCGGCAGCGGCCCGAAGCTCTGCAGCACGATCGCCTTGGTCTGCGCCGCGACGTTGGCTCCGTCGCTCACCTTGTACGAGAACGCTCCCCTAGTCGGGCTGTTGAAGCTCAGCGTTCCGGTCCCCACAGCGGTAGCCGACCCCGGCATCGTGAAGCCGCTGAAAAACGGTTCTCCATTGCTCCGATAGATCTCCCCGCCATAGGTTGCCTGCGCCGTCTTGTTCGCCGTCATCGATAGCCACCACGCCTTGCCGTTGGCATCGTAGGTGAACCACGTCAGGAAAATCACATCGCCCTGGTGCGCGAGATTGATGCCCCACCCGGATTCCGATCCGGGAGGGAATGCCCACCACAAGCCTTCATAATTGTCGCCCGCCGTGAAGGGCAACATGCAGACATTGTCGGTCTTGCTCCAATAGGCCTGGACGGTGCACTCGATGCCGTTCACATTGACCGTAGCGAACTGGTTGTTGCAGGCGTCGCCAATTTCATCCTCACCCACTGGCCCGCCGTTGACCAGGATGCCGTCGTTCGAGGTATCGGTATTCGGATTGGTGCAGGCTTCGACGAGCTCGTGGGAAAAAATCTTGGTAACGCAACCCGCTCCAGTCAGAGAACCCGTGTTCTCGACCCAGGCGTAGTACCCGGTCACGCCGTTGTAGCTGAAGCTCTGGTGCTGTCCGCCATATTGCGACAGGGTATTGGTAATGCCGGTCGGCAGAATGACGGCATAGAGGCGGTTATGGCCGGCGGCGGGCGCGGGCATGGCCGTGGTTTGCAATTGGGTCCTCAGCATGGCCACCACGTCGGCATCCGTATAGCCATTGGCCGGATCGGTGCTGGCGTTGATGGCCGTGTAAATAACCGTTCCGGGCCCGACCCCGCGATACTGCCCGAGGCTCACCATGTACGAGCCGGTGACAATGCCCTCGATCGCGGCTTGGTAGTCGGCGCTGGAAGGTGAGGGGGGCGGCGTTTGGCTCCAGAAGCTTCCCCAAAAACAAAGGATCACTTCGACATTTGTGAGAAGATGCCCGCCGCCGTCGGTCGTGCTGGTCACCACGAAGTCGGGCGAGAATTCGATATCGCCACCACTGGGCTTGCTGCTCGGATCCACGCGGCGCACGATGCCGCGTAACTTTTCAGCTTTGTCGCCGCTATCCATGTCTGCGTGCTCCTCACGTTGTCGGATCTGAAACTCAGCCAGACCAATCACGCTATTCTGGAGTGGCTTGTGCACGTCACTCGGCAGATACAACGCGCGAGATCAGCATTGTGGCATCGGCGAACGTGACAGAGTCCTCAAAGAAGAGGCGCGACACGAAATTGAGGAGGCCACTGAAGGGTTCCGGTGGCACGGGTTCCAGACGGTGGCCACGACCTTGGAGTACGACCGCCACGAAGATCCAGCCGATGGCCACGGCAAGTAGGAAGAGCGATAGTTGGGCGATTGCGCCAGCGAGAGCTATGGTTCCAACCAGGAACAGGGGCACCGCCATGATGTGGATCATCAAGTTCGACCGAGCCTGATGATACTTGGGATTACCATCGCACTGCCACCGTAAGAGTTGAGCGATGCTCTTGTGCAGTGAAGGAACCTTGCGAATCCGGTTGATCTGTGATCCGACGGCTGGAACGCCGTACCGCGTATGTGATTGAACAACGCGTAGGATACGGTACGCTACGCGCTTGGTCTGTTCGATAGCGCGCGGACTTGCTGCTATTCGAGTTCGCCGACGATCCGGCTAGCGCGCTTGGACTATTGCAGGCCAGGATCGTTGCGAAGCGGCGGGCTACCGACCCTTTGCGGCCTGCATTGCTCCGGGAAAGCGGACGTTCCCGGATTTCGCCGAATCGCCCAACTCGGACGTTGGCGCCATCCGCAGGCGGAACTTATCGGACGGCACAAGCGTTACGGGCAACTCAATCCTGCCGGCTGCGTCAAGCGCGTCACGTTCATGCTGCCCATGCCGTAACCCGCCAGTGAGTCGAAGACAACCTCTCCATGATTGCAGTCGCCGAACGTGAACGTGAGTGTGCCCCAGGGTTTGTCTACGACCTGTGATGGATCGAAGTTCGGAATCCAGCGTCCACCGGTGGGTTGCTCGACCGCCGTGATGGTCACCACATTGCTGCTGTACGTGCCGACGCCGGCGAACCAGGCCTGCTCGGTGCCTGCAGGGTTGAACGTGAACCATCCGACAAACACGCGATTTCTTGGCAAGATCTCCATAAAGAGACCATGGCCGATTTGCGCCGGGTCGTACCAGGCGCCCGTGAAGCCGGGGCCGATGGCGCCTGGCGCGGCAGCATCACCAATGGTCGTCGCCGTCAGAGGCCCGATAGGTCGCGTCAGGCGTGTCAGGCTCATGCTGCCACTCCCGTATCCCAGAGCCGAGCTGAATTCCACTTTGCCGTGGTCGTTATCGGTGAAAGTGAACATCAGTGTACCCCACACGTTATTCACGATTTGATGGGGATCGAAATTCGGTATCCATCGCCCGCCGGTAGGTAGAATGACCGGAGTGATGGTCGCAGTGTTGCCGGTGTAGGTGCCAACGCCAACGAACCAGGCCTGTTCGGTGCCAGCTGGGTTGAACGTCATCCACCCGACATACACACGATTGCCTGGCAAGATCTCCACGAACAGACCATGTCCGCTCTGCGCAGGGTCATACCAGGCGCCCGTAAAGGTAGAGTCAATCGTCCCTGACGAAGCGCCATCGTCATAGACCTCCGCGCTGGCGAGCGCGGTCAGATTGTTGTGCTCGCTCGCGCCACCCGCAACCAGGACCTTCCCGTCGGAAAGCAGCGTTGCCGTGTGCCCGAAGAAACGCGGTGTGATGACATCGCTTGTGGGGGCCCAAGTGCCGGACAGCGGATCGTACAGTTCCGCGCCATTCGCAGCGGAGAAGTAGACACCTCCATTGACCAGAACTTTGCCGTTCGGCAGCAGCGTTGCCGTGTGACCATTGCGGATTACACTAAGGTTGCCGGTATAGCTCCACGTAGCTTTTCCTGGATCATAAATCTCGGCGGTGCCGTTGGACGACGAAAAGTCGTCATACGGGTCATCGCCCGAGGCGACCAGCACCTTGCCGCCTTGCATCAGCGTCGCCGTGTGTGAAGAGTGCAGCGCATTGAGATCACCGGTCGGGCTCCATACACCGCCGACCGGATCGTACAACTCCGCGCTGTAGACAAGTTGGCTGAGATTTGAACCGGAACCAACATCGAACTGTCCCCCCGCGACAAGGACCTTGCCGTTTTGGAGTAGCGTTGCGGTGTGAAGGTCGCGTCCCGTGTTCAGTTTGCCGGTGTATTTCCACGTGCCTGCTGCAGGGTCATACAGCTCAGCGGTGTCGGTGGTGACGCCTTGTCCCGAAACCACTTCTCCTCCGGCGACCAACACGAGGCCATTGGGCAGCAACGTCGCAGTGTGAAGGTCGCGTCCCGTGTTCAGGTTGCCGGTGTATCTCCATGTGCCTGCCGCAGGGTCATACAGCTCAGCGGTGGCGGTGGTGACGCTTTGTCCCGAAACCACCTCTCCTCCAGCTACCAACACGAGCCCGTTGGGCAGCAGCGTTGCCGTGTGATAGGTGCGGGATTGCTTCAGGCTGCCCGTGACGCTCCATTTCCCGGTGATTGGGTCGTACAGCTCGGCGCTGTCGAGGGTATTGGAGGTGAAGCTGCCACCACTATTTCCCCCGACTACCAGGACTTCGCCACTTGTCAGCAACGTTGCGGTGTGACCAACTCGGGCAGTGTTGAGACTGCCCGTGGGGGTCCAACTCGGATCAGTCGACAGTGTTTTTGCGCCCGGGCCTGGAAGGGGCGGATCCTGGCAATTACCGGGCGCAGCGATTCCTGCCATCAACGCAAATATTGCGAGGATCAGACCCGATCCAATTTGATGGATGGCGCGCGGTCTTTTCGTGAAATCCTCCTTTCTGAAGCAAGCCAGTGCTCTCACAACATTCTCTTGTACCGATGGGCGCCGAAATCTCATGGGCTTTGCGCCAAAAACACCAAGCGAAATGCCGGTCGGTACCATAGCAGCGATGACAAATGTCTTCTTGGCCATGATCTAGCTCCCGGCTAGCGTCAAAATTTGACCGAGCGCATCGGAGTCTGTGCCCATCACTTGATGCCCGTCTATGCGCTTTCCGCATCGCTATTCAAAGTACGCCGAGAGTAAACTACGGTGTCGGGCGGCTCCAATCCGCTCGCTGTGAGGTATGTTGACACCTGAACCGATCTCCAAGGCGCATAGTGAACCGACGGAGGTTCAAGATACCTCGTCGGACTTGCCAGCGGACTTGGTACGGGCTCTTGGGTGGCTCCGCGGACATCTATCGGAGCCGATCCAACTCGAACTGCTTGCTCAGGTCGGAGGCGTCCGTCCGCGGACGCTTGAGACGCACTTCAAGATGTTTCTGGGCACGACTCCGCTCGGCTGGGTGCGTCGGATGCGGCTTGCTCGTGCTCGTCAAGAACTGCTTCACGCCGGTTCGCAGGCCACCGTCACGGATATTGCGCTTGCTAGCGGCTTCAGCCAGTTGGGTCGGTTCGCAGGTCAGTATTGCAAGGCTTTTGGAGAGCTTCCGTCGACGACCATCCAGCGGATTCGAAACGTGTCGACAGACGGCGCTGACTCGAACATTGATGAGGCGCTCCGATTGACAATGAATGCTCTACCATTGGCCTTTGCGGTCGCACCGAAGCAATGCAACGTGGCTCTCGAAGAACTCGGCCGCCCCCAGGAGTTGGCTCCCACCTACGGATTGCCAAAGGCGATTGCTGCCTGGTGTTGGGGGCAGCGTGCGGCCCACCGCTTCAGCTCGACTCCCGATGTCGATCGAGAGCAGGCCTACCGGCTCGCCGAAGAGGCTTACGATCTTGCCCCGCACGATGCCTTGACGTTGACGCTAAGCAGCGGGGCTCTCGTCTTGCTGCATCGGCTCGAAGAGGCCGACCGGCGGCTCGAGCGTGCGCTGGCGCTTGAGCCATGGTTGGCGTATGCGTGGATTCGTCGCGGGTGGATGTCGGCCTATTTTGGCGATAGCGAGGGCGCAATCCGTGAGCTGAGAACCGCGCTTCATCTGATGCCGTTCGAACCACTGCGGCACATTAGTTTCATCGGAATGGGTTGTGCTCACTTTGCCGCCGAGCGCTACGATCGGGCGGCGCTATGGGTACGGAGCGGTGTGGAGGCTTCTCCGGAATCCTTTTGGGCGGAAAGGATTGCGATAGCCGCAGCTGCTTTGGCGGGCGCGCGAGGAGAAGCCCGCCGGATGGGCCGCGCGCTGATGCGGAAGGACCCCGATCTAACAATCTCGGAGGCTCAACGAGCGTGGCCCTTTACTCCAACGTTCATGTCTCACCTCGCGGACGGCCTTGAGGTTGCTGGGCTGCCGCGAGGTTGAATCGGTTAGAGCAGCGTGAGAGCCCCCACCGGACGACCGTTTTTGGGCAGACGGGTAGCTGTCGTGCTTTACGTGGTGGCGATGGCAGCCGTCATAGTCGGTGTAGATTTCGCGTTCTTCAGAAACCGATTCTGGGAACGGCTGACAGTGAATATTGGCATTGTCTTGGTGTTCGCAGCTTTCTATCTGAGATTCCTCAGACGTCCATGAACAAGGCGCCATAGCGCCCTTTCGCTGCGATTGTGCAGACGCACTTCGCAACCGCTACAGACGAGCGATCTTGTTCAGTATTTCCTCGCTGTCACAGCTGATTGTCGCGCTGTGCGAGATCGGGATCCGCCTCGCAGGGGTCGACGGCCGCCATCGGGACGTCGGATGCGATGGCCATGCCGCACAGGATCGCGCGAACGATGGCGGCGACCCGGTTCACCGCTGCGCGAGTTTCTTCGCACTCACGAGCTCCGGTCGCTCGGTGTCGGCATCCTTGGCGAGCGCCACGAGCTTCTGGTAGTAATGGGCGGCTTTCACGCGATCGCCCGCCATCTCGGCGGCGCGCGCGCAACCGAGGTAGTTGCGGAAGCGGTTGGGCTCGCGCCGTTGCGACGCCTCGAACTCCCTGAGCGCCGCGTCGGGTTGCTTGAGATCGAGCAGCATCTCGCCCAGGAGCTCGCGCGCCGGAACGATGCGGCCCGGGGTGACGATGTGCTTCTCGTTGCGGTCCTCGAGGTCGGCCGCCGCGCGCATCAGCTTCTGCGCCTCCTCGGACTTGCCATCCCCCAGCGCAATCCACGCGCTTGCGGCGAGCCACTGGATCTCGACTTCGGTGGCCCAGTAGGTGTTCTTCGCGTTCACCAGCGCCGTGTGCAGCGATTCGAGCTTATCGGCATCCTTGCGCGCAGCCGCCAGATCGCCGCTGCGCGCTTCGCCGACGCTGCGCGCGAAGTAGGTGATGGCCTCGACAAAGGGATAGCTGCTGCCTAAGGGCTGCAACGCCGCCGCCTCCTGCCAGGCGCCGCGCTCGAAGACGTAGCGCGCCGGCATCGCGGCCATGGCGTAGGGCGCGATAAAGCGCGGACTCGTGCCACCGACCTTCATCGCGGCGTCAATGACCCGGCGCGCCTCGGCATCGCGCGCGAGCTGCAGCTCCGCGTACACCATGTAATCGGATGCATGATAGGCCTCGTCCGGCTCGTTGCCCGCCTTGGCCACTTCGAACGAGCGCGCATTGGTGGCGGCGGATTCCTGCCATGAGCCCACGCGGGTGAAGATGTGCGAGGGCATGTGCAGCGCGTGCGGCGCGTCGGGCGCAATGGTCGCATACAGGCGCGCGGCGGCGACGCCCTTCTCGGCCAGGGGCGGCGCGTCGTAGCAATGGATGAGGTAATGCGCGACGCCCGGATGGTCGGGATACTTCTTGAATTCGTCCTCCAGGATGCCGGCCGCCTTGAGGTATGCGGCATAGGTCTGGTCGGCCTGCGTTTGCGTCGCGGCCAGGTAGAGCGCGAAGAAGATCTGCGCCTCGTCGTCGGCAGGGTAGCGTTGCGCCAGCGCCTCGTAGGCTTTGGCGCGCGAGACCTGCCGCTCCTTCTCGGACCGGGCCGCAAAGTCTTTGTAGTAGGCGGCGACGGCCTCGATGTAATCGCGCTCGCGTTGGGTCTTCGCACCGATGCGGCGTCCCTCGTCGATTGCGGCTTGCGCCTGCACCGCGCCCGCGGGCGATGCGCCCTGCCCGGCCAGGGCGTTCGACATCAGGATCGAGGCGATGCCCCAGGTGGCGATGGCGCACTGCGGATCGTCCTTGAGCACGTCACGGAAGGCTCTTTCGCCAGCCGAATACCAGAAGGAATGGAGCATCGCCACGGCGCGCTCGAACGAGGCCTGCACCTTCGGATCGCAGCTCGTGGCGAAGGACACGTGACCGAGCGCGCTGGCTTGCGCATCGGCCTCGTACGCCGGCGCGGGAGCCTGCACGGACACCGCGACAAGGAAGACTAGACAATCCAGACAGCGTTTCATGGTCTCCTCATTGGCATGCGCCGATAGCATTTCTGGTGCGGGCTACTGTGCGCCGGCGAGCGCAGGGAGTCAATCCAGTTGCCCAAGAGCCGCCCCTACGCAAGCAGGCTGATCGTGGAGGGGAACTCCGCGATTGCCTGCGGACGCACGGATAGGCGGACATCCCGGCGCTTTGCGCGCGGCGTCCCGTAGCTGCCATCGGCGGAGCGTAGCCGAGTCTATGCGCCACGCGTCACGGCAGATTCTGCTTGGGTCGCCTCTTGTGAAATTTCTTGAACGGCTGTCTACCCTGCGCGCCGCCGCTGGGCTTAGGATGAACGGCGGCGGTGGTTACAGCGCTGTTTCGCCGCGCGCCTTGCTCCGGAGTCGGCGCGCGATTGGCCGAAGAGAGCTTGATTTCAAGCTCATGGATCTCATCCCATTGGGCATCGGTTCGCTTACTCTCCGGTATCGCCAGAAGCTCTTGCAAGCGAGCGCGGGGGGACATCGGTTGTGGTTCATGCATGGCGGTATTATCCCATCCTTGCCCATGGGCTGGCCATAGATGGCGCAATCGTCGGGCCGGCCGGGCATGACACGGTGAAGGTCTCGAACGTGTGACCCGCGGGGCGGCGGACGTCGCGTTGCCATCACGATTGCTTTGGGTAGCGAAACGTTACCTTCGCCGGCTCTTGCTCGCCGACGTTTGACCACGACTTCGTATCGAACGAGAACTCCGCCACGGCGCATGTCGGCATGTCGGTGATCTTGCTTGACAGCCGATGCGCCAGTTGCGCGAGCTCAGGGTTGTGGCCGAACAGCATCACGCGCTTCGGCTTGTCTTCGAGTCCGTGAATGACCTCGAGCAGATCATCTGGCGTCGCGGCATATAGACGCTCATCCACCACGATATCCTTTGCCTTGTAATCGAGTTTCTTGGCGATGATCTCAGCCGTCGCAAACGCGCGCAGGGCCGGACTCGATAGGATGAGGTCCGGCTTCACATCCTGCGTCGCCAATCGCTCACCCATCCTCGGCGCATCGCGCATGCCACGATTGTTCAACGGTCGCTTTTTGTCGGCCAACGCGGGATCATCCCAACTCGACTTGGCGTGGCGGACGAGAAATAGCGTTTTCATGCCCCATGCCCGTGTGGTCGGGGAGATTCCGGCCCCATCATATTAGCTCGCGCGCGGTGCTTGCCGCCAGGTGTGCCTTTGGAAGCAGGTTCATCCTGACGGATAGACGAGTTAATCCGGCGCATCTGGGAAGACAGCCATGCAACGCACGCCGCTCAGGTCGGAAAGGTGCCGGGCAGGAGAATGCTGCGGTCGACGGTGCCGATGCTGGTGTGGCCGCAGAAGGCCATCGTCAGGTCAAGTTCGTCGTGGATAATCTCCAGGGTCTTGGCCACGCCGGCCTCGCCCATCGCTCCCAGGCCGTAAAGGAAAGCGCGTCCGATGTAGGTGCCACGGGCGCCAAGCGCCACCGCCTTCAACACGTCCTGACCGGAGCGGATGCCGCCGTCCATGTGGACCTCGATCTTCGAGCCAACCTCGACCGCGATGGCCGGCAGCGCCTCGATGCTGGACGAAGCACCGTCGAGTTGGCGGCCGCCGTGGTTGCTGACGATCAGGGCGTCGGCACCCGACGCCACCGCGAGTTTGGCGTCCTCGACGTCCATGATCCCCTTGAGGATCAGCTTGCCGCCCCAGCGCTTCTTGATCCACTCGACGTCGCCCCAGTTGAGCTTGGGGTCGAACTGCTTGGCCGTCCATTCGGCCAGCGACCCCATGTCGGCCACGCCCTTTACATGGCCGACGACATTGCCGAACTGGTGCCGGCGGGTGGCCAACATGCCCAGGCACCAGCGTGGCTTAGTCATCATGTTGACGATGTTCGGAAGCGTCAGTTTGGGCGGTGCGCTCAACCTGTTTTTCAAGTCCTTATGGCGCCGGCCGAGGATCTGGAGGTCCAGCGTTAGTACCAGCGCGCCGCAGTTCGCGGCCTTTGCGCGGTCAACCAGGCGCTCGACGAAGTCGCGATCGCGCATCACGTAGAGTTGGAACCAGAACGGCGCTTTGGTGTGGGCGGCGACCTCTTCGATTGAGCAGATGCTCATCGTCGACAGCGTGAACGGGATGCCGAAACTCTCGGCTGCCTTCGCCGTCAGGATCTCGCCGTCGGCATGCTGCATCCCGGCCAGGCCGGTGGGAGCGAGGGCCACCGGCATCCTGACGTCGACGCCCACCATCTTCGTCGCAGTGCTGCGACCCTCCAGGTTGACAGCCACGCGCTGACGCAGCTTGATCTTGCGGAAATCGCTCTCGTTTGCGCGGTAGGTACTTTCAGTCCATGAGCCGGAATCGGCGTAGTCGTAGAACATGCGCGGTACGCGTTTCTTCGCCAATAGCCGCAGGTCCTCGATCGTTGTGATGACGGGCATTGGTGTTGTCTCCGCGGTTTCGGGCCTGAGAGGGCGCATGCCTGTCGCGCTGTTTTACGTTAACGTACTTAGATGAGATCGCCGTTCGAAGTGCTTCGGCACAGTATGCGCACGTGTTGCAATCGTGTGCAACGGGCCGGCTACGGCTGATCGTCGACAGCCGCAGGTCGACCTAAGCAGCCATCGAGCCTTAGACATTCAATCCACGATAAACGCCGGTTAAGCGTCATTCTGTGACACCGCGCTGCGATCGGTGATCAGAACATCCGCGATCCAGTTGCGCTTTCTGCGCTCCAGGCGAGACTCAACCGTTTCACCTTCAAGGTGTGCCAAGGATTGGCGAAGGCGTGATCGGTCGATATTCTCGAAGGCGTTGACATTGACGACCGCGTACAGAAGATTATCGATCTCGCTGGTGACGAATGGTACCGTACCGCAACGAGAGCAAACGTAGAACGTCGCGGTTTCGGTTCCGAAAGAATACTTTGAAACGAGCGCGGCATCATCGATCGTGCCCACCAGATTAGACGCTGGATTTGATGTCCACACGCCACCATGCTTCACGCAGAACGAACAACTGCACGCGCGAGCTGGAATCTCGGGCGACTCTCCAGGCCATTCGAGCGAAAAGGCGATGTTGCCACAGTGGCACTTACCGCTTATATGCATAGAAATCTCCGGTCCTTGTCCGTTTTCGACCCTGCAAGCGCCGCTCGCGACCGGCGACTGACGAAACCCTCGACGTGAACCAAAGAATCTATGGAGCGAATTGGCAGATGGCGGCGACCGACTGCCTATGGGCCGAGAGCCGACCGATCGCCGACAATCTCAGATCGACCCGAAGTCAGCCACGCTGTCCTGGTATGAATACGCTTGCGTTTGCCTTAACTCCCTACTTCGGCGACGCCGGAACTTGGCAATCCGAAATTTGCTCTTCGTAATCGACGAAGGGCTTCCAGTCCGTGCTTGTGGAGGCTGCGAATCGCCCATTGATGTAGTAGCGCTTGCACGGTGCCGCGTCCAGCACAGTCTGTTCCAGATTCACCAACCCCGCGACCGACCCCGGTGGTATCACTTGCAGCACGAGCGTGTGGTGTCCCGGCGTGATCTTGATCGGCTGCCCTGGCGCATTGCCAGGGTTTGAACCATCGATCTGGTTGATTACCACGGGCCCGACGCCCAGCGAAGGCGCGGTGTAGCGTACTCCGGTCACTTCGCTCCAGGTCGGCCCCCAAGTCTGGCAACTGCCGAGCAGCAGCATCGCGAGGACGTAACAGATGATTTGGTTGACAGCGTTTCGTTTCATGGGGAATCCGCCTTATGGGGTGAGAGGCTGCCGAAGCATACCCTCCTTGTGTTTTGTCAAAGGACACGGAAGAGGGCGAGATTAACGATGCGAAGTTTCATTCGCCGGTTCCATCTTTTGATTGTTCCTTGACGAATGGAAGTCTACCCATATTACACCCCCAAACAGGCCTTCGCTCGCACCCGCCAAGGGCTGTTCGTAGCCGGCAACACCGATAGCCGATCGACGACCATCGACTCATTGTGAACCACTCAACTGGCGCAATCAACAGCTCCCCCAAGGACTGCCGTCGCGTAGAAGTCTCCCGGCCGGTAGAGATGTTGCGTCGGGTGCTGAATCGGTTGTGCGCCAGATATATCGCAGCTATCAGGGGTTCGGAGATTTCCCTCAGGAGTTCCTCGCGGCCCAGGTCGGGGAGCCCACGAAAACAATGGTCAGAAGCGGCCGGTTCAGAATTTGCGTAGGGGATCGAGGGCGGCAGAAATCGCGGCGCTCGCATCTGAAACGTCTATGTCCGCCGTGGCTGCCACTCCCAAAAAACTGGATATTGCCTGGAAAGATTAAATTGCACCGCGCCCGATCAACGCAGAAACTCTATCTTCCTGATGAACGATTTGGCTACGCCGTTGCCTCTCGCGTTGGCCGTATCTATTGCGATTCCGAATCCGCTGATGTCGGGTGGCTGGTGTTGGCCAAAAATACGGGTGAAGGTTTCGGCGATCGGGAATTCGGTTGTCAGAGACACGCCTAAACGTGGCCGGTCGACGCAGATGTAGCGACCGATGGCGTGATAGTAACGTCCCCTGAATGGTCTGTTGATCGCTTCGGATTCGCACAGAAAGAGACCGAGGAAATAAGGGCTGTCGGGAATCAAGAGCGATCCGCTCGCGTGCCGCTCCTTGCCGAAGAATATGTAGACCATGATAGCTTCGCTTCTCACGTCGGCCTCATACGATGCGCCTGGTGGGAAGGCATCGACACCCCATTCGATGCGAACCTTGGAATAGTCTTGGATATCCGTTTCGTTGAGCAGGAGGGCAAACGTACGCGACCTGGTCTCGAGTAGCAGATCGTCTTGCGAGGCGGAATAGATCACTCTCCTGCTATTCGCCGCATCTTGCTTCGGCAGAAATTCTTTCGAGCCGAGCCATTGCAGAACAGATCCACCGGGAAACCCGGAGAAATCCACGCCGTAGATCACACTGTCCGCCGCTCGAGCGGGATGCGCGGATGTAATAATCACCACAACTACTACGATCGTGTGAAACGCGAGCAGAAGTTTGCCTGCCATGCAACCACCCCGCCGATCAAAGTCTTTGGTCTCGTCGCGCAACAAAAGCGCCATCCCGCGACCAGGCGGGCATTATAGGCGCGTGCAGCCTATAGGCGAGAGCTGGCACATCGCTCCGCTTCCTCTTAGGTTCCGAGTCAACCCACTGATTCGTAATCAGTAGAATCGGCTGGTTCGAATCCACTCAACGGCACCACACCATAAAGGTTCGAATCCGGGAACATGGGCAAAGGTTCATCCCGGAGATAACCGCATTCGAGTCGGAGCAGCCCTACGCGCTGCTACAACGCAGGCGTTCGAACTGGGCTAGAAAGCTATGCGGACGCCTCCGAAGACCCCGAGCGGTGCGGCCGGGCTGTAGCTTCGCGGGTCAGTCGCGTTCGGAGCCTGGGCGAGAAACACCGAACTGGTCGGCGCGAAGGTTCCGAATGTGTAATAGCGTTGATCAGTCACGTTGTTGGCCCACGCGAAGAGCTGAATGTTCTTCGTGAGCTGATACGTCGTACTGAGATTCAGCGTGTAATAACCGGGAAGCTTCGGCGTTAGATTGGCCTCATCCCCGAACAGAAACGCGCCGCTCGCAGCGACGCCGACGGCACCTACGGTCCATGCCGGAGTCACCTTGTAATAGGCGCCAAGCTTGAGCTGATTCGCCGGAATGCCCGGCAGCTTGCTTCCCGAATGCACGGTGATATTACCGTTCGCATCTGCAGCCGGATTGCTTCCGCCCGATTCGACGAAGCTGCTCTGGTAGCTGGCATCGATGTACGAGTAGGCAAGGTAGGCAAGCCACCGATCGGTTGTTAGCTCAAGGCTTGCGTCGACGCCCTTGCGTTGCGTCTGGCCGATGTTGGCGAAATATGCGCGGCCCGTCGTGACGCTGTTGATGAATGCGATATCGTTGTCGAGGTTGGTTTGGTAGAGCGCGATGCCGTACGTCAGTGTCGCATCAGGGCCAGGCGCGAACGTGCCCCGAATCCCGGTCTCGACCGTATGCGCGATAACCTGTTGCAGGTTCGGGTCGCCGACGAAGAAATTGGCTAGACTGCAGGCGTTCTGCGGGCCGGCGCAGGACAGCTCAGCCGGTGTCGGAGCCCGGTTCGTCACCGCGTAGCCACCGTAGGCGGTGAGCCACGGCGTGACGCGATACGTCAGGCCCGCGGCGGGATTGAAGTGGTCATAGTTGTGGTCGCCCGTGAGGTCGCCCCCATTCTGGTCGCTGAGATCGATTCGCGCTGAGTTGTAGCGTCCGGAAAGCGTGAGTGCGGCTTCCCGGGTCAGAGAAAGCGTATCGGCAAAGTAGATGCCATACGTGGCATTGGTGATGTCGACGTTGACGGGTACATTGCTTCCGGGTTCGTCAATGACGACGCCCGGACCGATGAACACTCGAGCCGGCGACGAAATCCCACCGATGTGCGAGATGGCGCCAAACTCGTTCCGCGCGCCATCGAAGCTGAGACCCGCAACGAAATGGTTGGACAGCCCGAACAGATCGCTGGTGTTCGTGATCTGGGCAGAAGCCCCATATGCGTTCGTATTTGTCGATTGCGTGTCAAGTTCGGCATAGGGACCCCCATTCAGGAAATCCGTTATCGGAACGCCGCCCGTGGTCGTGCTTACCATCCCGGGACCCGAGCAGAGCAGCCCCGAGCCGTCATCGCAGGGCGTGTCGTTGGGTGCGTTGCCGTTAAGGACGTTCTGATGCAAGTAGCGATAATATAAGAGCGCCTGCAGCGAGTTGACCTCCGAAAGGTCGAAAGTTCCGTTGAGGCTTGCCGCCAGGTACTGGTTGGCGATTGCGTTCGGCGCGGTGAACTGGGCGTGTGAATCGGCGGCAAGAAGCTCGACTGGCGAAGCCCCCGGACCATTGAGAATCGTGTGCGCAAACGTGACGTTGGCGTGCACCTCGCTGCTCTGGCCACGCCAGCCGAAGTCGCCGTAGAGGTTATAGATTTCGGAGGATTGCAGGTCGCGCCAGCCGCCTTGCTGGAGAGCGCTCCCGGCAACGTAAAGGGAGGTGTTGCCGTCCTGCTGACCATATTGGAACTCGCCCTGGAGCTGGCTGAAAGAACCTCCGGACACGTCGGCCTCGAAACCGTGGAAGCTGAAACCGTTCTTGAGCAGCAGGTTGAGTGCGCCACCGAGCGCATTGAGACCGTAGACCGGGTTCGAGCCGACGACGTTAATACGGTCGATGGCGATATCCGGGATAACATCCCAGTCGACTGTGTCGCCGAACGGCTGGTTGAAACGCATGCCGTTGACGTAGACCGCGAGACCCTGGGGAACGCCTTGCAGCGGCGAGGCCTGGAAGCCGTGATAGAAAAAGGTCGGCTGGAACGGGTTGCCCGAAGCGGAATCGAGTGTGACACCACCCAGCTGCTGGTTGAGCGCTTCGACCGCGTTCGGCGTCCCGATACGCGAGATGTCTGCGCCTGTCAGCACATGCGTTTCCGCAGGGACCGAGTCGCGATCGATTCCCGAGCCGATCAGCGGCGATGTCCCAATCACGGTAACCGGCTGCAACGTCACCGCCGCCTCAGGTGGCGACGCCCCGCTCCCATCGCCGCTCTGCGCGTTGCAGGTCAATAGCGGTAGAAAAAACACCGAAACGAGCGCAAGGGCTGTTGGCAGGCCGCCGACGCGATCCCCCGGGTGCGCTGCCCTCCCCCGGGAACGAACAGCCCGGGTTTGACGCGAAAACAGGTAGCATAGAATAAGCACTCTTTTGGAAAGCGGACGGTAAGCGCGCTCAGTCGAGTAACACCCACGCGGGCGTGAGATCAGTCATTGCGACGTTGCCGGGTTTGGCGCAGGCAATTGTGCATCGTTCAGCAGGCTGACAGCGGCGACAGCGAAATCTCAGGAAAATTTCCCGAGGCCGCGACGGCGATCCACGACAGAACGAGGAGATCGATGTGAAGCTTAGGATTCGAATGGCGGCGCCAGCCGGCGAGCTGACGCTGATTGTCCTCGCTACAGCCGCGTTTGCCGTGCTCTGCACACAAATTGATCTAAGCGAACGACTGTCCGCGTGGGCGCAGCCACGCGAGCGCTACCAGCTCGATGAACTGCCGATGGTGCTGCTCTTTTTTGCGTGCGCGCTCGTGTGGTTTGCGTGGAGGCGCGTGTGTGAGGCGCGCGTAGAGCTTGCGCGGAGGCTTCGCGCCGAAGCCTCGCTGCAGCAGGCCTTCCACCAAAACCGGCGACTCGCGCAGCTAAATCTCCGCCTACAGGAAGATGAGCGGCGTCACCTCGCCCGCGAACTTCACGATGAGCTGGGTCAATGTATAAATGCAATCAAGCTCGAGGCCGTGGCGCTGCGCTCGACGAGTGTCGATGCCGTGACGCAGTTCGCAGCGACATCCATTGTCGCGCTGACCGATCGCGTGCAGGCCGCAACGCGCGATATCGCCCGCCGGTTGCGTCCGCCTGGGATCGATGAGCTCGGACTCGCCGCAGTCCTTGAACACTGCGTCGACGATTGGCGGCGCCGTATGCCCGAGGTTCGTTTCGATCTTAGCGCACCATCGGCCAATACCCTCGCCTTTAACGAGCCGATCAATATCACTGTCTTTCGCCTCGTGCAGGAAGCGCTCACCAACGTATCGCGTCATTCGCGGCCGCGCCGCGTGGCAATCGATCTGGTGCGGCGCCGAAGCACAATTGCCAGCGACGAAGAACTTGCCCTGACGGTCAGCAACGATGGCGCTGTACGTGGTGGAGCGCAGAGCACAAATGGCCTCGGAATCCTTGGCATGCAGGAACGCATCGAAGCACTCGGGGGGCGGCTCACCGCCGGGTTTCGCTCGGAGGACGAGTTTTTGCTCGAAGCTATCATGCCACTACAACCGTTGGCTGCGTGATTGGAGGCGGGGCAATGATTTCCGTACTGCTCGTCGATGACCACGCGGTTGTTCGCGAAGGCTACAAACGCCTTATTGAACGGTCTCCCGATCTGCACGTGGGTGGCGAAGCATCGACAGCTGCCGACGCGTACCGAGCGTTCGCGGATACAAATCCGGACGTCACGGTGATGGACATCTCGCTGCCCGACCTCAGCGGGATCGAGGCGCTGCGGCACATCCTGGCCCGAAACGCTGATGCCCGGGTGCTGATCTTCAGCATTCACGACGAGACGATTTACGTGGAACGTGCACTCGCGGCGGGTGCGCGAGGGTATTTGACAAAGGCAAGTGCACCGGATCTGCTTGTCGAGGCAATCCGCGCCGTGGTTCAGGGAGAGATATTCGTAAGCCCGGATTTGTCGGCGGCGTTTGCTGCGCGGTCGCCCGAGCGAATCGATGATGCAATGAGTACGCTGTCGACGCGCGAGTTCGAGATCACGCGGCTGCTCGTCGACGGGTTTTCGGTGCGGGAAATCGCGGCGAGGCTATGCCTGACGTACAAGACTGTCGCGAATTACCAGACAGCGATCCGCCAGAAGCTCGGGGCTACGACGCCTGCACGCCTGCTGCAGATCGCCACGCGCTGCGGACTCGTAACCTCACCCGGTAGGACGGCACGGTATCGAGGCCGTCGCAGCCGCGCCAGCGAGACCGGCATGGATTAGCTCGACATCCACCGGTGCCACGGAGCGCGCGTCCGCGATTTCAAACCAATGCAGGCCCATCAATACGAGGCCACACGCAAGATTGCCGCAAGACTGCGCTCCACGTCTGCGTCAGTCGTTGCCCACGACGACACGCTGATGCGCATCGCTGCGTTGCCCTGCCAGACGGTGCCGCCGCACCAACAGGTGCCATCGCGTTGGACGCGCGCAATCACCTCGCGCGTGCGCTCTGAACTTCCGAACGACACCAAAACCTGGTTGAGCAAGACGTCGTTTAGTACGCGGTAGCCTGCCGCACGCAGCCCTTCGGCAAATTGGCCCGCGTATCGGCACGTGCGTTCGATCAGATCAGCCAGCCCTAGACGGCCAAGCTGGCGTAACGCGGCCCAGACTTCGATTCCACGTGCGCGACGCGAGAAGTCGGGCGTATATTGGTACGGGACACGGTCTTCGTCCTGAGCGAGGTATGCACCGCCGACGGACATTGCCTTGCGTAAAGCGTCCGCATCGCGCGTGAACACCAGGCCGCTGTCATAGGGAACGTTGAGCCACTTGTGAGCGTCGGTGGCCCAGGAATCGGCGTCTTCGACACCGCGCGCTAGATGTGCTCGCGCGGGCGCGGCCGCAGCCCACATGCCGAAAGCGCCGTCGACATGTATCCAGGCACCATGCGGGTGAGCGCGCTCGCAGATCTCCGAGATCGGATCGAAGGCTCCGGTGTTCACGTTGCCTGCCTGAACGCACACTATCGTGCGCTCGTCGACGTCTGGGAACGCCTCGAGGCGCATCCGACCCTGTGCATCGACGGGAACGCGCACAACCCTGTCGCGCCCGAATCCCACGAGTGAAAGCGCTTTCTGCACGCTCGCATGCACCTCATCGCCAACCACGATCGTGAGTGGCGGTGCTCCAAACAATCCCTGTGCTTCAACATCCCAGCCAGCGCGTGCCAACAGTGTGTGCCGTGCGGCGGCGAGCGCTGAAAAGTTCGCCGCCGTTGCACAGGTGACAAACCCCCCGGCACTCTGCAAGGGCAGATGCAAGATATCCTTCGCCCAGCGCAGAGCGACGTTCTCGAGCGCAGCGTTGATGGGCGAAGTAACCACAAGGCCAGCGTTTTGATCCCACGTGGTGGCGAGCCAATTTGCGGCCACAGTCACTGGAAGGGCCCCGCCGATCACGAATCCAAAGAACCGTCCGCCAGCCGATGCCATGGTGGCCGGCGAACCGATGTCATCGAGTTCAGCGAGCACCACCTCCGCGGTAGACATAGCTTCTGGAAACGCCTGATCGAACTTGGCAAGTGTGGCAACCGCCTCCTTGCCCGGTGCGACGGAACGAGTGTTGAGAGATTCGAGGTAGCGGCTTGCCCGCTTCGCCGCGTCGTCCAAGAGGTCGTTCATAGCAGGGGAGTATAAGTCCAGTCCATTTCGTGTCAGCCGCCGGGGTCGATTGTCAGGTTTCACCGCACGCCGCACCGAGATCCGGTGCGGGCTGTTCACGCATCAATGCTGCCTACCAGGTGGTTGTCAACCGGCAATGGGCAACGCCGCCGGGCGGGCGAGATCAGGAACCTTCGACTGGCCGGCGAAAATACACGACTCGCTCCGTTTCCTCGAACCCAAGCGCCTGGTGCATCGCGTGAGCCACAGCGTTTTCTATTGGCGAATCGGACGCAAGTTCGCTACAACCTTGAGCCGCCGCCCAGCGCTCAACCTCCGCAACGAGTCTACGCGCCACGCCCTTACGCCGTGCAGCTGGCGCAACGTACAACCCTTCCAAGAAAACGACCGGTGAGCTACTCGTGCCGTTGACATAGTCGACTCGCCGCGACGCTTCAACGAAGGCTACCGCAGCGCCGTCAGGCGCTGAAGCAAGGCGCACGAAATGTCCACGCGCCAAGGCGTCGGCCATTTCCCATAGATGCTGGGACTCAGCCGCCTGAGGCCACAGCCGCGATCGCAGCGATAGCCAGGCGGGATCGGTGGCGCCCGCGGGCGGGACGATTTCCATGGTCTATTGGCAAGCCCTGCTCAACGTGGTGGCCAGGAGATATTGCATGCAATCGAACTCAAGGTGCAACGGCTTCTCCGATCGGTTCGAGCAGGATGGGCCGTCCGTCGATGTTCGGCAAGGTGACGTTGAGCAGTGCCGCGATGGTTGGGGCAAGGTTTTCGACTGGCAGCGCAGCGGCGATCTCGCCGGCTGGAATGCCGGGCCCGGCAAGGAAGAACGCAGCCGTGGGCGTGTGATCACCTGTTCGCTGGCTCATCCGGATACCGCGAATCAGGCCGGTCTTCTCGGAGATCAGGGCGGTGATGGGCCGATCTCGATTCCAAACCACGAGAAGGTCGGGCAGTTGATCGAGGTGCTCGCCGGCATAAAGCTCCGATGTCTTGAGCACTGCGTCGACTACCAGCTGGCCGCTCTCGGGATCGGCCAGGGCCATCAAATCGCGTCGAAGGCTGCAGCACAAGGCGTCATATTCTGCACCACGCCGGACTCGTCCCTTCGGCTCGCGACCTACGATGTTGAACCGGATCGCACCGCTCAGATCATTGTGCGGGATGGAGTAGAACTTGCGGCGTGCGCGATCAGCAACAAGTGACAACTCATCCAGGCGGTCGCCGAGCGGTCCGAGCGACGAACGCGTCTTTTTAGGCAGCACTTTGCGGTAGCCCTGCTTGAGCGCTTGAACGGTTTGGCGACTCTGGCTTGGCAGGACGCCCTCGAGCCGGCACAGCGCTTCATCGAGCAAATGGTTGCCCGTATAGTTCGGCCCCATGCCGCTTCCGGCGAACAAGATGACCGTTGTCTCCTCCGCGACGCGAGCGAGGATTCGCCCAACGGCTCGATCGAGCGCGACATAGACCTCTCGCACCGGGTCGCCGTAGGCGCTCGCCCAGGCAGGTTCGTGTAGGGGATGGCCCGGATCGTGGAGATGCCAGCATTGGTGCGCTACGCAATGCGCATCGCTGAAACCCGCCATGAAGAGATCCCAAGCACCTTCTTGCAGGTAATGGCAGATCAGGTGCGTCTTTTTGTCGATTCTCTCCAAAAGACGGTCGCGGAATTGCTTGTACGCTTCGACTCCTTGTCGCGGTCGGTCACACGGGCCCACGGGATCGTAACCATGGCGCGCCACCACCTCGTCGGCGAGTGAGGCTGGGCAGGTTCGCACGCCAGGAAATGTCGGGTCGTGGCAGCCCCAGTCCTTGATCTGAATACCCTTAAGTTCGTGCGCGAGAGGTGCCAGGGGAACATCCACCACGGCGACACGTTTGCCGGCGCGGCTCGCCGCAAGCCAAACCGGCTCCCGCTTGACCGCATCCGGCGCAACCGCGGCGACACGGTAATCGCCACCGTCCAGCTGGCGGCCGAAGTATCGTCCGTGGCATGCCGGAGACACTCCGGTAAACAGCGACACCCACATGGCGCCTGAGCCTAGACCCGGCGGGAGGATCGTTGTGCCCTTCAGACTCCTCTGGCGCAGCGACTGCAGTGCGGGTAGCAGGCCGGCTTTGCCCCACTGCTGCAGCAGGCCAGGATCGGCGGCATCCAGGCCGATGAACAGGACACGGGCGGAGGTATTCACGCAGGATCTTCTCACGTCGTTGAGGTCTCGGTCCGGCGACGAACGGGCCTGGTCCTAGCGCGACCCCACGGCATCAAGGGCCAATCGATACGTTTCCAGATGACGATCCAAGGAGCGATCCGTGGCAAAAACCGAAGCGACGTACTCGGCGCCGGATTCTCCAAGGCTCTTCCAACGATTGTCCGTGAGCAAGAAGCTAAGGCCTTGGGCGAGGTCAGCGTCACGCCTGGCGTGATAGCCGAAGCGGGTCGCGAAACCGTCCGGATCGACGTTGCTGAGGATAGCGCAGCGGTTCGCCGCGGCCTCCAGAAATGTGGTGGGCAGACCCTCTCGCGCTGCGGTATTCACCAGCACCCAACTCTGCTCGAAAATCCGCTGCAGGCGGTCCGTCTGGAACTGGTCGATGGTTCCGGTCATCTCCAGATTCGGAAGTTCCGCGTAGCTGCGCCGCAGGCTTTCTTCATAGACACGTTCATTGGTGCCGCCGACGCAAATGAAACGGACCTTGGGGAAGTGCTGCACCAGGTCAAGAAACAGTTCCGGCCGTTTTCTGCGATGCAGGCGCCCAACAAAACAAACGGTCGGCTTGGCCGCCTTCGTTCCGGGCGGGGGGATGTCGATTGGCGTGGGGAGGAAGCCGGGGCGTTGCCGAAGCCCATACTTTCGCGCCGCTTTGGAAATCACGAATTGCGCCGCGCCGTAAAGACCGGTGGCGCGGTGAATGGCGCGGGTAACGAGAAAGTTATCGAGATAGAGCAGGTAAGCGAGGGTGGCGAGGCGCGCCGGTCCGGCATGATTGAGTTCGATCCGCCAGTCCCCGGCCTCCATCGGGTCGCGAAAGGTCACCACGTGCGCCCGCCCGGGCATTGCCTTCATTGCCAGCCAGGTGCCAAGCGATGGATCCTGGGAATGAAACACGTCCGCGTCGACCTCGCGAAACAGATCCATCGCAGTCAGGAACGCCGTGCGCGGAAACTCCCGTACGTGAAAACCATCGACAACGTATTCACGGACACCGCTTCCTTCCCGCCGCGGGACAACGGCCGTGACCTCGACGTTGCGGTTGGCCAGTTCACAACCGAGCTTGCGGGTCATCCGGCCGAATCCGCCGTATACCCCCTGGCCAAAGAGCTCGCTGCAGATCAGGCACACCTTCAACGAGGCCCTCCGCCCGCCGGGCGGAAGAGTGTGGCGGCCCGGTCAACCGGCGTGCACAAGCCCGCCAGCACGCCACCCAGAAAACCGCGCAGGCGCGGCATCCTTTGCGGTGGCGTGCCATATTGCACCACCGGGCTGCCGAGCGCCCAGCGCCAGGCGAGTCGTAACACCGGCCGGAGCACGTCCCAGTGCAGGCACTTCAGGTGCTTCGCGTACACAGCCCCGATGCCAAAAGAGTAGTCATGAGCCAGGGCGGATTTGCGCTCGTGCGGCCGCAAGCCGTGGTGCACGACCACGGCGCGCTCCGTCTCATACACCCAGTGCCCGGCTTCGAGAGCGCGCATCACGAAATCCAGTTCCTCTGCCGCATGAAAGCGGCTCCCGGCTCCGAGCAGCGGATCGAAGCCACCGAGGTCGGCCCAGGCGCTCTTGCGCAGCGCCATGCACGCACCGATGCCCTCGACATGGTGCTTCTGAGCCAACGACCGTGCCACGTAGGACCCTTTTCGCACATACGAGGTAATGAACCCGGCGGCGCGATCGTGATGCCCCTCAAGGACGTTGCCGAAGACGATACTGATGCGCGAATCGACGCTGCATGCACGCTGCAGTTCGCACAACCAATGCGGCTGCACGACACAATCGTCATCCGTGAAGGCAACCCACTCGCTGCTGGCGATGGTCATCCCCTCGTTCCTGGCTTTGCCGAGTCCGCGCGAGGACGCTTTGTGGTAGCGAATTCGGGGGCAACCCAGATAGGGGGCGACAGCGGCTGCGGATGAGTCGTCATCGCTCTGGTCGACGATAATCAGCTCGAACCAGTCTGCATCGGCGCCCCCCTGCCTTGGGACGATGGATTCGATGGCGCGAATCACTGCGGCGCCGCGGTTTCGGGTTGCTATCACCACGGAAATGAGCGGCAGGGGCATGCTGCCGGGAAGCAGCAAGGGCAAACGCGGGTCGCTCAGCCGCTGCATGGTTGCGATTGTAGGCAGAAACACGCTCATTTCAACGGCTGTTGCAACCGGTTACAGCCGGGACTGCGGGCCGTTGATGATTTCGCCTTGCCGACGCGGTCTGTGGCGCTGGCGAGCGACGGTCCCTGTTCGCTTTCGGGCGCGTTGGGCGATGACCTCGGCGTGCGCACCGGCTCGCAAGCCGCGAGTGAAGGCCTGGGCGGTTCGCGTGTTCGCGACGCGGGCGCGTCGTATGTCGTGTCGACGGAATCGAGAGCAGTCCAAGATTGCGTTGCCTGGATTGTGTCGGCATCATGTGTAACTTCAATCGGGGCGAGCGCACGCGCGTGGATCGATACCGTGATCGTTTGCTGACCCGGCGGCGGCTGTTGCAAGCGGCGGGCGTTACGGCAGCATCCTACCTGCTCCCGGCGGGACGCACCCTTGCCGCGGAGGACCTTACCGGCCGGCTGGCGGCTTATATGCTGGTGTCTCGCGACCGCGCCCTGCCGGAGCGGGTCCTGCTGGAGGCGAAGCATCGTATTCTGGACACGGTGGCAGCGATGGTGTCCGGGTCGACTCTCCCGCCCGGCGTGTTGGCAATCCGTTTCATCCGCAGCCAGGGCGGTGTACCCGAGGTGTCCGTTCTGGCCACCGATATCAGGACGTCAGCCATCAATGCGGCGCTGGTCAACGGCATGCTGGCCCATGCGGACGAATCCGACGACGTCGATCCCTTGACCAAGACGCATCCCGGGTCGGCCGCTGTTCCGGCTGCTCTGGCCATGGCGGAGAGGGAGCACCGCTCCGGAGCGGCAATGATCCGCGCGGTCGCTCTGGGCTACGACGTTGGGTGCCGGTTCGTGCTGGCCCTCGGACCGGAACTCATCAGGCGCACCCATCGCGGGGTAGAAGGGTACGGCGCCACCATGAACGCCATGGCGGCAGCGGCCGCACTGGCCGATCTCGATGCAACCGCCCTGCGCTATGCGATTGCCTACGGGGCGCAGCAGGTGTCGGGGCTGTACAGCTGGGTCGAGGATCACGACCACATCGAAAAGGCCTTCGACTTCGGCGGCATGGGCGCGCGCAACGGGGTCACCGCAGCGCTCATGGCCGAGGCGGGTTTTACCGGCGTGCACGATGTCCTGGGTGGCACCCACAACCTGCTTTCCGCGCTCTCGACCGAGCCCAAGCCGGAGGTGTTGCTCGCCGATCTGGGAAGCCGCTATTTTGTCTCCGAGTCCGGCATCAAGTCCTTTCCTGTGGGCTATCCCAATCAATCGCCCTTGGACGCCCTGTTGAAACTGCGGCGCGAGAACCATCTCACCCCGGCCATGGTCGAGCGCGTCGTCGTGCGCCTGCCCGAAGACGCCATCGGCATCGTCGGCAACAGCGCGATGCCCGACGTCAATTGCCCCTACCTGATGGCGACTGCCTTAGTCGATGGGGGGGTCTCGTTTGCCAACGCCCACGCGCGCGAGCATATGACGGCTCCCGAGATCGTCGCCGTCATGGAGCGCATCCAGGTCGTCGGCGATCCGAAGCTCAACGACCCCGCTGCGCCGCGCGGCGGCGAAGTCGAGGTGGTGCTCAAGGATGGCAGAACGCTGAGCAAGCTCACCCGGTTCCCGCCGGGAACGAAGGAAAACCCGTTGGATACCGAGGCCGTGAACGCCAAGGCGCGGGATCTGATGAGCCCGGTCCTGGGGGACGCTCGGACCGAAGCGGCGATACGGCAGTTAAACGCTCTGGAGCAGGTGGGCGACGTGGCTGTCCTGGTACGCTCGGTCCTGACCGTTTAGCCCCGCGACGGGTGTCTTGCATCGGGTGCGAGGCAGCTCTCGTAAAGACCGGCCTTCGCCGCCCCCCGCCCCGGTTCCCGCTCCGGCGCCGGGTTTTCGGGAAGGGGGAGCGGCTTCCGAGGGCGGGGCCGGCGCTTGGCAACTTTTCGCCTGAGAATGTTGCGGCTCTCCGCCATGCCGCATCGCGGGCAGCCTTCAGGCTCGTCACCCCCGAGATCGCCTCAAGCTAAAAGCCCCCCTGAAGCGCGCGCCCGATGGCGCGAGCGGCCTTAAAAACGGAAGGCTCCCAGAAATTGTGGCCCCCTCGGGCGGCAGCAACCCTTAGGGCGCATTTCGTCGCCGCCGGGCACGCTCTGTCGCAGATCAGCCCGGGATCAGCGCATCCCCCGCAGGGCCCTGGCGCATTGTCCTACGATGGCTGGCCGCACACCCTTCGCGGCAGGCGTCGAATCGTGCTGCCCGACGCTCCGGCAGCAACCTTAAACCACAGGGAGGATGATGATGAATCGCAACCCAATCCGTCGTGTGTCGCCACTCGTGCTCTTGGCCGTGCTGTCGCTGAGCTCGCTCATCGCCTATGCACAGGACGAAAAGCCTTATACCGACGGCTCGGTCTGGAGCATCACCATGATTCGCGTCAAGCCAGGGATGTTTGAAGCCTACATGCGCGAAATTCTTCCGCTGCGCAAGAAGGTCAATGAGGAGGCCAAGAAACAGGGCCTGCTCCTCTCCAGCCACGTCCTGGGTGGCCTTTCTTCAGGAAGAGATGATTTCGACGTGATGATCCTGGAAGAATACAAAAACTGGGCCGCCTTTGACGGGTTAACCGAAAAATACGAAGCCATCCTGGGCAAGCTCGTCGGCTCGGAGGAAAAGCAGGTTCAGTTGATGACCAAGCGCACCGACGTGCGCGAAATCCTGGGCGCGAAGAATATGCGGGAACTGGTCATCAAGTAGCCCCATGCAGGTCTGCAATGCAGGCGTGACCCACTTTTTTCCAGTTCGGAACAACAGGAGCGGGTCACGTCCTGACTGAAGGGTTGCGCCTAGCCGTTATGAAGCGCGCGCGCTCTTCGCCTCTTTGACCCTTGCCGCCACGCGATCGGGCGAACGCAAGCTAGTCCAGCTTCGCCCCGGTCTGTTTGACCACAACAGCCCATTTCGCGACCTCCGCGCGAACGTACTCGGCGAACTGCTGCGCTGAACCCCCGATCGGTTCAAAGGTGAGAGCCTCTAGGCGATCGCGGACTTCGGGCATCTGCAAGACGCGATTGAACGCCGCGTTCAATTTCTGCACGACTTCGGGCGCTGTGCCGGCGGGCGCGAAGAACCCCACCCAGGTGTAGTCCTCGATCTCGGGATAGCCGAGCTCGGCAAATGTCGGCACGTCGGGCAGCAGCGGAAGGCGCGTTGCGCTCGAGATCGCGAGCGCGCGTAACCGCCCCGAGCGGATGAAAGGCAGGGGCGCGGTCACCGCGAGCGAGCCGATCGGCGGCTCCCCGGCCGCCACCGCCGCGGCAGCGGGCCCCGCGCCCTTGTAAGGGATGTGCACGACGTCGAGCTTCGCAATCGCCCGGAACAAGTGCTCCCCGGTCAGGTGCGGGGTGGTGCCGGCTCCCGGAGAGGCATAGGCGAGGTTCATGGTCTTCGCCCTGTCGAGCAACTCGGCGAGCGTCTGCGCGGGGAATTCCGAGTTGACCACGATCACGTTGGGCTGCGTCGCGGCCTGAATGATGGGGGCAAAGTCGCGCGGTTCGTAGCCCGCGTTCGGCGAGAGCGAGACGTTGACCGCGAACGCGCTCGAGGTGGCGAGGATCATGTAGCCGTCGGGGGGTGCCTTGGCCACGACCTGCGTGGCCAGATTGCCCGTCGAGCTCGGCCGGTTCTCGACCACAACCGGCGCCCCGAGAATCTCCGGCAGTCTCTCCGCCGCCACCCGCGCGACCACGTCGACGGGGCCTCCGGGCGCGAAGGCGACGATGAGGTGAATGGGCCGCGCCGGATAACTCTGCGCGAGCGAGGGCGAGGCCGGCGCAAGGGCGAGGCAGGTGGCGGCCATCCAGGCTTCGAGTCGTCTGCTCATGCTTTGCTCCTGCGGCGAGGCTTCGGCGGCGCTGGAAACGCCTGTTACCCGACAGCCAGCGGCGCGAGGGCCTCGATGTCGGTCACCACGTCGATCACCGCCGGCCGCTGCGCTTCGAGCGCGCGCGAGAGCGCCGGCGCGAAGTCGGCTGCCTTCTCGACCCGCAGGCCGAGCGCGCCCATATCCTCCGCCAGGCGCGCAAAGTTCATCGCGTTGAAGGTCCACAGCTCGTGCGCCTGGGCGCTCTGGCGGCCTCCGTAAGCGCGGTCGAAGCCGCGTTTCGATTGGTTTCCGCTGCCATTGTTGTTGACCACGGTGACGGCATTGATGCGCCAGCGCACGGCGGTCTCGATCTCCGCGATGTGATACCACAGCCCTGCGTCGCCGGTGAAGGTGACGACCGGCCTCTCGGGGCAGGCGCACTTCGCGCCGAGACCTGCCGGGAACGCCCAGCCAAGATGTCCGGCACTGCGCAGGTAATCCTGGTTCACGCTTCTAAGATCGTACATGCCGCCCATCCACATGCCGGCGTGGCCGGTGTCGACCACGACGATCGCGTCGTCCGGGGTGTGGCGCGTGAGCTCGCTGCACAGACGTTCCGGGCGGATCGGCACCGCGTCCGATGCGAGCAGCGCGCCAACCTTCGCCGCATATTCCTCGCACATGCCGCGCACCGTCGCGAGCCAGGCGCGGCGGCGCGCGGCGCTCGCGGCATCGGCCGCTGCGAGCATGCGCCCAAGTGTCGCCTTGGCGTCGCCGTTGAGCGCGACCTTGAGCGGGTAGTTGCGTCCGAGGGCCTCGGCATCGATGTCGAGCTGGATCGCGGCGACGCCGGCCTTCGGCACGGTCCAGGCGTGGGTGGTCATGCCGCCCGCCGCGGTGCCTACGAAGAAGACCATATCGGCCGCGGCGACGACACGATTCGCGCTCTCGCGCGAATAGCTGCCAACCACACCCACCGACAGCGGGTGCAGGCCGCTGATCGAATCCTTGCCGTTCAAGGAGGTGGCCACCGGAATCTGCAGTTTCTCCGCCAGTGCGACGAGCTCGGGTGCCGCAGCCGACGCACGCACGCCTCCGCCGGCGACGATGACCGGTTTCGCCGCGTCCTGCAGCAGCATCAGCGCCGCGCGCACGCTCGCGGCATCGGCCTCGAGGCGAAACGGCGGCACCTGCGCAAAGGCTGCCTCGCACAGCGGCTCCATGTCCGCCTCTTCCTGGTCGATCTGGCCTTCGTTGCCGCGAAACTGCAGATGCACCGGGCCGGGCGCGCCGCTGACCGCGGCGCGAAACGCCTGGCGCAGCATGTCGGGGATGCGCTCCACCGCGTCGACTGTCGCGTTCCACTTCGTCACCGCCTCGAAGGCCGGCACGTCGTCGATTTCCTGATAAACCTTGCGAAACTTCGTCTTCGGATCACGCCCGCCGGTGAACGCGATCAGCGGCGAATGCGCGAGCCATGCGTCGCGCAAACCCGCGGCAAGATTGAGCGCACCGACGACCTGTGCCATGCATACGCCGGGCCGACCCGACGCGCGCGCATAGCCATCGGCCATGTAGGCGGCCGCCTTCTCGCCGTGGGTGTGAAGGCGCTTGATGTTCGTGCGCTGCTCCATCTCGGCAAGGGTCCGGCGCAGCACGGCGGGCACCATGAACACGTGTGACACGCCATAGCCGTCGAGCATCTGCGCAAGCGCTCTCGCGCCTGTCATCCTGGCCATGGCGATGCCTCTATTTGATCGCCAGCGGGTTGGTCGGTGAGCCCACCGCCCCGGTGATCGGAAGCGACGGCGCCACGAAGAGGAATTCGTAGACGCCGTCGCCGGCGCAGTCCTCGGCCAAGTCCTTGAGGTAGAAGATCTCGCCCATGGTCATGCCCATGATCGGGATGGTGATCCAGTGCCAAGGCTGGTTGATTCCCGGCTCCGTCTCGTTGGGGCGCACCTCGCAGCCCCAGGTATCGCTGGCGAGCGCGGCGAGCTCGGTGCGCTGGATCCAATCCAGCGTCTCGAACGCAAACCCCGGCGCATCGCCTCCGGGGTAACCGTCCCAGCTGCCGGCGTTGAGCTTGACCTCCATCTGCCCCGTGCGCACGACGACGAAGTCGCCGCGCTTGACTGCCACGCCCTGGCTGGCTGCGGTGCGGTCGAGATCGGCGCAGGTGATGCCGTAGCCATCCTCGAGCGCTTCCCGGCCGAGCGCACGCGGGACGTCGAGCAAGACACCGCGGCCGACCATCTTTGCCTTGGTCTTCTCGATGCCGCACTTCTGCGCTCCGGCCGAAGTCACCTCGCGGCAATCGTAGCCGTTCCACATGAAGTTGTCGTAGAAGACATGGCCCAGGCCGTCCCATTGCGTGCCGCACTGCAGCGGCATCACCACCATGTCGTCGGCGGCGCGGATGCCGCGATGGTCGAGCACCCCCGAGTAGGCATCCGTTCCGGTGCGCAGCATCGTGTGCACGGGATTGACGCGGCCCAGCGACGGATACTTGCTTTTCGCGCCCTGGGGGCCGTGCTGGTCGAAGTTGAGCGCGAGCGAAATGACCTTGCCCTTGCGCACCAGCCGGGCGGCCGCGACGATGTCTGCAGGCGAGGTGTGATTGAGCGTGCCGATCTCGTCCTCGGGTCCCCACCGACCCCAGTTCTTGTAGCGCTCGGCTGCCTCGGCCAAGTCCTTGCGCGTGAGCTTGCGTGCCGCCATCAACGTATCTCCCTTAAGTCGGTGCGTGAGCCACGCGCTCGCTTAGGCTTTCACCCCGGGAGTTTCGCTGCGCCAGCGCCTTAGGATCGGGACACGCTCGGCAGCGGCGAACCCTCGTCTGGCTCGACCCATCATGGGTCCTTTCGCTCGCGCCCGGCGATGGCGATGGGGAAACGCGGAGCGCCTGGTTCGCGACCGGGCTGCCTACTTTGTCGGTGCTGCAGCCGGAGCTGGCGGCGCTGCAGCCGGAGCTGGCGGCGCTGCAGCCGGAGCCGGCGGCGCCGATGCAGGGACGGCGGGAAGTTCGATCTTGGCCTGGGCTTTGAGCGCGTCCACTTGCTTGATCACTTCCTGTTGCTGAAGCTGCTGCGCGAGCTGGGGCTTGACCTCCTCCAGGGGAGGCGCCTGGATGGGCCTTGAGTCTTCGACTTGGATGACGTGATAGCCGAACTGGGTCTTGACCGGCTCGAGGGTGAACTTGCCCTTTTCAAGCTTGCCCACCGCGGCGCCGAATTCGGGCACCATGCGCCGCGGATCGAACCATCCCAGTTCGCCCCCGTTGGCCCGGGAGCCCTGATCCTTCGACTTGTCCTTCGCCAGTTGGGCAAAGGCCCCCGGATCCTTCTTCAGCCTGGCAATGATGTCCTTCGCATCCGCCTCCTTGTCGACCAGGATGTGGCGCACCTTGTATTCGGTGCCGGTCATCGTCGTCTTGATGCGCTCGTATTCAGCCTGCAGCATGTCGTCCGTGACCGGATGCTTGTTGATGAAGTCCTGCACGTAGGCGTTGGCGAGGACGGCCTGGCGGATGGCATCGAGCTGTTCGGTCACGTCGAGGCTCCTGTCCAATCCCTCCTTCACCGCCTCCTGGGCGATGACCGATTGCAGCGTCAGGCGCTCGAGGACCGCCTTGCGCGCTTCGGGGCTATCCGCGTGGCCTGAATTGGCACCCTGCTTGACCATGCGCTCGACGGTCGCCTGGCTGATCGGCACGCCGTTGACCGTTGCCGCGACCGCACCTGTTGCGCTCTTGGCGGCGGAACCGGCGTCCTGCTGCGCATGGCAGGCGCCCAACAGCATCAAGACCAGCAACGAAGACGCATAGGCGAAGAGCATTTCGAATCGGATCGTGCGCACGGTCATTCCTTGGAAAGGGGGATTAAATCGCCGCCGGGCGGGGGCAAGGCAAAATGCGACGGCGGGCTTTCGCGCAAGCGTATCACGGTTTGCGCCAGCGCGAAGCCGCGCTCGGGCGAACGCGTGTGCAGGGCGGACACCTTCGGGATGAAGCGTGGGTGCAGTTCACCCGGCGACCGCGCTTTCAAGGGGCGGAGGGATGGCTCGCCTATGTCGAGGGCGTCGCGCGGCGCATCGGTGGCTACGGCGCGGACGGCATCTTCCTCGATTTCCAGGGGTTCCCGGAGGGCTGGAAGTGCATGTCAAGGCAGCACGGGTATCAGCCGGGAGATCCGGAGGTATTCAACAACGGCTGCGCCAATCTCCTGCGCCGGGCGCGCGCCGCATTTCGATGCGCCGCGCGGTTTGCCCTCACGCAGTATCAAAGCGACTTGCTATGGTATCTTGACGACGCATTCCTGTCGCCGCTGAATGACTCCATGAAGCTTCTTACCTTCGTCCACGCAGACCATGACGCAAGGCCCAGAATCGGAGCTTGGCTCGATGGTGACATTGTGGACCTTGCAGCCGCCGGGGGTTTGGTCGACCGAGGCCAAGACGCGTTCCCCGATTCGCTCAGATCGCTCATCGCCGCGGGTCCGTCCGGCTTGGCTACGGCACGACGTTGTCTCGATGCCGCAGCGCGCAGCAAGGTCGGCGACGGCATCCGCCTGCCGCGCGACAAGGTCCGTCTTCTTCCACCCATTACCGACCCAAACGTGTTTTTCTGCGTCGGCAAGAACAACAAATCACATCTCGAAGAGCTGGTTCGTAATCAGTTGATCAAGGAGATCCCGAAGGAGCCGACAGGATTCGTGAAGCTGAACTCGGTCATGGTCGGCGACGACGCGGCCGTGATTCGTCCAAAAGGCATTACGACTCTCGACTACGAGCCAGAACTGACGTTCGTCATCGGCAGGCGCGCGTTCCGCACGGCGAGGCACGATGCGAGCTCGTACATCGCCGGTATTACCCTGACCAACGATCTTACCGCCCGCCAGGTCCAGAAACAGGAGGTGGCATCGGGTACCCGTTTCTGGACATCGAAGAACATGCCCGGATTCGGTCCCGTCGGGCCATTCATCATCACGCTCGACGAAGTCGCCGATCCGCACAATCTCTGGATAACCTGCCGCGTCAATGGCGAGCAACGAATGCGGGTTCATAGCGGTGACATGATTTTCCGGATCGGCGAGGTCCTCGAGCATTTCTCTCGCTGGATGCCGTTTGAGCCGGGTGACCTGATCGCGATGGGCGCGCCGGCAGGGGTTGCCGTTGGCCAGCCCAATGCCGACGAGCTCTACCTCCGACCCGGGGACGTGGTCGAAATTGCCATCGAGGGATTTGCGCCGTTGCGCACCCGTATCGTCGACCCAGAAGAGGAAGGCGCATGACCAAGATCACACGCGGCAACCCCGCGAATCTGAGAAACGTTCGCTCGAATATCTATTGTCACTACATCAGGGTCGATAACCCGACGACTTTGATCTTCCTCTCCGGCCAGCTGTCACGTGACGCCGACGGCAATCTCGTCGGGCCCGGCGACATGGCGGAACAGACGCGCCAGGCCATCCGCAACATGCAGGTGGTCCTGGCGGCGGCGGGCGGGAGTCTCTCCGACATCGTGTCCATCGTGGTGTACACGACGGACATACGCCAGTTCAAGGAAATCGTCGCGGCGCGGATGGAATTCTTCAAGAACAACCTTCCGACGAGCACGATCGTCGAGGTCAATCATCTTGCGGACCCGGGCCTGTTGATCGAGTTCCAGGCCACAGCGGCGATCTGAGCCGACGGTCACTCCGTAGGCTTCTCCCGTCGCGCGAGATTCAGCGTTCCTCGATCACCGCGATTGCGTTCACCTCCACGACTGCACCGGGGAGAGCGAGCCGGGACACTTCCACCATGGTCGCCGCAGGCAGGTCGGTCTCGCCGAAATATCGTCTGCGCACGGCATCCATGCCCAATCGATCGTCGATATTGGTCACGAATATCTGGATCCAGCAGACGTCTCCGAGACCGGCGCCCAGACCCTCGAGCACCGAGCGCATATTGACGAAAATCTGCTCGATCTGGCGCTCGGCGTTACCCGGGGCGACCACCGTCCGCTTGCCCTCGACAAATTCGACGCCGAGCTGGCCTGCCAGGAAGACAAGCCTCCCCGCCTTCACCGCCATGGCGTACGGACGGTGCTCCGATCGGAATGGTTCCGGGTTATGGAATTCCTTTGCCATGTTCCCTCTGCTGCCGGCGCCTAGGACAGTTCCTCAAGGCTCGGCCCCCGGTCGCGCAGTAACTGACAGGTCATGCAATGCGGTCCGCCAAGCCCGGTTGCGGATTGTGACAAATCGAGATCGAGGCACTCCACGCCCTCGCGCCTGAGGGCGGCGATGGTTTGCTTTGCCGCGGCCGGTATCACCACCTTTCCCGGCGCCAGTGTCAGGATGTTACAGCCGTATTGTACGAACTCCTCGGGCGGGACCTCGATCAGACGAAACTTCAATCGCTTCAGATAGCCAATCGTTGCCCAATTCAACATCGCCGGGTAGACGATGGCGAGGCCAAGATCGACTACACCGAGCATCATGTCCGGATGAGAAACGCCACCGGCCGGGAAGTCCCAAAGGTCGACATAACCGGGGCTGTGCCCGACGTAGAGCTCGACTCCGATACTTTCCAGGATCCAGCGCAGCTGGCGCAGCCCCTCCTGATTGGCGGTGACCCCTTCCGCATAGATGTAATGGCGGTCGTCCAGCCATGCGCCTGCGCCGATCTCACCACAGCCTTTGCCGTGAATCGAAAACAGGATGGGGCAGCCGATGGATACCAGGTATTGCGCCCAGAGCTTTTCCCGACCCACGAGGTAGCCGGAGCAGGCCATGCGCGGGATGATGGCGCCCGCATTGGTAACGAGCACCTCGGACGGAGTCGTGAAGATCCGTTGGAAGCCGTACGGGCCGAGGGCATCCTGCGGCGCCGGCGCTTCGAGGATGATCACTTCGATCCCCTCACCTTTGAGTGTGGCTACAAATTGATCGAACTGCTTCTGCATGATGCGCAGATCCGGCAACCGGCGTTGGTACATGCGATAGTAAGCGGGCTGCTGCGCGAAGACCGGCCGAACCTCGCATTCGGATGGTGGAGTCAGCATGACCTTGCGCAACGGCCCAATCCCCTGTGCGCCCCAGCGGCCCCACATCGCTTCCTGTTCTTGCCAGAAGTCGCGCTCGTGGAAGATGTCGGTTCGGCAAGGCTTCCCGGACTCGAACCAAGGCAGCTTCTCAAGCCGCTCGAGCTCGAGCGAAGTCTCTGCAGCTGCACGCGTGTCATTCATTCGGTCTCTCCTTTCACTTCCCCCATCGACTGCCTGCCGCGCGATCCAGCGCGTAAACCACGAGGAGCGAGAGCCCAAGAAGGGCGATTGAGAGCGCGGCCCCTCCGGGATAATTGCCGATTTCGCCGAAACGGCTGTAGATAAGGTTGGAGACGAACAGGACGCGGCCCTTGCCCAGCACCAGCGGGATCACGAAGGCGCTGATGGAGAAGGTAAAGCAGAGCATGAATGCCGCCATGACCCCACGTGCGGAAAGCGGGAGCGTGATCGTCGCGTGCGCTTTCCAGGTAGGAGCACCAAGCGCCTGCGCGGCTTCGACCAGTCTCGGATTGAGCGCCTGCAGCGGTGCAAGCAGTACGATTGCCGCCATCGGAATGAGACAGTGCAACAGCCCCAGCACTATCGAGAGCTCGGCGTAGCCCCTGCTGCTCTGCGCAAGCCCGAGAAATTCCGCAATGCCGCGACCGAAGCCAGCGGGCCCCACCGCCAGCGACACGGCGTAGACCCGGATCAGGATGCTGAGAAACAGCATCACCACGAGAAACGCGATCCATGCTCGGCGCACGCGGGTGCGTGCTTCTCGCGCGACACGGTAGCCGATCGGATAGGCGAGCAGGAGCGCAAGCAGCGAAGCGACAAGACTGATACGCAGCGTGTCCGCAAAATACCGCGCGTAGGCCGGACGGACGAGCTCGGCGTAGTTCTCCAGGGTGAATGGCGCGTCGTGCGCCGAGCCGACGCGTCCTGGCACGAACAGGCGCAGACTCTCGTCGCCGACCAGCAGCAACGGCACCACGAGCAGCGCTGCCACCACCACGACCGCGGGTAGGACCAGACCGCTGCCGCGGCGTCGCACGCTCATAGCGGAGTCAAGATTTCTCTCCTACAATAGTGGCACGATCTCCGTTTCGAAGCGTTTGACCGTATCGTTGAGTTGCGCCGCGAGCACCACGAAATTCGGAAAGTACGCGTACTTGGCAAGCTCATCGCCTTTGAACGCGATGTTTTCTGCGAATCCGCTCGACTTCGATTTTCGGTTGGTGACCCCCTGCCCCAGCATCTGGTTAAACACCTCGTTGTTCTCCGGGCTGATGAAGAAGTTGAGGTAGTCCTTCACCGCTTTCTTCTGCTTCGAGGTCTTGAGCACCACCCAGCCGTCCTGGTACATGAAAGCCTTCATGCCTTTTTCGTCGGGGACGCGGGTCAGTACCTTGATCGGGAAGTTGGTGGCGAGCTTCTTCCACGGCGACATGTTCCAGAAGGCAACCGTCGTCTCGCCCGTCGAGATCGAATTGATGAAGTCAGTCTCCGTTTGCGCGACCCGGCCAATGTTCCCCGACTTGGCGAGCTTCTTCAGGAGATCCCAGCCCGGCTCCATGTTCTGCTCGTTCCCTCCCGCCGAAAGCGCAAGCGACAGCAGTTGCAGGTTCGAGTTGATGCTGGGGCCGGGCCAACAGATCTGGCCCTTGAGCTTGCTGTCGAACAACTGCTCGATGCGTTCGACCTTTACCGGCGCCTTATCGGCGCGATAGCCCCAGAACATTCCGGCGAGGCTCCGCGGCACATTGATGATCGCGCCGTTCTTATCGGTGAAGAAATACTCACGTGGCACGTCGCGCAGGTTGGGCAACTCATCCGGGCTCAGAGGTTCAAGCCATTCCTCGTTGATCATCGTGACGTATACCGGATTCCAGGCGGCCACGAAGTCGTACTTGGGGTTGGGCCATGCCGCCTTGATCTTCGGCAACACCGTTCCTGCACCACCTGAATGCAGATCCCATGTGATGTCGACATCCTTGTCGCCCGCGGTGATCTTGCGCGTCGCCTCAATGAGCGGCCCGCCCCAATCGATGCCGGTCAGCGGAACCGGCGATTGTGCCCGACCCGGCACGCTTGCGCCTGCGATCAACGCGGCACTGGTTGCAAGAAAACTGCGGCGAGTAAATGGCTTCATGATTGCGACCTCCTCCTGTTGACCTCCGTGCGTTCCAACTTATACGTGGACACGCTGAACCCCCGCTCGTGCGCCATCCGCTTCCGCTCCGGAATCGGTTTGGTCCGATCCACCTCATCCCCGTCGTGCAGGATCGTCGAAATCTTCTTCTCGTCGCCGAGAATGCCGATGTCGGCCAGCGGGTCGCCATCAACGACAAGGAGGTCGGCGCGCGCGCCGCGCTGCAGTGTCCCTACATCGCCGGCCCAGCCAAAAGCCGCCGCATTGTTGCTGGTCGCCGCTTTGATTGCCGCCATCGGGCTCATGCCCACAAGCTCGACCATCAGTTCGAGCTCCCGCGTGTGCCAGTCACCGTAAGGGGTCACCGAAAAACCGGCCTCCGACCCGGCAAGCATGGTGATGCCCGACTCATACGCGCGGCGATGGATGCGCGCGAGCGCATCGAGCTCGCGCTTCTTGACTTCGATGTAGTTCGGATCGACTCCGACGTCCCTGCCCCATTCGACGATATTGGCGGTAAAGGTGAAGGTCGGACAGATGGGTGTTCCGGCATCGCGCACGATGCCGATATCCTCGCTGCGCATGTAGGAGGCGTGAATCAGCCAATCGATGCCCGCGCGAACCGCGGCGACGACCGTGTTGGGGTAACGCGCATGGATCGTGGTCTTGCGCCCCAGCCCGTGCGCGGTGGCGACGATCGCCTGCATTTCGTCGTCGGACAGGCACGGCCCGGCGTTCTCGAGCCGCTCCTGGGCCTGGCTGTCGCCGCTGATTTTGATGAGGTCGACGCGGTTCTTCACCTGCTGCCGCACTTCGCGGACCATTTCCTCACGCGTGTGGCAGAGAACGCCTTCGGCGGAAGCCGGCATGCCGAGCCACGACGGAAAATAATCCGCGAATCCGCCGTCCGCAGCGATGTGCCGGCCCGCCGCAAAGATGCGCGGACCGGGAAACATTCCGCTGGCAATGGCATCGCGCGCGGTGACCGCGGCATGCCAGGTCGATCCCGGGTCGCAGAAGCTCGTAACGCCCGCGCGCAGCACCTTGGCGCAGTTCCACACCGCCCGCACCGCCGCCCACTCGGCGCCACCGTAGATGTCGACCTCCTCCGCGCTCCGGCCCTCGCCGTAGCTGATGTGGCAATGCGCGTCGATGAGCCCCGGCATCACGGTCTTGCCCCTGGCATCGATCACGCGGTCGGCCGGGTCCTTGGCCTCTGCCGGCGCGCGCGCGCCCTCCCACAGGGCGACGAGTCGGCCGTCTTTCACCCGCAGCGAACAATTGCTCTTAGGCAGGTCGGCGATCCCGTCGATAAGGTTGCCGCCGACGATGTCGAGGGTACCCTTCATGCTCGCAGCGCCGCGACGTCGATGCCGTAAAGACGGCTGACGTTGCCGGAGACGATCGCCGTGCGATCTGCCTCCGGAATGCCGGCGAGGATTTCGCCGATGCGCTCCCTGGTGTGCGGATAAGGACACGGCGGATGCGGGAAATCGGAACCCCACAGGATGCGATCGACGCCGATTTCGTGACTCAGCTTGGCGGCCAAGGGGTCGTTGATGATGCCCACGACGATGTTCTCGTCAATATACGCACGCGCCGGTTTCTTGAGCGGGTTGAGGCCGGGAAACTTCTCGATGCGGTCGACGCGATACTTCAGTATCGGCAGCCACGAGGCATCGTATTCGGAGAGAAAGATCGTCAGCCTCGGGAAGCGGTCGAAGATACCGCCAAAAATGAATTCGTTCGCAAGTACCGGCGCGGCTTCGCCGAATAGTTCCAGGAACGATCGCGGAACCTCGCCGCGCTCGTCGGCGCCGTGATACGTGAACGGGTCGCGCACGCGTCCGGTCACGATGTGCAGGGTGACTGGAACACGTGCCTCTTCGACGACCCCCCAGAAACGATCGTAAACCGGGTTGCGGTACGGCTTCGCGCCGTCGATCGGCTGCGTCGGCACCATGATGCCGCGCGCACCCCGGCGGATGATGCGCTTTGCCTCGTTCACTGCCCAATCCGGATCGTCGATCGGAACGATGCCCACGCCGAGCAGGCGCTCTGGTGCGCACGCGCAGTATTCGACGATCCAGTCGTTGAACACTTCGGCGCAGGCGCGCCGCATCGCTGGATCCGGAATTCGCGGCACCCACAGGGCGAACGTCGGGTTCAGCACTTCGGCTGAAACGCCGTCGGCCTGCATCAATTTCAGCCGGAACACAGGATCGCTGCCGGCCTGCACGAGCTCCCTGATCCGCTGATCGTCGCCGACCGCGTTGACGAGCTCGTCGATCCTGGCCGCCTCGCCGGGCCGCCCGAGATAGAAGAAGGTGCCTTCGTGGCCGTCGAAGCTTTTGACGATGCGCGGCAACGCATCCCCGAAGCGCTCGCCCAGGGCGTTCGTCCAGAGTTCGCCCGGTTCGAGCACATGCGAGTCGGCGGAGATGATGAGCGAGTTCGCGGCAGGATCGATCATCGAGTGGGGTTACTGCTACCTTGCTCGATCAATATACCACCGGAACGCGAGCCGCCGAAACCACGCGGTGCATCAAGCCGCGTCACGCGCCTGCAGCAGAAAAGCCAGCGCGTCGGCGGTGAATTGCGGCGTGAAGTTGAGCAGCCGATGCGGCGCGCCAGGATAGATGCAAAGTCGTGAACGCGCGATGTGCTGCTTCAGGTAGCGCGCGTAGGACGGCGGGGCCACCGGGTCGGAGCTGCCCACGGCGATCCAGGTCGGGCAGCGGATCGCGGACAGCCGCGAGCGGACTTCGTGCGCCAGGATCGCCTGGTAGTGCCCGGCCAGGCCGACCTTCGACGGCGCGTCGGCGCCCTGCCAGCGCGCGGCGCGCAACGCAACCTCCTTTTCTACTTCGGCGTCGTGCGCATTGATGTACTCCTCACCGAATGCGCTGAACGTGGTGAACATGGCCCACAGCTCGGGTGTGGTCTCGAGGAGGATCTTGAGGAGCAGCTCGTAACGTCGGCGAAGGTAGGGCTCGACGTGGGAAAACGTGGCGTAGAGCGACAGCGACTTCACGTCGGCGGGCGCTTCGATCGCCATCTGCTGTCCGATCGCCCCGCCCAGTGAGTACCCGGCCACGTGCGCGCCGGAAAGCCCGAGCGCAGCCAGCAATGCCAGCGCGTCGTGCGCCATGTCGGGCACCGTGTAACCCGAGTCAGGAACTTCCGCGCGACCGATGCCGCGCAGGTCGTAGGTGATGCACCTAAAATGCGGCGCGAAGGATGGCACCTGGTCACGAAACGCGGTGTGGTCCATGCCGTTGCCGGCAATCAGGAGCAGCGGCTCGCCCTCGCCGGTCATCTCGAAATAGGTGCGCACGCCATTGGCGGTCACGAAAGGCATCGTCGATCCTTGTCCTGGTATTGTGAAGGCGCTGCGCTCAAGCGGTGAGAATGCAGTCGGCCGGGCGGAAGACGATCGTGAGCAGGGTACCGGCGGCGGGAATCGCCTGATCGCGATTCTGCTCGACGCAAATCACGGTGCGGCCCGAATCGAGCGCCACCGCATGATGGATTTCCGAGCCGAGGTACGCCGCGCTGACGAGGGTGCCCTGCACCTGGTTCAATCCCTCGCCCGCAGGCTCTGCCGCGGGCAGGATGCGCAGCCGCTCGGGCCGCACGCAAAATTGCGCGATCGCGCTATCAGTCGACGCGTCGGCCGGCACCATGAATGGGCCTTCCCTGGTCACGAATTCGCGATACCCCGGGGTGAGCGCCCGCCCGAGTTTGCCCTGGAACCAGTTGGTGCGGCCGATGAACTCGGCCACGGCTCGCGTCCGTGGGGCGTGGTAGATCGCCGCGGCATCCCCCTGCTGCAGAATACGGCCGTGATCCATCACGATGATCTCGTCAGCGAGGCTCATTGCCTCTTCCTGGTCATGCGTGACGATCAGCGTCGTGCAGTGTGCCACCTGCAGGATCTGCTTCAGCTCGAAGCGCAGCTCCTGCCTGAGTTTTGCGTCGAGCGCGGACAGCGGCTCGTCGAGCAGCATCACCTCCGGCGTGATCGCCATCGCGCGCGCGAGCGCTACGCGCTGCTGCTGGCCCCCGCTAAGCCCCGCAGGCCGGCGCGCGCCGAATCCCTCCAGATGGACCAGCGAGAGCATCTCGCTCACGCGGCGGGCAATCGCGTCTCTCGCGTCCCCGCGCTGGCGCAAGCCGTAGGCGACATTCTGCGCCACGGTCAGATGCGGAAACAGCGCGTAATCCTGGAACACCAGGCCGACGTTTCGCTCATGCGGGCGCACGTCGCGCATGTCGCGGCCGCCGATCTCGATCGATCCTTCGTCGGGCTCGACGAACCCCGCGATCAGGCGCAGGGTCGTCGTCTTGCCGCAACCGGAGGGGCCGAGAAGCGCGAGGATCTGCCCGCTTTGCACGGCGAATGAAACGTCGATCACCGCGGGCGCGTCGCCGTAGCGCTTGCTGACGTGACGCATTTCGAGAACGGGGCGGGCCATTGCGCTAGGTCTTGTAATAGCCGGCGCCGACCACCCGATCCAGCCCGGCAAGCCAGTCGAGGAGAAGCATCAGCGCGATCGAGCTGCCCATGATCAGCACGGCGACCGCGGCGATCGTCAAGTCGAAGTTGGCGTGCAGCATGCTCACGAGCGCGACCGGCAGGGTATAGCGTTCGGGATCGGACAGGAACAGACTCACCGCGACGTCGTCGAGCGAGAACACGAAGGCGAAGATCGCGCCGGCGGCAATGCCCGTCCGGGCCAGCGGGAAGGTAACCGTCCAGAACGCCCGGGTCGGGCCTGCACCAAGCGACTGTGCGACTTCGGTGAGTGAGGGACGAATGCCGCCCAGCGCCGCGAGCACGGTCCGAATCGCGTAGGGAAATGTGATCAGCACGTGTCCCCCCAAGAGGCGGAGAAACGTGCTTTCGACACCGACGCGGGCGTAGAAGATAAGCAGCGCGAAGCCCACGACGACTCCGGGCACGATGAGCGGCGACAGGAACAGTGCACCCAGGAATTGGGCCTGCCGTCTTGGCATCCGCTCCAGCGCCACGGCCGCCGAAAGTCCGAGCGCGGTGGCGAAGAGCGCCGTGAGTGCCGCCAGTTGGACGCTCGTCTGCAAGCCCTTAAGGAGATAGGGATCGGAGAAGAACTTCGTGTACCATCGCAGGGACAGCGCGGGGGGCGGAAACGCTCCCAGATAATCGCGGGCGTCAAACGACATGGACAGCGTCAGCGCCAGCGGCAAGAGCAGGAACAACACGCTGCCGACGATCATGCCGGACACGGTGACACGCGCGATCGCATCCGCCGTCCGCTGCCGCCTGCGCCGTCGGCGTAAGTAATCGGCGGCATCCTGCGCTCGTCCGGCTGCGTTCATCGGCTCCACGGCGGTTTAACTCTTGTGCTGCCGGGCGATGCCGGGCCTTGGCCCTGGCATGATCAATGCGATACTGCGCACGATGCCGCAGGGCGTAAAGTACGTCAACCGCGCGGCGGCATCCCCGCCCTTCTGCAGCGTCATCTTCCGGGTCACCCTGCTCGCACCCGATGGCTCGAGTCGGTTGCGAGGCGCCACGACTTAGCGTGGGTAGCGCACCAACGACCGCCGCGAAACCGACGCTTGGTCAAAGAGAGCGGAGGCGCGCAAGAAGCGCCGCCGGGTGGTAGCTCGGTTCTCATAAAGGTCCCCGGTCTGACTACAACCTGACACCGAAGCTACAGCCTGCGCACAATCATGGGATGGGCTTGCTCCGGCTTGAGACACGAAAATGCGGCATTGATTTCAGCAACTTCGGGGTATACAGTTACTCGACCTGCTACTCCGGTAGTGGGGTAAATAATATCGGCAAAAACTGCTTAAGCCACGGAGGAAAAAATGAGGACGATTGGAACTCTCGGTGTGATTCTTTTCGCGACGTTGCTGCTCGCCGGGTGCGGGGGCGGTAATAATGGTGGTGGTAACGGTACCGTTAATCATTCAGGCGTCGGCCTGAAGACGATCATGTCGGTGCCAAACGTTGACGCTACGACAAACTTCTCGTTCGACATCAGCGCTGTCGATACCGTCAAGGGGCGCTACTACTTCACGGACCGGAACAACTACGGGGTGGACGTCTTTGACATCAAGAAGAATACGTTCATCAAGCGGATCAAGGGCGGGTTTGCCGGCTGCAATACCGGGCCGACCTGCGCCGGCGCGAACAACGACAAGTCGGGTCCCGACGGGATCAATATCATCCCGGGTACCACGCTTATCTACGTCGGCGACGTTAACTCGGTGAAGATCATCGACACCCAGACCGACACCGTCGTCAACACGATCGCCATCGGCGGCTCGTCGGGATTGCGCGCGGACGAAGGCTGCTACGATCCAGACCACAACCTGTTCATGATCAGCAGTCCGGCCGAGATGCCGCCGTTTGCGACCTTCATCGATACAACGACGCAGAAGATCATCGCGACCCTGAAGTTCACCGATCCCGGCACCGGCCTCACCGGCCCACCCGCGGCCGGCCTCGAAGCCTGTATCTACGATCACGCGAGCGCAAGTTTCTTAGTCAACAACGACGGCTCTACCGCCAACCCGCACGGAGAGACCGACGTCATCCCGGCGGCATTCGTACTCACCGGCACGCCGGCCAATCCGGTCACGCTCACGCTACCCGTGGTCTCGCCTGGCAACGGCTTCAAGATCTTTCCGCTGGGCAATTGTGACCCGACGGGCATCGACCTGGGACCGGGCACCGACTACGGCGTGATGTGCCGGCAGGGGACGACTGGTGCGCTGCTTACCTTCCAGATTCTCGACCGTACCAGCGGCGCCGTTCTTGCCGTGCTCAACGCTGGCGGCGGTGACCAGATCGCCTACGATGCGGCGACCAATCGCTATTTCCTTTCCTCGAGCCGGTTTACAGCCAGTGGACTGGCCGCTGTGGCAGGAACGTGCGCTGCCGCCTCACCGTGCACGCCGGAGCTTTTCGTGGTCGACGCGGCGACACGGCAGATCATTGTGAGTGTTCCGACTGGAAACAACGCCCACTCCGTTGGCGTCGATCCAGTGGGTCATCAAGTGTATCTGCCGTTTTCGTCGAACGGAGCGCCGGGAGGTTGCGCAACGTGCGCTACGAATTTCCCCAATGGCGCCGGCGGCGTCGGCGTCTATACGTCGCAGTAGGTGCCGCGGCGTTGTTGATTCGCGCTTGACGCACGGCCCGTGCGAGCTAAATGCTCGTGCGGGTCGGGCGCTGGTGGAACTCCTCGAACTCGCGGCGGAGCTCGCCACCCCACGTGCAGCGCAGGCCGACTAGCTTTCCCGTAGCCGGCCACTTCGCTTTTGTTTCCGCAATGGCCATTCGAGTTCGCGCGTGCGTTACGCCGCGTCGCTCGTCCCTGCGCGAACCTGTGGCGTGGACTTACCAGGTCTGATCCACCTCAGCCGTTGTGCTCCACGGCACCAAGCGTGTGGAGTTAACAGATCAGTAAGAGCGGCGTAGCTGCGGCGATCTCGCCAGCGGCTTGCGCCCGCCGCAATCCGCCTATCCTATGCTTGCCCTGACATGTGGTCTTTCATTTTCATCATTGCCACGGTGGCCGCGATGCCGCCGAGTGTATTGATAAGACCCCGATGCTGCGCGTAGAACTGACCCAACTGGTCGGCGACCCCCGGGTGCACTTCGTTCGCGTGATTCACAACGTCCTGTACTTGCTGAGGCGTTAACTGCGCGGCCTGCTCCGGCGTGATCTGCGTCTGCCCGGGCGACATCACCCTGCCGAGCACACCCCCGGCGAGCCCAGCCATGACGCTGGGGCCCAGAGCGCCCATGAGTTGGTTGAGCATACCGGCCTGCTGCCCGCCATTCGACTGGCCGAATAACTGCCCTGCCATCGCACCGATGGCAGGCGTCTGGTCAGACGCGAATGCCGCTGACAGCCCCTTGGCCAGCACATCGCTCGGCGCATTCTGCGCGATCTGGCCGAATTGCTGCGCCCCACCGCCGCTCATGGCTTGCGTAAGCATGTCCATTAATCCCATACGATTCTCCTTCCGGGTTTCGGGTTACTGCGACTTCCTGGCGATCAAGTGATAGATCACGAGCAGAATCACTGCACCGAGAACCGATGCGATAAAGCCCGCCGGATGGCCCTCGGGATAGAAACCCATGAGCTGACCGATGAACGTCGCGGCAAGCGCGCCCGCAATGCCCAGAATCGCCGTCAGCCAGAACCCCGAGGGTCCCGAACCTGGCGTGATCGCCTTGGCAATCAGCCCGGCTACGAAACCGATCACAATGGTCCAAATCCAATGCATCATCTCAATCTCCGGGAGTTTCAATTTGGAGCGGTGTGCAACAGCGCTGCCAAATCGGGCTTCTATGATGCGCCCTTTCCAAAGCACATGCCAGCTAACTGCGCTGCCTCTTTCCAGGAATTCCCGCATGGCGGGACTTGACGTTACAGTGCGGTTACAGGGGAGGGAATTGCGCAAGGTGCTGATCGTTACCGCCGCGTCAACGCAACGCAAAATCAACCCGCGTCGCCCTGCCTTTGTCCTTGATGCCCTCGGCGTCGAGCTTCGGCGCAACCAGGAACACGCGCTCCTCCGGGACATGCGCCTTGTCCACGAGGCTGTCCCTGACGATCTCTGCCCGGTGTTCGGCAAGCCGGTGCAGGTCCTCGTCACTCACCGTCGTGTGGCTCAGAATCAGTGTCTCCATTTCTGCACGCGGCAAATCCTTGGCCAGTCCGATTGCGTTGCGCGGTTTCGGAAAATCCTCGGCCTTGTACACACGTTCGAGCAACGGCTCGTATTCCGCTGCGCTCACTTCGACCAAGTCCACCTCAGCCGGCGGCTCGCCGCGCTTGACCAGGTCGTTGAACTTTTGCAGGCGAATCTTGTGCTCGAGCGCAGTGCGCTTTAATCCCTCACGATCGGCCGCGGGATCGATGCGGCCGGCGACGTCGAGCTTGAGCGCGGGGCGGTCGGTAAGCGCCTTGGCAATCGACTGGATCTTGGCGTCGCCGGCCGTGTCGAGCGTCGCGGACCCCGGGGCGAACTCGACGTAGGCGAGCTCCTCGCCATGGCCCCCCAGCGAGCCCAACAACGCGAACGGCGAGGTGATGATCTTCGCGATCAGGTTCAGCAACGCGCGAAAGACGATGCCACCGACGGAGAACTGCGGATCGTCGAGCGAGCCCCCGACGGGCAAGTCGAACCGGATGACGCCATTGCGATCCTTGAGCAGCGCCACCGCGAGCAGCACCGGAAGCTTGGTCGCGTCGGGGCTCTCGACCCTGGCACCGAAAGTCAGCTGATCGAGGACGATGCTGTTCTGCGCCGTCAGCTTGCGCTCTTCGATCAGATACTTGACCTGCATCGAGAGCTTTCCCTTCTCGATGCCATAGCCGGCGTACTTGCCGGAGTAGGGGGACAGGGGTGAGAGCTCGATATCGCTGGCGCTTGCCTTCAGGTCGAGAAACAAATTCTGCGAGAGCGGATTGACGCGCCCCTGGATCTCGACCGGCGCGGTGTCCTGGACCTTGCCGCGCAACTCGATGTCGGCGGGCTGATCGAACGCCAGCGTCGACAGGCTGCCGGCGAGAGCGGTGACGTTGGCGGAGTAGTTCGGGCGGATGAAATGGTCCGTGAAGTCGACGCTGCCGCCGGTGAGTGTTGCCTTGCCCAGCTTGAGCCAGGTCGTCGCGGTTCCCGTGGGTGTGGCCAGCTCCACGGCCTTCGGCGCGTCGCTTGCAGTAGGCGGCGTCGCGGCCGGTGTCCGACTGCGCGCGAGCTGCTGCAGATTGAATTCGCCGTTCTCGTTCAGGATAAGCCGCGCATAAAAGTCATCGAGCGTGATGGCGCCCACGCTCACCGCCAGCGGTTCGAGCTGCGCGTCGATGCCTCCCAGGGTGAGGGATCTCCACTTGGCGAGGTCGGTTGCGTTGACCTCATCGAGCGCCACCACGTCGCCGAGCACCAGGTCCCCCTTGAACCCGGCACGCAGCGCTGTGCCTGTCGCGAAGTCGAGCGTGCCCTTCGCGGAGACCGTACCGCCGCTGAGGACAACGCGCACCGCTTGCGTGACATAAGCCTGGAAGGGAACCAGATCGATGTCCCGGGTCGTGACCTTGAGCGTCGCCGCAAACGGCGCGATCGAAAGCGGCCCCGCCAGAGAGAGTGTGCCGCGCTTGTTGACGGCAGCCTGCAGGCTCGCGTGGCCCATTGCTTTCGCGCCGTTCGACAGGTTCTCGCCGCTGACCGTCACGCGGGAGAGCGCGATGCGCGCCGGTGGCGTCACGGTCTCATCGATGAACGTCGCGGAGAAATCGTCCACGAGAACCTTGCGCGCGTCGACGCGCCACCCCTCCCCGCCGCCTTGGGCGCCGGCCCCGCCCTCGGGCGTGCGCAGGAGCCGCGCAAAATTAAGCTGGCCGTCGGCCGTACGGCGAATGAGCGCCGCGGCGCCGTGCCCCTCGATCGTGTCGAAGCTGGCCGCATGCTTGGCGACATCGACCGAGCCATTGTGCACGGCGAGTGTCGGCACGCGCCAGAGCAGCTCCTTCTGCTCGGGCAGACGCATCTTCAGCTCGCTCACCGTCGCGCCCAGATTCGAGAGCACGAGACCTGCAGCCGGATCGGCGTCGCTGAACCGCACGTCGCTGGCAAGGTCGAGGGCGCCGTCATCGACCACGACATTAAGCGCACTCGCATAGTAGGGAAACAGGTGCCCGAGCTTGAGTCCCGTGATCTCGAGGCGTCCATCCGTAGCGAACGGCGCCAGGGCGAGCCTGCCGCGGTGGGTCACGCGCGCGCCCAGGTCCGAGGCGAACGAAAACGCAACCGTCGCCTGTTGCCCGGCAGCGCTGTCAAGGTTCGCGACGTCCAGCGCGAGATCATTCAAGGTTGCCACGAACGCGGGCGTGACGGCCTGGTCGGTGACGTGCACCCTGCCGCGCTTAAGCGCGATGCTGCCAACGTGGAATCGGAACGGGCTGCCGGGGCTTGCGCCGGGAGCCTTCGCGGGAGCAAGTCCTGCAAGATTGATCTCGCCCGTCCGCGCGCGCACCAGTTCGAGCTCTATCCCCTCGGCCGCGATCGAGCGCACTTCGGCATGGTTCCCCATGATGTCGAGCCGATCCAGCGTCACGGCAAGCGAAGGCACGTGAAGCAGCGGCGCTCCGGCACGATCGGTGAGGGAAAGGTCGGCCAGCCGCGCTGTTCCGGCGACGGTCAGTTGCGGTGGGTCGCGGCCACGGCCGACGTAGCTCAAGTCGATTTTGGCGTCGAGGTTGCCGGAGGACAGCTTGACCGGGAGCTTGACCGGCACGTAGTCGACGTAGGTGGGCAGCTGCACGCCGGTGGCCTCCCAGTGCAGCCTGGTTTCGTGGGTATCCTCAAACGGCCGCGTCTCACCGGTCACACTAACGGGACGCCCGTTCACCCGCGCCGAAAAGACTGGCTCGACTTCAATCTCCGCTTGCGTAGGCAGGCTTGACAGGAACGGGATGCCGAGCCGGAGCTCGGTCACTTGGTGTTGGCGGTGTTCGGGGCGATCGTCGAATTCGATGCGTCCGTCGACGATCTCGATGTTGCTGACGGAGAAGCGCGGTAGCGGCCCGGGCGGTCCGGCAAGGGCCTGATCGAGCAGGTCGGAGACGTTGTAGCTGCGGTCCGCGTTGCGCACCAGGTGCACGTCGGGGCGGGTGATCCGCAGGGCGCTGATCACCGGTGCGAAGCGAAACAGCGACGCCAATCCGCCCCTGATGTAGAGCTCACCGACCGTGAGTAGCGGCGGACCTTCGCCACGTTCGGCGACCGCAACCTCGCCGAGCGTCGCGGAAACCGCGTACGGGTTGATCTTGAGCTGCCCGATGGTGACCTTGCGCGCGAGTGCGTTCGACAGCGCCTGCTCGAGCGCAGGCTTGGCCAGCAGCGGCGCTATCAGGAAACCAAGCACGCCGAAGGCGACAATCCCTGCGGCGAGCCACGCCAGGGCACGCCGTAGCCGCGGGCGGGCGGTTACCGCCGTCAGGGAGGACCAAACGTCATTCGGCATGACAGACGAAGGGCATGGCGTCGCCGCGCCGCCCGTTTGAGGAACGTCCGCTACGCGGCTGACTAGCGCCAAGACTACACGCTCAGTCGACGCATGGGAATGTTTTAGTCGACGCCTTCGAGCACCGGGTCCGTGTCGACAGCGCCACCTCCACAGTCGGCTGCCCCAGGCTACGGCGCTTGGCGAGTTGGCCGCTCGGTTCGCGACCGGATGCAACGTCCCTGACGGCGGCGGACCGGTGTTACCCGCTGCGCATGCGCTCGCCCTGAGGGTCGAGAAGCGGCTCAGGCGCGAGCAACGCCGCGCGACGCTCGCCTAGGATCTCGAGTTCGAAGCCGCTCGCGGCGGTGGCCAGCGCCGACGGGACGTAGCCGAGTGCGATCGATTTCCCGACGCAGTGTCCGTAGCCGCCCGACGTGATCCAGCCTACGACCTCGCCGTCGTGCCATACCGGCTCGTCGCCGATCGCGTCAGCGTCGGTGGCATCAACGACAAACGTGACCAGCCGCCGCGCCGAACCCGACGCGCGATCGCGCCGCACCGCGTCACGGCCCACAAAGTCCGGCTTGGCGATGTTGACGAAACGGTCCAGTCCGGCTTCCCCCGGCGTATACAGCGGTCGATACTCGCGCGCCCAGTTGCCGAAGCTTTTCTCAAGGCGCAGTGAATTGAGCGCGCGGGCACCGAAATGCGCGAGCCCAAGCTCCGCACCCGCGGACACGAGTGCCTCGTAGAGCGCGAGCTGGCAATCCGCCGGCACCCAGATCTCGTAGCCAAGCTCACCGGTGAACGAGATGCGCCCGACGCGCGCGGGCAGCATCGCGACTTCCAGCGCGCGGAACGACAGGAACGGCAGCGCCGCATTCGACACGTCATCACGGCAGACGCGCGCGAGGAGCGCGCGCGACTTCGGCCCGGCGATGCCGATACCCAGCAGCTCGGTGCGCAACGGACGGATCGCGACCCCCGCGGGAGGTAGATGCGCCTCGAACCAGCGCATGTGGTATTGCTCGGCGATGCCGGAGCCGAACACGAAGTAACGGTTGCCACCCGCATTGCCGACGGTGAAGTCGCCGATCAGCCGGCCGTTTTCGTTCAACATTGGCGACAGCGTCATCCGGCCTTCGCGCGGCAGCTTGTTGGCGAGGATCCGCTCGAGCCAGGCACCGGCGCCCGGACCGGTCACTTCGTATTTTGCAAAACTCGAGATTTCGGACAAGCCTACCGCGCTGCGCACCGCGCGGCATTCCTCGCCGACGGGCCCATGCGCATTCGAGCGGCGATAGGTGACGTCCTCCCGCGCTTCGACGCCGTTGGGCGCGAACCACAGCGCGTGCTCGAGCCCGAACGCGGCGCCGAAGATCGCGCCTCTCGCCTTCAGGCGATCGTACACCGGTGTCATCCGCAGCGGTCGCGCGGCTGGCAGCTCCTCGTTCGGAAAGCGGATGCTGAAGCGTCGCGAGTAGTTCTCGCGCACCTTGGCATTGGTGTAGGCCATCGTCGCCCAGTCGCCGAAGCGCGCGACGTCCATCGCCCAGACGTCGAAGCCGGGATCGTGGTGCACCATCCAATTCGACAGCGCGAGTCCGACGCCGCCGCCCTGGCTGAATCCCGCCATCACTCCGCACGCGACCCAGTAATGGCGCAAGCCGCGGATCGGCCCGATCACCGGGTTGCCGTCAGGCGCGAACGTGAACGGGCCGTTGACGATCTTCTTGATGCCTGCGTGCTCGAGCGCGGGGAAATGCCGGAACCCGACTTCGAGGCTGCCCGCGATCCGGTCGAGATCGGGCGGCAGCAGCTCGTGCGCAAAATTCCACGGCGTCTCGCGCTCGGCCCACGGCACGCCGGCCTTCTCGTAGGTCCCGATCAGCATGCCCTTGCCTTCCTGGCGCATGTAGATCTCACCCTCGAAGTCGATGGCGTGCAGCATCTCCTTCGGCGAGGCGACGACTTCGGCAATTTCGCCGGTGACGAGATACTGGTGCTCCATCGCCAGAACCGGCAGGTTAAGGCCGACGAGGCGCCCGACCTCGCGCGCCCAGAGGCCGGCCGCGTTGACGACGTGCTCGGCGACGAGATCGCCCTTGTCGGTGATCACGTCCCACGAACCGTCGGCGCGTTGCCTCAAACCCGTGACGCGCGTGAAGCGATAAACTTCGGCGCCGAGATTGCGCGCGGCCTTCGCATACGCCTGTGTGACGCCGGCGGGATCGACGTGGCCCTCGAGCGGGTTGTACAACGCGCCGACAAAGTGTCGCTTGTCCATCAGCGGAAAGACCCGCGCGGCCTCGTCAATCGAGATGACCTCCATGTCCAGCCCGAGGTAGCGGGCGCGCGCACAGGCGAGCTTCAGAAAATCCATCCGCTCCGGAGTTCCCGCTAGGTCCACACCCGCCGTGATGTGGATGCTGCACGATTGGCCGGAGGCCGCCTCGATTTCGCGGTAGAGTTCGATCGTGTATTTCTGCAGCTTGGCGACGTTCGGATCACCGTTCAGCGTGTGCATGCCGCCGGCCGCATGCCATGTCGAGCCGGAGGTCAATTCGTCGCGCTCGATCAGTACGACGTCGGTCCAGCCGCCTCGGGCGAGGTGGTACAGCACCGAGGCGCCGACGACGCCGCCGCCGATGACGGCCACCCGAGTGTGGGTCTTCATTACAGGACCTGCTCCAGAAACGCGCGCGTGCGCTGCTTCTGCGGATCGCCGAACAGCCGCGACGGAGGGCCGTGCTCGACGATGAGGCCCTGGTCGGTGAAATAGACATGCTGCGCGATCTCGCGCGCGAACGCCATCTCGTGCGTGACCACGATCGAGGTCATACCTTCGTCGATCAGCTGCCGGATCGTCACCAGCACCTCCTTGCGCGTCTCGGGGTCGAGCGCGGCGGTGACCTCGTCAAACAGCATCACCTGCGGCCGCATCGCGAGCGCCCGCGCGATCGCCACGCGCTGCTGCTCCCCGCCGGAGAGCTCACCGGGATAGTTCTTCTCCTTGCCCGTCAAGCGCACCTTCGCGAGCAGTGCGTAGGCGCGCTGTTCGACCTCGGCCTTCGGCTGTTTCAGCACGTCGACCGGCGCCATCATCACGTTCTCAAGCGCCGTCCGATGCGGGAACAGGTTGTATTGCTGGAACACGATCGACACGTCCTTGCGCAGCGCGACCATCTCGGCATCCATGTGCAAACGATGGACCGCGTGCGGGCCGACTTGGATTTCGCCCCGGTCGATGCCGACCAAACCATTGATGCAGCGCAGCAGCGTCGATTTCCCCGAGCCCGACGG
>DASZFQ010000069.1:0-3180 GCA_035939595.1 Casimicrobiaceae bacterium
CGCCAAGTTGTCAGACTTGCCGAAGCCGATCGTCAAACCGAGCGTCACGATCATCAATAGCCAATTGACGGCACCGACATAGATCTGGCCGTATCCTTGTTCGGATGTTTGCGTGATCTGCAGCCGTGGCAGCCATCCGAGTTGGATCGCCTGCCGGGTCATCGAGTAGGCGCCAGTGATGATGGACTGGCTGGCGATGATTGTGGCAATCGTCGCAAGGAGCACCAGAGGCAGGAGCATGAATGGCGGACACAGGCGGTAGAAAATGTTGTCAGCGGTAGGAGCACCTTCGAGAACGAGCGCAGCCTGACCGGCATAGTTGAGAACGAGGCTCGGAAAGACGAGGGCCGACCAGGCTAGGCGAATGGGCTTGGCGCCGAAATGCCCCATGTCGGCATACAGCGCTTCGGCACCCGTCACGCATAAAAACACGCCGCCAAGCGCAAGAAAGCCGGTCTGTCCGCCGGTAAGTAAATAGGCGAAGCCGGCGCGCGGATCGATCGCGAACAGCACGGTGGGATGCTGTACGATCCCCCAAAGCCCGAGCATGGCCAAGACCAGGAACCACAACGCCATAATCGGGCCGAAGGCGTTGCCAATCCGCGTCGTGCCCAGCGGCTGGATGGCGAAGAGCGCAACCAGGATCACTACGGCGGCCGGCAAGATATACGGGCGAAAAGTCGACGTCACGATGTCGAGGCCTTCGAGTGCCGAAAGAACGGAGATCGCCGGCGTGATGGCGCCGTCGCCATAGATCAGCGCAGCCCCGAACAGCCCGACCGCTACGATCATCGGACGGTGCTGCCGCTTCACGCCGAGAAGCGACATGAGTGCCAGTATTCCGCCCTCACCGTCGTTGTTGACCCGCATCGCAAACGATACGTATTTGATCGAAGTCACGACGATCAGCGTCCAGATCACCAGTGACAGCGCTCCGAGCGTGGCGACGGGATCAGGATTGGCGTCGGTGAGGCCGAGGACCGTCTTGAACGTGTAAAGCGGGCTGGTGCCGATGTCGCCGAACACTACGCCCAATGCAGAAAGGCTGAGCGCCGGAAGGCTCGAGGCGACTACCGTCCTTCTTTGGTGCAAGGGCGCGCTCTTCGACAATGCCAATACCTTCGGGCGATCGAGCTTACCTCATTTCCGTTCGCTGCTCGACAAGGGCCGCAGCAGCTTCGCGACCGCGGGGGCGGTCGCCCTCGCATCCCACAATCCTTCGCTCGGCGACTACGCTCGCCATCGTTGGGTTGGACAATTTCGGTACCAGACTCGGGGTGCAATGGGGCACAGTGGGCCGTTTGTTCCCCCTCACCGCACTTGATGCGAAACGCGCTTAAACCGAGCAGGCGAGAATCAGCGCAAACAATTCCTATCCGTACTCAAGCGCCTACAGGAGGGCTTGCGCGATCTCAATGACGTCACGGTGCACGAGGAATGCCTCGCAGCGGCTCGCTTGCGCCGGGAGAACAGAAGCGGGTGCGTAAAAGAAATCGCACGCCTGTCGAATTCTCTTGCAATGCACGTTCGATCCGATTATGTGCCGCTCGCCCAATTTCGCACGTGCCTGTGGCCGTGTGTCGATCGGTAGGCATCCGGACAAGAGGCCGGACAGTCGCCTGAGGTTGGAATTCCAGCCTCACTACGTGATCGGCAGCCGGAGGCGAAACCGGCGCACCCCGCGCTCAACGGGGGACGCGGCTTAAAGCAACGACGGAGCGGGCTTTTTTGGTCTCGCTGGCCCTCAGCACCGAAGAGGCTTGTCCATCTTGCCGGCCGTGCGGAACGGGAGTTCCCGCTCCAATCCAAGGCAGCATTTCGGGTGAAGAACCCTGCGCGCTTGCGCCCGTGCCTCCATCGCACGGCCGGCGCCAGGGCTCTCGTCCGCGACGCCGGTTGCCCGCTTGCGCGGTCGGCCGCCCTTGAATCCGTTGAGAGGAAGGAGCGCCTCCAATGAGCGAGCGTATCCACGACTTCCTGCGCCGCCGTCGCGACGAGGGGCTCGACGATGGTCCGTGCCTCATCGTCGATCTCGACATCGTGCGCGAGAACTACCGGGCCTTTGCCAAGGCGCTGCCGGACAGCCGCATATTTTACGCCGTCAAGGCCAATCCAGCGCCCGAACTGTTGGCGTCGCTTGTTTCGCTCGGCTCCTGCTTCGACACCGCCTCGGTCGCCGAGATCGAGATGGTGCTCGCGGCCGGCGCCACGCCCGAGCGCATTTCCTTCGGCAACACGATCAAGAAGGAACGCGACATCGCCCGCGCCCACGCGCTCGGCGTGCGGCTGTTCGCGGTCGATTGCAAGGCGGAGGTCGAGAAGATCGCACGCGCCGCCCCCGGCGCGAAGGTCTTCTGCCGATTCCTGTTCGGCTGTGCCGGCGCCGAGTGGCCGCTGTCGCGGAAGTTCGGCTGCGATCCGGAAATGGCGGTCGACGTGCTCGACCATGCGCAGCGGCTCGGGCTCGACCCCTGCGGCGTGTCCTTCCACGTCGGTTCGCAGCAGCGCAGGACCGCCGCGTGGGACGAAGCGCTCAAGTCGGCGGCGGCGATCTTTCGCGCCTGCGCCGACCGCGGCATCAACCTGTCGATGGTCAATCTCGGCGGCGGCTTCCCCACCAGGTACCTGCGGGAGGTGCCGGCGGTCGAAGCCTACGGGCGCTCGATCTTCCGCGCCTTGCGCCGGCACTTCGGCAACCGCATCCCGGAAACGATCGTCGAACCCGGGCGCCGCATGGTCGGCAATGCCGGCGTGATCGAGGCCGAGGTAGTGCTGGTCTCGAAGAAGAACGAGCACGACCGGACGCGCTGGGTCTATCTCGACATCGGTAAATTCGGCGGCCTTGCCGAAACCATGGACGAGTCGATCCGCTATGCAATCCGCACGCCCCACGATGGCGATGAGGTCGGTCCTTGCGTGCTCGCGGGTCCGACCTGCGACAGCGCCGACGTGCTCTACGAGAAGCGGCCGTATGATCTGCCGATCAGCATCGAGATCGGCGACAAGGTCCTGATCGAAGGCACCGGCGCCTACACCGCGACTTACGCAGCGGTGGCCTTCAACGGCTTCGCGCCGTTGCGCACCTACCACATCTGACCCTTCTTGCTCCGGCGCGCCCGACGGCGGACGCGCCGGGGCGCAGCAGCCGAAAGGAGCGGATCATGGTGACCATCCGGGAAG
>DASZFQ010000070.1:0-1545 GCA_035939595.1 Casimicrobiaceae bacterium
AGCCCGCTCCGTCGTTGCTTTAAGCCGCGTCCCCCGTTGAGCGCGGGGTGCGCCGGTTTCGCCTCCGGCTGCCGATCACGTAGTGAGGCTGCAATTCCAACCTCAGGCGACTGTCCGGCCTCTTGTCCGGATGCCTACCGATCGACACACGGCCACAGGCACGTGCGAAATTGGGCGAGCGGCACATAATCGCATCGAACGTGCATTGCAAGAGAATTCGACTGGCGTGCGATTTCTTTTACGCATAGTTGAGTAACAGCTCTGCCTGAGGTCCTGCCGCCAGATTAGCGTCTGCGTCCGTGAACCGAATATTTCGCGCATCAGCGAAGGATTGCGGGATGCGATGGCAACCACCCCCGCGGTCGCGGAGCTGCTGCGGCCTTGTCGAGCGGCGAACGGAAATGAGGTAAGGTCGATCGCCCGAAGGTCTCGGCATTGTCGAAGAGCGCGCCCTTGCACCAAAGAAGGATGGTAGTCGCCTCGAGCCTTCCGACGCTCAGCCTTTCCGCATTGGGCGTAGTGTTCGGCGACATCGGCACCAGCCCGCTTTACACGTTTAAGACAGTCCTCGGCCTCACCGGCGCCAATCCTGATCCCGTCGCCACGCTCGGAGCCCTATCACTGGTGATCTGGACGCTGATCGTCGTGACTTCGATCAAATACGTATCGTTTGCGATGCGGGTCGACAACGACGGTGAGGGCGGAATACTGGCACTCATGTCGCTTCTCGCCGTGAAGCGGCAGCACCGTCCGGTGATCGTAGCGGTAGGGCTGTTCGGGGCTGCGCTGATCTACGGCGACGGCGCCATCACGCCGGCGATCTCCGTTCTTTCGGCACTCGAAGGCCTCGACATCGTGACGTCGACTTTTCGCCCGTATATCTTGCCAGCCGCCGTAGTGATCCTGGTTGCGCTCTTCGCCATCCAACCGCTGGGCACAACGCGGATTGGCAACGCCTTCGGCCCGATCATGGCGTTGTGGTTCCTGGTCTTGGCCATGCTCGGGCTTTGGGGGATCGTACAGCACCCCGCCGTGCTGTTCGCGATCGATCCGCGCGCTGGCTTCGCCTATTTGCGCACCGGCGGACAGACCGGCTTTCTTGCGCTTGGCGGCGTGTTTCTATGCGTGACGGGTGCCGAAGCGCTCTATGCTGACATGGGGCATTTCGGCGCCAGGCCCATTCGCCTGGCTTGGTCGGCCCTCGTCTTTCCGAGCCTCGTTCTCAATTATGCCGGTCAGGCTGCGCTCGTTCTCGAAGGTGCTCCTACCGCGGACAACATTTTCTACCGCCTGTGTCCGCCATTCATGCTCCTGCCTCTGGTGCTCCTTGCGACGATTGCCACAATCATCGCCAGCCAGTCCATCATCACTGGCGCCTACTCGATGACCCGGCAGGCGATCCAGCTCGGATGGCTGCCACGGCTGCAGATCACGCAAACATCCGAACAAGGATACGGCCAGATCTATGTCGGTGCCGTCAATTGGCTATTGATGATCGTGACGCTCGGTTTGACGATCGGCTTCGGCAAGTCTGACAACTTGGCG
>DASZFQ010000071.1:0-1500 GCA_035939595.1 Casimicrobiaceae bacterium
GCAGCGACATTTCGTTGCAGTAGATCTTCGCGAGCGCCGCCTCGTGCGGATCGGGGAACGGATCGGCGGTCAGGCAGGCGCGGTAGAGCAGGCTGCGGCCCGCCTCGATGTCGCGATACATGTCGGCGAGCTTCCAGCGCAAACCCTGGAAGTCGCCGATGCGGCGGCCGAACGCGGTGCGGTCGCGCAGGTATTTGACCGCTTCCTCGAACGCGCCCTCGGCCAAGCCCAGCGAGATGCTGGGGCTGAGGCAGCGCTGGGTGTTGAAGGCGCTGAGCAGCCGGCGAAAGCCGTCGTCGCGCACGATCAGGTTCGCGAGCGGCAGCTCGCAGTCCTCGAAACGGATCTCCGCCAGGTTCTCGCCCCCCATGGTGTGGAAGCGCGACGTGACCGTGAACCCGGGCGCGCCCTTTTCCACCAGCACGCAGCCGATGCCCTCGCGGCCGGGCCGGCCGTCGATGCGGCTGAACACCACGAAAGCCTGCGCCTCGTCGACCCGGCTGATCAGGGTCTTGACGCCGTTGAGGCGGATGCGGTCGCCCGTGACGGTCGCGTTGGTGCGGTAGTTGGCGACGTCGGTGCCGGCGTGCGGCTCGGTCATGCAGATGGCGAGGATGCACTCGCCGGTGCACACGCCCGGCAGCAGACGCCGCTTGATGCTCTCCGGCGCGTAGGCGGCGATGATGCGGGTCTGGGTCCCGACCTCGCCCAGCACCGCCATGGCGGTCACGTAGCAGGCCTTGGCGATCTCCTCGAGCACCAGGGCGGTGTCGAGCACGCCCATGCCGGAGCCGCCGTATTCCTGCGGCACCGCCATGCCCAGAATGCCGAGGTCGGCGAGCTGCCGGATATTCTCCCACGGGAAGCTGCCGTCCATGTATTTGAGCGCGCGGGCGCGGAATTCGCTTTGCGCGAGCTTGCGCACGTTCCCGACGAACGCGCGCTGTTCTTCCGACAGGCGAAAGGTCATCGGTGTCATCCTTGCTCCGGTATCGGCGCGTGGGCAAAATCGCGGGCGGGGTCGTGCAAGCCTTGTTGCCATTGTACGCGATTTTGACCACCCTACGGAGTGGAACCTGGTGACGGCGATGCAAGGCTCGGTGGCCGAACTCTTTCACGACTGGCAAAACTTCTACCTTCTGGTCGGCACCGCGTCGGCGACCCTGGTCGGCCTGATGTTCGTTGCCGCCTCGATCGGCTCCAGCGTCTTCAGCGAAACGCACAGGGCCGCCCTGGGAGCGTTCTTCAGCCCGACCGTGGTCCACTTCGCGTCAGCCCTGTTCATCTGCATCGCCGTGACCATCCCGTCGCAGACGTGGCTCACCCTCGGCGTGCTGCTCGCAGCCGGCGGGATTGCCGGCCTCGTCTACGCGGGCCGGGTGTGGGTGCAGATGTTCGTCCGGCGCAACTTCACGGTGGACTGGGTCGACCGCATGTTTTACGCGATGATTCCGGTCGCCGGATATCTGCTGGTCCTCGCCTCGGGGATATTGCTGTTGC
>DASZFQ010000072.1:0-11261 GCA_035939595.1 Casimicrobiaceae bacterium
CACCTCTCCTTGTCGCCGGCGCGCGAACTGTCCGATGCGCTCGGTCAGCTTGTCGAAGCCGAGTTGATTTTCTGCGACGGGAAAATGCCGGATGCACGCTATCGGTTCAAACACGCGCTCGTCCGTGACGCTGCCTATGAGAGCCTGCTGAAGACCAGCCGCAGGTCCCTTCATCTACGCCTGCTCGATATCCTGGAGACGGGCGGATCAACCGCACCGGAAATCCTCGCACACCACGCGCAGGAGGGCGGTGACACCAGGAAGGCCGTCAGCTACTGGCAGCAGGCCGCCGAGGCGGCAAGCAGGCGCTATGCGCACCGGGAGGCGGCCGCGCTGTACGCGGCGGCCCTGGAGGTGGCGGACGGGTTGGCGCCGGAAGCACGCGCGTCGATGCTCGAAGCTTGCGCCTGGGAGAACCTGGTCAGCGACGAGGTCACCGTCTCGGTAACGCGCTATGAGCAGGCGCTGGAACTCTGGAAAGCCTTGGGGCGCGTGCTCGATCAGGGACGGGTATTGTCCCGCCTGTCCCGCTCCTATGGGTTCCGCTGTCGGGGCGAAGAATGCCATCGTGTCTGTCATGAAGCGGTCGCGTTGTTGCAGGCCTATCCCGATAGCCGCGAGTACCTCGAGGCGCTGTGCGAACTCGCGCGCGTGGAGATGTCTGCCGAACACTTCCTTATGGCGATCGAAGCGGGCTCTCGCGCGCTGGCGCTGGCCGAGCAACGGGGCGATGAAAGGCTCATTGCCCAGTTACTGATCAACATCGGCACGGCCCGACATGGTCTGGGAGAGATCGCCAACGGCAAGGCCTTGCTGGAGCGCAGTCTGGCCATCGCAAGGAAGAATCGGGATCAGGACGCGATCGGCCGGTACTATGTCCTCATGAGCGTTCTGCTATATGAACAGCGACGGTATAAAGAATGCGAGCAGCTTTCCCTGGAATGCGCCAAGGAATTTCCCGTAGGTGAGGATGCGGAAGTCTATTACTGGCTAGGTACTACCTGGCAGGCCCCGAGTTTTTTCGAGCAAGGTCGCTGGGATGAAGCCGAATCACTCGCGCGGCGAACGTTGGCGCGCCAAACCCTGTCAGGCACTTTGTGGTTTCGACCTCTACCGCTCGTCGTGATCGCTCGTCTGAAAGCAATACGTGGAACCGGCAACCCGGAGGTCGAATTGCGGGAAGCAACCGAACTGGCCGCGAGCTCTCTGAATCCGAGCCGCATTGTGCCCGCCGCGATAGCTCGTTGCGAGGCAGGCTGGCTAGCGGCCGAAGGCCTCGGAAAGACTCTGATCGAGATACGTTCCGTCTATGATTGGCTAAAGGACTTCGGACGCCAAAGATACCTTGACGAACTCGGTTACTGGCTCTGGTGCCACGGTGTTGAGGTCGAGGGCATCGATCCGGCCAGCGCGCGCGGCCTTCAGATCGCCGGTCGCTGGCGGGAAGCCGCCGATGTGTGGCGTAGCTTCGGTTGCCCGCTTGAAGAGGGGCAGGCGCTGCTAGGAGGAGACCGGCAAGCCGTGGCGCAAGCCCGCGAAATCTTTGCGCGCCTTGGCGCCGCTGCCTACCTAGCGAAGGTCTCCGCCAGTTGAGAATCGGGGAGTGGAACTGAAAGAAGCTCCAAAGCACTGTCTATGAGCGGTAGGGTAAGAACAATATGCGCGGCAGCGGGTCAGAATGGTTCGCTTGGTGAGCGCCGGAGGCGGTGGAGAGGGTGTGTCCGATGACGCGCAAGGGAATCTACCTGCAGCGACAACTCGCAACACAATTAAGCGTTCGGGCGCGAGGGAAGGGCTCGCCGGCACACCAGGAGCGGCTTGTCGACGCCGGAGGTCTGGTCTATGCTAATCAAGCCGACCGGTCCGCTCGGGCCGGGCATTGGCCGAACAGACAGGCCCAGACGCGCGTCGTGGCTGGCGCGCATATCCCGCGCCTGTTCGCTAACAAGAATGAGGGAGAATAAGCATGATACAAAAATTCATCGCATCCGCCGTCGTGACATTGGCTCTGGTCGCGTGCGGGCAACCGACGGGAGTATCACCCGCGTTACCGTGCAACAACGGCGTTTGCAAGCTCGATGTGACGGTCGCCGCCGCGGGTTGCTCGGATCCCGCGAACATCACGGTAACTCCGGACCCGTTGAAAGTTTCGAAGGGCAGTCCCAACAAGATCGAGTGGACTGTTAAAACCGATCAATACACCTGGGTTCCGGCGCCCGGCGGCATCACCGGTCTCCCGCCCGCCATCTTCACCAATCCACATGACACGGGCAGTGGCAAGAAATATGAAATTCAAGATGCGAACACCGATGCGTCGCCTACCGACTACAAGTACGGCATCAACTTGAAAGATCCGAACGGGAACCTTTGTGCGGTTAAGGATCCGACCATTCGCAACGGATCATAATCCGCGTTAGCGGTCGTCGCCCGCAGGGGCAGGTCCCCTGTGAGGGGGCTTGTTGGCGTAGCGAGCCGCGTGCGCGCGGGATCTCGCGCCAACAGATCCCATCAGCCGCCGCCGTCGAGCCAATGACGCGCTTCGGCCATCGCCTCCCTATAGGTAAGTAGTCGGCCCTTCGCTTCGGCCGCGGAAAACGCGGTGGCGCCGAGATTCGACCGCGCGGAAATGACATGCGGCATGAGGAACGCTTCGTCGGCGGGATCGCGATGCAGGTCTGTGAGGTCGTTCTGCGCTTCGGCAATGCCGAAGAACCGTGCGGTGACGTGCCAGTTCTCTTCTGATGCAGCGAGACCCGCGCAGACCTCCAGCACGCTCTGCCCGACTGGCTTCGAACCGATCTCGTCCGCGATCGCGTGGACGTCGATCAGGGTCGCCCGCGCGCGCGCGCCGTCTCCGCGGTCAACGTAGACCATCGCCAGATTGAGAAGCCCGATCGCGATGCTCTCGCGGTCGCCGATCTCGCGCGCGAGTGCGACGACCTGCTCGTAGAGCGGCTCGGCAGAATCCAGCGAGCCCTCGACGCGATGAAATTGCGCCAGCGCATTCAGCGCGGCGGCGATATCCCGCCTGACGGCGTGCTTGCGCGCGAGGTCGAGCGCCTCCTCGAGGGTCACACGCGCGGCCGGTCGATCACCCTGGCCCAGCATCGCCATTCCGAGCGGCTGCAGAATGTCTGCGACCCGGTGGTCGTCGCCGATCTCCCGGGCAATTGCGAGGCCCTCCTCCAGCAGCGGGCGCGCCTCGTCGTATCGGCCCATGAAGCAGCACATCTGGCCGGCGTCGAACAGTGCGCGGCTGCGCGCGGCGTTTCTCGCCTGGGCTCCTGGGCGGGCCAGCGCTTCCATGGTTATCCGATGTCCGAGTCCGGGCAGGCCCCGGGTGCCCAGGTAGGGCTTGAACGCGTGCACGAGTCGCAGGCCAAGCGCCGCGCCATTCTCCCCTCGGTCACACCACGCGTGAACCGCCAGCAGGTTCTCGCGCTCGAGATCGAATCGGGCGAGCCATGCGCCCTGCTGCGGGCCGAACAGCTCCGGCATCGCCTTTTCCGCGAACGTGAGATAGAACGCGGCGTGCCGCGCGCACGCGTCGTCCGACGTCCCCGATTCGGCGAGCCGTTCGTGCGCGTACTGACGCACCGTTTCCAACATTCGGTAGCGTCCACCATCGCAATCCAGTGTTACCAGTGATTTGTCGACGAGATTCGCCAGCAGCGAAAGCACATCGTGTGCGGCGACGTCGCCGTCCACGCCGATATTTTCGGCTGCCTCGAGCGTGAAGCTTCCCGCGAACACGGCGAGCCGCCGGAACAGCACGCGCTCCTGCGCGGTGAGCAGGTCGTAGCTCCAGTCAACCATCGCGCGCAGCGTCTGCTGGCGTGCCTGCGTGGTGCGATCACCACCGGTCAACAGCCGGAAGCGATCGGCAAGCCGGGTCGCGATTTGCTCGACGGACAGCGCGCGTACGCGCGCCGCCGCGAGCTCGAGCGCGAGCGGAATCCCATCGAGCCGCCGGCAGATTCCTGCGACGGCCATCGCGTTGTCGTCCGAAACCTGAAACGCCGGCTGCGCAGCGACCGCGCGCTCGATGAACAGCCGTGCCGCCGCGTATCCTTCTAGCGCCTGCTTCTTGAAGGAAGTGTATGGATCGGGTACGGCGAGCGGCGGCAGCGCGAAGATCGCCTCGCCGCCAACGTGCAGCGGCTCGCGGCTCGACGCCAGGATCTTCACATGCGGCCCCGCGTGCAGCAGTCGGCTCGCGACCTCGGCACACGCCTGGACCAGGTGCTCGCAGTTGTCGAGGATCACAAGCAGGCGCCGATCGGCGACGAACTTGACGAGCGCCTCGATGACGGGACGCCCCGCTTCCTCCTTGACGCCGAGCACCGACGCGGCCGCCTGCGACACGAGCCGCGCGTCGTTCAGCGCCGCGAGTTCGACGAACCACACCCCGTCGGGAAACTCGTCCATGTGATCGGCGGCGACTTGCAGCGAGAGTCGCGTCTTGCCGATGCCTCCGAAACCCTGCAACGTCAACAGCCGATGCTTGGCGAGCAGCTGCCCGATTTCGGCGAGCTCGCGCTCGCGGCCAATGAACGAGGTCACCTGCTGTGGCAGGTTGTTCGGCGTGCGCTCCAGCGAGCGTAGGGCGGGGAATTCGCTGCGCAGCGCCGGGTGCATGACTTGGTAGACGTTCTCGGGGCTCGCGAGGTCCCGCATCTGCACGTGCCCGAGGTCGCGCAGCGCGACGCCTGCAGGAAGCCGGTCTTCGACCAGCGCCGCAATCGCACCAGAAACCAGCACCTGCCCGCCGTGCGCGAGTCCCATGATCCGCGCCGCGCGGTTGACCGCGCGGCCGAAGAAGTCGCCGTCGCGGCTCTCCTCGACCCCAACATGCAGGCCGCAGCGCACCTTGAGGGCGATACCGGCGGTCGCACTGGCGTCGTCGAGCGCCAGCTGCAAGTCGACCGCTGCGTTAACGGCGTTGAGCGGATCTCCAAACGCTGCATGAACGCCATCGCCCAGCATCTTCACGACCGAGCCGCGATTTTTCGCGACGGCCGCGCGCGCTATCGCGTCGTGGCGCGCGAGCGCCTCGCGCATCCGCTCGGGATGCTGCTCCCACAAATGCGAACTTCTCTCGATATCGGAGAACAGAAAGGCAACGACGCCCGATGATGCCTGCATGAAGATCCGCGTGGCGCAGAGACATTTACGCGAGGGGTCCGCTTAGGCTCAGATTACCATTTCGCCGCTCCCACGGGGACTGGCGAGACCCCTTGCCGGGTTTCGCCGGCCGGGCTTGCCACCACCTTCAGTGCGGAGTAACTAAAGCGCCCAATCACATTGCGACGAATTCGCATCAGAGTTTCAGCAGATGACGGGCCAAGCGAAAGAAAATTCGTTACCTACTTGCCAGGTAATCGCGTGGTTGATGATGTGCACGCCCCTATTGCTCGCAAAGCGAGAGCGAAGCATGGTTCTGCTTTGACCGAGTCGGCATGCGTTGAAGTAAACCCTGCCCTTAGCGGAGCGCGGACTCGCAACCTTTTTAGGCGTGCGGGTGCGGGGCGTGGCGCGCGCTGGACCCCCCCAATCGTTCGCTGCCGACGAAGGGTGGTCTTTGGCCCCCTAACTGTTGCACAATGGAAGAGTCGTCTCTCGCGTTTGGCGGGACCGCAAAGCGTAGGCGGCAGCGACGGCCTGGTGCCGCATCGACCAGGCGCAAAGACTTCGAATCCATTCCAAGCAAGGAGATCCGCTATGCAAAGCGGGACGCTGCAGCGGGCGGCCGGGTTGCTGGCCCTGATGACGTGGCCAGGCAGTGCATTCGCGGCCCTGGACTGCGCGGACGTCGGAGGGTTTCTTGCCGGCCCGGCGCTGGGCGTGGTCTGCTTCCACAGCGAAGACTTGCGCACGAACAACACGGTCACAACGCCGCCGGACAACTCGATCACCGCGTTCGCCAATGGGACGGCGTTCCCGGGATCGAGCGCGGGATCGGGCTCGTTCACGCCGACCAAGGACCGCGGCGTCATTTCCAACGGGCCGACGCCTACGCCTGCACCGGCCGCGGTGCCGGGTCTCCAGGTCCAGGGCTGGTTTGCCGATGACCCGTCCTACGAGGCACGCTTCGTGTTGCGTTTTCCCGACACCTGGAACGGTAAGCTGGTCGTTGCCGGCGCCTCGGGCACGCGTAGCGAGTTCAACGGCGACTACGCATGGAGCGACTACGTGTTGGCGAAGGGCTACGCCTATGCGTCGCAGAACAAGGGCATGCTCAACTTCTGGATCTCCTCGCCTTCCTCGTTGACGCAGCCGGCGAGCGATCCGTTGGCCTGCCGGGTGAACCCGCCCATGGGCGCTCTGTCCACGCTCTGGGTCCACTTCTACGACAACGACGCGCAGAAGCCCTTCACGCAGTGGACGCAATACATGCTCGAAACAGCGAAGCTCGCTCAGGCGGCGGCCATGGCGACGTATCACCACGTTCCGATGCGAACCTACGCGGTCGGAACGTCGAACGGTGGCTACCAAGTGCGCCGCGCGATCGAGACGGCACCCGACCTCTTCGACGGCGGCGTCGACTGGGAAGGAACCTACATTAGTCCGATCGAGAACATACTGGTCGATCTGCCACCGGCGATCGGCAATTTTCCTGCCTACGTCGCCGCGAACTACGATCCCAACAGCGCCGCCGCGCAGCACATCCGCGCCGCCGGCTATCCGCCGGATATCGTGCAGCGCGACGGATCGGGCAATGTAACGGCGTCGCTGTGGAAGAACTACTACATCGATTTCTGGGAAGTGACAGCCTGCCAGTGGCAGGAGCGCTTCGACCCGTCCTATGCGACTTACACCGCCGGTCTCGGCAATTATGACTATCAGTCTCGCCGCACACCCGCTGTTGCCGCCGCCATCACTGCGGTGACCACGACTGGCAAGATCAAAAAGCCCCTCATCACCGTCGCGGGAACGATGGATGCGCTACTGCCGATCGAGCGCCAGGCGCGGGCCTACGAGGCGGCGGTGAACGCGTCGCACAAGGGCGACAACGACGAGCGCAATGCGCCCTACCGGCTATACGAGGTGCAGAATGGGAACCACATCGAAGCCTATGCCCATGCCTTTCCTGCACTGCGCGTAATTCAACCCCATGCGCAACAGGCCTTCGACCTGCTCGTCGCCCACGTCGAATCGAACGCGCCCCTGCCGCCGAGCCAGTGCATACCGAAGGACGGTACGATCGTCCAGTTGCCCACGGAACCGGGCAACTGCGCGAACCTCTATCAGCCTTGATCGATTGGGGGATTGCTGCGGATTGCCTACCGCTTTGATGGCGGGCTCCCAGCTGAACAGTCCGCCGCGTTGAGGCGAACGGCGCGCACCACTTCAGCCCGTATTCTTTCTCAGGAACGCGAGGGTTCTCTCGTTGAACGCGGGCACGTTCTCGTACAGCGGCGCGTGCGCGCAATCCTCGAAGACGTGCAGCTCAGAATTCTTGATGCCGTTCTTCAGCCCGTCGGCGAACCGGGTGGAGGTAACCAGGTCGTGGCGGCCGAAGGTGATTTGTGTGGGAGCGCGGATCTTGCCGAGCTGCGCCTCCGCATCATGAGCTATCACCGCATCGGACTCCTGAATGAAAGCATCGACCGGTTGCTTGGGGCGGCTGCGCACGAAGTCGGACAGGGATTGGATGTAATCCGGCTTCTGCGCATACAGCTCTGGTGTGAAGCACCAGGGAAAGATCCCTTGGATCACCATTTCCGGCACGCTGTTCAACGCCCTGGCCATGACCTGCCAGCCCTGCACGACGGTCTTGACATAGGCGTCGCTCTTCGGCCACGCGCTGTGCAGGGAGAGTGACTTGACGCGGTCGGGGTACTTAGCGGCCAACCAGATGCCGGTGGTCGCCCCCAACGAGAGGCCGAAGACGTGGGCCTTTTGTACTCCGATCGTCTGCATGAGGGCGGCGACGTCGTCGGCGAACATCTCCATCGAGTAGGCGCCGCCCGGTTTGTCCGACTCCCCGGTGCCGCGCAGATCGACCGAGATGCAGGTGAAGTGCTTCGCGTAGTCGGCGACCTGGAACGCGTAGCAAGCGTGATCGGCCGCCAGATAGGGGATGAGCACCAAGGGCTCGCCGCTGCCCTGCTGCTCGTAGTTGATCGTGATGCTGCCGGCTCGAATTTTTGGCATGGCCTCCTCCGCATCGAGGTGCTCAAGCGCGGGCGAGCGACGGCGAAGCCTCCGCCTGCAGGCGCGACGCCGCAATCCGGAAGAGCATACTCCCTCTTGGGCTGTGGGTTGCCCACGCGTGGATAGCCGTGTGGACCCATGGCAGCCACTCGCAACACTGTAAACGCTCAGTTGCCAATTCGGATGCGGGCGATCGCGCGTTGAACATCGAACCCCTCGCGGCCAGCCACTTGTGCGCTTTTGTCGCCAGCGCCCTTCACAGCGAGGTTGCTGCGAACGTGTCGCAGTCGCCGGGGCGTCCCGAGTCCATGCCGCGCTTGAACCAGCGCACGCGCTGCTCGGATGTGCCGTGGGTGAATGACTCGGGCACGACGCGGCCCTGCGTTTGCTTCTGGAGGTTGTCATCACCGACGGCCGTCGCCGCGTTCAGCGCTTCGGCAATATCGCCAGGCTGCAGCTGATGCATGGCGCCGGCGTGATTGCCCCAGACTCCCGCGTAGCAGTCGGCTTGCAACTCCAGGCGCACGGAGATCTGGTTCAGAGTGGCCGGAGAGGCCCGGGCGCGCGCCGCCTCGATGCGCTGCATGGTGCCGGTGAGCTTCTGGACGTGGTGGCCCACCTCGTGCGCGATCACGTAGGCTTGGGCGAAATCGCCAGGGGCGTGGAAGCGCGTTTGCAGCGCGCGAAAGAAGGCGAGATCGAGGTAGAGCTTCTCGTCGCCGGGACAATAGAAAGGACCCACCGCTGATTGCGCCATGCCGCAGGTCGAGGGGGTTTGCCCGTCATACAGCACCAGCGTGGGGGGACGATACTGGCTTTGGGACCCCTGGAAGATCTGCCCCCAAACGACCTCGGTGCTACCCAGCACCTTGGCGACGAACTGCCCCGTAGGGTCCTGTGGCACGCCCTTGGGCGCCTCGCGTGTTTCGCGTTGCGGGGCCACCTGCTCGGCCACGTTCATGACCGTGCTCGGGTCATAGCCGAGGAAGTAGGCGATCAGGCCGATCACGATGACGCCAACGCCAACGCCACCCCCGACCATGCCCATACCCCGTCGGTCCTCGACGTTGCTGCTGGCCTCCTGGTCATCTAGGTCCATGTTTACTCCCCTGCATGGGCTCAATGGAAAAATTCAGGGTGCGCCGGCCTCTCAGAAGAAAGACGGCAACGGGAGTCCGTACGCAAGGATTCTGCACCTCGGTTGCCTGCAGATGTGCACGGGTGTTCCCTTTGTCACAGAAAACTTCCAGTGGGGTGGAGTATTCACGAACGACGTGCGCGTGTAAACCGGTCGGGTTGGCTTTGAGAAAGGTGCCGTCGGTAACAATCCTCGCCGCGGAGGGCACACATGAGATTCCGGTCGACCAGGGGCACAACCATACGGGCGATACCCAGCTCAAGTTGCACGTGGTCGGCCAGCGTGCCGATGCCGACGAAGCCGACGACACAGCGATAGCGCATCGTGCCTTGAAGTTGCTCGTCGTGTCCAGGTGTTGCGTTTTTGCCCGCGAAGGGGTCGCTTTCGCAGCAAAAAAGCTTGCGCACTGGCGCACATCAGAGGTAAGCTTTCTGCACACGTTTTACAAACGACAACGTCGCTCCCGAGACTCATGAAGCGCATGACGCACCTTCGACCGATCCTCGCCCTGGGGCACGCAGCCCATGGGGCCGGCTGGTGTGTGAGCGCATGCCGTGACGGTTTCGAGCAGACGACGTCGGCGCGAGCCGGCGGGGCCACGACCCAGTAGTTGCACCCGACCGGAAGACATTCCGCCGGGTGAGTAGGCGGAAGTGTCGGAAGGTCGCATTCCTTCCTTCCAGCTTGGCAGCTTCCGCCCCCGGTGACGGGTGACCTGTCTTTGCGCGTTCGCGCGTGAGGGCTTGATGAAAGGAGAGCTGACGATGACGCAGATGACCAAGAGCCAACAGACCGCCATGCGGGGTCGGCCCGCGCTTGTCCGCAGGTGCGCGCTGCGCCGCGATGTGTGCATGGCAATCCGATGCCGGGCTTTCGCCACGGAGGGAAATCGCTAAGCGAGTTCGTTCCTTCTCAAGCGCAGGCCCGGCGGCCGACAGAGTGCGGCGCCGGGCCTTTGCTTTTACGGCGCCCAATAATCATCTTGATAGCGAGGCACAAAAAATGAAACGGGCAAAAGACGTATGCGCAAGACCGTATGTGTTTCGGGACTTCGAATTCATACGCGAAGGGCCGCATGGATCGTACTGGCAGGCCGCAGACGGCATGGTGGTGCGCGTCGCCGCGGCGGAACGGCCGCGGCGGCGCGCACGCGAAGCGGAAGGTTTGGACACGTCTCGGGCAGGGAACGAGATTACGTCCGGGCGTGCGCGAGTGTGCTGAACCGGTGCCGTGAGCGCCGAGAGGGGGTATGGGCGTGGCGGATTTGCGTGTGGGCTCCACGCGTCTGGTTCGTGGTTCACTTCGTGAAGTCGTTTTGGTGAGCAGTTTGCAGCGCCAGACGTAGCAGGACGGCGATTTCGCGTGCCGTGCGCGGCACGCCCAACCGATAATGCGGGATCGCCGCCGCAGCGCTCAAGGTGCGCTGCGGTTATCAGTCGCGGAATCCCCGGCGGAGCAAATCTGCCGGGGCCGTGGCGACCGTCGCCGCGACAGGGGCGTGAACAGCAAGGAGATGACCGGACGCGCGGCCGGGCCGCCGCCTCGGGATGCGGAGGGTTCGCCAGGGCCGCCGCGAGCAGGGCGTTTCGTTCCTGTGCCCGAAAAGGGGAGTCGACAGCGAAGCGGAGACCGACCAGGGTCGACCGCGATCGGCGCTCCAGTGTCGGGCCACTTTACAAAGCACAAAACAGACACGCGGGCGACTCAAAAATGTCATACTTTTTCAATGCATTAGATTCGGCGCACGATTTATGCTTGCCCCTTTCGCTACGGCCATAGGCCGCTGATCGATCCCGCCTGGCCGAGCCGCTGGGTGAGAGATTAAATGAGCTGTTTAGCGCGTAACATTCGGCTGACACGTCGGCGTCAACAGGGGCTCTCAACGCTCGCAACCCATGCAGTTCCTGCGCCACGTGGACTGTTTCGCGCGAATGGTTGCGGACCAATCGAGGGGTTTCACTCAACA
>DASZFQ010000073.1:0-8685 GCA_035939595.1 Casimicrobiaceae bacterium
GAGGGCGTCTTCCGGGTTACCGCGATTGTCAGTCCACGCCTGAAATTTCTCGTAGATCCACAGCGCTTGACCGGCAGCGGAGTCGGCGAGGGCGTAGCCGATTGTTTGAGGTCGCGTCGCGTGCTCGCGGAAATATCCGCTTTGCTCTCCTTGAAACCAAGCCGCTCGCTCGAACGCGCGCCTCTCCGCCGGTGTCGGGTTCTCGGGCAGCTTCGACGGAAATACGAAGGGCCAGTTAACATGAGCCGCGATCAAGCCGGGCGGCCGGAGACGGGCGAGCGCGTGCGTAACGCCGGAACCCCAGTCGCCTCCTTGCGCCACCCACCGTTCATAGCCAAGGCGTTGCATCAACGTCACCCACGCTTTTGCAATGCGCTCCACCTCCCACCCGGTTTCGGAAGGCTTGTCTGAAAACGCGAAGCCCGGAAGCGAAGGGACGACGACATGGAATGCGTCGTCAGCGTTCCCATTAAACCGCGTTGGTTCTGTGAGCGGACCAATTACCTCCAAGAACTCTACGAACGAGCCGGGCCACCCGTGGGTAAAAACGATGGGCAGGGCGTTGGTATGCGAGGACCGCGCGTGGATGAAGTGAATACCAAGCCCGTCGATCCGTGTGCGGAAATGCGGAAACGAGTTTGCGCGCGCTTCGAACCGCCGCCAGTCATGCCGCTCCCGCCAGTACTCGATGAGTGCTCGGGCCTTGTCCAGAGGCACACCCTGCGTCCAGTCACCGACTGTCTCGCGCTCGGGGTACCGTGTGGAATCGAGACGATGCCTGAGGTCGTCAATGGCCGTTTGGGGTAGCGATATGGAGAATGGTGAGACTGCTTCGGTTGCGGGCGGGACAACGATCGACGCAGCCTGAGCATCCGCGGCCGGCGCACCGGCCACCGTTGCCGAGACCGCGCCGGCTGACAACAGGACAAACTCGCGTCGGGATGGCGCGTTTGAGCCAGAACTTCTGAATCTCTTTTGCATTGGTTTCTGCCCCTTTTTGCGGAGCCCGCTCATCAAGCTTCAAACGTGAGTCCCAGCGGCTCAATGTTTTACTTCATCCCTTCGGCCGTCTCTGCGAATCCCGTCCGCACTGCTGAAAGGGTCCATAGTCAGGTCAAGGCAGCGGTGCTGCGGTGATGCAGGGTGTTACGGCTTGGAACCTGCCAAAAGTTGAGACTCCCAGGCGAACGCGACGCCACTTCCCCCGCCGTGCTCGCTCACGATCTTGACGGTATCCGCGAGCGTAGACTCGCGCGCCCAATCGCGTTGCCATTCGCCGCTCAGGCCGATCCACGTGATAGGAACGGCCCCTGCTTGCACCATTCGTCGAACCGCCATGTCATGAGCTTCCGCAGAAACGCCACCTGAAGCGTCGGTGACAATGTACACGTCGTAGCCTTCGCCGAGGGCGTGAATAGTGGGCATCGCCAAGCACATCTCGGTCCAAAGCGCGGCCATGACCAGCTTCTTGCGGCCGGTTGCTTTCACGAGGTCCACGATCCGCTTGTCTTGCCATGCATTGATGTAGGTCCGATCAATCGGCTTCTGATCCGGGAATACGTCCTGCAGGCTCTTTATGATCTTTCCTCCACGAGCTTCGAGCACCGTGGTCAGAACGACCGGGACGTTGAAAGCTTTGGCGAACTTGGCGAGTCCAGTCACGTTGTTCACGATCAGCGTCGGCTCGTGACTGTGAAGATTCGCGAACTGAAACGGTTGATGATCGATGAGGAGAACAACGCACTCCTCCGGGGTCAGCAAGGCCGAAAGCCCCGTCAACTCTGATTTCGCCGGCCGCCGTTCAGGGACGCTTGCTTGTGCCGGTATCGGCGCCTGCCGGCCGCGCGAGGGATCACCTTGTGCAACCACCAGGCTGGAGGTCGCAGGCACTGCGATTGCGGCGGCGGCGAGTCCCAGAAATTGACGACGTTGATTCGACATAGCTGCGTTCCTCCACAAACGAAGGCCCCTTCACGCCCTCGCAACTAGGCTAGCTGCGCAATGGTCCGCTGGACAGATGTCGAAATGGAACGCATATTTGTCGTGGATAGAATAATTGGGGCTGCCCATGACCCCGGTTCGAGACCTCAACGACCTCTATTTATTCGCCAAGGTCGCCGATTTCGGCTCCTATACGGCGGCGGCGAAGGCGCTGGGCTTGCAGACGTCGAAGCTTAGCCGCCGCATCGCCGCCCTGGAGGGCGAGCTCGGCGTGCGCCTGATCAATCGCACGACGCGGCGTCTCTCGCTCACCGAAGCAGGCAAGACGTTCCATCGCCATTGCTTGGCGCTCCTCGATGAGGCGCAGGCGGCGAAAGACGCGATGAGCCAGCTTCTCGGCTCTCCACAGGGGCTCGTGCGCATCTCTTGTCCCACCGGTCTGCTGCAAGGCGGCGTCGCCGATGTCCTCGCGCGCTTCCTCGCAAAGCATCCGCGAGTGCGTGTCGCGCTCAACGCCACCAATCGGCGTGTCGACGTCGTCGACGAAGGCCTCGACATCGCTATGCGGGTACGCAAGCCCCCGCTGGAGGATTCCGATCTCGCCATGCGCGCGTTCGGGCCCGACGAGGTGATCCTTGTCGCCAGTCCTGAATTCATTGCCGCGCACGGCGAACCACGGACGCTCGAGGATATTGGACGAATGCCGACGCTCTCGATGGGGAGCGCCGACGAGCACTCGACCTGGCGCTTCGTCGGAATGGATGGCGAGCCCGCCGAACTGATACACTTGCCGCGCCTGTGCACGGACGATTTCTTCACCCTGAGGCGCGCGGCGCTGCAAGGGATTGGTGCGCTCCTTATCCCACGTCTCGCCGTTGCGAACGATTTGGAGGGCGGCACGCTCGTCCGACTGCTGCCGTCGCTGAAGGCTCACGTGGGTGTCATGCACGCGGTTTTCCCGTCGCGGCGCGGAATGATTCCCGCGGTGCGCGCGCTCCTCGACCTCCTCGCAGAGACTGTGCGCCGGCTCCCGAGCTAGCCAGCCAGCATCGAGACGAATGAGCGGCCACGCCGCCACCGCCGCCGGCGCCTTCCGCAAAAAGAACAACCGCCTGCCCGGCCAGACGCGCGGCCACGATTCACCGGACCGCCGCCAATGCACAAAGTCCGGCCCGAAAGTCAGAGCGAGCACACGCCCGTGCGGCCCTGGGTGACGGCAGCCGTCAGCGCCGCCCGCCTGCCTTGCTAAAACGCGGGAAAAGCGCAAAGATTTGGTTCGAGAGTCATCCGGGGAATGCCGGTTTCAATGCCTCCTCGCAGCAACTCTTCCCAGGCGGGCGCGATCGGCGCGTTCGTTGCGATCGTCTGCGCCGGCGCCGCCATGGCGCAAACCGCCCCGCCGCCGGCGGTGTCCGTGCGGCCGGTGGTGAGCCGCCAGGTGACGGCGACCGGCGACTTCATCGGCCGCGTGGTGGCAATCGACAAGGTCAACGTCGTCGCCCGGATCGTCGGCTTCATCGAGGAGCGCAACTTCACCGAGGGGCAACAGGTCAAGACCGGCGACCTCCTGTTCCGCATCGAGCAGGACACCTACAAGGCCGCGGTCGACCAGCAGAAGGCAAATCTCGCCAAGGCCAAGGCGACCGAGGTCAACGCCAAAGTGCAGCTGCAGCGCGCCCAGGAGCTGGCCAAAAACCATGACACCCCGCAGTCCACGGTCGACCAGCGCACCGCCGACGAGGATGCCGCGCAGGCCGATATTCTTCAGGCGCAGGCGCTGCTGGAGCAGGCGCAAATCAATCTCGGCTACACCGAAATCCGCTCGCCGATCGACGGCCGGATCGGGCTTGCAGCTTTCACAAAGGGCAACCTGGTGCAGCCGTCGTCCGGCACGCTGGCAACGATCGTCAGCCAGGATCCGATCTACGTGACCTTTCAGGTAAGCGAGCGCAACTTTCTCGCCTACAAAAGCAGGGTGGCGGCGTCGGCCAGCAAGGATCCGCGCGTGACCATCCGTGTCAGGCTGGCCAATGGCAGCGAGTATCCGCAGCCCGGCCTCACCAATTTCACCGATGTCCAGGTCGACGCCCTCACCGACACGGTGACGGTGCGCGCGACGCTGCCGAATCCGGACGGGATTTTGATCCCGGGCGGCGTCGTTGGCGTCATCGCGGAACGGGGGGCGCCGCAGTCGGCGCTCGTGGTTCCTCAAGCCGCCGTGCAGCTCGACCAGGCCGGCCGTTTTGTCCTGGTGGTCGACGCGGCGAAAAAGGTCGAGCAGCGGCGGGTGACGACCGGAGTGGAGCAGGGCCGGGACGTGGTGGTGACGGACGGCCTCAAGGAGGGCGAGCTGGTCATCGTCGAGGGCATCCAGAAGGTGCGGCCCGGTCAGGTCGTGGCGGCGACCGTCCTGTCGGCAAACTGACGACCGATGTTTTCCGCCATTTTCATCGACCGGCCGAGGTTTGCGGTCGTCATCGCGATCGTCGTCACGCTGGCCGGCCTCATTGCCATCACGGCGATCCCGATCGCCCAGTTCCCGGACATCGTGCCGCCGCAGGTCCAGCTGATTGCGAATTACCCCGGCGCCGATTCCGAAGGGGTCGAGACCACGGTGGGCCAGCCGATCGAGCAGCAGATCAACGGCGTCGACAATGCGCTTTATTATCAGTCCGCCAGCGGCTCGGACGGCAGCTATACCCTCAACGTGACCTTCGCGCTGGGCACCGATCCGGACATCGACACCGTCAACGTGCAGAACCGCGCCAGCCTCGCCATCCCGCAGCTGCCCGATGAGGTGCAGCGGGTCGGGCTGTCGGTGCGCAAGAAATCCGCCGCGCTGCTTCAGGTCATCAACATCTATTCCCCAAAGAACACCTTCGACGCCATCTACCTGAGCAACTACGCCATCATCAACGTCATCGACCCGCTGGCCCGGATCAAGGGCGTCGGCCAGGTCAACTTGTTCGGGCCGCTCGACTATTCGTTGCGCATCTGGCTCGACCCCGACCGCCTGACCGAGCTCAGTCTGACGCCGAACGATGTTATCGCCGCGGTGCAGAGCCAGAACGTGCAGGCTGCGCTCGGCCGCGTCGGCGCCGCGCCGATCGCCCCCGAGCAGCAGGTCCAGATCAATATCAAGACCAAGGGCCGGCTCACCAGCGCGGACGAATTTGCCGCCATCGTCTTGCGCGCCAATCCGGACGGCTCGGTGGTGCGGATAAAGGACGTCGCCCGGGTCGAATTGGCAGCCCGATCGCAGGATCGCTACAGTCGCTTCAACCGCGCGCCGGCCGCCGCGATCGGCATCTACCAGTCGCCCGGGTCGAACGCGGTCGACATCACCCGGCAAGTCCGAGAAACCATGGCGACGCTGGCGACGCGCTTCCCTGCCGACCTCGCCTATACCGTGTTCTACGATTCCACCGTCTTCGTCACCGCGACCATCGTCGAAGTCGCGCGCACGCTCGTCATCGCCATCCTGCTGGTGGCGGTCGTGGTCTTTCTTTTTCTCGGCAAGCTGCGCACGACGCTGATCCCGCTGGTGGCCGTGCCGGTATCCATCATCGGCACCTTTGCCGTGCTGCAGGTCATCGGATATTCGGCCAACACTATTTCGTTGCTGGCGCTCGTGCTCGCCATCGGCATCGTCGTCGACGACGCCATCGTCGTGGTCGAGAACATCGAGCGGGTGATCGAGGAAGAGCCCGCCTTGTCGGTGCCGGAGGCCTGCAAGAAGGCGATGGCCGAGATTACCGGCCCGATCCTCGCCATCACGCTGGTCCTATTGTCGGTGTTCGTGCCGGTGGCCTTCATCCCGGGTATCAGCGGCCAGCTGTTCCGCCAGTTCGCGGTGGCGGTCTCGGTCTCGATGGTGATCTCGGCGGTCAACGCGCTGACGTTAAGTCCGGCGCTGTGCGGCGTGCTGCTCAAGCGCGGCGAGAGGAGCCGCGGGCCGATGCGCTACGTGCTGGGCGCGATCGACGGGGCGCGCGACGGTTATGTCGCGATCGTCCGGCGGCTGGCGCGGGTCGCGACCGTCGGCGTCATGGTCGTGGCCGGCGTGCTCGCGGCCTCGGTGCTCTTGTTCCGCATCACGCCGCAGAGCTTCCTGCCCGACGAGGACCAGGGCGCGATCTTCGCGGCGCTGCGGCTGCCGGAGGGCGCCTCGGTCAACCGCACCGAAGGGGTGGTCAACCAGGTCGAAGACCTGGTCCTGCCGGTCCCGGGCGTCGAGGGCATCCTCTCCGTGGTCGGGCTGAATTTCATCGACTACGTCGCCTCGTCGAACCAGGCGTTTTTCGTCATCCGGCTCAAGCCGTACGAGCAGCGCACCGATCCGGCGCAGAGCGCCGGCGCGATCATCGCCCGGCTGCGGCCGCAGATGGCGGCGATCCAGGGCGCCGTCGCGTTTCCCTTCAACCTTCCGCCCATCCTCGGCCTGGGCAGCACCGGCGGGTTCCAGTACGCGCTCGAAGCGCTGCAGGGCCAGCCGCCGACCGACGTCGCCGCCGTGCTCCGCGCCCTCGTGGTGTCGGCCAATGAGCAGCCCGAGCTTGCCGGGGTGTTCAGCACCTATGCCGCCGACACGCCGCAGATCTACCTCGACATCGATCGCGACAAGGCGCAGGTGCTGGGGGTGAAGATCAGCGATATTTTCAACGCGCTGCAATCGACGCTGGGCACCTACTACATCAACGACTTCAACGTTTTCGGCCGCACCTGGCAGGTCAACGTGCAGGCCGACACGCCGTTTCGCGATTCCACCGACGACATCGAGAAGATCTACGTGCGCAACGCCGGCGGCGGGTTGGTTCCATTGCCCGCGCTCGCCCAAATCAAGCTCGTGCAAGGGCCGCAGACGGTGGTGCGTTACAACGGATATCGCGCCGCCATCGTCAACGGCGCGCCCAAGCCCGGCTACAGTTCCGGCCAGGCGCTCGCCGCCATGGAACGCGCCTCGGGCGCGACCCTTCCGACCGGCTACAGTTTCGAATGGACCGGCACCGCGCTGCAGGAGAAGGCGGCGGGCGGGCGGGCCGGCATCGTGCTCGGCCTGTCGGTGCTGTTTGCCTATTTGTTCCTGGTCGCGCTCTACGAGAGCTGGAACATCCCAATTCCGGCCCTGCTGTCGGTCAGCGTCGGCGTGCTCGGCGCCATCATCGCCGTGGCGCTCGCCGGGCTGAGCTTCGACGTCTATGCGCAGATCGGTTTGGTCGTCCTGATCGCGCTTGCCGCCAAGAACGGAATTCTGATCGTCGCTTTCGCGGTCGAGCAGCGCGCGCTGGGCAAGGACATCACCGCCGCCGCGATCGAAGCGGCGCACTTGCGGTTCCGCCCGGTGATCATGACGAGCTTCGCCTTCATCTTCGGATTGTTTCCCCTGGTCATTGCCCAGGGCGCGGGCGCCCTCACCCGCCACGCGGTGGGGACGCCGGTGTTCGGCGGCATGATTGCGGCGTCGATTTTCGGCATCTTCATCATTCCGTTGCTGTTCATCACCGCGGAACGGCTGCGCCGGCGCAACGGGTGAACGCGACCTGAAAGCTCTCGCGTCGTCGTCGCTCATATCATCGTCGCTGATACCAGGGCTCCAGTTGCCGCCAACCTCTTTTGCTCAATATTCCGATATCCACTTTCAGTGAGAAATTAGGTATGCCACTTTTTTGCTGTCGTTTTGGCTCAGCAGAATGCGTAAATAAATTTAGCCTCTCCTTACGTTGGCCAAGCTTGGCCGCTCCATGCGCCCACCCATTCGTCGCCGATGAGGTGTTCGACCGCAAGGAAGGCACTCCGGTGCCGCGGGAAAGCGCGCGTCATTCCGACAATCCCGCGAACCCGATGTCCGAGATGGGTCATTAGCGGACATGCCCGGGAAGTCCGAGGTATGTCCGTTCTTGCATCGTAAGCGGACATAGGGGCCACATTTCGGCGTGTCCGCTAATGACCCGAAGGCGACGTCGAGTTCCGCTAGGATAGCCGAGCTTGGCAATCCGGCGAACCCGGCCCGTACATAGGGTATCATTCGTAAGACCACCGGCAGTTCGCGGCGGCGACACTGAGCAAGGGGATCATCATGACTGTTGGCTCTTGGCCTGAGGCGTTCGGTGCAAAGCAGATGGCGGTGACTGGCGGCACTCAATACGTTCGCCTCGGCGGCAAAGGACCGGCCGTCCTGCTTCTTCATGGCTTCGGCGACACCGGCGATATGTGGGTGCCTCTCGCCGATGCGCTCGTCAAAGACCACGCTGTCATCGTTCCCGACTTACGCGGCATGGGCCTGTCGTCCCATCCCGAAGACGGTTACGAAAAGGTCGCGCAGGCTCGGGATCTCGCCGCCATTCTGGATCAACTTGGGTTCCAGCAACTCGCCCTCGTCACCCACGACATCGGTAACATGGTGGGCTACGCGGTTGCGGCGCTGTTTCCGCAGCGCGTGACAAAATGGGTCGTGATGGACGCTCCACTGCCGGGGATCGGCCACTGGGACGACCAGTTGAAAAGCCCGAAGGTTTGGCACTTCAACTTCCGCGGCCCCGACACCGAGCGGCTGGTAGCGGGACGCGAGCGAATCTTGCTCGACCGCTTCTACAACGAGCTTTCAGCCAACCCGTCTCGCATCGACGAGCAGACGCGCGACCACTATGCCGCGCTTTATGCGCGTCCGTACGCCATCCACAACGCCTTCAGCGGACAGTTCGCTGCCTTCGCGCAGGACGCTATCGACAATCAACAACTCGTCGC
>DASZFQ010000074.1:0-3347 GCA_035939595.1 Casimicrobiaceae bacterium
CATGACCGCGGCGCGCGCACCGCGCACCGGATGGCGCTCGATCATCCCGCCCGCGTGCTCAAGGCCGCCTGCGTCGACATTCTGCCGAGCCATCACATCTGGACGCACGCGTCCAAGCAATGGGCGATGAAGTCGTGGCACTGGCTGTTCATGGCGCAGCCCTACGACTTTCCCGAACGCATGATGTCGTCGGTGCCGCCCGAATGGTACATGGAGAAGAAGCTGTCGAAGCCCGGCGTCGGCCTCGGCTTCATGGACCCGCGCGCGTTTGCCGAATACGTGCGCTGCTTCACCTGGAAAACGATCCGCGGCTCGTGCGAAGACTACCGCGCCTGCGCCACCTGCGATTTCGACATGGACGACGCCGACTGGCGCGCCGGCAACAAGGTGAGTTGCCCGCTGCTGGTCGTGTGGGGCGCCAAGAGCCACACCGGCACGGTCTATGACGATGTGCTCAAGGTCTGGCGCGACTACGGCGCCGACGTCACCGGCGGCCCGATCGCTTGCGGCCACTACGTCCCCGAGGAAGCGCCCGAGGAGACGCTCGCCTGGTTCCTGCGTCACTTCACGTAATTCGCGACAGCCAATTCGCTTCGCTCGCAATGAGGGAACGGAGTGCTAAGCTGCGCATTACCATTACACCGTCGAGGACATCGAGGATAGGACCATGTCGACGATAACCCCGAATCCGCAAGACGTTGCCGCAGCGCTCGGCCGAACGCTGCACGAACACTGGCGCCTGTTCCTGGCCGAAGGCATCATCCTGGTGGTGCTCGGCGTGCTTGCCATCATCGTGCCGCCGATCGCGACCCTCGCCGTCACCATCCTGATCGGCTGGCTCTTCCTCATCAGCGGCATTGCCGGACTGGTCATGACTTTCTGGGCCCGCCATGCGCCGGGGTTCTGGTGGTCGCTGCTCTCGGCCGTGATCGCGCTCGTCGCCGGCGGGCTCCTGCTGTGGTCGCCGGTCCTCGGCGTGTTGTCGCTCACCTTCGTGCTGATCGCGTTCTTCCTGATCGACGGCGTTCTCTCGATCATTCTGGCGATCGAGCATCGAAGTCAGCTGGTGGGCCGCTGGGGCTGGATCCTGGTGAGCGGGATCGTCGATCTCGTCATCGCCGGCATCATCTGGGCCGGGCTGCCGGGGACCGCCGCCTGGGCGCTCGGCCTTCTGGTCGGCATCGACCTGGTGTTCGGAGGGACCGCGCTCATCATGGTGGCGCTGGGGGCGCGCCGCGATGCCGCGGCGGTTGCTTGACGCCACTCGCGCGCGCCACGCCTTATTGCTGACCCCGGTTCGGGCCGATTGGCGCCATACTTTGCGGCGATGCTGTTCGCTCGGGCATTGTGCCAGAGCGGAGTGACACATGCGTAGCCCAATCGAAATGCGCAACGATGCGATGGATTGCCTGCGCCTAGCGGAACAGGCAAAGGGGCCGCAACGCAAATCGCTGTTCCTGTTGATGGCGCAGGCGTGGACCATGCTGGCGCAGCAGGCCGAAGTCATCGCCGCGCCGGCGGAGGGCGACGCCGCCGAAGCAAAACCCACGGCACACTGAATCGAGCGAGCGCGGCGCCGGCTCTGCCGGCTTGTCGCTTGCCCGCTATTCGATCTGATCGTAGGCCGAGATCTTCCACTCGCCGCTCGCCGTCTTGGCGTAGCACAGCCGCTCGGAATCGAACGGCCGCACCGCGCTCGCCGGCACCCAACCGCTCTTTCCGTTCGGCAGCAGCACCTCGAGGTGGGTCGCCGGCACGGCGGGTTTGCCCTCCTGGACCGGCGGATAAACGCTGAGCGCGGGCAGCGCCACGGTGCCGACCTTCGCGAGCGGCGGGCCGGTGTCGCCCGGTGCCTTGGCGACGGCGGTCGGTGCGAGGGTGAAGTACCAGTCGGCCGCCTCGTCGCCCGACTCGATCTTCTTGCGCGCCTGCTCCATCACGTCGTCGTCCGCCGCGCTGGCGCTGATTGGGCCGCACACCAGATTGCCGGCCTCCGTGTCCTGATAATACGTGCCGTCGCTTGCGAACGCCGCCAGCGCGTCCCAGAACGGGCCGTTCTCGACCGGACCGTCCGCATTCGCGCCTTGCGGGCGGAAGCCGAACACGACCTTGAAGTTGTGCAGTGCGTCGCGCCCCATGTCGAATTGGTCGGTCGGGCCGCCCTGGAACGTCCACACGAAGGTCGGAGCGACAAGCGCGAACAGCGCCTGAGCGTTCTTCTTGGCGACCGCATCGCTCAGCTTCTTGCGCATGGCGTCGAAGGCGGCGTCGGTCTTGTAGGCCTCGGAGATTTCGATCTTGACCTCGGGATAGGGCACCTTCTTCACCGCGGCGCTCGCCGGCACGGCAAGCGCACAGGCGACAGCGATGATCGATACTATCGGGCACAAGCGCATTCGATTTTCTCCAAGTGGGATGGGGCCGGGTTGTCCGCGATATGGCAGGCGTATTCGGTCGGATTCATGACCGACCGTCGCCGCCGACGATATCGCGGTTCCCGCGTGGACTGAATACGATTGTGACGACCCGGCGGCCGCGGAGCAACCGGCGCAAGCTGGCGCCGACGCGCGCGCTTCGGTAGCAAGGCCATGGTCGCAACGGACGGACGATCGACATGACGAACGCTTCGCTCGCCGGAATCAAGGCCTGCGTGTTCGACGCCTATGGGACGCTGTTCGATTTCGCGGCCGCGGCGCGCGGCTGCCGCGACGTGCTGGGCGCGGACGCCGACAGGCTCACCGCCCTGTGGCGCGACAAGCAGCTGCAGTACACGTGGTTGCGCTCGCTCGCCGGCCGTTATGTGGATTTTTGGCAGGTGACCGGCGACGCCCTCGATTTTACGCTGGAAACCCTGGGCATCGATCGGCCGGGACTGCGCGACCGGCTGATGACGCTCTACCTGACGCTCGAACCTTTTCCGGAAGTGGCGGATACCCTCCGCCGCTTGAAGCAGGCCGGGCTGCGCACCGCGATCCTGTCGAACGGCTCGCCGAAAATGCTCGACGCGATCGTCGCGGGGAATGACCTGAGCAACATGCTCGACGCGGTGCTCTCGGTCGACGCGGTCGGCGTGTACAAGACGCACCCCAAGGTCTACCAGCTCGCGGTCGACCGGCTCGGCGTGCCCGCGTCGGCGATCTCGTTCCAGTCGTCCAATGCCTGGGACGCCTACGCGGCGTCCGCTTTCGGCATGCGCGTCGTGTGGTGCAACCGCTACGGCCAGCGCCGCGAACGGCTGCCGGGCAGCCCGGATTGCGAAGTCAGGACCTTGGCCGAGCTGCCGCCGCTGGTCGGGGCTATGTAGCCCGCATGGAGCGAAGCGGAATGCGGGAGCAGCTTCCCCGGAT
>DASZFQ010000075.1:0-2620 GCA_035939595.1 Casimicrobiaceae bacterium
ATCTTGGCGATCATCGTGTAAGGGGGGCTACCAAGTATCGGGTTATAGCGTAGACCGACAGTGCGCAATGCGGCCTGGTGGTCGTGCGGCGATCGGCGGTTATCGGCGGCGCCAGCGAGCGATAGAGGACAATCGGCGGGCAAATGGCGGAGGGAGAGGAACTGGGATCGAACGTTCTCCAGGAAAAAGCAGATCCCAGGAAACTCTATGGCGCGCGCCTTCAGGCCACTTGGCGGAATCGCCGTAAGTGATACGCCAGATACTGCCATTGCCGTCCTTGCTCACAAACAGCGATCTCGTGTGGTACATCTTGACGCAGTGACAACCTAGCGGCGAGTGCACTAAATTCAGACCTCCTGACATAGGGTAGCGCAACAATGTCCGGTCTCGTCGCCAATCAGGGCGCCGGGGTACCTGGCGTGGCGGTGCCGCGCTCAACCGGAGAGTCGGGGAAAGCAAGGCCGATGCGCCGCGGCGGGCGCATAGCGAAGCGGATCCGCAGGCGAGAGCCGGGGAAGATTGTCGCCGTCTTGTCGAGGATCTCGCAGAGCGCCTTGGCGGCGTGCGTTCGATGCGGCGAGCTGAGCGGAGCCAAGGTGATATTGAGCGCGCTATCGGAGACGCGGATGTCGCCTGCAGTTGCAAACAGCTCATGCAGTAGGGTTCGCCCCTCTTGATCGACGCGGGCGTAGTGAGGCCGCAGTAGCGCAATCAGATCGCTCTCGGCCTGATAGGCCACCATCTTGATGATGTCGGTCAGATGCTTGCGTTCGGTGGCGAGCTTGACCACGGTTCGCTCGTTCAGTTCGCGGACTTCGACACGCTTGGGAACCTTGCGGCGCTGGTCAAAGAGCCGGCTCACGCGCGCGCGGGCGCTGCGCAGCTGGTTGCCGAGCCTGCCATGGGCGATCTTGAAGCCCCGCATGGTCGGCCGGCGCTGTTCAGCATTGTTCGCGGCGGCGGCACCGAATTCGCGTTCGAGACTCGCCAGGTCGGCGCGGGCCGCACGGATCTCCTTGTCCAAAGCGCGGCGCTGCGGATTGGGGATGGTGTGGGTTGGGTCCTCCGGCTCGATCTGGTAATCGACGAGCGCATCGAGCAGGAACTCTTCTCGCATGTACTTGAAGAAGTTCTCCTGCCGCCAGCGCTCGAACATGCGATAGGCGATCTCGATGTCACGCATGTCCCATCGGCTCGTGATCACCGTCGTCTGATGGCCGCCGTCGCACAAGCGGGTGACTTGCCGCAAGCGCAGCTTGCCTTTGAGCAAGCGCACGGGCTCATCGTACAGAAGATAGTCAACCGCGCATCCGTCGAGCACGGCGCGACGGCGGACGAAGCGCCGCTCATTGATGCGACGGCACCGGCCCTTGCGATAGGTGAGCACGTCGAAGCCGCTCTTGATCATCGTGGCGAACAATTTCGGGCTCCATCCGCCGCGGTCGAAGACAATGGTGACCTTTCGCTCGCCAACCACCTCCCGCACCTCGCGAAGTAGCCGGGGCAGAGCCTTGGTCAAAGCAGCATCGATCTCTCCGGTAATCACCAGCAATGGGTCGCCGGAGCTATCGTTGATCCAGTAGTCGGTGCTGGCGGGCATGGCCAGATGTCGACGCGCCACGTAAGCATTTGATGAGATAGGGCGTTGGCCATGATAAGCGCGCACATGGCCATCAACGTACAAGAACCCCATGAGATGTCCGCGCTGATCGACACGCATACGCGCAAGCTCTGCGCCCAGCTGCTCGGCGCAATGATGCGCGGCGAGGCGAGTGAGCCGGCGCCGCAGCGTCTTCACTTCCGGCGCGCGGTCGAGCCCGAGCAGCCTGCCGAACGCGGCAGGGTCGCGTTCCTTCAGATGCTCGGGCCGCTTGATCCGTAGCAGCGCCATGAGCAGGAGCGTCAGCAACGTCGTGCGCAGGCCATAGAAGGCCGGACCGATCTCACCGTAGAGCTTGCGGCAAATCCGAAACAGCCCGCTCTCGACCAGACACGGCAGAGCCAACAGGACACCGACACCGGGAACCGCGGACCCCTCGCGGAATAGCGGTGCGGCATCATCGAGCAGCCCCAGACACGCGAGCTGCCGATCAAGCGTCCGATCGCTCGCGTCGCGGTCGAGGCTCATCGGTACAGGATCATCGTCGTCCGCAGCCTCAGCCGCGGGATTGCAGTCACCTGCGTGGTCGTTTGTCGGCGGAGTGGTGCGATCAGCATTCTCGCTGCTCGGCGTGGCAGACGGCACGCCACTCTCCGCAGGCTTCCCTGCCGCGGTCTGGACGCCAGCCAACGCGAGCTGCGCGTCGGTGGCGGGCTTCGAAGGTCCGATCAGCTTGCGGATGGCGTTCTCGGTGACGCCCAGCCGGTGCGCGATCGCGCGGTTGCTCATCCCCTGGCTCTTCAGCATCTCGATGCTGCGCAGGCGTTTCCCGGAGATACGTCGTCTCCCGCGACGCCACCCTTCCTCTCGACCGAGCGTCGCCATCCCGCCGTCGCCATAGCGCTCTTGGTAGCGCCGAATAGTGCGCACCGACCGCTCGAACGCCCGCGCCACGTCCGTTTGCTGGGCGAAGCCCGACTCCACCAAGAACACCATCGCATAGGCCTCGGCGACCGCGTC
>DASZFQ010000076.1:0-1851 GCA_035939595.1 Casimicrobiaceae bacterium
GCAGCTCGCCAAACGGCTCGGCCAACAGTTCATAATTGAGAACGTCAACGGCGCTGGCGGCACGATCGGAGCGACGCGTGCCGCGCGCGCGACGCCTGATGGTTACACGCTGATCATCGGCCACATGGGCACGCATGCAGCAGCGCCAGCGCTTTACCCCGACCTCGCCTACGATCCCGCCGAAGACTTCGCGCCGATCGGCCTTATCGCCGAGTTTCCCGAAGTGCTGGTGACGCGCAAGGACTTTCCAGCCCGGACGCTGAAGGATTTCGTCGCTTATGCGAAAGCTAACCAGTCGAAGCTCAACATGGCCCATGCCGGCGTCGGCTCGGTGTCCTATGTCGGCTGTCTTCTCCTCAACACGGCGATCGGTATCAAGCCGACCCTCGTGCCGTTCACGGGCAGCGCGCCGGCGACGAATGCGCTCGTGGCGGGCCAGGTCGACTACTTTTGCGATCCGATCATCGGCCAGTTGGCCCAGATCGGCGCCGGCAATGTGCATGCACTCGCGATCGCCGCTGCAGCGCGCCATCCGCTCCTGGCAGACGTGCCGACCGCGGCTGAAGAGGGCCTGCCGCAGTTCAACATCGCGCCGTTCTTCGCACTGTTCGCCCCCAAAGGCACACCCCAGTCAGTCGTCGACGTGCTTGCCGCGGCCCTCAACCAGACGCTGGACGATCCGGTGGCGACCAAGCGGTTCGCCGAACTCGGCGCCACGATCGCCGAGAAGAGCCGGCGTGGTCCTGCACCGCTCGACGCGCTGGTCAGAAGCGAGATTGCGCGATTAACGCCGATCCTCAAGGCAGCGGCGCAGAAGTGAGGCCTCAGGGCGACGCGCTGAGAAACGCTGCTGGGTCTGGCATCCGCACACGAACAGCGTTGACTAAGTTCTCGGCGTCAAACTGGTTGGCCTTGTCGTTGCCCCACGGTACGTCCGCGGCGCTCGTCCCAAAACTCAACTCTGCCACTGTCGCGACCATAGGCACCCCAGTCATCCAGGTGCGCATTCAAGAGATCGGCGCTGATCTGGTCGCGCCCGATTGTCGCTCACCGAACTATTTGCAAAAATTCGCGGAGATTGACACGACCGGCGTGTCGATGGACTAGATTACCACGATGCGGATCAGGCTCGCGGAAAACTTTCGTGCTTTGTTTTATGCGCCATTCTACGCCACGCACGTGCTCGGTTTCTATGCCGGCGAGGGTATCGTCGTAGATTTGTTCAACTCTCCGGCACCGGCCTCCGCTGCCGCCGGTCTACTCGATGGATCGATCGACATTTCGTGGGGTGGGCCGATGCGGGTGATGAAAGCGCGCGACCTCGATCCAGCCTCGCCGCTTGTCTGTTTCTGCGAGGTTGCCGCACGCGATCCGTTCTTTCTGGTCGGCAAGTGCGAGCGTTCCGGCTTCAATTTGGCTGATCTGCCAGGGCTCAAGGTTGCGACCGTGTCGGAAGTGCCGACCCCATGGCTCTGCCTGCAGCACGACCTGCGCGAGCGGGGCATCGATCCGGGGCGCATTAATCGTGTCGTAGATCGCACCATGGACGACAATCTAACGGCGTTGCGCAAAGGCGAAGTCGACGTGGTGCAGATGTTCGAGCCGTACGTGTCGATGGCCCTGCGGGCGGGCGCCGGCGATATCCTCTATGCCGCGAGCAACCGCGGGCCAACCGTCTATACGACGTTCCTGACGACGCGTGACAGCATCCGCCGCAACCGTGTGGCGTTCGCCGCCATGGTCCGCGCAACGCGGCGCACGCTTAATTGGATCGCCGAGCACAGCGCGGAGGAATTGGCGCATGAGGTCACGCCATTCTACCCGGACGTGCTACCAGATCTCCTTACGACT
>DASZFQ010000077.1:0-6366 GCA_035939595.1 Casimicrobiaceae bacterium
AATGACCGATCAGATGTTCGCTGACGAGCGGAGTGTCAAGTGGATGCGCCGAAACACGCCGATGGGCCGTACCGGGGAGGAGCACGAACTTGACGGCGTGCTGTTATTCCTCGCCAGTGATGCAAGCAGCTTTGTTACCGGGCAGACAATCGCGGTAGATGGCGGGTGGGTTGCGGTGTGACGCGCTCGTTCCACGCAGGCAAGTCTGATTAGCCCGCGCATCGGCAAGAACCATCGGCGAGCGACGCCTTCCACGCGGCGAAATTTCCTCAGCGCATGCGGATAACACGTTGGTCTCATGAGCCTTGGAGTTTCCACAGTTCACGATAAACAGACGATCCAGCCTATTTTTGGGACGCCAAGCGATCGTTGCGGTCGAGAGGGATAAGAACGGCGGAGTTCAACGCGCCGTCGTGTTACGTTTTTCGCAGTTTCAGCCGGGTTGCTTGTCGAACTTCGGCAGATCGTCGCGGACCGGAGCCCACGGCGGCGCGCTCTTCATGAATACCTGCATGATCGGTTTGAACTGCGCCGGATCGTCGAGGCTGCCCGCCTTCAACGCGACGAAGTCCACCATCGCTGGGAGCAAAGATAGAATCGGCGATCCGCAGTTCGGGCAAAATCCGCGGCTGACCTTGTTCCCGCTGTCGCCCGTGACTTCGTATTGCTTCAGCTCTCCTGTGAGTTTCAGCGCCGCCTTCGGAACCAGCAGCACCGAGGCCATCGCGGTACCGGTCGAGTGCTGGCAGTCTCTGCAATAGCAGTTGGCCGCCATGGTCGGATCTGCCGAGCATTCGTATCTAACCGCACCGCACGCGCAGCCGCCTGTCACTGAGGGCATCGCAGGTTTCCTCCTATCTCCGTAGGACGCTTGGGGAGTCTACAATCACGGAAAAACAGCATGATCGCTATCGTCCAAAAAGACGATGCCGCATGTGGCTCGGATTGCCAGCATGGACGACGGTTAATCGGCGGAGGGCGAAGCCATGGCGCTGACGCATCTGATTGAAGCATCCCCAATTGCAGATCGCTACGCTCGCGGATGGCATTGTCTTGGCCTCGCCGGAGACTACAAGGACGGCAATCCGCACACCGTTAACGCTTTCGGCAGCCGCCTGGTCGCTTATCTCGGCGAGGATGCACAAGTACATGTTCTCGACAGTTACTGCCCGCACATGGGTGCCGATCTCAGCCACGGCAAAGTGCGCGGCAATTCAGTAGTGTGTCCGTTCCATGCCTGGAGCTGGGGTGCCGACGGCAAGTGCAACAATATTCCTTACTGCGAACGTATCCCGCCCAAGGCGCGCGTGAAGGCATGGCCGACTTGCGAGCAGAACAAGCTGCTGTTCGTCTGGAATGATCCTGAAGACAGCCCGCCGCCGGCCGAGGTCTCGATCCCGCGAATCGACGCCTGCTTCTCCGACGAATGGAGCGACTGGGTAATCGAGAAGTGGACCATCAACACCAACTGCCGTGAGCTGATCGATAACGTCGCCGACATGGCCCACTTCCCGGTCGTGCATGGTGCTCCGGTCGATTACTTCGCCAACATATTCCAGGGTCACAAGGCCACCCAGATAATGATCGGCAAAGGGAGCCAGGGAAATCAGGGCAGCCTCGCAACCTGCGCGACCTACTTCGGGCCCGCATATCAAATCACCGAGATGAAAGGCGAGATGGGCGGTTTTCCGATCGATTCGATCCTGCTCAACTGTCACGTTCCCATTCATCTTAAGTGCTTCGATCTTCGCTTCGGCATGATCGTGCGAAAAATGGAAGGTCTGAGCGAGGAGATGTCTCGTCAGATTGTCGACGCCTACATCAAGGGCATTCAGCAGGGCTTCTACCAGGACGTCGCAATCTGGGATAACAAGGTCCGAATCGACAATCCGCTATTATGCGCCGGCGACGGTCCTATTTATAAACTGCGTAAATGGTATCGGCAATTTTACCAGGATGCGGTCGAAGTCCCCGAGGAAGTACTCAAGCGCCAGGTGGTCGAGCTGAACACCGGCGTGCCCGACCCGCCATTCCCGCATCACGTATTCGAAGACTAGCCTGCCCCGTCGCAAAGCAGGGCAGGACCTCGACCGAAAAAAGACGAAAACACGGCAGCGCGTCTTCTTGAATAAATCTTTCAGACAGGCCAAGAGCAAAATACCGTCCGCGGGTTTTGCGCTGGGTTCGGGAATGGACACTGGGTGCAGGGGTCACCCCTGCCGCCCCGCGCGCAGCGGTCCGAATGCGGTTATACGCGCCCGTTTCACGCCCGCCCCGGCGCGCATCGCGGTTAGCAGTTATCGACGCCTTGGCGTAGATGAGATGCATGCCCAAGGCGGCCAAGCCGGAGCGGAGCCACTCGCATCCTCACCGGTCGGTTTCACTGTCGCTCGCAGAGTTCAGTGAACTGGTTGCGACTATCTACGAGGGACCGCTGGAAGCGGTTCCATGGAAAAGCGCACTCGATCTTCTACGGCGTCACCTGCGTGCCAGCTACGTCACGCTGATGCTGAGGCCGCCCTCGGCTGACCGCGAGGCGCTGATGGTGAACTCGGCTGGTGATTGGCCTATCACTCGCGAGGCCGAATACAACAAGTACTATTACGCGCTCGATCCCTTCGTCGACTTGCCGCAAGACCGCGTCGTCACCGTGCAGGAACTGATCGGCGACGCTAACTGGGTCGAAAGCGAGTTCTACAAGCAGTTCCTCAAGCCGCTCGACATTCTTCACGCCCTTGGCGCCGACATCCGGACCGACGACGGCCTCGAATGCCGCCTTCGGGTCGCCCGTCCGCACCGGGAGCCGCCATTTTCGGAGGATGACAAGGCGCTCTGCACGATTGTTCTCCCACATCTCAAGCGCGCGGTGCGGCTGCATTCGCAGCTCGAGCTAATAGATTCCGAACGTCGCCTCTATGCGGGCACAGTCGATCGCATGCTGGTCGGCACCGTAACCCTCGACGAGACTGGCGCGGTCGTAAAGAGTAACCCGGTCGCCGACGAGATGCTCCGCGATGGCGACGGTTTGCGCCTCGTCAATGGTGTACTCCGAGCGGACCTTCCCGCGGAGAATCGCGAATTGCAGCGGCTCGTGAAGCAGGCGTTGAACGGTGAAACTGGCGGCAGGCCTGCGGTGGTCGAAGCTATTTCGATAACTCGCAAATCGACCCGCGGGAAGCTGGGTGTGCTGATTCGCAGCCTGCCGCATATGGGATGGTCGAAAGGCAAGCGAGGCCCTTCGGTCGCGCTTTTCATTCGCGACGCCAAGCGTAAGTCCGAAGCTTCCCGGGAGATGGTGCGCCGATTGTTCGACCTCACTCCAGCGGAAGCTTCGCTTGCGCTGGCGCTCGCCAACGGACTCACCCTGGACGAAGCTGCCGATGGACTCAGCATCCGCAAGAACACGGCCCGCGCGCATCTACGCTCGATATTCTCGAAAATCGGCGTGACTCGACAGACTACCCTTGTGCGCGTGCTGCTCAGCAGCGTGATCTGGCTGGGCTGAGTGGCGGAGCCTTCTCTTCGTTAAGGATAGTCCTTTCGGACGATGAGTCCCTTGGCGCCGTGATGCAACCATCGCATCGGTTCGATTCACAATACGCATAAGGTGGTCCGTGGGAATATCAGGGGACGCGTTGCACGAGGTGAAAGCCGGCACCGAGAGCAGCGAGGCTGAACTCACGAAGTCTCTGTTGACGCGGGCGCGTGAGATGGGGCCGCTTCTGGCAGAGCGCGCCGCGCACGCAGAGCTGCAGCGCTCAATTCCCAGGGAGACGATCACTGACTTCAAGCAAGCCGGGCTATTCCGCGTCATCCAGCCCAAACGCTACGGCGGCTACGAACTCGACCCCGGCGTTTTCTTCGACATCCAGATGACGCTCGCCGAAGGATGCATGTCGAGCGGATGGGTCTACGGCGTGGTGGCCGTGCACAACTGGCAGCTGGCGCTTTTCGATCCCCGCGCGCAGGAGGACGTCTGGGCCAACGACAGTTCCGTGCTGATCGCGTCGAGCTACATGCCCAAAGGACTGGTCGAGCGCGTTGACGGCGGTTTTCGATTCAGCGGGCGATGGGGTTTTTCGAGCGGCGTCGATCACGCAAACTGGCTCTTCCTCGGCGGTATCGTGTCGTCGAAAAATGGCGCGCCGGATTATCGAACTTTTCTCGTCCCGCGCTCCGACGCCCAGATCAATGACAACTGGCACACCGTCGGACTCAAGGGCACGGGCAGCAAAGAAGTCGTCATCAACGGCGCCTTCGTCCCAGAGTATCGAACTCATCGCGCGATCGACGGATTCGCGGGAACCAGTCCGGGCCTGAGCGTCAATCAGGCTCCGCTGTATCGGCTACCGTTCGGACAGATATTCGTGCGCGCCGTCTCGACCGCGTCGATCGGCGCGTTGCAAGGTGCGCTCAGCGCGTTTCGCGAGTACGGCTCCAAGCGCGTGAGTATCAACGACCAGGGACGCACCGCCGAGGATCCGGCTGCTGCACTCGCGGTGGCCGACGCCGCGCTCGCGATCGACGATATGAAGCTCGCGTTGCATCGAAACTTCGCGGCGATGATGGCGACTCTCCGGCGCGGCGAGTCACTCGACGTCAACGATCGGATTCACTACCGCTATCAGTCCGCCGCGGTGGCCGGACGATGCGCAGAGCACATTGACCGCTTGTTCCATGCCTGCGGCGGGCACGGACTCTATACCGACAATCCCATCGGCCGATTTTTCGTGGATATCCATGCGGCGCGCATGCATTACGCCAACAATCCCGACAAATTCGGGCGCAACTATGGCGGCGTGCTGCTCGGACTCGGCAATACAGACTTTTTCATATGAGCAATGGGATGAAAGCCGTCGCGCCGCCCGGCGATGCGCATTGGGATCACGAGTTCGACGTAGTTGTAGTCGGCTCCGGCGCGGGCGGGTTCACTGCCGCTATTGCAGCACATGACCTCGGCCAGAGTGTCGCAGTGATCGAAAAGAGCGACCTCTACGGAGGCACGAGCGCGATCTCCGGCGGCGGTGTATGGGTGCCATGCAACCATCTGCTCGTCGCGGCGCGTGCCGACGACAGCCACGACGACGCTCTCACTTACCTCAGGGCAGCCACGCGCGGGATGGTTGCTGAAGCGCGCTTGCTCGCTTATCTGGAGCACGCTCCGCGGATGGTGAGTTACCTCGAAGAGAAAACCTGTCTTAAGTACCGCGCGATGCCCCAATATTCCGACTACTACCCGGCGCTCCCGGGCGCCAAGCCGGGTTATCGCACCTTGGATCCGTTACCTTTCAACGCTGCGCGGCTCGGCGATGAATTCGCGCGCATGCGGCCGCCGCAGCCGGGCACCTTGATCGGCGGACGGGTCGCTATGACCGCCGGCGAAGCGCGCGTCATCTTATGCAAGGATCGCGGCTGGATTGCGCTCTTCATGCGCCGCATGGCGAGGTACTGGTTCGATCTGCCGTGGCGCTTTCGAAGCAAGCGCGACCGCCGGCTGACGCTGGGCAGTTCGCTGGTCGGATCGCTCAGGCGCTCGATGATCGATCGCGCCATCCCGCTATGGCTCAGCACCCCTTTGGAATCGCTCGTCACCGATGCGCGCCGCGTCGTGGGAGTTGTCGCGACTCAGAACGGCAAGACCGTGCGCATCGCGGCGCGACGCGGCGTGATCCTCGCCGCCGGCGGCTTCGAACACAACCAGGCGATGCGCGACGAGTACCTGCCCAAGCCGACCCGCGCCGAATGGACGGTAACTCCCTCCTCCAACACCGGCGACGCGATCCGCGCGGGACAAGGCGTCGGCGCGCAAGTGGCTCTGATGGATCATGCGTGGTGGGCGCCAACGGTATTCGTGATGGGCCGGGAGAAGCGGCGAGCACTGTTCGTCGAGCGCAACCTGCCCGGATGCGTGATGGTCAATCGCCTGGGCAATCGCTTCGTCGACGAGGCCGCACCTTACAGCGAGATCGTTTACGCGATGTACGCCGATAACGAGAAGAGCAACGCCAACATGCCGGCGTGGCTCATCTTCGACGCTGAATTCCGCCGCAAGTATCCATGCGGACCGCTGCTGCCGGCCATGGTGCGTTCCGACAAATCGCTGCCGGCGACGTGGGCCGGGACGGTTTATTTCAAGGGGGAAACTCTCGATGCGCTCGCCTCGCAAATCGAGGTTGACGCGAAAGGGTTGCGCGCGACGATTGAGCGGATGAATCAGTATGCCGCCAGCGGCGACGACAAGGAATTCGGAAAAGGCAGCAACAATTTCGATCGCTACTACGGCGACGTCAACGTCAAGCCAAATCCGTGTCTCGCGCCGATCGCCAAGCCTCCCTTCTACGCGATGCGCATCGATCCCGGCGACAT